>NZ_RXHU01000028.1 GCF_003955665.1 Paenibacillus whitsoniae
CTAGAGGGAGTAGGATGTCTGTTTCTAGAGAGAGTAGGATGTCTGTTTCTCGAGGGAGTAGAATGTCTGTTTCTAGAGAGAGTAGAATGTCCGCTTTCAGAGAGAGTAATACGACGACAGAATAATCCAGCTTTAAAACCGACTATCCTGGAGTACAATGACATGAAAATACCCTCTTTAGCGACAAGAAAAGCCCGACATCTGGGCATTAAGCTGATATGAACGAGGCGGTCAATACCTCTTTTAAATTAAGGTGCAGGAAGAAGACTGGGAATGGTCAACTATCGAGGAAATTCTTCGAGCAAAAATAGATCAAAAAAATGTCGATAACGTCTATACTATATTTAAGATGATATTTTAAATTTAGTAAGGTGGTCGAAAATGGATGTTTTAAGTTATTTAAAGCAATCCGCGATAGCTGTAGCAATGTTAGCGTTTATTGGTACTATACTTGGGAATATTTTCACTCATTTCTTTACCAATTCCCGGACTGATCGCGAGCTCAAGAGAAAACAGCAAACTGACAGATTGGAATTAGTTTACGAGCCGATTATAAAGATCATCGATGATGGTATTTTCCCTGGGGATGGTTATGAGGGTATCAATGATTCTCAACTAAGTGGGATTGGGGAGATTTTAAAAGGTAATGCACGCTATGTCGATGAGAAATTAGAGATTTTCATTTATGGATTTAAAGAAGAATCGTATCAGAATGCGATGGCGAATGTAGATTTCCCGGTCTATGACGCTAATCGAAAAATGCTTGATTACGTATTAAAAAAGTACAATAGTTTGCGAAAAGATCTGTATTTGCCATATCAACGGAATCGCTGGATTTGGTCGTGGTGGCTTAGTCTACAGATGACATACAAAATTCGCAGGTTCATTAGAAATCGAAGGAAGCCGCCAGTGGCTGTTAAAATGAAACAAGATTCATAAATCATTCTTTCATGAATATATTTCAAATTATATGGGGGAATGACATAACTCCTCACAGAATCTTATAATAGAAGCACCCAGCAGCTCCTTTTTAGCTGCTGGGCAAATCTTCTTAATTATGGTTGGCGCCGAATTAAGAAGGTGAATACCTAATAAATGAAAAAGTCTACTTGCTTTTGTGAGTGGGCTTTTTCGTTATTTTTTGAAATGCGGAAATTGCGATGAGTGCAGCTTGTGTATATGTAGTAATGGTTTTTACGTCTGGTTCATGATCAACCAGCCAGTTGGATAAAATTTGAACAAAATGTACCATATCTCCGAGTCACCGGGGGGCTATGGCGTAAATGAATGACGGAATGAGCTGCAGCAAACGTACCTGGTGAATTTGGATGAAACAGGCTTCGCGACGAGAGCGCCGGGGACGGCGGCCAACTGCAGCACACGTACCTGGTGTGAATTCGGATGAAACAGGCTTCGTGATTGGAGCGCCGGGGCCGGCGGCGGCGCCGAGCAGCTGCAGTACACGTACCTAGTGCATCCGGATGAAGCCAGGCTTCGCGATCGACGCGGCGGGGGCGGGCCGGCGCCGAGCAACTGGAGCACACGTACCTGATGAATTTGGATGAAACAGGCTTCTCGATCGGAGCGCCGAGCAGCTGCAGTATACGTACCTAGTGCATCTGGATGAAGCCCGGCATCGCGATCGCCGCGGCGGGGGCGGCCGGCGCCGAGCAACTGCAGCACACGTACCTGGTGCATCCGGATGAACTCCGGCATCGCGATCGCAAGCTTTCTCCTTATTATATCCCTCAGATACTTCCACCACTACACTCAATTCTTAACACTACAGAGTCTCCCAACTCTTGCTTCATAGGTGGGTCTCTATGATACGATCAAACAAAAGCAAACTGGGAGGCTGATTGCATGAAATCGTTTGAATCGGTTTGGTTAAGAATTGTCGCACATGAAGATAGCGAGTTCAGGCAAGTACGTGGTAAGACCTTTAAATACAAAATGAATGGAAACGCGATTGTTCCCAACACGACTAACTACCTCATTGCGAAAAGTCAGATTGAGAGGGCATGGGAACGTATGCCGGTGCGAGGCCCAGGAGAAATTAGCGATCTTATCGCACCGTCATACCTTTTCGCAATCTTAGCCGACGAAAGAATCAGCGGGGAGTAGGTCGGCGGAACCAATGTAGCCAATGAAATTCTGCCAACTATCAGTCTATGCATACCGTCTTCGCCTCCGATGGACAACCAAAGTTGCCAGTCAACTTTCTGGGAATTTTTGTATTGGCACTTTAGGTTACTTAAAGTATATTTAGGTAACCTAAAGTATTGGAGGCAATATCCTATGAAATTTTGCCAAGAGTGTAACAGTAATAAAGATGTGATTAGCTTTTACCGAGGTGATGATCAACTCACACTATGTTTGGATTGTCGTTCTATTCCAAGCGGTGCAGTAGCATTCACAACGGGCGTTAGACCATCGGGAGCCACAAGAGGAAAACAAAAGACTACAAGACCGAACGGAAGACCTTCTATGGGTATAACAAAAAAGGTATCCTTGACGCTTCCAGACGAAACTTGGAAATGGTTGGACGAGCAGGCTGGGGAGAACCGTTCAGCCCTAATCCGTTCTATGATTAATCGTGAACGTTCGGCAGAAAGGGAATGGTCAAACAATGCCACTCTAGGCTATGCGATTATGGGAGCTGAGAGGCTAGGATACGACAAAGAACAGATGAAAATGCTAGTAAGAGCGATTTATTGCGAGTTTGATTTGAAAAGCGTTGAACAAGCTAAGAATGCATATAATGAGTTTTTTACTGAATAAATGAATACGGCGCGCCCTAGATCGGGGCGGTCGGTCGCATCCGGAAGCATAGAATTCCTATTTCAGCTCTGTTGTCCAGCGGACGCTGTTAGATGAAAATAAAGTAGACTAGAGATGTTGAATTGACGCGGTTTTTGAATTGAAACATCATCAGCTATTGGAAAATTAAGTTTTAGACTGCTCTGTGATTATGATGTATTAAGTAACAAAATCTGAAAATAAAGTAGACTACTCGAGTCGGCCGCCGTCGCCGCCTCGCCGATCGCAAAGCCGGGTTTCTCTGAAGCGCTCAGGAGCGTGAGCTGCACTGCTCGGGGCTGGACGCCGTCGACGGCGCGCCGATAGTGAAGTTGGGTTTCCTCCGGAAGCATCAGGAACGTGAGATGCAGCTGCTCGGGGCCGGCCCCCATTGCCGCTTCAGTTAACTGCAATTCAACCCCCCATTGCCTTTCCTTCTTAGTGTTCTCCCAAAAGTTTTTTTGGTGTTATGGTGGCGGTAAGTTGCCAACCTAGACTACTTCAAGAACGAATGATGACCTCGATTTTTGTCAGAGAATGTGGACCTAGATTGATTTATAAGACTTTATCCCCATATTCGTCATAATTTACCATTTGCACTATTAGTACTATCTTCATATCGCAGTATATGGAAATAAATAGTATTATAACATAGTAAAATCAAAATAAAGCTGTATTAGGGAGGCAAATCTATGAAAAAAATTGTTCCAACCGTAGCCGCAACCGCATTGCTTTTAGTTTCTCTTGTACCTTCTGCTTTTGCAACACCTGATAATCCAGATCTACAGATTGAAATTGAACCCGGGATCAAAATTGTTAAGCATAAGGATGGCCGTGTAGATCCGGTTTCTAATGCAACAAATTTGACAGAAGGCCAGGCTGATAAAATCTTACGAGAGATGAATGTTCAGAATTCTGATTTGAAAGATATGCCTCTCGATTTCAAGCAGACTTTAGTTTCTCGCGGTGGAGTTAAGGTAGAAGTAAAATCAGAGATGACAGAAACGTATCGAGATAGAGAGGGAAACAAGCATATTGTGACGCCTGAAAATAAAGAGGAGATTGATGCTATACGTGCAAAGGATAAGAAAAATTTAAAATCAAAACAAGAAGTTGCTACTTTGAGCATGGGATCCGCTTCGGATGGGATATTTAGCGCAACTGCACAACTTTTTTATCTCGGAACCACATCAAATGGGGCGGAGTACAAGTATGATTATTACACCACTTATAACTGGAATGGTGTTCCTAATTTTTATTTTGAGGACTCCGTAGCTCAAGCCTGGCAGTCCCATACTACCAGAGTAGCCACTAACGGGGCACATAACTACAAGCCCTTTTGCAACAATTATAACTCCTTTCAGCAATTCCCATATGACCCAAATAACGATATAAAACTTTCAGTTGGTGGTAGCCAATCGAAGTTTGATCTTTACGGATCTGGTTGCCAACAATACGGAGCACTCCATGATGAAGTACGTATACCAGTTGGTAATAACGGCCAAACAGGTACCTTTGTTTCTTCTTATGCTCACCCTTACGCAGGTGCTATTGTGAGGGCTATATTAAACTTCGTCTCCATTAACTGGGATGATTTCATAGGGGATGAATATAACTGGGTAAACACTTTCACCATTGGAAGTTCTTCATAGGAAATTCACAGGTGCTATAACTAAATTGAAACAGAAAACCCAGTGTTGAATGTCACTGGGTTTTCTAATTATTTAAATTTCTATGTCTTGCCCATTGTGGTCGGCTTTTCTGGAACGTTTCTTACAAATTGAAATTACAAAAATAGGTGAATGAGCCATATGCTTTTGCATTTAACAGCAGGTCATGCCCAATGGGAAACTCCTTCGGAATTAATTCATCAGATGTAATAAAGTCTGATTCGTATAAATACAATATCCAAAGACATTTTAAAACTTATTTGTTAATATATCTGTAAATATCATGGGCATTGCGAGGTGAACGTCAATGAGGACAAGAGCGAAAATCTCATGGTTAGCGGTAATTTTATTGGTTCTTTTAGCGTCTTTTTTGTTATATTATTTTTTCGTTTTTTCTAGAGTAGCTGCAATTGGAACAGTAACGAACAAAATGGAGGATTCTATAACAGTTAGTTTCGAAAATGGAGATGTTCAAACTATTCAAGTTCCTTCGGATATGCAACATTTAGTACATGAGGGTGGGAAGTATTTTGTAGTCTACCACCAAAATTCTCTAAGGAAACCTTTTATTATTAAGATCGATGAATTATAAAAAAGTTGAGATCATAAAGCTTCCTATCTGTTTAGTGGGAACTAATGTTTAAGTTTGGAAGTAAAACGCTAGTCATGGTTTTTGAATGTGTGGTGTACTTGGTTGAAATCCGGAAGCACCAATTAAAAAAGGCTAGGGAAATATCTCTAGAGCCTTTTCGTTCTTGCTCCTGGGACATCATCATGGATATAATAAAATTAACTTTATTAGGCACTCCGCCGGGTAGGGATAAAACTCCGATGTGAGGTCGGGTAGTGGGTTACCCGGGAACGTCGTATGTGATAAGAAATAGCTTACCTGCGATGATCGCACGGAAATGACGCAAATAAGCCGTTACCCCTTATTGGGAAAACGGCTTCCTTTGCGTTGGCTAGCAGCTTAGCGCGGCGCATGAATTCATCATGAGGAATTTTTTTTAAAAACTATCTCTTTCATAACACATAATGATATTTGAAAGGAAGGGATTTAATTGGAAAAAAGAGTTGTTGTTTCAATCAATCGAAGATTTTGTCGTCGTTAGACATCATTCATCATCAAAAAAAAACCGCAATCCCTTACAGGGCGCGGGCTTTTTGGGTACTTCTTCACAAAAACCTAATTTTAAACAAATATATTTTTTGCAATATAATTGTTTAAAATATAAATTATTATTTCTCTTCCTTGTCCAATGACACAAAATGTGCCTACATAATTTTAAATGAGAATGCCTGAGGAATCAGGCATTTTTATTTTTATGTAGGAGGATTTGTGTCATTGGACACTTCCCCTCCTGTTGTGTGTGTTGTTGTCGGATCGGATGACAAGAACTTGATAACATAAATGACAAGAACTTGGTAACATTTCCACGTCACGTTAGTTAAAACAAACAAAAACATCATTCTTTTATTGAATGATGTTTTTTGCTGCATTCGGCGTTTTTCAGAATTACCCAAAGAGGGAGCAGCTGCCGCGTGACGGGTTGCTCCCTGCTTGTTACGCTATCGTTCCCAGTTAGCGCAAACGGCTTTTGTTCATAGCAAGGAAACCGATTAAATTTAATATTCATAACTTCACCTAAAGTTAATCCTTTTTAACTGCTCTTGTACATCCCAACTCTCTGGTCGTTTTGATTCATTAAACCATTTAGCTCCATTGTTTAGCCATTTATCTCGGTAATTAATTAGACCTTTTTCCGTAGCATCCTCATAACCAAATTCTACCCCACAACAGCTACAAATACTGAAACTAGCTGTTTTTCCGTCATCTCCCCACGGGGGCTCATCTAATTTATTAAAACCGCACACATGACAAATATACATTATAAATAACCTCATCTCTAAAGGTTAATCAACTTTTGCAGCCGTTACTTCAACAGACAACGGCATCCGGCCGTGCTTGAACTATCGTTATCCGTTAGCGCAATCATCAAAAGATTACAAAAATTAATCACCCAATCACGGTTAACTCTGTAACAAACTGCTGATACTCTAAAGATGTTTTTTATAAGAAACTATTGTGATTTTGTCATTAATTGCTTTTGTTTCACCCGTTTTTTTATAACCTATCTTTTCATACAAATAACAGTTCCCTTCCTCTTGCATTATTGTATCCAGTTCCCATGACTTTGCATCATCATATATCTCCTCTATCAATGCAAAGGCTTTTTGGGCAATTCCTTTTCCTTGATGTTCTGGCATTATAAAAATTGGGCTGACACGATAGATCTTAGTATCCTTCTTCACGACTCTAATTCCACCAACAGCAACCTCAAAATTTCTGATTATGAAGTAATCTGTAAAGGGTTGATTGATTTGAGTAATAATTCTTTCTACCGTTTCATTGGCGGGGCTTGTTTCATAATCCTGATATTTTTCCAATAAGGGCATAAATGCTTTGACTTTCATTTCATGAATAGTAACTGCATCTTTTAAGTCTGCTTTACATAATGAAATCACCGCTAAATACCTCCTCCTATTGAGATGGACTATCGTACCTTGTCACATCATTAACTGGCAACAATTAACCTAAGCCATCTAACTAAGCCATCTTAACTTATTCATTCAAGGTTTCTATTACTAAAGGTAGTAAGAATAGAATCAATCTCTTCCCAATTCTGTACTCTAATTCTTTTTTCATGGTCGAGGAATCGATTATAAGGTTTATCAAGTAATAACACATTGATTCCACCATCTGCTAAGGTAAGAGCATGAGCTGGGTGGTCTTCGACGAAAACAGTTATATTATTTAATTTTGCACATTCTATTAATAATCAAGAGGAATTACATTAGAATAGCTCCTCCTTCAAAGACGAGATCCTTCATACGCGCGTTATTATCAAAACTCATTCCATATAGTTCGGATACTTCATAGAGAAATACATCATCAAAAATTACATTTCGTAGCTTTCCTAGTTCATATTCTGATGCACTTATTGCAGATTCAACTGGAAAACTGTGCACGCTAATCCACTTTTTTGCGGAATCAAGCCACTCAATTGGCCTTCCTGTAATGACAGTAAACTTCATATTACTAGAGTGCCTAGTCAGTGTGTCATGCAAAAAATCATCTTTTCACAGAAAAAAGCGCTGAACCTCTCGGTCCTGCGCGTTTAATATACGTCACAGGAGGTCAACACAAATTGCGTTAGCCCCCTGAATCTTAATCAGGTATTGCTAACGCTTCATGTAATAATAAAATATATCGATCATAGATCCTTGCATATTTGATCCCCTTGGCTTTCTTTATAATTAAACTAGCTTTAACTTACCAAAATAACCACTTGAATGGCAAGGGGAAAATTACCATTAAAGTAAAATAGCTTAATGAGGCTGCCCGACCAATTTCGCGGCAGCCTCACTTATTTGTTCCTGAACTAACGTTCCTCGTTAGCGCAATCGACCAGCTCTAAAAAAGTTATTTTATTGCATTTTCATCGAACCAAATATCTTGTTCTTTCCCTGTGGTATTAAATCTATATCCAAAAGGTAAAGCGAGATATTTGATTAGTTCTGGTCTTATAAATGCTAAATGGTGATAATGAACCGTCATTAAAGATTCCACATTATTGTCATACAGTTCAGTTGTAAGCCACCATCCCGACATATGCTCGGGCGATGGATATCTCACCGCATCGACTGCTAGTCCTTCGTACACACCTTTAGAAATAACTATCATTTGATTGAAAATTGGAAATATCGCAGTTGCCCCGTATTCCTGACATTCTTGTTTTTGTTCTTGGACTACTTTAATTGCATAATCCGCACCTTCTCCAAAACCTTCACCATTGCTTTGGACTTCCCATATTTCATAATAAAGTTCAGAAAGTACACAACATTTTACCAACCAAGAATGGTATGAAATGGTTTGATCAGGCTTAATTAATTGCTTAGCATCAATGACATAATTAATTAAGTAACTAATCAGCTCTAAATACTCATTATGCAGCCTTTTATTAAGGGATATATGAAATTCTTTTTCAATCATTTTATTCAGTCCATTTGTCCGAATATATCCATTTTCAAACAATATCTCAATTCCGCGGTAAATAATCATCATTTTCTCCTCATATAATATCAATGAACTTCATCCCATTTTTACAGTTGATTAGTATTTCTAGTTGCTAATCACTTTTCCCTTGTCATTTAGACTTTACTCTCCGAACGAAATTAGGGAGCAGCTGCCGCGAGGCGATCTGCTCCCTGATCATTACGCTATAGTGTCCCGTTAGTCATAATGGAAGAATGTTCCGTCGGGAATATTACAAAGTTCTTGTCACCATTGGAATGTAATCAAGTTCTTGTCACCCGACATTTCCTGGTGGTGGTTGGTGATGCTGCGCGCGCGGTTTATCCGAATGAAACCCGGCTTAGTGACGACGCGCTGCCGGTGATGATGGCTGCAGCTCACATTCTTAGTGCTTCCTCGGATGAAGCCTGGCTTCGAGATCGGAGCACTGACGCCGGCTGCCGGCCGAGCGGCTGCGGCTCATGTTCCTGGTGCTTCCAGGATAAAACCCGGCTTCGTTGGGGCCGCTGGCGCCGAGCAGCAGTTCACGTTTCTAGTTCTTCCGGACAAGCCGGGCTTCGCGATCGGCGCGCCGGCGCCGGCTGCCGGCCCGAGTGTCTGCAGCTCACGTACCTAGTGTTTCCGGATGAAGCCGACTTCGCTATCGGCGCGCCGGCGCTTGCGGCCGGCCCGAGCGTCTGCAGCTCACGTACTTGGTGCTTCCGGATGAAGCCGACTCCGCGATCAGCGCGCCGGCGCCGGCTGCCGGCCCGAGCTTCTGCAGCTGACATACCTGGTGCTTCCGGCCCGAGCAGCAGCAGCACACGTTCCTAGTTCTACCGGATGAAGCCCGGCTTTGCGATCGGCGCGCCGGCGACGGCGGCCGGCCCCAAGCGTCTGCAGCTCATGTTCCTAGACATCCGAATGAAACACGCTTCTTGATCGGCGCGCTGGCGCCGGCGGCCAGCCGGGAGCAACAGCAGCACAAGGTTCCTGGTGCTTCCCAATCGCGCATGCGCCGCAGGCAGCACGGGCCGGTCGGGATTCGCTGCAGCTTATAATCTTATGGTTCATCCGTATGCGACGCCAATGAGTCCTCCTTACTGCTATTTCTATATATTAAAAAGAAAAGGAGCTCGTCCAGAGAGCTCCCTTTTCTTTCTAACTTAGTTTCTTAATATGATCAGATAGAATCCATGCACTGGGCGTTATATCAATCCATTTTTTTCTGTTGCTTTGTTTACGCACCTTATAGTCGATGATAATATCTTGTTCCTTTAGTCTGTCAAAGGCTTCTTCAATTTGTCTTGTTATTCTTGACCGATTGCTGAGAACATCATTTCCTTCATCATCTGCTAAAATAACAAGTTGCTCAATCAGCAGATCCATATCGAAGGTTCTAAACGATGTATCTTCGGATAATTGATCAAGTAAGTTTAGATAAATTAGTCTAGCATATGGCGTTGGTAACTCATTATAAATTACGCTGCTTAGAAAAACGTAATTGCCATGATCACCTGCAGAAGCTGTCTTTTCGCTTCTATGATAACAACAAGACAGGGCAGCTCATGTCCCGCATGTCGAACGACCTGCTGGAGATTGGCGAGGTGGCGCATCACGGTCCGGAGGATTTGTTCATCGCCGTGATGACCTTGATCGGGGCGCTCCTGCTGATGCTAAGCATCAATGTGAAGCTGGCGCTGCTGACGTTCGTCATCGTGCCGCTGCTGCTGTGGGTTGCCGTGTACTTTAACACGAAAATGACCAAAACGTTCCGTCGCATGATGGGCGACCTTGCTGACATCAATGCCCGCGTTGAGGACAATATCGGCGGGATTCGCGTTGTGCAGGCGTTTGCGAACGAGTCCTACGAGAAAAAGCTGTTCGCCGACAACAACGGCCGGTTTCGTCTGACGAAGCTGTTGTCGTATAAAATCATGGCGTGGAACATTTCCTTAAGCTATATTCTGATGCGGCTCGTGACCGTGTTCGTCCTGATCTGCGGCACTTGGTTCGTGATCGATAAGCAGATTACATATGGGGAGTTTATCGCTTTTGTTCTTTTGACGAACGTCTTCCTGGGCCCGATCCAGAAGATCAACAACGTCATCGAGAGCTATCCCAAAGGGATCGCCGGCTTCAAACGATACGTGGAAGTTATCGATACGGAGCCGGAGGTCGCGGATCGGCCGAACGCCGTGAAGGTGGACCATTTGCAAGGCCACATTGTGTTCGATCACGTCTCCTTCGGTTACGCTGAAGAGGAGCGGGTGCTCCATAACATTTCGCTGAACATTCGCCCCGGCGAAACCGTCGCTTTCGTCGGGCCGTCGGGTGCCGGCAAGACGACGATCTGCTCCTTGCTCCCTCGCTTCTACGATGTCAGCGAGGGCGGCATCTCCATCGATGGGCGCGATATTCGCGACATCGAGCTTGAATCGCTGCGACGCCAGATCGGCATCGTGCAGCAGGATGTGTTCCTGTTCTCCGGTACGATCCGGGAGAACATCGCCTATGGCAAGCTCGGCGCGACGGACGAGCAGATCTGGGAGGCTGCGCGCCGGGCGCAGCTTGCGAGCTACATCCAGTCCCAGCCGAAGGGACTGGACACCGTCATCGGAGAGCGCGGGGTCAAGCTCTCCGGCGGGCAGAAACAGCGCCTCGCGATCGCGCGCATGTTCCTGAAAAATCCGCCGATTCTCATCCTCGATGAGGCGACATCGGCGCTCGATACCGAGACCGAGGCGGCGATCCAGCAGTCGCTGGCCGAGCTGTCGCAAGGCCGCACGACGCTGGTCATCGCGCACCGCCTCGCGACGATCAAGAACGCCGACCGCATCGTCGTCGTGACGGACCAAGGCATCACCGAGCAGGGCGCTCACGATGAGCTGCTCGCCGTAGGCGGCGTATACAGCCGTCTGCACGCGATGCAGTTCAGATCGTAGCGCGCTGCGAGCTGGCAGGAGCGAGGCAGGGGAGGGGCCCTTGCCTCGCTTTTTTTGCTATCAGCCTGCGGTTGATCGGCGCTGCGGGCTTTCTGGCGGGTAGGGGGCCGACCTGGCCGAGCGGTATGCGGACATCCTGCATTTTCTACATTAAAATGGGGGGGATCGGCGTTATTTGCTGAAGATCCTGCAGAATGTACAGTAAAATTTGAGCTAATATCGAATGGAAACGGTTACAAACGTGATGTTGCGAAATTTTACTGCAGTTTTTGCAGGATTTTCTCCATTTTGCTTCTTTTCGGACGAATTTACTGTACGTTTTGCAGCTTCCGCCTAAAATTTGCTATTGAGCGCCAGTTTCTCCTCACCGACAGCCGACACTAGCTCATAGCGCCCCCGTCACAAGACAGCTAATTACACCACCACGCACACCAATTAGCCACTCCAGATCAGCCGAATCAAGCACCCCAGCCACTCCACGCGAGTCTCCCGCAACAGTTCTCTTTTTTCTTCAAGCCCACGCAGTCTAACGCACAACTTTCCCTCTATGCTCGCCCAAGCCTTCATGCTACACTATTCGCATAACAATTATTCTACCTTTGGTAAATTACGAATGGGGTGACACGGCAGTGAAAGCAATGGGACGTTGGTTGCTGCTGGGGGCGATCACGTTGATCGGGATTTTCCTCTTAAGTAACATTCGGCAAATGTTTTTATCCGTACAGCCGGATCAGCTCAGAGTGACGGTGAGTGCGGGCACTAACTTGTCAAAGATGATCGAAGTGCTGCCGGGCAGTCAAGCCATCGATGAGAAAAGCGGCCTGCTCCGCGTACCTTACGGCAAAGCCTGGGAGTACCAGGGAACCGCGATGGCGACTCGCGGGGTGCTGAGGGCCACGACGGTTCCGCTGGATGCGCCGGTTATCTCATGGCGGTATTACGGCTACTCCGTCAAGGAACAGGTCAAGGGCTACCTTCACGGCGATTTTGGCACCTACCGCGATCCCTATACACGCAAAGAGGTAGCGATCGCCCACGGCATTCCGCAGATGCTGCTCAAAACATGCAAGTACTTCGTCCCCGGCCTGCTGCTAGCGATCGTGCTTAGCATACTGGCCGCGATGTGGGCGGCCTTGTTCAGGCGCGCAGGCAATCTGCTTGACGGACTTCAGGCCTTGCTTGTTGGGGTCCCGGACTTTTTTCTCATCGTGCTGATTCAATTAGGCGCCGTCTACGCCACCAAGCTGCTCGGGCACTACGTGCTGCTCGTCGTGCAGGTCGGGAACCGGACGCCGTTTCTCATCCCTTTTCTCACCATCGCCCTGATTCCTTCGGTGACCATCTACGGAACGCTGCGCCTCGCGATCCTGCGGGAGATGGGACAAGACTACGTCGTGACGGCGTTGGCGAAGGGGCTCACCCGCGGTGAGGTGCTTATCAAGCATGTGCTGCGCAACGTGATGGAGGATGTGCTGGCGATTTTGCCCAAAGCGACGACGCTTGCGCTGGCCAGTATGGCGGTAGCCGAAGCGATCTGCGGCATCACGGGGCTGGGGGGATTCATCGTATCGCCGCTGTACCAGGGCATTTCTTCGATGTCATCGATTTGCGTGACGCTCGGCTTAATCACGATGGCGTTTCACATCTTGTATGCGCTGCTGCGCAAGCAATTCATCGTACGGACAGAGGTGACCGAATCGTGAAAAAGCCTTCGAACACTGCCTTCTACCTCTCGATCGGCTTGCTGGCCCTGTTTGTGTTGGTGATGATTTTCGGCACTTGGCTGAAGCCCCATGGCATCTCACCCGAGGATAAGATCAATATGCTTCAATACCAAGATATCGACGGCAAAACGAGATACCGCATCCCGCCCTTCGCCCCAAACGGCACGTTCCTTCTGGGAACCGATCACCGGGGCTTCGATATCCTCAGCCTTCTTCTCAATGGGCTAAAATACACCCTTGGCACCGCACTCGCTCTTACACTGCTGCGTTTTGCGGCAGCGCTGCCTTGGGGGCTGTGGAGCGGGATGACCGGCCGAATGCGCAAGCTGCTGAGTTCCTTGCAATGGGCGACAGCGGCCGTGCCGGCTTTCGTTTTCTTATACCCGCCGCTGGCGGGCATGTACTTCGGCTTGCGGCTGGACCAAGTGGAAAAAGCAGACCCACACAATAAGCTGCTGTTCAGCGTCACCTTCGTCATTCTGGTCACCGTGATCGGCGTCTCTCCGCTCGCGCATCAAATTGCAGACCGCACCCGTTACTACAGCGGCAAAATGTTCTTCGAAGCCTCCCGCCTCATGGGCGGCTCGTTCCTGCACCGGACGCGGCGGCACATCGTGCCATCCATGCGCAATGAAATGCTGTTCCTTTTTCTCGGCGAGTTCATGCAGGTGCTGTTCCTGCTGGGCCAGCTCGCGGTATTTCACATCGTGCTTGGCGGCACGGAAACGATCGGCGACGATGACGCGGGCTACAGGATCACGCTCACAACTTCAGGCGAGTGGCTGTCAATGATCGCTTACGGCTCGCGGTATATCCGGCTGCACCCGTGGATTATCCTGAGTGCGGGCGCGTGTTTTGCGGCGTTGTTCCTGTCGCTGCAGTTTTTCTTGAGCCAGCTCAAGCGCCGATACGGCGAGGAGCGGCAGCTGATGTAAAAGAAAGCCGATTCACCTCCCGGAAGCCCGGAAGGGGAGTCGGCTTTTGTTGGTTTTGTTGTATCCCCTGCAGCTAGTCTTGCCCGCTCTATCTGACTAGCCAGTCTAACGGTTGCAGGAGTGGCTATATCCGGGAAAACGAGGGGGCATGCGAGGCTAACGGTTGCCAGTGAGGCTATTGGTTCGAAAATGGTGATTTTGGGATGGTTTTGCACGAAATAACCGCTGCTGCAACCGTTAAGTTTGGTTTGAGACAGTTTGGGTCCCCAATAAGCGCTCTGGCATCCGTTAGTCCGGAGTCTAGCTTTGGATTTCTTCTTTCTACCTATGCAGTAAACTGTTTTTTACAGCTTTTCTACCAAATCAGCTGCGGCCGAACATAAAATACAATTGTGTTAACACATATTTTATGTTAAAGTGATTCAAAATAGAGGTGATTCTGCATCGTTGAAGAAAAAATCGACAAAACCAAACGCCTCTCCGTCTACCTGCCGGAGAAGACAAAAGCCGAGCTGGAGCGCATGGCCGATGAGACCGGCCTCTCCATGACGCAGCTTATCGTGATGGCGACGCAGGGATTGCTCGCCAACTACGACGCGCAGGGCGGCGGCATCTTCGCCGACCTGCTGGCTTCCCGGCACCGGCTGCTCGCCGAGGCCCAAGAGAAGCAAACGCAGGAGCAGCAGGCGAAGCTGAGCATGCAAGCGTACTACGGCGCGCGCGCAGCCGAATACGAGCGCATCTATCACCGCGATGACGCGGGGTATCAGCGGGAGCTGGCGCTCATCGCGGACGTCATCCGTGCGCTGGCCAAGGGCAAGCGCGTGCTGGAAATCGCCTGCGGCACAGGCTACTGGTCGCAGATCGCCGCTGAGACGGCGGCTGCGCTGACTGGCCTTGATGTTCGGCCCGAGGTGCTCGACATCGCCCGCGCCAAGCCGTGGCCGCACGGCGCGCCGACGTTCACCCTCGGCGACGCTTACGACCTTGCGGCCGTTCCCGGCAGCTTCGACTTCGGCCTCGCGAACTTCTGGTTCTCGCATATTCCGCGGAACCGGATCGACAGCTTTCTCCAAGGGCTGCATCAGCGGCTTGGCTCAGGGGCGCAAATCATAATGGCCGACAACGTGTACGTGCCGGGCAGGGGAGGGGAGCTGATCACCCGTCCGGACAGCGAGGACACGTACAAACGGCGCGAGCTCGCCGACGGTTCCGTCCACGAAGTGCTCAAAAATTACTTCGCCTACGAGGAGCTCGCTGACATTTTCAAGCCGGTATCCGAGGATTTGCAAATTTTTGTAGGCAGCAGCATCTGGTACGTCAGCTATACCGTCAAATAAAGGAGACACGCCCCCATGAGCGTTACGTTCCACACAACCGTCAAACAAGCCGAGAACAAGAAGGCGACAGGCATCGCCATCCCTGAGGACGCCATGCAGACGCTGGGCGCAGGCAAAAAGCCGGCCGTCACCGCAACCCTGAACGGGTACGCGTACCGGACTACCGTCGCCGTTATGGGCGGCGAGTATCTCATCCCGCTTAGCGAGGCGCATCGCAAAGCGGCAGGCCTGCAGGCGGGCGACCCCGTCGCGGTCACCCTCGAGCTCGACACGGCCCCTCGCACAGTCGAGGTGCCGGCTGACCTGCTTGCGGCGCTCGCCGCGCAAGCCGGCGCGACCGAGCGTTTCGAGGCGCTGTACCCGTCGAAACGCAAAGAATGTGTGCGCCAGGTCGAGGATGCGAAGACCGAAGCGACCCGCCTGAAGCGGATCGCCGCCGTGCTGGCGCAGGTGAGCGAGTAACCTCGCCCACCTGCACGGCCGTGGCGCGAGGGCTGACGCCACATCGCGCCGAGCCGCGCGCTTGCGTACCAGCAGCTCGCCGTGCGAGCACGCACCCGCGTACAAAAAGCCCGGAAGCCGCAATCGCTAAGCGAGCGGCTCCCGGGCTTTTTATCATGGGGGGCGATCCGTAAAAGCCCCCGCCCCTGAGAGCCTGCGGAAGCCGCTTTAACTATGCCGCGGTTCATCGCTAAGCTGAACTGGAATAGCTCCAGTTCATATCAGGCAAAACCACAGAAATCGGCACATGAAATGGAATTTCTCCTGTTCATAACGCTTATTTTGCATGATATAAGCTTATTTTGAAAAATAAACTGGAGGTTTTCCAGTTCATCATGGGTCTAGGGCAGTATTCGCCCAAATGAGCAGGAACTTTTCCAGTTGAGTGAAAGGCGTAGGCGAAATAGGCTGTTCGCAAATGCTCGCAGGCCAATGTCGTCGCTGACTGCACGTCCTGTAGAGATAGCGCCTGCCTCACGATCAATGTGCCATCCCGCGCATATCCCCGCCGCGCCGTTACTCCTCGAGCGCCACTCCATTCATCTTCACATGCGCCTTGAACATACGCATACTATCAGGCTGCTCCGCGGCCGGAACCCAGCTCGCCGTGTCCCAGACCCCGGCGAATTTCAACGCGCGCGGGCAGTGGATGAAGCATTCGCGCACCTCGACGCCGACGGCGGCGACGGGCTGCTTGTCGTCAAGCTTCAGCCCCTCCAACAGCTCCGGGTCCTTCGTAATCCAGGCGCGGCCGTTCACGCGCAGCACGCTGTCGTAGCCGGGGATGACGAACAGGAGGCCGACCTCCGGATTCGTCAGTAGGTTCTGCATCGAGTCGATGCGGCGGTTGCCGAGACGCTCGGGGTACACCAAGCGGCGCTCGTCGAGCACACGCACGAAGCCGGGGGCGTCGCCGCGGGGCGAGACGTCGCACAGCCCTTCACGATTCGCCGTCGATAAGAAAAAGAGCGGCGACTTCGCAATAAACGCACGCGCATGCTCATCGATGCAGGCAATCACTTTATTTTGAACGGCGGGGTGCGGTTCTCCAATGTCCGAGCGTAGTTCGTCCAAGGTACGGACGATACCGGGAAAAGGCGCATCCGCAATAGTCGGATTCGTCATGCTTAATCTCTCCTTAAGCCACAGCCGGCAGGCGGGCATGGCTTCCGTTTTATTCACTGTAGTATACGCCCAGCAAGGGGCAAGCATGAATAAAAGCCCTGAACGCCGCTCTGACGAGCCAGCGATTCCGGGCTTTTTTCATTGATGCGAGAAGCATTACTTGGATTCAGCAGTCAGTTGGTTGTAGATATCGTCCCAGAGCACACGTCTGGCCGATACGTACCGCTTCGCGTAGTAGGATTCGCTCAGTTTATTTTTAACAACACCAATGTTGGTTGCGGAGTGAACGAATTCACCGTTCCCAACGTACATGCCTACGTGGGAAATTCCACTTCCGTCTGTGTTGAAAAATACCAGGTCGCCCTTACGAAGATCACTTTTGTCAATCCAGTAGCCTTCACTGTTTTGAGATTTGGAGCTGTGCGGCAGGTCGATGCCGAATTCATTAAACAGATACATCGTGAATCCGGAGCAGTCAAACCCTTTCTCGGTTGTGCCGGCCCATTTGTAAGGCGTGCCCAACAGATCGTTTACCGCGCTGTCCATGGTAGAGGAAGAAGCGAAAACGCTTCCAGCGCCAATGCTCAAAGACAAAACAAGGCTAAATACAAGTGCTACAACTTTCTTCAACTGCTTGTCTCCTTCCGGTGCCTACGAGGTTAGCTGGAGGGTTCGGTTGAAGGTTCCCTATGATCCCTGTCTGGCAAGATCAATTCACCCGGAGTGGTTCCCCCGTTTCCCCAAAATCAGGGAATTCGGCATGCAATATTTGGTTTTTTGTTGCTAGCTCTTGATATTCGTCAAAAAGATCTAAAATCCTCCTCGCCGGTGCACATAAAGTCAAAAATATGCGGAAAATTTTAAGAAATAAACGCAAAAAATCCCCTTTAGCAAGGGGAAATGTTGTAATTTTATGTAAAAGACGAACAATTACACCGAATGTTGGGTTTCAATCGGAAATTTTGGCGGATAACAGCTGATATTGCGAAGCGATGGACCACATTTGGATAAAAATCTGAAAGATCGGGACAAGTTGATAAAGGATAAGTGCCGCTAGTCCTGCCCAGATATAGGTGGAGAGGACGGTAGCCCCTGCCAAAAGTCCTGAAAACAGAAGGAGTATGAGCGCTAGCCCCAGAATCGGGAGCAGATACCGGAAGTATGAGATGATCGTCGACAGGATGCCGAGCTTGGCCGCAATGGCAAACTGCACATGCATGAAGAGCAGTTGAAGCACGAAGCCGTAGGCGAGCATGCCCAGCAGCCAAGGCAGGAGATCGAGCGCGAGCTGCTCGTAGGAGGTGCTGCGCCCCAGTATACGGCCGGCGTGCGGGATCAGCCAGATCAGAGGTGCCAGCGTCACAACGATTCGAAGCAGATAGACCAAGAGGAATGGCAGCATGAGCTCTTTGATTCCGCGGACAAAGCGGTAGCCTGCATTCTGATCCGGGTGAGTAAGCGAGTAGTAGACACCGCTGTTCAGCAGAGGCGTCATGAGCATCCGTAATCCGAGGAGGCCCGCCAGCCACCATAAATAGCTGTGACTCAGATCCGTTTTCATCAGCTGAAATTGACTTTCCGCGAGCCAGAGCTGCAGCATCTGCTTGGGCTGTTCGCCGCCCGGAAACCGGTGCATCAGCGGGACGAGAATTCCTTGAATCAGCTTATACAACAGCATGCTCCAGCCCATCTGATAGAGGAATAAGGTGATGGTGGCAAAGGGCTGCCGCCATGCAGCCCCTAAGCCGAGTTTGAGATAGGTAGTCAAACGCGGATCCTCCTTTGCGAAATGGTACTTGAGCGAGTTACCAGGCGACCCAGCCGAAAATCGTTTGCAGCAGCTGCGCGATGCCGAGATTCCAGCGAATTTGCCATGTCTGATTGACTTCCGTCTGGTAGAAGTTATTGATGTGCTTGTTTTCGAGGATGAGGGAATACGCCGGATCGATGCGCACCCAATCGACAGGAGCGGTGTGCGTGAGCTTGAACTCGATACTGTTTTCTTTGCCGTCCCATGTTTTATCCACAGAGGTTCCATCAGCAAAATGGAAGTGAATCGGGACCGTCGGCGAATTGCCGCCTCGTTTGGCGATCTCCACGGTGCTTTCGTACGACCCCGCGCCCTGCGCTTTCACGCGCACGCTTTCCACGGAATAATCCATCATCATGCTGCCGTACACATATTGGTTAAAAAAGTCTTCCCAACTCGTTTTCGTCACTTCTTCAACGACGGCTTGAAAATCTTTCGTGGATGGGTGCTTGAACTCCCAACGCTGGAAGTACGTTTTCATAATGCGGTCCATCGTTTTCGTGCCGACCTGCTGCTCAATCGCTTTCAGCACGAGCTTGCCGCGCGTGTAGACGTTTTCGGCATACTGATCGTGGCCTGGATAACTCCAGGCATTTTGCTGGAGAGACCCCGGCGCTGTGACGTAGCTGGATTCCACCGGCAGGTTCGGCTTCTCGCCAAAATCCATCTCCATGACCTTATCCTCGGCATAGGAAGTGAAGCCTTCATCGAGCCAAGCTTCTTCAAATTCATTCGTCGCGACGAGCCCGTAGAAGAATTGGTGACCGATTTCATGCACGACGACGCGTTCAAGCTCCAAGTCGGGATCCTTGTCACTGGCCCCCCAGGCCGTGACGAGCGTCGGATATTCCATGCCGCCCGCCCCGTTGCCTCCGGGAGGCGGCACCACGATAGACAGCGTTGAATACGGATACGTTCCGTACCACTGGCTGTAGCGGGCGAGCGCTTTTTTGGCGGCGTACAGGTAGCGGTCTTTCAGATTTTGATGGTTGGGGTCGAGGTACAGCTTGATTTTGACCCCCGGCACCTGCGGCGCGGAGAACGGCTCTTCGACATAGACGAAATGCGGCGAAGCCGACCAGGCAAAATCATGCACATCCTCGGCGTAGAACTGGTACGTTTTGAGTCCTTTGTCCGTCACCGGCGGCTTCACCGGGAATCCGGTCGCGGCGACGATGTAGGAGGCCGGCACCTGAATTTTGACGTCGTACAGTCCAAAATCAGCGTAGAACTCCGAGTTGCCGTGGTATTGGTGCAGGTTCCAGCCTGGCTCCGCGCGGCCTCGCGTGCCTTTGCGCTCGTAGGCGGCGACCTTCGGGAACCACTGGCCCGCCATGACGAAATCGCCGACGTAGCCCATGCGGGCGAAGGCCGCCGGCATGTTGACCAGAAATTCCGTGCGGATCGTCACTTTCTCCCCAGCGCCTACGGGTTTGGGCAGCGGAATCTTGACCAGCGTATGGTCGTCCTTATTGCCGTCGTCCGGCTGTACGAACGTCATGCGCTTGCTCAGGTCTTCGCCGTCCTCGGACTTCACGGAAAGGAGCTCCATGCTGCCGCTGGTGCCTTCCTTGGCTTCATCGCTGCGCAGCTTGCCGCCGGATTCGCGCATGAAGGTTGTATTCTTTGAGGCAAAAGCGTTCGGATACAAGTGAAGGTAAAGCTCTTGCACAGGGACGGTGCCCGGATTTTCCCAGGTGAGCGCTTGCTGGCCGCTGAGCTGCTGCGTTTCGGGCGTGTAGGCCACACTCATGTGATACTCCGCAATCCGATAGCTGAGCGGTGCGGAAGCTTGCTCATTGGCCGGAACCGGGGCGCTGGGCTGCGGCATGTCCGGCTTTTTGGCGGAGGGCTCCTCTTGAAGAGCGACTGGAATCGTTCCTTGCGGTGCTGGTGCGGAAGAAGGGAGCAAGGCATGGGACAGCAGTACGGCGCCTGCGGCAAACAGCATCACGGCGAACCACTGTACCTTACGGCTTTTGAAATGGACATTCAATGATATTCACCCCGCCTAAACAAGCATCTACAGCATGTATATGTAGACAACCTTGGGAATATTTCTGCGGGCGCAAAGAAATGTTAGAAATAGGAAAGAGGCCCGCCGCTACTTGTTTGAACGGTGGACTTTCGATACAATGAAAGCACAATAGTCTGATTTTACGATGAAGTGGAAGGTGTGCGGGATGGAAGCGGATAATAAGAAGCTAGCTTTGAATATCGTTAGCTCCAAAGTGAATCACAAAGGATTTGGCGCAGGGGCGATTGACCTGAGCAACGTCTCGGGCATCATTATCGACGGGGATGTCGCGTATTTGGATGAAGGTACGCTGCATGCCAAGAGCAAAATCGAGAAGGGCATCAAGTTCTCCACGAACAAGGACGATGTGCCGAATGGCCGTAAAGCGTGGATCGTATGGGTCGCCGTAGACCGTACGGAAGAGGGCGCCTACTATGCGGGGATGTCTGCGTGCGAGATGCTAATTGATACGGAAGCGCGCAAAGGGTGGAAAATTCTCGCTGACCACGTGAACAAAATGGATGCGGCGATGAAGCGCAAATTCATCCTCGACGGACTGTCGGATGTAGAGCGTGAAGCGCTTCGGAAGCAGCTCATCGCACACAATGAAGAATGGTGGAACCGCTCTGCGCAGGACCTCAAAGACGCCTTAGCGTAGGCATTGCAAGGTTTCATAGAGAATATGAACATTATGTGTCATCCATTGTTCCGCTAGAGTGAAGCGGGTATACTAGAGCCTAGTGTATGTTACCTCATATACTAGGACAGCAAAAAGGCAGACTAAGACGCGCTTAGTTCTGCCTTTTTGTGTTGTTATCCTAAGCCCGGCGAACCTCATTCGCCGTGGCTTTTCGTCGTGCGTTTAGAGACTGCGACGAAACAAAGTACCGCTAATTTCCCCGCAGCTCCTTACTCGTTCCACCAGCGTTTCAAATCGTTCCACCACGAGCCGTTGTCCGTCTTGCCGGTGCCTTTCGGCGGCGTGTCGCCAGCCTTGCTCGCCGGTTTGCCCGTGCAGTACGTCGTCGGCTCCGTGCCGGAGATGAACGACTCGAGCTGCGCGTTCGGACAGTCCTCGTTGGAGAGCTTGCCGCTCACCGGATCGATGTAGACATTGGTCACGCCTTCAGGGATCGGGAACAGCTTCGGCGGAATGGCTTCGAGCGTCTGCTCGGTAAAATCCGCGAAGATCGGCGACGCCAGGTGCGACTCGGTCGCCGAAATGTCGCGATCTTTGTCATAGCCGACCCAGACGGCGGTTGCGAGCTCCGGCGTGAAGCCGACCATCCACGCGTCGGTGTCGGTCGTGCCGGTTTTGCCGGCGATCGGGCGCTTGATCGTGGAGGCCACCCGGCTGCCGGTGCCGCCTTCCTCGAACACGCTCTCCATCAGGTTCGTCATCACGTAAGCCACGGCGGGCGGGATGACTTTATCTTCCTTCGGCCGCGCCTCATAAAGCACCTTGCCGCCGGCATCCTCGATGCGCAAAATCGCGATAGGCTCGCGGTGAGTGCCCTGGTTCGCAATGGCGCCGAAAGCGGATGCCATTTCAAGCGGGCTGACCGGGAAGGCGCCGAGTGCCAGCGAAGGGAGCGGCTTCATCGGCGAAACGACGCCGAGCTTACGGGCGAGGTCGATGACTTTGTCCGGCCCGACCGCGAGGACCGTGTGGACCGCATAGATGTTGTCCGATTTGGAAATCGCCTGCCGCATATCGATATTCGCATTGGGGTATTGATCGTTAAAATTCCGGGGCGTATACTGCTGCCGCCCGTCGTCGTACGTAAACACGGTCGGCTCGCTCTTCACGAGCGTAGCCGGCGTGAAACCGTTCTGGAGCGCAACCATATACACGAACGGTTTAAAAGACGACCCCGGCTGCCGCTTATTCGACAGCGCGCGATTGAATTGATTCTCGGTGTAGTCGCGCCCGCCGACCATCGCCTTGATCTCCCCGGAGCGCGGGTCGACGGCGACGAGCGCCGCCTGAAGCTCGGGCTTATCCGCGAGTTGCTTCGTCACGGCCTCCTCGGCAATATGCTGAGCATTCTTATCCAGCGTCGTGTAGATGCGGATCCCGCCCTCGTCGAACTGCTCCTCAGAGATGCCGAGCGTCTCCGTCGCGATCGTCCGGACGTAGTCGCGGAAGTACGGTGCTGCCGAAGGCTTTTTCTTCGCCAGCGGCAGGATGTTCAGCTTCTCCTTGGCGGCGGCGTCAGCGGCGCTTTGCGTAATGTACCCGCTGTTCACCATAAGCTGCAGGACGACCTTTTGCCGATCCAGCGCATTTTGCATATCGTAGTACGGCGAATAATAGCGCGGGCCTTTCGGGACGCCGGCGATCAGGGCGCTTTCTGCCAAAGTTAGATCCTTCGCGTGCTTGCCGAAGAAAAGCTGGGATGCGGTTTCGATGCCGTAGGTGGAGTGCCCGTAATAGATCTGATTCAAATAGTCGGCCAGGATGTCATCCTTGCTCATTTGCATTTCCATTTGAATCGCGTACATCGTTTCTTTCATTTTTCGCGTCCACGTCCGATCGTGGTTTAAATATAAATTCCGAGCAAGCTGCTGGGTAATCGTGCCTGCGCCCTGCACCTTCGCCATCGCCTGCACATTCACAATCGCGGCCCGGGCGACCGCTTTCAGATCGACGCCGAAGTGCTCGTAGAAATGCTGGTCTTCCACCGAAAGCGTGGCATGAATGAGGTACGGAGAAATTTCGTTCAGCGGCACGACTTGCCGGTTTTGCCCGGAATAAAAGGTATCGATTAATTCGCCATGCACATCGTACATTTGCGACGTTTGCATCATTTTGGTGACCGGCAAGGTTTGTGAACGCAGATACACCAGCAGTCCGGCGAGCGCAATGAGCATCAGAATGCTGAGTGTGAAGAAAAACGAAAACGTCTTCTTAATCCGCCGCATCCAGCGCATGGACGCCGGCAGGTCGCTTTGGATTTTTTCCTGGGGTGTACGGGGCTTCTGGGGTCGTTCATTATCAGACATGGCAGTTCCCTCCCTTCTCCATCGGTAAAAGGCTTTATTAGCCAGTATGGAAAACCATGGCAGGGGATATTCAAGGAAATGTAAATATTTTTTGTGATTTGGGCAAAAGCGGCAGGAAATGATTGCAATTTGGGGCGATTAAACTATAATACAATTTGTGCATACGGAGGGTCTGGAAAGAATCGCTCATCCTTGCATGACTTATCCAAATGGTGGCACACTGATATAGACCGTGAATGTATGGCATTATTCATCCATGGCGCGATTAAAAATCTATTATTTTTTTGATCGCGCATAATAGAGAAGCGAAAGAAGGGTTACGCATGGAATTATGGTACACCGAGAAGCAGACTGAAAGCTTCGGGATTACGGCAAAAGTGACGGAAACATACGTCAGAGAGCAAACGGATTTTCAAGACCTTGCGATGATCGAAACCGAAGAGTGGGGCACGATGCTGACCCTCGACGGCATGGTCATGACGACGGTGAAAGACGAGTTCGTTTACCATGAAATGGTGGCGCATCCGGCGCTGGTTACGCACCCGAATCCGGAGAACGTGCTCGTTGTCGGCGGCGGCGACGGCGGCGTGATTCGCGAAATCATGAAGCACAGCAAGGTGAAAAAAGCAGTTCTCGTCGACATCGATGGCAAAGTAATCGAGTATTCCAAGAAGTACCTGCCAACGATTGCAGGCGAACTCGACAACCCGCGCGTAGAAGTTATCGTTAACGACGGCTACATGCACATCCACGACCACAAAAACACGTACGACGTGATCATGGTCGACTCCACAGAGCCGGTAGGTCCAGCAGTTGAGCTGTTTACCAAAGGCTTCTACCAAGGCATCTACGATGCACTCAAAGAAGACGGCATTTTCGTCGCGCAAACGGACAATCCTTGGTTCAAGGCGGACCTGATCTCCACGGTCAACCGTGACGTGAAAGAAATTTTCCCGATCGTTCGTGTCTACGGCGCGAACATCCCGACCTACCCAAGCGGTCTGTGGACCTTCACGATGGGCAGCAAGAAATATGACCCGCTGGAAGTGGAAACGGCATCCATTCCGGAATTCCCAACCAAATATTACACGCCTCGTCTTCACAGCGCCGCATTCGTGCTGCCGAAGTTCGTAGAAGATTTGATTAAATAAGGTCGCGTGTCGGCCATCGTCAGTCCCTCCGGTTGGAGGGGCTGATTTTTTTTGCCGAGCCTGGCTTCACTGTCATACTGTTGTCAGGGGGAGCGGGGTATACTGAGGCTATACAAAGAGGTCGACGCTTCCAAATGTTTGTGCCGGAAGAGGATGTCCCTATTCAAGGAGGAGTTATCTATGTTTACAACCGTTTCGAATAGTGTGGAAGAGTTGAAAAAAGAAACCGCGGTTACGCAGCAATTGCTGGATCTGCTCACAGATGCATCGCTGAGTCAAGGGCACGCTGATGGCTTTCGCAACCTCGGCCAGTTGGCTTGGCATCTCGTGCACAACGATCGCAGCTTCTTGCTCGGCCTCGGGCTGAAGTTCGAAGCTCCGTCCGCGAGCGAAGTGCCGCCAGCGCAGGCTTCGGCGATCGCGGAGGCGTATCGCAGAACGTCTCAAGGCATCATCACCGCCGTGGAAAGCCAACTATCGGATGCTCGTCTTGCGGAGGTCGTCACCATATTCGGTCAGCAGTGGACCGTAGGGCAAGCCATTTACAGTTCGCTGAAACACGAAATTCATCACCGCGGTCAATTGACCATCCTGATGCGACTGGCAGGCCTGCCGGTGATCGGGGCCTACGGTCCGGCCAAAGAGCAATGGGCTAATCAGGGCCGACCAGCGCCGGCATTTTAAAGGTTATCCCCTAGCGCTCGCCTCAAGACGGGCATTCCATTAAGATGTAAGACAGCACCTCAACTTCCACTGAAAGGTGGAGGGGGAGGTGCTGTTTCTCCAAAGCGCGTATCCTGGGTGCGCGTTGCTTCGCCAGCGCATGGCGGCAGTCACACCCAGAAGAAGCGTCGTAGCTGCAGGTATGCTTATCGGCAAAGATTCATGAAAAGACGCTGTAACCGGTCCTCTCCCCGCAGGCAGTACAGCCCAGCGACACATCCAACTGCAGAAAGTACATCAAATTTGCGGAATACATCGGATTTTGGACAAAGACCTGCATTTCCTACATCAAAAATCGGCCGACTCCCTCTCAAATGCTCCGAAAAGGGGAATGCCCGTATTTTTGATGTACGTTTTACATGATTTCCGTCGCAAGAGGGACATTTCAGTCAAAAATGATGTACTTTTTGCAGGTAAGGGCAGCCAGAGGCGTCACTCCAGCATGAAGCCCTCATTCGCCAGACTAGAGATGCCTCCCAGCATAGTGGTCCATGTTCGCCAGCCCAGAGCGATATTACGAGCATGTAACCCTCATCCCTCACCCAGCCACTCTCCCATCACAACACGCAACCGAGATTGCGCCCACCAACTATTCAAGTAAGGCACCTTCCGTTTTACAGCCACTCCTCCCTGTCCCTACTACGCCAATCTCACCACCCCCAACAGTCTCAAACCGCGCTCCTGCATTGAATTTACGTATCCTTTCATATAAACTATTACCTAACATGTTCATCTGGTACCTTCCGGTGCCGGGTGACCCATAGAATAGGAGCATAACGAACGATGACGGACAAGCAGCGGGTGCGCATCCGCATTGAAAGCCGAAGCGGGAGCGAGACGACCGTGCAGAAGGCGCGCGGCGAACTGTACCGCAAAGGCGATCACACGTATATCCGTTACGAGGAAGAGCCGAACGAGCTCGGACGCACGGTCACGCTGATTCGGCTGGAAGCGGAACAAATCCGCATCATTCGCCAAGGCGACGTCCAAGCGGAACAGACGTTTGTCGCCGGTGAGAAGCGGACAGGCTTTTATCATACGCCTCAGTTGCGGATGGAACTGGAAACGGAAACCCATACGCTCGTCTCGGAAGCGGTGAACGGGATCGGCATTACGAGATGGAGCTATGATTTATATGCATCGGGCACACATGCGGGCGCCTATCGCATCAAGTTGTTAATTCAGGAGGAATAGAAGGAATGGACGTGTTGAATCAAGTTAAAGCACAAGTGAAGCAAGCAATTCGGGAGGCTGTCCTTGCGGCGGGTATCGTGGAAGAGGCGCAGCTGCCTGAGATCGTGCTCGAGATACCGAAGGAGAAGGCGCACGGCGATTTTGCGACGAACGTGGCGATGCAGCTCACCCGGATTGCGAAGGCGAACCCGAGACAGCTGGCGGAGCGCATTATCGCGAACCTGCCGAAAGAGGCGGCGAGCATTGCCGAAGCGGAGATTGCGGGACCTGGCTTTATCAATTTTAAAATGAACCAAGCCTACCTCTATCCAATTATCGCAGACGTGCAGCAGCAGGGCGACCGCTACGGCCAGTCCGATGTCGGTAAAGGGCTCAAAGTGCAAGTCGAATTCGTCAGTGCGAATCCGACGGGTTCCTTGCACCTCGGTCACGCGCGCGGGGCGGCCGTTGGCGATGTGCTATGCAATGTGCTGGATTTGGCGGGCTACAACGTATCGAGGGAGTACTACATTAATGATGCGGGCAACCAGGTCGTCAACCTGGCCAAATCCATCGAAGCACGCTACCTGCAAGCGCTCGGACAAGACGCCGAAATGCCGGAAGACGGCTATTACGGCGAAGACATCAAAGGCTTCGCAGCAGACCTAGCCGCAGAAAAAGGCGATTCCCTGCTGAGCCTGCCGGAAGACGAGCGCCGCGCTTACTTCCGTTCGTACGGCCTCGCCAAAGAACTCGACAAAATCAAACGCGACCTCGGCCGCTTTGGCGTTCGTTTCGACAACTGGTTCTCCGAGACGTCGATCTATGAGAACAACCTGATCCCGCCGGTGCTGGAAGAGCTCCGCAAGAACGGGCATATTTATGAAGAAGAAGGCGCAACCTGGCTGAACACGACGCCGCTGGGAGATGACAAAAACCGCGTACTGATTAAAAACGACGGCTCCTTCACCTACTTGACGCCGGACATCGCGTACCACCGGGATAAATTCGAGCGCGGCTTTGATCGCTTGGTCAACATTTGGGGGGCCGACCATCACGGCTATATCCCACGGATGAAGGCGGCCATGACGGCGCTGGGCTATGACGCGAATCGCCTCGAAGTGCTGATTGCGCAAATGGTCTCCCTGTTCCAGAACGGCGAAAAGGTCAAAATGTCCAAACGTACCGGCAAAGCCGTCACGATGGAGGACCTGATGGACGAAGTCGGCGTCGACCCGATTCGTTATTTCTTCGCGATGCGGAGCATGGATTCGCATCTGGATTTCGATATGGATTTGGCGGTCTCGCAATCCAATGAGAACCCCGTCTTCTACGTGCAGTATGCACATGCACGGATCTGCTCCATCTTCCGCCAGGCGGAAGAGCAGGGCATCGCGGTGCAGCCGCTGGCCCAGGTCGACCTGGCGAAGCTGACCTCGGAAGCCGAGTTCGACTTGCTGCGCAAGATCGGCGAGCTCCCGGAAGAGATTGCGATCGCGGCGGAGCAGTACGCGCCGCACCGGATCATCCGCTATGTGTACGAACTGGCCAGCCAGTTCCATAGCTATTACCGGGGCCACTACGTCATCACGGATGACGCAGCCCTGTCCCAAGCCCGCCTCGCCCTGCTCGGCGCGCTCCAAACCACGCTCGCGAATGCGCTGCGCATCGTTGGCGTCTCCGCGCCGGAGCGGATGTAGCCCGCCGCTCCCACGAAAAAAAAAGCCGTATCCGCCCTAAGGGGGGGGTACGGCTTTTTCAACGGCGCGGCTACTCCTGCCGCGCCTCGCGAATCGCCCGCCGGGCATTGAGATGCCCCGGCCGCCAGCGCCCGCCCTCGCGCTTTGCCAGCGAGAGGGAGCAGCGCCGCAGCGCGCTTTTGATCTGCTGCGGCGACATCTTTTTCAGCGCGAGCATGAGCGCGATCACGCCGCTGACGTGCGCCGTCGCCATCGACGTGCCGCTCAGTTCGTGATATTTGCCGCCGAGCCACGCGGAATACACGCGTTCGCCCGGCGCGTAGATGTCGATCTGCTTGCCGCGGTTGCTGAACGGCGCGATTCTGCCGAGCCGGGTCAGCGCGCCGACCGATACCACCTGCGGGAACCGCGCAGGATAATCGACAGATTTTTTGCGGCCGTCATTGCCGGAGGACGCGACGATCACCTTCCCGTTGTAGTAAGCGTTCATCACCGCCTGCTCTAACGTCGGATTGTACGTTTTCATGCCGAAGCTCATATTGATAATATCGAGGTCGTTCTGTACGCACCAATCGATCCCGGCGATAATATCCGAGACGTAGGCGCTTCCATGCTGGTCAAAAGCTTTGACCGGATGAATAATCGCCCGCGGTGCGACGCCAACGATGCCGGAGTATCGGCCGGTCGCGGCGATTGTCCCCGCGATATGCGTGCCGTGCCCGTTGTCGTCGTAAGGCAGCACCCGGCGGTTCAGCAGATTGATGCCGTGCGAGATGGAATTTTTCAAATCCGGGTGTTTATAGTCAATGCCGGTATCGATGACGCCGACCCGAATGTTCTTACCGACGGATTTGCTCCAGATTTCCGGCGCGCCAATCTGTTCAACGCCCCAAGGAATCGTGCCGGTGCGTACGCTGGATTGAATGCGCGCCCGCTTGGGCAGTGCCTTGACCGCTTTGGTTTTGCTAAGCGTTACCCGAGTGTCGGCCTCAAGACGCATCTCGCCGGAGAAATCGGCCAACCTAGCGGCTGGGTGCAGCGTACAAGAGAAGGCGTGAACAATATCGAGCGGGATGACCTCGGAGAGGCCGGCCAACTCGCTTTTTAATCGGACCAGTTCGGTTTTGCAAGCATAATAATCGGCGGTTGACGTGAAATGGATGAGATGTTTTCGGCTGCTGGGCTCGGTTCGGCCTGCATCCTTGTGCAGTTGAAGCAGAAAGGCGGCTACGTCCATCTTGCCATCCCCCCATGACAACGAATAATTCGAATCTTCCCTATCCTATGTACAGGTTGTCGCTTCTGACCGTGTCATTGTCTCTATAGAAATAAATGGGTGTGAAGCCGTGTCAGATGCATAGGTTTGACATAGGATACATAGAGAGGCGCGGATAGGAGTGTCTCTTTCTCAGGGAATGGAAACGGCTGCTGGTACAGCGCTTTTTCCTTTGGGTACAGTCGCAGGCGAAGGGGGACCTTCGCTTGTATCTATTTAGAGGTGGCTTCATCCGTCTGAAAAGCCAACTTTTTGAACCTTGATTTTAATTTGAATTTCTTCGCTCCTTGAGTTGCAATTTTAGAAAAAATAGGTTTTACTTAATGAAGATATGGATAAGGTAGATAATACCGAGAAGATGGAAAAGGATGTGCCTAGATGAGCAGCGAATACACTCTCAAAATCACCGCAGAGCAAGCACGTGAAATGCCCATGGTTGATTTGGCGTTTGAGTTGTTGAAATCGGCGAACACGCCGTATTATTATCGGGATCTCATGGCGGAAATCGCTAAAATAAAAGGGCTTTCGGACGAGCAAATCATGCAAGTGATCGCTCAACTATATACAGAAATCAATATCGACGGGCGTTTTGCCTGCGTAGGTACGAACCTGTGGGGGTTGAAACGCTGGTATCCGGTAGAGAAATCCGACGATTCCGTTGGCGGCGGCGCGAAGCGTCCTAGAATCATCAACGATGAAGATGACGACATGGACGAGGATGTATATCCGGAAGAAGAAGATACATACGCCGAGGAAGACGAATACGATGCGTTTGGTGGAGACGCCGAAGAGGAAGAAGCGGAAGAGGATACGGAATTCTTCGAGGATGAAGAGATCGACGAAGAACTCGAAGATGCCGGAATCGATGAAAGCGAAGAAGCCGAGGAAGACGACCTTGACGAAGAGGCGGATGAAGACGGCGAAGCGGACGATTTTGATGACCTGGACGACGATGATGAGGACGATAAATAACGTGGCTTGACAGCCGCTATTCGTTCAGAGTAAACTATTGCATGGGCTTTAAAAGGATCTTAACAATTCGCTTCGGCGTTTATCCAGCATATAAGAGTTCGGAATCGCTTATTCTTATATTGGACAAAAAGTGCCCCGTCACTACGGGTGTCACTTTTTTTGTTTTTTTAGCGTTTTTTTCAGGAAACGTTCATGAAAACACTTATTTAGCAGAAGCTAATGTTTACACACCTAGGGCGCTTGCAAGCCAGTCTTTTTATTCTTTCATTCCACAAATTTAGGAGGCGTACATAGTGACAAAATACATTTTCGTTACAGGGGGCGTCGTGTCATCCCTGGGCAAAGGAATTACGGCGGCTTCCTTGGGGCGCTTGCTGAAAAACAGAGGTCTCAAGGTAACGATTCAGAAGTTTGACCCTTATATCAACATTGACCCGGGGACGATGAGTCCTTATCAGCACGGTGAAGTGTTTGTGACCGACGACGGTGCGGAGACGGATTTGGATTTGGGCCATTATGAACGTTTCATTGATATTAATTTGTCGAAAAGCTCCAATGTGACATCCGGTAAAGTGTACTCTTCCGTGATTACGAAGGAACGCCGCGGCGAGTATTTGGGCGGTACGGTGCAAGTCATTCCGCACATCACGAACGAGATTAAGGAACGCGTCATCCGCGCGGGCCGCGAGGCGCAATCCGACGTTGTTATTACAGAGATCGGCGGTACAGTGGGCGATATTGAGAGCTTGCCGTTTCTGGAAGCGATCCGTCAAATGAAGAACGACATCGGCCGCGAGAATGTCATGTACATTCACGTGACGCTGATTCCTTATATCAAAGCGGCTGGCGAAGTCAAAACGAAACCGACCCAGCACAGCGTGAAGGAGCTTCGCGGTCTGGGCATTCAGCCGCATGTGATCGTATGCCGGACAGAGCACTCCTTGACCGAAGATATGAAGCGCAAGCTGGCGCTTTTCTGCGACATCGATCCGGCAGCGGTTATCGAATGTAAAGATGCGGAAACGCTGTATGAAGTGCCGATGATGCTGCGCGAGCAAGGGTTGGACGACTACGTGGTCAATCATTTGAAGCTGGGCTCGAAAGCGCCGGATATGACAGAGTGGGAAAGTCTCGTTCGCAAAGTCAAATCGCTGACAAAGCGCACGGAGATTGCGATTGTCGGCAAATACGTAGCGCTGCATGACGCGTACCTGAGCATCGTGGAAGCGCTCGGCCATGCGGGTATCGACAACGATTCGGAAATCGACATTCGCTGGGTGAATGCGGAAGAAGTGTACGATCACAACGTCGATGAGCTGCTTTCCGGCGTACAGGGCATTCTGGTTCCTGGCGGTTTCGGCGACCGCGGCATCGAAGGAAAAGTGGCGGCCATCCGCTATGCGCGTGAGAAGCAGATTCCGTTCTTCGGCATTTGCCTTGGCATGCAAGTCGCTGTGATTGAATACGCGCGTTCCGTGTGCGGTCTGAACGGTGCGAACTCCTCCGAGATCAATCCGACGACGCCTTATCCGGTGATTGACCTTCTGCCGGAGCAGAAAGACATCGAGAATCTCGGCGGTACGATGCGTCTTGGCTTGTACCCGTGCAAGCTGGTGCCAGGCTCTTTGGCGGCGCGCTCCTATGATGATGAGCTGGTGTACGAAAGACACCGTCACCGTTACGAGTTCAATAACGAATATCGCGAGCTGATCGAGACGGCGGGACTGCGCATTTCCGGTACGTCTCCGGATGGACGTTTGGTTGAGATGGTGGAGCTTCCAGGCCATCCATGGTTCCTGGCGGTGCAATTCCACCCGGAATTCACGTCCCGTCCGAACCGTCCACAAGCGTTGTTCCGTGAATTTGTCAAAGCGGCGCAGTTGATCGGGCGCTAGTTCTCAAGGGAGTTGTCTGAATCCCGACAATCCTCTTTTTTGTAAAAGTTTTCAATTTAGCTTGCCGCCGGGGAAGGAAAACCAAATTAAATAGCGAATAGTTAACACTATCGTAGATAGGGAGTTAGTTATTCGGCTATTTGGGAGGGAGCTTATCTGGTGAAGAAAAAAGTGTTGATTGTCGATGACCAAAATGGAATTCGCGTGCTCCTGATGGAAGTGTTCAGCAATGAAGGGTACGACACGTATCAAGCTTCAAACGGCAAACTGGCGCTCGAGATTGTGAACCATGTTTCGCCCGATCTCATTTTATTGGATATGAAGATTCCCGGTATGGACGGGCTCGATATTCTCAAGCACGTCAAGGCGATCGACCCCTCGATCAAAGTGATTATGATGACCGCGTACGGAGAACTGGATATGATCAAGGAAGCGACGGATCTAGGTGCGATCATGCACTTTACGAAGCCCTTTGATATTGATGAACTCCGTATGGCGGTTAATATGCAGCTTAAAAATGAATCAAACTCGAATTACGCAGTAGGATCCTAGGAATAGGGTCTTTTTTTTATGGCAACAGAGCAGGCTTGGTTATCATTTGAAAAGTTATGTGCTATAATACTCAGGTATGACAAAGAGCGGTTGACGCATCTACTACAAGGTTCTAGGAGGAAGAGAAACATGGCATTGGTTTCAATGAATGAATTTTTACCTAAGGCAAAAGCGAACAAATATGCGGTTGGTCAATTTAACATGAACAACCTTGAGTTTGCTCAAGCGATTGTGGAAGCAGCAATCCAATTGAAATCCCCGTTCATTTATGGTGTCAGCGAAGGCGCACTGAAATATATGGGTATTGAATTCACGGTTGCCATTGCAGAAGCGGCGGCAAAGAAATCCGGTCTTCCGATCGCGTTGCACCTTGACCATGGCAGCTCCTTCGAAGTTGCAATGAAATGTATCCGCGCTGGCTTCAGCTCCGTTATGTTCGACGGCTCCCACTACTCTTTCGAGGAAAACATCCGTTTGACGAAAGAAGTCGTGAAAGCAGCTCATGCGATGGGCGTTTCCGTTGAGGGTGAGCTTGGTACAATCGGCGGCGTAGAAGACGACATCTCCGTGGACGAAGAACACGCTAACCTGGCGAAACCGGAAGAAGCGATCCGTTTCTACGAAGAAACAGGCGTTGACTGTTTGGCAATCGCAGTAGGTACAGCACACGGCATGTACGCTGGCGAGCCTAACATCCATTTCGACATCATCGAAGCGGTATCCAAAGCGATTCCAGTTCCAGTTGTTCTTCACGGCGGATCCGGCGTTCCTGACGAAATGATTCGCAAATCCATCGCAGCTGGCGTTGGCAAAATCAACGTGAACACAGAGAACCAAGTAGCTTGCACAGAGAACATCCGTGCTGTTCTGAACAAAGATGCGAAAGTATACGATCCTCGTAAATACTTAACCCCAGCTCGTAACGCTATGATCGAAGTTGTGAAATCCAAAATCGAATTGTTCGGAAGCAGCAACCAAGCTTAATTTCGAACTTCCATAGATCGAAAGGGAAATGCAGGAAAGTGCAGCGGATGATGGTATCGTTGGTCATTCGATGTGCTCTTCCACGCGTTTCCTTCTTCTATTATTTCCTCGCGCCTATTTCTCTTAGTTTAGTAAGTCGCCTTGATTGCTAGTTTTATGAGTAAATGCTGGTTTTAATATGGTAGATCGGTAAAATGCTGTGGAATGCAGCACATGAAAGGCATTCTTATGTCTTCTTTGCCATGCGTATGCCAATTTGGACTTTTTCGTTTTTTTGTTTGCAAGGAGTAAGAGGGTTGGTACCTGATTTAGGGGGAGACGCATGTTGGAGAAATTGATGGTTGCTGGTGGGCGTCCACTACGCGGAACGATTCAAATTAGCGGTGCCAAGAACAGCGCAATTGCACTGATTCCTGCTGCTGTGCTTGCTGAAACACCTGTCACGTTGGATAATTTGCCGCATCTGAGCGATGTGGCTATATATACAGAGATTTTAACCGATCTAGGCGCAACAATTGATTGGAATGAAGATCGCATGACGATTGACCCAAGCCAGATGAAATCGATTCCGATGCCGAACGGCAATGTAAAAAAGCTTCGCGCTTCCTATTACTTAATGGGCGCACTGCTAGGACGCTTCGGTGAAGCGACGATCGGGCTGCCGGGGGGCTGCAATTTCGAGCCGCGGCCGATCGATTTGCACATCAAGGGCTTCGAGGCGCTGGGCGCTGTCGTCAGCAACGAGAACGGCGCATTGCACATCCGGGCGAAGGAGCTGCGCGGGGCCAAGATCTATCTGGACATGGCCAGTGTAGGCGCCACGATCAATATTATGCTGGCCGCATCGCGGGCCAAGGGGCTTACGATCATTGAGAATGCGGCCAAAGAGCCGGAGATCATCGATGTTGCAACGTTGCTGAACTCGATGGGCGCGCGGATCAAAGGGGCGGGAACCGATATGATCCGTATCGAAGGCGTCTCGGAAATGCACGGCTGCCGCCACTCGATCATCCCGGATCGCATTCAAGCGGGCACGTACATGATCGCGGCTGCAGCAACGCGCGGTGACATCACGGTGGACAACATCATTCCTAAGCATTTGGAAGCTCTTACGGCGAAGCTGCAGGAGATGGGCGTACATATCTATGAAATGGATGAGTCGATTCGTGTCGTAGGTCAGCCGGATTACGCCAGTGTGGACGTCAAAGCTTTAATTTACCCAGGGTTTGCAACGGATTTGCAATCTCCGATGTCGAGCTTGTTGTGCCAGGCGAGAGGCGTCAGCATTTTGACGGATCATGTCTACAGTAACCGCTTCAAGCACATTCCCGAGCTTGTGCGCATGGGCGCCAAGATCAAAGTAGAGGGACGTTCCGCTGTCATCGAAGGCTCGCAGCTCAGCTCGGCCAAGGTAAGAGCGACGGATCTTCGAGCGGGTGCCGCGCTTGTCATTGCCGGGCTCAGTGTAAGAAACGGCGGTATTACCGAAGTCTCCGGCGTCGAGTATATTGATCGCGGATATGAGAATTTAGTCTTTAATCTATCTGCACTTGGCGCAGAAGTTTGGCGCGAGTCGGAATAAAGTGCCAGCCAACAGGCAATGCTAGAATCCAATTGAAAATTTAATAGTTTGGTGGTCGTGACATGAGTATGCAGCTTGCCGAGCTTGAAGTCCTCAAGCTTACTGAATTATATAAACTAGCGAAGAAATTTCAGATTCCTTACTACGGAACGCTGAAGAAAAAAGAACTTATTTTTGCCATTTTACGTGCTCAAGCGGCGGAAAGCGGATTTTTGTTTATGCAAGGCGTGCTCGACATCCTGCAGGAAGGCTTCGGATTTTTGCGGCCGATCAACTACTTGCCGAGTTCGGAAGATATTTATATTTCCGCTTCGCAGATTCGCAAATTCGATTTGCGCTCCGGCGATATCGTATCCGGCAAATGCCGTCCTCCGAAGGAGAACGAACGGTATTTCGGACTTTTGCAGGTTGAAGCGGTTAATGGAGAAAAGCCGGAAACCGCGGCAGAGCGCCTGCACTTCCCTGCACTGACGCCGCTGTACCCCGATAAACGGATCACGCTGGAGACAGAACCGAATAAGCTGTCGATGCGGATTATGGACCTTCTCGCTCCCGTTGGCCTTGGCCAGCGTGGTCTGATCGTCGCTCCCCCGAAAGCAGGGAAAACCTTGCTGCTCAAGGAAATTGCCAACAGCATTTCGACGAATTACCCGGATATTGAGCTATTTGTCCTGCTTATTGACGAACGTCCAGAAGAAGTGACAGATATGCAGCGCTCCGTCAAAGGCGAAGTTGTCGCTTCCACGTTCGACGAATTGCCCGAGAATCATATCAAAGTTGCTGAGCTCGTGATGGAGCGTGCGATGCGGTTGGTTGAGCATAAGAAGGATGTTGTCATCCTGCTGGATAGTATTACGCGTTTGGCGCGGGCGTACAACCTCGTCGTGCCGCCTACCGGACGTACGTTGTCCGGCGGTATCGATCCCGGTGCGTTCCACCGACCGAAGCGTTTCTTCGGAGCCGCCCGGAACATTGAAGAAGGCGGCAGTCTGACCATCCTGGCCACGGCGCTTGTGGAAACCGGCTCTCGTATGGACGATGTCATCTATGAAGAATTTAAAGGCACAGGCAATCTGGAGCTTCATCTGGACCGCAAAATGGCCGAACGTCGCATCTTCCCTGCGATCGATATTCGCCGTTCCGGTACGCGCCGCGAGGAGGCGCTGCTTGGCAAGGAAGAGCTCGAGAAAATTTGGGCGCTGCGCAAAGGCATGAACGATTCTCACGAGTATACGGAAGCGTTCATTAAGAAGCTGGCAGATACGAAGACGAATCAGGAGTTCCTGGATTCGCTGTCGGTACCTGCAGCCGGTCAGGGCAGCCACAATTCCGGCAGCTCGTCCCACAAAGGAAAAGTTAAAAACTCAGCATCCTAATAAAGAACAAGGGCAATCGTGACCATCGATTGTCCTTTGATGTACAGAGGAGTACCGTTATGAATTTGGTTTATGCAGATGCAGAAGGAAATGTATTCGATCATCCCGACTATTTGGCGTTAGGGCGGAATGCCGAGATGATTACTGAGATTTTGGACGAGGAGCTGATCCCGCTGCCGGAAGGCGCGACGCTCGTCTCCCTGCCGTTCACGCGGCCGGTCGGTATCGATGCCGAAACCGGCGAGATGAAGCTGGTTCCAGGCGATTACCATGCCGTCGGGGCGCTGCTGCCGCAAGGCTTTACCCGTCTATTGCTGCCGGGCTACGTCAAATCGGATAAATCCAAGGCGCTGCCGCTTTTCGGCTATACCGCCGTTGTTTGGAAAGAAGACGGGTTCTATGTTGCCGCTCGCTTGACGGATAACCCGTATTTCTGGAATCCCGTCAATTGCGACGTAGATGTACTGGAATCTCAAGTGAAACATCTCACCGCCAAATACCCGGAAAACCGGCTTTACGCGCACTTGTCGAACTGTGCGCTTGGCTACGAGTGCCTGACGGCGTCCAACACGTTCCTGCAGCGCTGGGAAGGTGCCGTGCCGGTGTCCTACTCGTGCAACGCGGGCTGCTTCGGCTGTATTTCCGAGCAGCCGGACGACAGCGGCTTTGTTGCGCCGCAGACCCGGATGAATTTTAAACCGCGTGTCGACGAGATCACGGAGATTATGCTGGAGCACCTCAAGACCCCGGACAGCATCATTTCCTTCGGGCAAGGGTGCGAGGGAGAACCGAGCACACAAGCGGCGCTTATTATCCCCGCGATCAAGCAAGTGCGGGAGATCACCAAAATGGGCTACATCAACATTAACACGAATGCCGGGTTAACCGATCATATCCGTGGGATTGTTGACGCAGGACTAGATCTGATGCGCGTCAGTACAATCAGCGCCATCGACGAGCATTACAACGCTTACTACAAGCCGAGAGCTTACACGCTCAAGAATGTTGAAAAATCGCTCCGATACGCCGCGGACAAAGGGGTTATCACTTCGATCAACTACCTTGTCTTCCCGGGCGTTACCGACCGCGAGGAAGAGATCGAAGCGATGATCGACTTCGTGCGCCGCACCGGACTGAAGTTGATCCAGCTCCGCAACCTGAATATTGACCCGGAAAGCTATCTGGGCATCATTCCGAAGGCCAAGAGCGAGCTTCTCGGCATGAAAGCGATGCTCGAGATTTTCGAAGAGGAACTGCCGGATGTTGTGCTCGGATCGTATTCGCACACGCCTAAATTTTATAGGAGCGAACGCTCGGTAACCCCTGTGCTATAGGGTTTTTATCCGATATTTTGGCCATTGCATCCGCCGCGTCAGGTGTGCTACAATGCAAAAGTACGTCCATTAACTCTGGATCAGCACATGATTCAGGGCGGAAAGAGGTGAACCGACATGAAAGCAGGTATCCATCCTACTTATCATGCAACCACAGTGACTTGCGCTTGTGGGAATGTGTTCGAAACGGGTTCAATTAAGTCAAATCTTCGCGTTGAGATTTGCTCCAATTGCCATCCTTTCTACACGGGTAAACAAAAGTTTATCGATGTAGGCGGCCGTGTCGACAAATTCAAAAAGAAATACGGCATCTAATTGGCAGCTATTGCTTTCGAGGCAATCGGCATAAGACAACCTCCATTGGTCATCCTAAGCGTAGGCTTACGAGTCCAATGGAGGTGTTTTTATGTTCAAGGCTCTGCTCAAATGGACAGGATCGGTTGTGCTGATCTTCGGTCTGGCGGCCTGCGGCACGCACAAGACCACGGACAATGGGACTTATAAAACCCAGAATTACAAGCAGGACGGCATGCTCGGCATCACCAGTGTTAATCCGAACAATCCGATGAATCCCACGTATCATCATTATGACGATGATGCCCTTCTGATGAAGGCTGTATTGGATCAACTGCCTGGCGTTGAGAAGTCGAAGTTTGCGATCCACGGGCCTAACGTCAATGTGAAAGTGACGCCCAAGGCAGGTCTGACACCTGCACAGGTAGAAGATCTGCGCTCTCAAGCGCAGATGGCGCTGGACACGAATATGCCGCGTTATAAAATCAATGTAACCATGGTCGGCAGGTAGTTTTTGCCCGTTGGTTGCTATTTGACACTCAATCGGCTATACTATTTTTACTGTGCTAGACGGGGAGGTAGCGGTGCCCTGTGACTCGCAATCCGCTGTAGCGAGGTTGAATTCCTGTTAGCGGTACTGTGATGTGAGGTCTGGCTTTTACACGTGGTGTTGAGAATCGGGTCCTTCGCAATGGATGCTCATGAACTCGGTCAGGTCCGGAAGGAAGCAGCCGTAAGTGAGATGTTTCATGTGCCGAAGGGTTGCCTAATTTGAGCTAACGATAAGAGTACGCTTGTATCCCTTTATCAATAACAGGTGCACAGTTTATACATACGAAGCGCACAACGTCCCTATGGGGCGTTTTTTGTTGTACCGACGCACTCGGCGCACCCTCTATTTCATCCCCAGAAGGCTTATAGTATAATGGAGTTAGTCAATCCGCACAGGATTATTGGAGAGGAACACAATGGCCCATATCGCTTTGTATCGAACGTGGAGATCGCAGACGTTCCGCGATGTCGTCGGACAACGGCATATTACGCAGACGCTGCAGAACTCTTTGCGTGAAAACCGCCTTACGCACGCCTATTTGTTCAACGGACCTCGGGGAACGGGGAAAACGAGCACGGCCAAAATTTTGGCCAAAGCGATCAACTGCTTGAACGGCCCCGCCGAAGAACCGTGCAATCATTGCTCAGCTTGTGAGCGTATTACCGAAGGCGCCGTCATGGACGTGGTCGAGATCGATGCGGCCTCCAACCGCGGCGTGGAAGAAATTCGCGACATCCGCGATAAAGTGAAATACGCCCCGACGGAAGTCAGGCATAAGGTCTATATCATCGACGAAGTGCACATGCTGACGACAGAGGCATTCAATGCCCTGCTCAAAACGTTGGAGGAACCGCCGGCGCATGTGATGTTTATTTTAGCGACGACCGAACCTCATAAAATCCCGGCTACGATTATATCCAGGTGCCAGCGTTTCGATTTCCGCCGCGTCTCGCTTGACGATCAAGTAGATCGGCTGCAGTATGTGTGCGACCAGGAGCATATCGCGATCGATCGGGAAGCTTTGCATTATATCGCGCGCTTATCTGACGGAGGGATGCGGGATGCGCTGAGCTTGCTCGATCAGGCGGCTTCTTTTGCAACGGGCGAAATTCAGCTGTCGGACGTCCTGGCGATTACCGGCGGCGTAGCTTCGGATCAATTCAAGAAGCTCGTGCTCTATATCAAGGACGGTCAGTTGGGCGATGCGCTGGAATTGATCGACACCTTCATGCAGGAAGGCAAAAGTGCCGACAAATGCATCGAAAATTTAATTCACTATTTCCGCGATTTGCTGATGGTTCGCATGGTACCCAACTCGCCGGTCATCGCCGAACGCGTATTCGACATGGCGGATCTTCAGAACGTCGCGGCGAGCTTCACGCCTGCTGAAATGATGGCGATCATCGAGACGCTGAACCACTATCAGAGCGAGATGAAATACTCCGTTCAGCCGCAGACCTTGCTGGAAATTGCGATTTTGAAAATCAGCGGCGGCAGCCGCGGTGCAAGCACAGGGGCGTCAGCCCCATCCGCGGAGTCGGTGCGTGGGCCGTCGTTGGAGAGCGATCTCGTGCAGCAGCTCACCCGGCGGTTGAAACAACTTGAAGAACAGGTGGCAGGACTGGTAAAATCGGGAGTGTCGGGTTCCGCGGAGGGCGGCCCGGCAAGGCAGGCTCCGCCTGCCAGAGTGGCTGCGGCTTCCGCACCCACGAAGAAGTCCGGTCTCAAGCTGGAGCCGTACCTCAAGGCGGCCGAAGGGCCGGAAACCAAGACCGGCTTCATGAAATGGGCGCAGGTGTTGGGAGATGTCAAAGAACGCAAGATTACCGTTCATGCCTGGTTCGTCAACGGCGATCTTGTCTCCGTGCTGGACGATGCGGTGCTTGTTGCTTTTAAGAATGATATGCATCGCAACACGACGGAGAAGCCGGAGAACAAGCTGATCATTGAGCAGGTGCTTGCCGCTGTATTTGGCAAACCGATGCGGCTTCTGACCGTCATGCGCAAAGAATGGGACGACGCGAAGAGCGAGTCGACAACGGCGCCTCCGGAAGTCATGGAGCTCGTGGCCGAGGATGGACCTGCGAAGCCGGCAAAGGAAGAATGGATTTCGGAAGCAATTCAACTGTTTGGCGAGGATTTAGTCACCATTAAAGAAGATTAACGATAAGGGAGCGACCTGTTATGAATAACATGAACCAAATGATGAAGCAAGTGAAGAAAATGCAAGAGCAAATGATGAAAGCGCAAGAAGAATTGGGTACCAAGGTCATCGAAGGAACAGCTGGCGGCGGTGTTGTTACATGTACGGTGAACGGCCACAAGAAAGTACAAAGCATTACAATCAAACCGGAAGCGGTTGATCCGGACGATGTTGAAATGCTGCAAGACCTTGTGCTGACAGCTATTAATGATGCGATGGCCAAAGCGGAAGAATTGGCCAATAAAGATATGGGCAAATTCACAGGCGGCATGAACATTCCAGGCCTGTTCTAAACAAGCAACTGAGAGTCACAACTTTATAACGATGAAGGAGTCCTTCCTTTGCATTACCCCGAACCGATAGCGAAATTAATCGATGCCTTCTCCCGCTTGCCGGGAGTCGGCCCCAAGACGGCCGGACGTTTGGCCTTTCATGTGCTCCGTATGAAAGAGGAGGATGTGATCGATTTTGCCAAGTCACTCGTCAATGTGAAGCGGAACCTGCATTACTGCTCGGTTTGCTGCAACATTACGGACGTGGATCCGTGCCGCATCTGTCAAGACAAAAGCCGGGACGGGTCTGTCATCTGTGTCGTGCAGGAGCCGAAGGACTTGGCGGCGCTGGAGCGCACCAAAGAATTTGAGGGCTACTATCACGTGCTGCATGGCGCGATTTCTCCGATGGAGGGGATCGGCCCCGACCAGATTCATATCGCTGAGCTGCTCAAACGGCTGGGGGATGAGACGGTGCAGGAGCTGATTCTTGCGACGAATCCGAATATTGAGGGCGAAGCGACAGCGATGTACTTATCTCGGCTTGTGAAGCCTTTCGGGCTTCGTGTAACCCGGATTGCTCACGGTTTGCCGGTCGGCGGCGATTTGGAGTACGCGGATGAAGTCACGCTGTCCAAAGCGATGGAAGGCCGCAGGGAGTTATAATTCATATGTACTTGTTCAAAGAGAGTGCCTAGGGGCGCTCTTTTTTTGCGGGAATATTGAACGTATGCTCCTAAAATGGCTCTACGCCATCCGTAGACGCTTTCATCCCTGAATATGGCGTAAGCAAGAAGATCTGCGCTTAGTTCGCGCGAAGGTAACGATTCTTGATTCTCATGCAAGCCTAACAGGTACCGCGGCCTAATGAGATTTCTCTCAAAAGGCGATTTGTTGTTCTGATCAGGCGCTTTCTCACATATGCATGTAACAAACCAGCTATGGGAAGAAAGGGAGGCTTGTCCGTGAGACCGGAACTATTAGGTTCGCAAGGCATGAAGAAACCGTCGTTAAAATCGCAAAAGCAGGCCGCCATAAGGGACAAGCAGCTCCTGATTGAGGAAATACACAGTGCCCACTTAACGTGGCAGTCTGCGCAGGCACATTTTGAATTTGCGGTGGAGAAGGATCAGATTGACTATGCCATCTATGCGCTGGAAGCGGCGGAGAAAAGGTTTGAAATGCTTATCAAGCAGGCCAAAAAGATGGGGATCAGCTTAATTGACAGCGATCGTTTGTTGGAGGGATAGAGATGGTAGTTAAAGTCGCAATTTGGGGTGTGCTTATTCTGTCGTCGTTACTGTTGGTTATGACTGTTTTTCGCAGCCGGGGCGGCACCAGAGTGCTGGCCTCATTGGGAGTAAATGTTGTCGTTGCGGCGTTTCTGCTGTATTTGCTGAATCTGCTCAGCGGTTACACGCATATCGAGCTGCCGATCAATACGGCGACATTGGGGACGGCGACCGTGCTTGGCGTGCCAGGGGTACTGCTGTTGATCGGGGTCAAAGTTGTACTCTTATAATTGGAAAAATAAAACATGCACATCAGAGGTTGACTCCTACGATGTTCCTGTGGTATCTTATAAAAGTTGCTGCGGGACATGCAGTAAACGAAGTAACTTGAAATAAACAAGTTGCAAAAGAAAAGTAACTATGATATATTGGTCTTCCGGCTTTCGAGAGAAAGTTGTGAGACAAGCATTGTTCCTTGAAAACTGAACAACGAGTGAGTAAGCAAATCGGTTGAGCAATCAACTATAATGAGATTGAAAAATCTCGCTAGCAAGTCAATGAGCTATTCAGCTTAAAATAAATGGACGAGCAATCGTTCACTTTT
>NZ_RXHU01000029.1 GCF_003955665.1 Paenibacillus whitsoniae
CCTACTAAGAGTCGAGCTAGCTTACCACATAGCTTCATGATAGACTTCATCTTTTTAAGCTTTTTCACCTGAACATTGTAGTGGTGTAAGGCTTTAAATTCTTGGTTACTCATGACCATGCACATCGTAATTAAATAGAGAAAGTGACGTAGCCGTGGACGGCCTCGTTTACTGAGCTTCAGTTGTCCCTTCCATTTGCCCGAGCTTGCTTCGGTTATATTAAGTCCTGCATGACGGAGTAGAGCGTTCCCGTGCGCATAACCCCGAAGATCTCCAGACTCTCCTAAAACACCAGCTAGAGCAATTGCACTTATACCAGTAATGGCAAGGATTTTGCCTGAGTAGGGGATACGTTCAACAACGTCTTTGGCTTCTTTTTCGATCCTCTGCAATTGTTTAGTGGCTAAGTCATGCTCCTCTAAGAGCTGCTCTAGATGGAGCTTGTAAGCATGTGTTGCCTGCCTAGATCCAACCGTTTTCTTGGCTAGATCGATGAGTAGATGAGCTCTACGCACACCTGAATGCCGCTTCATGGATTTCTGCCATCCTTTAATGACATCGTCAGGACTTAGTTTACATAGCTCGGCTGGGAGCGGAAATAGCCGAAGGGTTAACAGTGCACCTTTGCAAGTTAAGATCTTAAAGACTTGTCTCAGTTCAGGAAAGACAATGTCGACCCAGCGGTGGATCTGGTTAACGGCACTTACGAGTCTTTTAACGACCGTTTCTCGGTTAGCCATGAGAATCCGCAGTTCTTCGTACTCAGACGAGTGGAAACGGACAGGGGAGTAGTAGCCGTTTTTCACCATGTCGGCAATAACTAAAGCATCTTTCTTGTCGCTTTTAGAACGTGTATTGTCGCGGTTTTCTTTATTCTTTTTGACCAGGTGAGGATTAACGAGCACGGCTTCAATGTTTTTATTTTTAAGCCAACCAGCAAGGCTGAACCAGTAATGGCCAGTCGGTTCCATACCAACGATAACGTAGGATAGCTTATATGATGCTAACAAGTCGCGAATCCAACGGTCGAGGGATTTGAAACCTTCTTCGTCATTACTGAACTCTAAAGGATTCCCGAGAGCGACACCACGGAAGTTAACCGCTCTGGCAACATGAGTCTCTTGAGCAATGTCTACACCAACAACAATATGATTAACGGTAATGTTTTCAATGAGTTGATTTTGCTTTTCTTGTGATTTAAACTTCATAGTAGAGCGTCCTCCTGGATGATGGAATTAAAGGGCTTTTGACCCGTTGCGTACTTCCATCGTACCGAGGCGCTCGTTTTTTTACAAAGCTGAAATTTATCCATCTACAGGAATCTAACGAAGGACGTTGAAGCTGCCAGTACGACGGACGGCTTTATTACGTTAACGGGCAATTTAGAGGGATTTTCCAATAAACCTAAGATTCAAAGAAATCGAAGGAGGGATCTGTTTGGAGTACCACGTTCCTAAACATTGTATTTCGGTTGCAGGTATAGTCACCAATGAGAGTGGTGAGGTTTTGTTGCTTAGAACACATTGGCGTTCGGATACCTGGGAAATGCCAGGTGGAAATGTTGAATTAGGAGAACCCCTCGACGAAGCAATTTGCAGAGAGTTCCAGGAGGAGACTGGCATCGTTATTAAGCCAATTGGAATAACTGGTGTTTATATGAATACAACGAAACAAGTGCTGACTGTATGTTTCAGAGCTCAATATATTAGTGGGGAAATAAAAATACAAGAGGACGAAATAGTAGAAGCTAGGTACATAAAAATCGATGAAACGAATATTGGGGAATACATAACAAGGCCGCAGCAAAGATCAAGATTACTAGATGCAATGAACGCCAAATACCTTGTACCCTTTGAAGCCTGGGAAGTAAACCCCAGTTATACATTGTTACATAGATTGGAAGGGGATATGAACAATAAATGATGATTAAACCGATCCCTAAAAGTATACAAGTAACTGTTGATCGTGAAGAGCTTCAACTTCCTTATACCCTTCAAGAATCAATAAATACCTATTGGGACTCATTAACAAAAGAGAAACCATACCTTACTCGAGGCGAAATATATTCAATAAGTCATACGATTCAGTTTGAAGAGGAAATGAAAATAACTTTGCAAAAAACTGATTATGCTCATTTTTTATACTCTAAGCAATTGAGTATCAATCATAAATACAAGTGCCGTGGTGTGGTTGCGAATGGTGTTATCCTCACAAAGGATGGATTTTTTGTGATTGGAGAGATGAATACACATACCTCCACTCCGGGTAGGTTGCAGTTTGTCGCGGGAGGCATTGAGAAAAGTGATATTCAGGGGAACGTTGTTAATATGTTTGAGAACTTGTCGAGGGAAACACAAGAAGAATTGGGTATTGATTTGACCAACTCTAATGTGGTTTCTAGGGTAACGTCTAAATATATTGTGCATTGGCAATCGATAGCGTTGGTTTACCTTATTGAGTTATCCATAGATTCCTATGAGCTAAAATTGCATTATGATAGCTTCGAGAGCAGACTCCATAGTAAAAGCATCATCCCAGAATTTTCATCCATTGTCTTTGTGCACGCAAGGCGGATATCCGAGTTCATAAAAAACGACCAAAGAAGTAAACTCGATTTTTTGCCCAAAGTTCTTGAACAGTTAAGTGAGGAATTGATTCAATAAGATGGAAGAATGTATAGCTTATGGGAACGTTCGTTCATTGCGCTAACGGCGAACTATAGTTCTATAAGACATCGCGGCAGCCGGTCAAGACGATCAGCTTAGTTTACTGATCGATAGGAGGGGATGAGTTTAGTGGATAGCACATCGATTCTTTTAGAGTTTCTCTTAAAGTAATACATATCCGAAAAGATATCGACATTGCAAGTAATTGAACAACTGTCAGACGAAGATATTTTATGGACGCCCACCCTTGATAGTAACAGCATTGCCAATTTAGTGGCACACATTTGGGGAACAGTACATCAACGAATTGAAACTGCATTCTTTAATGTTCCAGACTCAAGAGACAGAGATAAGGAATTTGATCGTGGTCTCCAGCTGTCGAAAGCTCAAGCTTTGGAGCTGATTTCGAAATCTTTTGACCGCATCATTATGGTGCTGGAAAAAATAAGAGCTAAACCTGAACTTTTACTTGAACAACCTTATTTGAGCTTATCTCCACTGACGAATAGCGGAGTTGATAACCAAGCTACTGCCCTCGAAATGCTTCTGCATCAATTTAGACATTTGCCGGGTCACACAGCACAAATCACTTACATCGCCAAAATGAGGAAGGGACATTTACAGTGGTAATATGCCTTAAATGATCATTTTTCGAAGATCGATCATTGCGCTAACTGGGAACGTTAGTTAAAGAATAGGGAGTAGATCGCCGCGATAGGCACCTGCTCCCTGTTCGTTGAACTAAGAGTAAAAGTGCAATTTATAGTTGAAAAGGTTGGTGAGATAATTGAATATTAATTTAGGTCAACGTGAATATTTAATGGAAATCCTCAACTATGAGTATATCATACCTGAAGAATTTCATATATGCGTGAAAGATGCGATTAAGAAATATGCAACAAAAAATTATACTGAGGAATCTATTGACTCAATTTTAAAAAAGGCACAAAGCATGGCGGCGAGCATTGGTGCAATTCGGCATAACAATTTAAGCCTATTCAGAGGTAAATTTGCGGAATGGTTGGCATGCATTGAATATAATGCTTTAAAAAATAAAGGAAATGTTTTAATGACAATTGTTAACCCTGATCCAACTTCAAAGGCAGATTTATTACATATCATTAAAAAAGGTGATAGATATGAGGCTATCCCTGGACCTGACATTAAATGTGGGGGAAGTACTTATGTTTTAGATCAATGGAAGAAGATAGTTAATAGTAGATATGACATTCCGATGGTGGATATGGATGGGGTTCTTACAACTGAAGAAGGTTTGAAAATGCTTACAAAAAAGCAGAAAAATGAATTTGAACAACTCAAACAAATGCATCCTAGGAAAAAGCCAATTAAATCTGAGTGGAACAAGCAAGACATTAATAGACTAATGATGGATTATTTGAAATATATATGCGATGGTATTACACCGGTTGATTCAGATGAAAATCCGTTTGTTGCAGATAAAGAAAATAGGGAAAGAATAAAAGATAAATTACTTAATTTACCTGAAAATGCAGTTCTACAGAGTGATTGGGGTGAATTCAGTAAAAAAGCTTTTGAATTGCCAAACATTCCAGAGAATCGTCTAAATTCAATGACTTTGGCAAAATTAGAACAGAAAAAAAGAAATAAAGAGACTCAAGAAAGAGTAAGGGCTTCAACTGAGAATAAGAAAAATTCAAATGGAGTTAATACCTCTAGTAAGCCAAAACAAAATGGGGTTATGAGAAGGATCGCTAATCTCCTTAGTTATGAAACACCAAAGGAAATGTTTGTTGATGTTGCAAAGACAGCTGTTTTATTGGGTCTCGCAATAGGTGTCGATGCACTTGATAGGGCACTTGGTAGTGGTTCAGATTCAAATAGAATCTCAGCTGACAGGAATGATAATGTAATAAACTACAAAGATACAAACGATGTGAAAAACAATAATATAGAAAGTTCACGAACTATTAATTCAACCCATGCTTCTCCTAATGAACATATAGTAAAAGGACATGGACAACGTTACAACACTAAGGAAGGGCCGATTTGGAGAGAGAAAGCACCATTTACACGTGGCAAAAAGGATTAAAGCATGTAAGCATAACTGGTATGTTCTTGCTAATCGTTCTTTGAGATCCCTCATCACGAGGGAAAGAGATCCAAGCAATATTCCCAAAGATATTTGGTTAAGGGATCTCATTGTCAATTATGGAGAACTCATTAGTAAGACGTTTACAGGAGATTCTTGGACGGTGCCAGTTAAAGTCACTGGGTTCATCGAAGGCACGTGGGATACATACGCAGATGTACGTTTTCTAGTCGAGGATGCACCTTGGCATTTACTCGTAAGTGGATATTGCTTTAGATTATGGGCTGGAAAAGAGATAGCGACTGTAAAGATACTTTGAATATCAGATCGGCTGCCGTTGTCCGTTGAACGGGCAGAATAACGCAACATTCCAACGATTAGAAACGTATAAATGATTATTGAATTTAGCCGAACTCACCTGATAGGGGGGATGATTATCAAGAAAAGAAACATTATTTTAGTGGTGACCCTTTTATTATTTTTTGTAATGTTTTTAACGAAACCATCGGATGATGATTATCATAACTATCTATACACCGCTCATGGGGTTTGCGTTAGCTTTCATGACCAATGTGTTCATACGGACCCGATCTCTGAACATATTCGCTCTCTCCCTTTCTATATGACTGCTGAAACCAGTATATCTGGAGGTAAGGAAATACGAGTCTTAGGTATTTTTAATCACTTTTTTGTATTAAAACCCGATTAAGCTATCGAAAGAACATTAGTTAAATGACAACAGCGGCAGTCTAAGACTTTATTTTTCAAGTCTTGGTCCGCCGCTGCTTCTTTTAATTGATCAGTCTAAAACTTATTTTCTAAAAGCTGACGATTCTTCTATCTAATACTCGCGGTAATTCAACGATTCTAGTCTAACACTTTATTTTCAATAGCTTATTTTTCTAAATTTAGGAAGGTTATATTCTATTCTCCGCGCTCAATAGCCCCGATGTATGTATAGTGAAACCCTGATACTTCGGCTAATTTAGCATTTCGGGATTCAACTAACGAGGAACGTTAGTTGAATATAGCATACGACGGCAGCCAGCATACAATCGGCTGCGTTCTCATTCATGCAACGGGCAGCAGATAACGAGGAATTGTAAAGAAGAATTAATATACAAATGATCTTCGCCGTCGCGGCAAAGAGATGCTTCAAGCCTGCTCCTCCCTTCGAAAGAACCTAAATGGTCATGAATTTATCTTATATTAAAATAATTATTATTTAATATAAGATCTAATATTGACTTTCGAGTAGACGAGTGTTACCATTTTAAACGAATAGGATAGATATTTAGAGGAGGAATTATACCCATGGCAGAGCGTTTAGTTGGTAAACAAGCTCCAGATTTCACAATGGAGACAGCAACAGGTGACGGTAAAGGATTTGGCAAAGTTTCTTTGTCCGACTACAAAGGAAAATGGCTAGTTCTTTTCTTCTACCCGCTTGACTTTACATTCGTATGCCCGACTGAAATTACAGCACTTAGCGAAGCAGCTGGCCAATTCACTGAATTGGACACTGAAATTCTAGGTGTTTCCATCGATAGCATTCACACGCACAAAGCATGGATCAACACGCCAAAAGATAGCAATGGCCTTGGCCAGCTGGCATTCCCGCTTGCAGCTGACATTACAAAATCCGTTGCACGCGACTACGGCGTTCTGATCGAAGAAGAAGGTATCGCGCTGCGCGGTCTGTTCATCATCGATCCAGAAGGCGAATTGAAATACGAAGTTGTGAACCACAACGACGTTGGCCGCAGCGTAGAAGAAACACTTCGTGTGCTTCAAGCGCTTCAATCCGGCGGATTGTGCCCAATGAACTGGAAACCAGGCGACAAAAACCTGGTGGTTTAATCTAAATTAGGGTTGTAAAGAGACCCCTTGGCTGCGTGAGCTGCGGCGAAGGGGTCTTTTTTTGGGTTGTTCCGTTCAGGAAAGGAGGAAACAAAGTGATGATAGATAACGAATCAGAAAACAATCACGATGAGGGATTATACTGGATTCGAGACGAAGGTACGCATGCGGTGGTCGGGTTGACGGAAGCGGCGCTGGAGCGGTGGGGGATGATTCTGTTCATCGAGCTCCCGGAAGTCGGCGCAGAATTAAAGGAAGGCGCGTACATGGGGCTGGTGGAAACCGCCGAAAGCGAATGGGATTTAATCGCCCCCATCAGCGGCAAGGTGACGTCCATCAATTTGCTTTTGGAGCGTTCGACCGAGCTGCTGTACGCATCCCCAACTGTGAAAGGATGGCTGCTTCACCTGGAAAAGGCTTAATCCGAGCCGCCGCCGCTGTCTCCTCCGGAATCTCCGGATCCACCGCCGCTATCGGAATCCCCGCCGCTTCCGCTGTCTCCGCCATGATCGCTATGATGGCTATGATGGCTATGGTGTGAGCTACCGCTATGATGGTGGTGACGGTGATGGTGATCATTATCGTCAAATGTATTGTAGAAGTAAGTATCGCTAGAATCCCCGCCATGTTTCCGACTATGGTTGGATTTACTCCGGTGGGTATTCACAGTTTTCTTATTCCGCCGTCTGCGAGAGACAGCAAGATAGATGAGATAAAGAATGATGGCGCACAGAATGTAAAAATTCAAGTTCCCCAAGCGTGTTCCCCCTGTTTTTGACTAACGAAAGAGGACAAGAACCCTCTTGTCCTCACTGCACAATGTTATTTCCCTGCAAGCTGTTTGTATTTGTTCAAATATTTGACCACCGTGAGCACGTAAGTAGCGTGCGACCACGTCAGCGGTGCGACGGAGACAGGATCTCCGCTAAACGGATCAAGCTGCTCGGAGAGCACGCCGCTTTCCATCGCATATTTTACGACCCACTCGAGCGTCTGCCGCGGCGTTGCCAAATCCTCAAGCGACTTGGCCGACTCGATCTCCCATTCCGCGATCCAGAGCGTACAGATGATCCACGGGTTGCCGGGCACTTTCTCAATGTCGGTAGAACGCTGAAAATAATAATCATGGTGATAACGGGCGGAGCCGCCGATGTCAGTCTTCACGATCAGACCGGCTTTGTTGGCCCGCATCGTGCTGGCAACGCGCTCATCGTCCGCCGGTAATACGCCGAATTCGAAAATCCCATAGACGGAGCTCTCCAGCGTCATATCCTTGACCCATTCTCCGTCCTCCATGTACAGGCCGCGAACGAAGCGCTGCTCATTCTCGTCCCAGAGGTGTTTGAGAATGCCGGCTTTGATCTTTTCCGCGGTGTGCTTATAGCGGTTGCTTCGCTCTTCATCCCCGAACAGATTGCTGAAGTTCGACGCGGCGATCAGCCCGCCGTACACCGCTGAAGCCGTGAACGTGTAGATGCCGTAGCGCTCTTCCCATAGATCGTAGCTGGGTTTCGGCAAATTAAGCTCCTGGTCGATGTAGGTCGACATGAAGCGAGCCGCGCGGCGGATCAAGTTGCGGTAGAGCGATTGGGCGAATTCGAGGCTTCCGTTTTTCTGAAAATCTTGCCAAAGCGCGAACAGCACGAGCGCCGTCTCGTCCTCTTGAATCGGCAGCTGGACGCGTCCCGAATGGATGTAAGGATGCCAGGAGGAACCGACGGTTCCGTCCGGGTTGTATTTGTGATGCAGATAGCCTTCCGGCGAGAGCACGTTCGCGCAGAAGTTGAAGAACGGGATGATCATCCCTTGGTAGCCGGCCATCGACATCGCGTAGGCGATCAGCGCGCCGTCCCGCGGCCACATATAGCTGTAGTGGTCCCGGTTGCTCTGCATGATGTCGGAGTCGTTCGCGGCGATAATGGCGCCGTTCGCATCCGTTTGCGTTCGGACAATCAGCAGACTCTGCTTAAACAGGCGCTGAACCGAAGGGTTCAAATCGTAGTAGTCGCGTTCGATTTTGTTCGCCCAGCGCTGCCAGTACACCGTGACCCGATCCAGCAGCTTGCCCGGATGGCTGTCTTTGACGTAGGCGTCGAGTTTTTTGACTTCCTCGAGGTTTTTGCCGGCGCCCATCCAGTAGTAGAGCGTCTGATTGGCGTTTGGCGGCACGAACAGCCGAAATGAAATCGTACTGTCGACTGAGCCTTGTGCGATGGCGTTGCCCATCAGATGGCCGTCTTCCGCGTCGCGCCACGTGCCTTCGGCATTGTAAAACCGTTTGACACCCGTCGAGAACTGGTAGATGCCTTCTGTGCCCGTGCTGCCGTTGAACATGAAGTAGCGGTCTTTTTTATAATGAAATACCGTATTGTTCGCGGGATAGTAGGCGGCTGTATCTCCAACCTCGGTCTCGTTAATGAGCAGATCCTGGTTGAAAAACATGCGTACCTCGCGGACGGTGCTTTTGTGATTTGTAATCTGGATGCGCTTGAGGTAGATGTCCTCGCGTTGATGGACGGCGTCATTCATCAGCAGGGTAATTCCCAGCCCGGGATGCGTAGCCGTAACTTCCGTGACCAAAGAATCTTCGACGTAGGCAAGCTTGAATTGCCATTCAGGAGCGTTGAGCCAGGCGAAGTCGCCGTCCACCCAAATGCCGACACGGCACTGATAGCCGCCGATGTGGTTGAGCTGGCCGACGAAAGGATAGTACAGATCTCGCATGTAGGAATGCTGATCAAGATTAATAAGAAATTGTCCGTTTCCGATGACCAGATGTCTTGGCAAAACAATCACTTCCCCACTTGTTTGTTTGATCGCGCGATCTAACCGTCCGATGAAAATCGTTTGAAAAAAGCGCTAGTCCTGCAACTAGGTTACCTAATTATGACAAAGGAATCAATGATTCTTTGAAAAAATTCTGAAAATTATTACTGGCTGCGCTTACATCTGGGAAGGGCAGTAAAATTTCAATAATTTTCCTGTTTGGACGCTGGCTGCGAGGTCGGTTTGCGCATAATGCCGGTATAGACGTCCAGGGTCAAGCTGCCGTTTTTCTTCCAGGTGAAGAGCTCGGCTGCCGCCTTTTTCGCTCGTTCGGCCAGCTCGCGGCGCTGCTCGGGATGCTGCCAAAGATGGAGAATGGCTGCCGCCAGCTTGTCGGCATCTCCCGGCGGGCTGAGATAGCCCGTGACGCCATGCCGGACGATTTCAGCAAGACCTCCCGTGTCCGACACGAGGAGGGGCGCTCCGCTTGCCATAGCTTCCAGCGCAACAAGGCCGAACGGCTCGTAAAGGCTGGGAAAAATACAGAGCGAAGCCGATTGCAGAAGCCGAAGCTTATCTTCACCATCAATAAAACCGGTGAACACGACATGCTCGCTCAGCGGGGCAGCCCGGCCTTCCAGCGCATCGCGCTCAGGGCCTGTGCCGGCGATGACAAGCCGGGCTTCCGGCAAGGCGGCAAGCACCTGCTCGAAGGCCGTCAGGAGCACATGAACGCCTTTCTCATAGACAAGGCGTCCGAGAAAAACAAGCAGCGGAAAAGGCGCCTCTGCTTGCTGGTCAAGCACGGCGGCTAATTGAGGCAGAACGGTGTGAGCGAGAGCGGTATCGACTGGGCCAGGCGTTGGCGCGCCGTTTGGAATGACGTGAACAGGGATACTGTCCAAAGGGAACAACTCCCGTACTTCGCGTGCCATATAGTGCGAGCAGACGATCACGGCGTCTGCGGACGACGCGAGCCTGCCTTCCAGCTCGTGAATCCGGTGCTGCACGGGAGAGGCAAGCGTCCCGCGGTTGCGGCCATGCTCCGTGGCATGCAGGGTGACGGCAAGCGGGAGCCGAAGCTCCTGGCTGCATGCCTGCGCCGCATAGCCGACGAGCCAGTCGTGGGCATGCAGGACATCGAAGCGCAGCCCTTGATCGGCAAGTGCAAGCGCTTTGTCCGTAAACGGCAGGTTAACGTGAAACACGCGATCGAGAAAAGGCAGCTCCTCGCCACCCGGCAAAGCCGTGACACGATGAATATGCACGCCGTCCGAGAAGCTGTACGCTTCGGTGTCCGGCGTCAAGCAGGTGATCACATGAATTGAATGCCCCATCCGGGCTAATTGTTTGGCAAGCTCGCAGACGGCTCTCGCGAGTCCGCCGATCACGTGCGGCGGGTATTCCCAGGCCAGCATCAGGACGCTGAGGGCGGAGGGATCACCGCCGGGCGGATCGGCGAAGCGTGTGCTCGATGGAAGAACCGTGTCCTCGCTGCTGGATGGTTCCTCCTCGAACGATGAGTGGAGGAGGGCGAGCGCATCCAGCTCAGGCAATAACGGCGTCTGCCGCTCTAAGCGCTCGACCAGCTTGCGCAGCGGCTGCTCTGCGGAAGCTGAGTGTTCCAACCGTTCGAGCAGTTGGCCGAGGTTGGCCAGATGGTCATGCAGACGCTGCTCGGCATAAGAAGTGACGGTGCCCGCATCTAGAATGAACGTCCAGTCGCTGCTCTGCGCGAGCAGCAGCTCCCGCAGCGCTTGGCTGAGCGCGCGCTGCTGCAGCGCGTCAGGCTGCGTCAAGCGCCGCGCCGCCTGCAGCAGGCGATCCTCCGCGGCATGCAGCCGCGGCGTGACCCACTGGCTGCGCGGCTGCAGCCAGACTTCGGCGTAGCCGCCGCGCCCCCAGCTCGACACCGGAAGCTCCGCTTCGGTGGTTGGAGGGTGCGCAGCGGCGTAGCGGCTTAACGTAGTCGTGTGCACGACTACGCTGTCGGCAGGCTGCGCTGCGAAGCCGCGCAGCACCGCCTCAAGCCACTGGAGGCCTTCGTGCCACCAGTGGCCGAACAGCTCGGCATCGTAGGGACATACGATGACCGGCGGCGCATCCGCCGCCTGCTCCGCAAGGCGGCGCAGCTGTTCCACCCGCGAGGCCACAAAATGCTCAGCATGCTGCTGAGCTTTCTGGGCCGCCCGGGCCGGGTGGTAGATCGCTTTGGCGTCACCTTCCCCGGTGACGCGGTAGTACTTGAAGCCCGTCGGGATGCGTGCGCCGTCCGGCAGCACATAGGGCTTCAAGTACGCCCACTCGGCCGCGTCGGTCAGGCCGAGGTCATACCCGATATCGCGATGGTATTCGCGATAGTCGGGGTCGCCCGGGTAGCCGCTTTCGGCGCTCCAGACCTGCGCGCCGGCTTCCGCATCCCGGGCAAAGCTGGTGGCGCCGCTTGGCGTCCGCAGCGGCCGGCCCTTCAGCGGCGCGCCCTGCGGGCCGCGCGCCAGCGCATGCGCATGGCCTTCGACGACGAAGTAACGAAGGCCCAGCTCCGCGAGCAGCGGCTCCGCCTCCGGGGTGTAGCCGCACTCGGGCAGCCAGATGCCGGCAGGCCCGCGGCCAAAATGCCGCTTGAACTCCTGCACCGCGGCTTCCAATTGCGCGCGGAGAAAGGTTTTATTTTTAACCAAAGGCAAAAAAGCATGCGTAGCCCCGCAGGTAATCAATTCCAGCTGCCCGGTCTGGCTGAGGCTGCGAAATGCGCCGATCAAGTCGCCTTGCAGACGGTTGAACAGCTGCAGAAGCTGATGGTAGCGGTTCGTGTACAGCTTGGCGAGCGGGGCAAGCTCCTCCTGGCCCCATAAGCGGATAACCTCGCGCCCTCCGAGCTCGCAGAGCTGGGATAGATGCTTGCGCACGCGGGATTTTAATTTAGGATCTCCAAGCAGTGCAAGCAGGGTCGGCGACAGCGACATTGTGAGCCGAAACGGCACGTTATCCTGCACGAGCCGCTCCAGCATCGCGATCAAGGGTAGATACGTATCGGTGACCGCCTCGAAGAACCAGCGTTCCTCCAAGGTAACGTCTCGCTTGTCGTGGCGGATATAAGGCATGTGAGCGTGTAAAAGCACAGCGACATAACCATGAGCGTCTGAATGCATGGGCTCGCCTCCGGTTGATCAAATCTGCTGAGGAACTGTCGGGTAATAAACGGAATAAGCTGAAAAAAACGCCGATGCCAGGGGCTTGCCCTGAACAAGGGAAAGCGGCTGCGGCTGATAAAGCAAGGGGAGCTGCTCGGCCCTTTCCGCGTCGCCGGTCAGGCGGCCATCTTCCGGGATCTGAATTTTGTTCGAGCGCAGAAGCGGCAGAAACTGCCCCTCCGTGTTGTAGAGACCGAGGTCGGCCACGACGCAGGCTCCGGCATGGAAGCCCGTCAGGAAACAGCTTTCTCCGCTTGGCAGCGGCAGTTCGAGCCAATTAGTCTCTTCAGCCTCTTCCATGCAGAAACGCAAGGTCGGTGCCAGCTCGCGCCAAGGCTTGTCAAAATGAGCCTCGATCAGGCGCTCTTTCACGGCGGATAGCTGCCAGTACGCGAACAGGACATGGGGGGTCTGCAGAAGGAGGCGGAGTGTATTCGGTTGCAAGGAATGAGCGCATGCAGACGTAAGAATGGGGTTCACCTTTTCCAAATTTCTTAGGGTAGAAGCGTTCAGAAATACAGAATCTGACTTATCTTCGATTGTAGCATATGCGCCCACAAACCAAAAATCTCCTCCCTTGCAAGAAGGGGGGAGATCACTAGCTGCCCGCAACTACGTGGAAGGATGCTGGACGTGTTTGAATCGGCTTTCCGTTAACCGCATAAGCGAATCATACCGATTGACGGAACGGCATATCAATTGATATTCATCTTGCTTCACATCGGTGTAAGAGGCTTTGAATCCGGTATGATATTGGACTATCATAGAGGATGATTGATCGTCGTACTGCACAAAAGCGATTTGTCTGGAAACACTCGGAATCATATTCACGCCGCTCTCCCCTTCTCCATCAATATTCGGTAAACACGTCACGGAACGTTCTTTACTATCCTTATGCGTTCAAGCGCGCTTTTAGAATGAGGGGACCGCGCAGAGATTGAGGTGGGTTCGGGCCAAAATATGGAGAAGCTGCCAGAGAAAATCAGCGCGAGCTTTAAAGGAATTTGCAGGCCGCAAGGCGAATATACTCAGTTAATCCGGATTGCGCAAAGGGCCGGTCGTTCGTCTTAGGGCGACTGCTCGCCCAGGCAACCAAGGGAGGGAATGCCATGAGCTTTTGCTGTGGAGCCAGCATGATTGGAACGAAAGGGACCTTGAAGCATATTCGCACACAAATTCATAATGTACCGATTCTCTTCTGTCCGGTCTGTCATCGCATTGAAGTTCATTATCTCATTGAAAATGAATATGACATCCTTGCGGATTACGCGCATGGCGACGGCGCAGCCGAAGTGGATTTTATGGATTATGTCGACGGCAAGGACCATCTGCTGCATGATAACTGCGTCAACCACGAAGGTGAGGAGCCGATCGAGATTGTGCGCTGCCAGATTGATATGGCGCTTGATTTGCTTGGCGTGGCCAAGTCGCTGCACGATCAGGAGTGGGAGGAGCAGCTGATGAAACGGCTTAAGATGCTCAGCATTCGTCGCGACAAGCTGAAAAATAAAAAAACTTCGAAAAATAGTTAGCTGAAAGATTTCAAATAAAAAACATGCATCATCCGAAATGGGTATCCATCCGGAGGGCGCATGTTTTTTTGGCTGAAGCCTTTATTCCAATTCCTTCAGCAAGTTCGCGAAATCTTTCTGCAAATCACGGCTGAGCGGTACTTTGACCATTGTATAATTCAAGTGAATCAGAAACCGACGGGAGGTTGGAAACCCTCCCTCCTTGCTGTAGGAAGCGACATGCTTCAGGTTGACGAGAAAGCCTTTGAACGGGCTGAACAGATGAGAAGTGCTTTGAGCTAGAATATCGGATAAATTGGTACTGGACTCGATTTGCTCGCCGTTAATGAGATGGATGCGCGTCAACCGTTTGTTTTCTTTTTCTATAAAAAGGATGGAATCCTCGGAAATCGGCAAATGCGATTTTTGGTTCTTGACGGTAATCCACGTGACCGTATGTTTCACAGGAGGCTCTGTCATCCGCGAGCGCTCCAGTTGAATCTCGGCAATGGCTTTATCGATGGCAGCTTTGAATTTCGGCATCGCGACAGGCTTGGACAAGAAATAGACGGAATCCAGCTCGTGGAACGCCGTCAAAATATGCTCCAAATTGGTCGTTCCGCTTACCATAATGACTTTCTGCTTATAGCCGGCCAAGCGCAGGGTTTTGACGACAGTCAGACCGTCCAGGTCGCCTTCAAGGCCGATATCCATCAGGATGATGTCTGGCAGATGGATGCCAAATTGCTTTAGAAACTGCTCACCGTCCGCGCTCACACTGATGACGTCCAGGCCGCATTGCTGGCAATAGCTTTGCAATAATTCGCCAATCCAATAGTTGTCTTCCACAATGGCCACGGTGAAACGGTGCCTCATTCGGTAATCGCGCTCCTATCCTTTCCCTCTTTGAACTGTCGTCTGTGACAACTTGAGCCAAGAAACTGCCAACTTGCTCCACGTTGAAGGCAAAACAGCCATTTTCCTGTATAGTTTTCGTATAGTGCAAGATAGAAACGAGGGGAAATGTAAGTGTTAACTTGGATCCATGTACTACTCGTAAGTATAGATTTCGGCATGATGATCTTATGTTCCTTGGTGCTGTTCCGGCAGAAAATCAGACCGTTCTGGAAAGAAATTGCGGTTGGGGTTATGATCGGCGCCGCGCTTATGATGTTTCATAGGACACAATTCATATATATCGGTGTGACCACCTTACTGCTATGGAGAATCTGGAAATATCATATTGTTCCCGCGCTGCTGATAGCGGTTTCGGGCTATATGCTCTCGGTCATCATCTCAACGCTGATCTTTGCCTTCATTGACGGTATGCCATCGGTAAATTTTGGGGAAATCAAGGGGACTTCTCCGACGTTTCTCTTGACGATGCTGCTTGTGCTGATGACGAAATGGATTGTGATCAGAACCTTTATCCGCAAGCGGCTGGGCTTCACGTTCCTGTGCTCCTTTTCCAGGATACCGCCGATTCCGCAAAATGCAGGAACATATCTGCTTATTTTTGTCGTCCTTGCAGGCATTCTGCTTCGCCCGGTTTTTACCTACAGCGTGTTTAGCGTGTTCATGCCGGTGCCGATCCTGGCGTTGTCTGCGGCCATTTTCATTTATGTTGCGTTTGGCAAAGAGCTTGGCCTCATGGATGAAAAATGATCGATGTCCGAATCCGACTCGAGCACAATGCCGTTATGACGGGAGATATAATCTATAAACAGGTGATGATATTTTCGTTGGGCTACGGCCGCAACTAGCAAGTACGGTTCATCTTGATATAAGTCAAAATAAAGTTTGCCCTCAATCGGGGCATACTTTTTTATTTTGTGCAGATTTACGAAAAGATGTGCGTCAACTTTGACAAATTGGCGCTCGGTAAGCGTCTCAATAAAATTGGTTAAGGCGATCAACGAATCGACATACTCTTCTTTCCTGCCTTCTGGGGAAACGAAGCGAACGGACTGTACGCCGAACTCCACGTACCACACATCATCCAATGGCGTATCCAGCAGCGCGCGGACAGGAACGGCATCTTCCAGATAGCCGGCCCGTTTCAGTAAGTCGGTATAAGGAAACTGATAAGCGGCAGCGAGCTTGCGCAGCGTTTCCGGGGAGGGTTTGATCGAATCGTTGGTGCTCCGGTTGCGCCCAAGTTCCAAATCCCGAATATAAGCATGAGAAAGGCCGCTTTTCAGCGCGGCTTTGCGCAAGGAGGCTTTGCCTCGCAGTGATTCAAGGAATTTGCCAAATTGATTGTTTGCGTCCAAACAGACACCTCCTTTACTATAATTGTAAGGGATTCTTCATCAAATTGATATCGTACCCAAGGATTTATTTGCCATTAGGTGCTCATTTAGGGTTCTATGGTATAATGTCGCTGTAAATTAATTGTTTTTTTTACGAAACTGACCCCCCTAATTAGATGCCTTCGGGACGAAACTACTATACTGTGAGGTGGAACGGTGCTGCTGGTACTATTCAACAAGTTTCTTGGGAAGAAAGGATCCCGAGAAAAAAATGAGCCCCTTGCCTCTTCCCTTGAGGTAACTATACATCAAATCCAGTCTGGAGACCTGCGACTTCGGAATCAATTTATCAGCGATTATCAGCCTTACGTCGCCAAAGTCACGAGCCGTTTCTGTAAAAGATTCATCGATCCGGCAAGGGACGACGAATTCAGCATTGCGCTTGCGGCGTTTAACGAGGCGATCAATCAGTACTCGTCCGTCATGGGCAGATCTTTTCTAGGATTTGCCGAAACGGTGATCAGGCGGCGCTTGATTGATTTCTTGCGCAAAGAGCAACGGTTTAAAGGACAAATTCCTTACAGCTCTTTCGATCAGGAGGACGAAGAAGATCATGTGATGAATCCGATTGAGGTTCATCAGGCGATCGAGGCCTACGAGAAGCAGAAAGGCATGGAAGAAAGGCGCAGCGAGATTGTGGATTTCAATCGTTGCCTCGGCGATTTCGGCATTGCCTTTTCCGATTTGACCGACGCTTCTCCGAAGCATGACGATTCCCGGCAAATGCTGTTTGGCATCGGCCGCACGCTGGCGCAGGACCCTGAGCTGATGCGGATTCTGCTGACGAAGCGGCAACTGCCGATTAAAGAGCTGCTTGAGCAGGTACAGGTATCCAGAAAAACACTTGAGCGAAATCGCAAATATCTGATCGCTATTGCACTTATTTTTAACGGACCGTATCCGTATTTACGAGATTACTTACATATTCGCGATGAGGAAGCTTGAGAAAGGAAGAACGAGCATGAACAAGGGAATTGTAATGGAACTTGGCGAGCATTCCATTATCGTGATGAACCCGCAGGGGCGCTTCGATAAGATTCCAAGAGGAACGAGAAGCTGTGAGGTCGGCGAAGAAATTATTTATACGCCTGCAAAAAGGCGGCTCCGCATCCCGCAAACGGCAATCGTGTCGGGAATGGTCGCAGCTATTGTCGTCTGCTTTGTCCTTGTGTCGACATTGACCGGCGGTGTCGCATCCGGCACGGTGGCGGCTTATGTGACGATCGATATCAATCCGAGCGTCGAAATCGGGATTGATAAGAACGAAGTGGTTGTGGATCTGCACGGTTTGAACAGCGATGGGGATCAGTTGATTCAGGGCGTTACGTATAAGGGCAAGTCGCTTACGATCGTCACATCCGACATTCTCGACAAGGCGGAGCAAGGCGCGCTCGGAAAAGGGGAAGGCGACATCGTCATTTCCTCGACAGTTGTGAACGAGAAAGCGAAGGTAAGCGATGAGGAAATTGCCACGAAGCTCAAAGCTCAGGTCGCCAAACATATCGAAACGAGCCATCCCGATCAAGTGAGCAATTACGAAGTTACCGCCTTTGCCGCTCCGCAGGCCATTCGAGAGCAAGCGCAGGCCAGCGGAGTTTCGGCTGGGAAGTATGCGATCTATTTGAACGCGGTGGACAGCGGGGTCGACGTCTCGCTCGACGATTTGAAATCGACGTCGATTCATCAGTTGGCGAAAGAGAACAGCGGAATTGCCAGCATCGTCAAGCCGGAGAAGCCGATCGATAAATCTTCCTTGCAGCGCTTGCTGGACGATGAGAAATCAGGCAAGTTAAGCGAGAAAATGCGCGAGACCCAAGAAAAGCGTGTGGCGACAGGCAGCACGCCAGGAAAGAATGACAGCCAGAACGGCAAAGGCAATGGCGGCAATGCACAAGGCAAAGCAAGCGTAAAGCCCCTGCCGACACTTGGGAACAAATGGAACGAGCCGACGTTTGGGAAAGGTCGCGAAGGCGACAGCCGCAACAATCGCGGCAACGACAATGACCGCAACAACAACGGCAATAGCAGCAAGGACAACGGTAAGGATAACGGCAAAGACAACAACAACCGTGGCGGCAATGTCGGCGACGACCGGAACGATAATCGTTTCGGCAGTGCAGGCAATGACGACCGGGGCGGCAGGGGACGCGCGGAGGAGACGAAGAAGCCTTCGTCGACGAAGGCGCCGACGCCTAC
>NZ_RXHU01000003.1 GCF_003955665.1 Paenibacillus whitsoniae
CACAACCGTCGGGATGTACCGAAGGAAATGGCCTTTTACAATCGCACCGCTCGCATCCCGCTCATAAGGCAGTACCGGCGTCAAGCTCGCGAAATTCGCATCGCTCAGCTGCTGGCCGAGCTTGTTCACCGATTTGGTCCCGTTCCACATGTAGTTCGTGGCGGAATTCAGCGAAGCCGGATAATTGTCTTTCGCTGTGTAATTTTTTTGATACGAAAGGAAGCCATCCAACGCAAAATCCAGCGTTATCCCCGTATACGAGGTCAAATTCAAATTGCCTTTGGCATTGTTGAAGCCAATATTGGTCGCTTCCACACGCACGCCTGGGTTCGAGTTGCTGGAAAAACCGTAAGCGCCGTTGCCAAACGCGATGCTGTTGCGAATCATATGCGGCACATGGATGCCTTCGCCGCCGAGTTTGAAGCCGTTCTTGTCCCCGGCGCCTACTGTACCGTCCGTCAACACGCCGTTGTTATACGCGATGCTGTCCTCGATCAACACGGCGCCGATCGCACCGGTTCCCGCTTTTGTATACAGATCCCAGCCATCGTCGATGTTGTTATGGGAAATATCCCCGCGGAAAATATTACCTGTCCCAGCCGTCAGCTTCGCCGCAAACCCGTCGGCGTTGTTATTCGAAGGATCAACATTATCAAACGACTCGCAATTCAAAATCAAGTTATTCGACGGCCACTCCGCCCGAGGAGCCGATTCGTCCGTCCGGGAAATCTGCAGCCCGGTGTCCCCATTGGCATAAAAGCGACTGCCCTCGACGATGTTGTTGCTGCCGCCGATTGTAAAGCCTTTGGTATTGCTGGCTGAACGCGTTACATCAATTCCTTTCACATGCCAGTAGCTGCCGCTGAGAACGACGCCTTCCGATTTTTTAGCAAAATCGAGAATCGGCTTCGCGCCAGGTGCCGCAACCAAGTACTTATAAGCTCCGGCCGCGCCATCGTTGCCTTTCTTAATGTCCAGCTTGGTGCTGCGCTCGTACCTTCCATCAAGCAAGAGAATCTTTTGCCCAGCCGCCACATAGTCTATCGCCGTGTCCAGATCCAGCGGATGCTCCGCCGTGCCGTCGCCATCGCTCGTGCCGTTCCATGCAGCGTAAATATCGCCGCCAACCGCGAACGTTTTCATCGTGACGGTATGATTCTGCACGATTTTATCGTAGGAAGTCAGGTACTGCGCATCGTCCGGCACAAAAACCGCACTAAAATTTGTATACGTATTCGCCGTCACCGTTGTTGGAACCGTCAGGGTGGTCCCTGCCGTCATCGCCAGTTCAGATCCGAGCACGCTGGCGCCCTGCTTAATCGTCACTTTTCCAGCTACGTTTGCGTTCATGGTCAAGTTGTAGATTGGATTCGACGTGCGCGTCAAGCTGGTGAAGCGAAAAACAGGCGCTGTCGGGTCCGCAGGCGGCATCTCAATCGGCGCGTCCGTTGCAGCTGCGCTGACTTTTAAATCAATATCGCTTACCTCAATCGTTGCCAACCGGGCTGTATAAAAGCCCACGTACATCGTGTCCGTTCCCTGCACACTCATAATATCCGGCGCATAAAACTTTACGGGTTCGCTGCCATTCAAACTGCCGGTGAAGCCGCTGTTCGTTTTGGTCAAGGTCAGCTTGTAATTGGCCGCCGGGTACGTGTTGCTGGTTGTCGGTCGAACCGAGCTCAGCATCTTGCTCTGCACGCCCGCGCTCCCCGCGTTCGGCGCGTCTACCCCTGTACGGATAAACAGCTGCGTACCGATCGGCTTCGTCGTGCCGCCGCTGTAGCCGCCAACTGCCGCGATGTTCGAGGCAAAAATGCTCGAATCCCCCGCCGTGCCGATCGCATCTCGCGCCATAATGCCGAACGACTCCTGGCCGTCGTACTGATCTTTGGCAAACGCCGTGACCTTGATGTTAGCGGATAATGTGAAATTATCCTTCGTCGGATCCAGCTCCACATAATAGAAGGAAATGCCGTCGTGGTCGCCGGTAACCTTGCCGCCGCCTTCTAGCGCGGTCAGTCGCACACTGGTGTCTGAAAGGACTTCAATCTTGTTATTCGCATCGGAAGTCGATTGTCCGAAACGAATCGATTTCCATTCCGGCACATATGCCGCTTTTACCGTCACCGGCAGCTGAACCGCTGGAAGAGCCGTGTTGTGCGGGGTAATCACGACGTAATACGTGCCTGGCTGACTTTTGTTATACGCGGTCGTATCCACATCATATTCACTCGCTGCCAGCTCTGCCTTGGTCTTGTTGTCGTACACGGCTGAGACTTTCATACCCGTGAGATCAATCTCCTGATTGACCGCGAAAGTCGTTGTCGGGTACGTTGTCACGGCTACGTGCGTGACCGCAGGTGTTGCAACCGTGATCGTTACCGGAGCAGAGACAAGTGACGGTTTCTTATAGGATTTGACCGTGAGCGACTTCGCACCCGGCGTGGCCAGACCACCGTCGGTCAACTCCACGTTGTACTCGCTGCGCAGCAGCTTTACGCTTGCGCCGTTGCTGTATCTGGCCGTCACGACCAGCCCGGCTTGATCAAACGTATCCCCGACAAAGTAACTCGTTTTGTTCGGCGCATGCGTGATCTCCAGGGTCGTCAGTTCTGCATTGTTCACGTTAACATCAAAAGACGTATACGTGTCCGTTGTCACCGTCGAGCGGACTGTGACCGTTGTGACGCCAGGCGTCGTGAGCGTATATGTTGCAGTCGTTACCGAGTAGGAAGCATCCGTTGGCGGCAAAGACAGCGTGTACTCGTTGCTTCCCAGCGTCGCCCAATCGCCGCCGCCATTATACTGCGCTTGCACGATCATTCCCTGCGTATCCAAGTGATCGCCAGGGTAGTAGTCGGTTTTGGCTGGCATGTATTGAACGTCCAGTGCCGTAACGACACGCGGTGCGACGTGAATCGTACCCGGCACGGCGGCTGACTGGCCGTTGTAATAGATGGTCAGGGAGTGATCTCCCGCCGTTTTGCTGGAGAAGCCGTCGACTATATAATCGCCTGCTGCTAATAGCTCTTCGTGAAGGTCCTGGAAAGCAGCCGTCACTTTGAGGCCGCTGAGATCCAGGCTGTCGCCGACGAAGTAACTCTTTTTAAATGCCGAAGCATCTACCGCGATTGAGCTAGGCGCACGGTTGTCCTTATGAAAGCTTACATCCGTAAACGTAACCGTCGTATTCCGCGCAACAAACAACCCGACATAGTTGAAGCTGCTTGTAATCTGCTGCGGAAGCACTTGCGTCTCCCCATTCACGGTCAGCTTGTAGACGGAACCGGATTTTTGGATAGAGATGTCGTAGCTCTGTCCGCCGCTCGGCGCAGTCACATCGCTGAACATATTCTTGGCGACAGCGTCTGTGATGCTGTTTTTATAAAAGACTTGCAGCCGATTATCGATCGCCCCTGCCGCAAGATATTCGCCGGAATAACCACTCTGGCTTAGGTTATCTAAAATATCGTTACGCAGCATGATCCCGAACGATTGCTGCGCATCCGTCGCTGACGTCCAGACATCGACGGTTGCTTTGGCCTTGAGTTCAAAATTGTCCTGCGGAGAGACTTCCTGATAGTAATAAGCGAGCCCTTCGCTGCTTGGAGAGCTCGTCTTAATCTTACCCTTGCCGCCCTTCGCCATCAATGTCACCGAACCGCCGCTTTTCTCCGTTACGCCAAAATTTGTGGAATTCGGCGTACCGCCTAAATCCCCGAACACGCTTCCCTTCCAAACGCTGCCGGACGGAATTGAAATCATAGGCAGCGGGTCTGCTGCCAAGGCCGCTGTCGGCAGCATCGCAAAAAGCAAACAAAGACTTAACAACATTGCGGTTATACGTTTTTGTCTCAAGTGACATTCTCCTTTGTCATCTTTGGAATCGCTTACATTTGGTTGCGGGCATATGTAACTTCGCTGCCCGTGCCCGCGAAAAGGGAAAGACGCCGTTCGGCGCCCTTTCTTGATGTCATCTCGTGTTGTCTATGCCGTCTGTCGCCTATGTCGGCTATGTCGGCTGTGTCGGCTGTGTCGGCTGCCATCCACGCCGGGAAGCAGCGTCTCTTGCATGTCCGCAACATTGCCTTTGACGGTGGCACTCCACGCCCAGCCTATTCTAGCAAACCTCTCCCTCTCGCTCTTCGCGAGCAATTAAGAGGGGCTAACCACTCTTATTCCCGCGATTCGGCGGGAAAGCTCGCAAATAAAGGGGGTAAACCACCTTTATTTGTCGGGGCAGCCCGCATTTCGCCGGGTTTCGAGCCCAATAAGAGGGGGTTGCCCCCCCTTATTGGGCCGGCTCCCGGCGGAAACTCGCAAATAGAGGGGTTTACCCCTTCTATTTGCGCAAGCACCGCTGGCTGCCGCCGGTCTCGGCGGCGATAGAGCGCCCGGCGGCGGTTTTCCTGCGCCGCCGACGGCAAGCGTGGGCGCGTGCTCCGCGCCGCCCCAAGTTCTTGCGCTACTGCTGCTGCGCCCAGCGTGGAAGGCTTTATTCGCTGCCGTCTGCCGCCGGCAGCGAACCATCCCCGCGCCGGCCGCTACGCCCAGCGCGCCAAATCCGCGCCGGGCAGCAGCTCCGGCGCGGCAACCCCCGCGAGCCGGTAGATCACGGCTCGGATCAAGAGCGCCTGCGTCCCGGCGTTCATATCGCCTTCGACGAGACCGCCGCCGATTGGCACCGCCTGCGGCATGTCCGGGTAAACCTCGCCCGGCTTCACCTGGGCGACGTTCGGCGCGGTCGGCGAATGCGCCAGCTCGCGCGAGAAGCCGCCATCCGCCCGGAGCAGGCGCTTCATATTCGCCAACGTAATGGAGATAATTTCCTCCAGCTCCGCGGGCGGGATGTCCACCTGCATGTACGACAGCAGGTGAATCGGGTTGCGGATATAGCACATATCCGCCGCCTCTTCCTCCCGAAGCGCATGCAAGATGCTGCGGTAAATCCGATCCTCCCGCGGCAGCGGCACGCCAAAGCGGTCATAGAAGATATGCAGCTTGAACGTGCCTGAGATGCGCACATAATACGAGCCCTCGCCCCAGAGGCCGGTCTCAGGATCCTGCGTCTCCGCGAAGAAGTCAAACGCCGTCTTCGCGAACGCCGCCTTCTTCCCTTCATCTTCCACCTGGCCGATGAACACGCTCGACGTGGACAGCCGGTCACAGCCGCGCCAGCTGTTCACGAGCGGCACACTGCGCAGCCACGCCGCGTACGCTTCCGGCGAGGCCATGTACGCCGGCGCCTGCTTCGCCGCCACCGGCAGCGCATATCGCGGCTGCCCGCCAAGCTTGCGCAGCGCGTTCATGCTATAGCTGATGGCCCTGCCGACCATCACCTCGTCCTCGCGCATCGCGGGATGCGCGTCATAAAAGTACCCCGAGGCCGCATCCTGCTTGCTCTCGAAAAACCGAACCAACCCGCGCTTCATCTCCTCCGGCATCCCGCCGAGCCACCCGAAGCGCTCCAGAATGTTCAGCGCCTGCGCGGTGGACTCGATGTCCGGTCCCCCGGACATCGCCCGCGAGCTCGGCGCGTAGTAGAACCCGCCGCTGGCCGCGTCATACTGACCGCGCAGCCAGCCGTCAAACCCGGCGAACAGCTCGTCAAGCTCGCTGAGCAGTCCATGCGCCCGACTCCCGGCAAAGCCTGTCATCCGATCGCCGAAACCCTCCACACGTCCACCGCCACCCGCAGCGTGAACTTTCGCTTTTTGCTCCATAACCGTTTCATCCTCTCGATCATGCTGTCCAACTCGCAACCTGTCTCATCATTCTCGTGCTGTTACCCCTTAATCGACCCAATCATCGCGCCCTTCGCAAAATGCTTCTGCAAGAACGGATACACACACAGAATCGGTAATGTCGCCACGACAATAACCGCCATCTTGATCGACTGTGCCGGAGGCGGCGCTACGCTGTCCAGGTCGGAGCTTACATCCATGCCGCTCGCCAGGACGACGATTTGACGCAGCAGGACTTGAATCGGCCATTTGGCACTTTCGTTCAGATACAAAATCGCATTCAAATACGTGTTCCAATACGTCACCGCATAGAACAAGGAAATCGTCGCAATGGCCGGCATCGAAAGCGGCAGCACAATGCGGAACAGGATGCCGAAGTCGCTGCAGCCGTCGATTTTGGCCGACTCTTCCAGGCCCTCGGGGATGTTCTGGAAGAAGTTTTTGAGAATGATCAGGTTAAACGCCGAGATCGACGAAGGGATGATCAGCGCCCAGTACGAATCGATCATGCCAAGCTCTTTCACCACCAGAAACGTCGGGATAAGCCCGCCGTGGAACAACATGGTGAACACGACCATGAACATAATGACTTTGCGCCCGTCCACATCGCGGCGGGACAGCCCGTACGCCATCAGCGCCGTGACGAGCATGGAGAAAATCGTGCCGACGAGCGTCGTCCAGATGGACACGCCCATCGCTTTAAAAATCGTATTCGTCGAAAAAATAAACCGATATGCCTCAATGCTCCAATCCGTCGGGATCAGGACGAACTTTTTCGCAGCCATCTCCGCACTGGTCGTGAACGAGCCCGCCACCACGTGCACAAAAGGAATAACTGTAATCAGTCCGATAATTGTGAGCAACAAATAGTTAATGATGCTAAACGTCCGGCCTAGAAATGATCTATCTTCTACCACACTGCATACCTCCTAGTACACGCCTTCTTCGCCCATCTTCTTCGCAATGCGGTTCACAATCATGACCAGGACGAGGCCGATCGCGGATTTGAATAAGCCGATGGCGGAGCTGTAGCTGAATTGCCCTTGTTTCAGACCTGCTGTATATACATAAGTATCAATGATCTCAGCAACTTCCCGGTTCATGGAGTTGAGCAGCAAATACACATGTTCGAAACCGAGTTCGAGAACCGCACCAATTTTCAAAATTAGCAAAACGACAATGACACTGCGAATTGCCGGCAAAGTGATGTGCCATACTTGACGCATGCGTCCTGCACCGTCCATCCGTGCCGCTTCATAGAGCTGCGGGTCGATCGAAGCGATGGCCGCCAAGTAAATAATCGTGCCCCAGCCTGCTTCCCGCCAAATGACCTGCAAAATATAAACCGGTCTGAACCATTCCGGCGCCAGTAAGAAATTCACTTTTTCAAAACCGAAGTTTACCAAAATATCGTTAATAATCCCGCCATCCATCGTCAGCATAACGAACGTAATGGAGACAATAATGACCCAAGACATAAAATGCGGCAAATACACAATCGTTTGGAAAACCTTTTTGAACCCATTGCTTCTCACTTCATTCAGCATCAACGCCAGAATAATCGGAATTGGAAAATAAAAGAGCAAGTTCATACCAAACAAAATTAAGGTATTGCTTAGAATGTTCAGGAAATCCGGCTCGGTAAACAGCCGGCGAAAATGCTCCAGGCCTACCCATTCGCTGCCGGTAATCCCTTGGAAAGGTTTATAGTTCTGAAAAGAGATGATCAAGCCGTACATCGGGATGTATTTGAACACGATAAAATACAGGATCCCGGGCAGCAGCATGACATAGATCCACTTGTTTTTCCAAAGCCGTCTTCCCAGCTCGCTGCTTCGCTTCTGAGTGCCAACACTTTGCCTAGCGACATTCACTTCCTGCATACGAATCTTCCTTTCTTTCTGTAAAAGCGAGGGGGAGGGCCGCTGCATAAGCAGCAGCCTCTCTGCCTTCAACCGTCAACTTCCCGTCGGTGTCACTTTTTGTAAACGGCATTAAATTCTTCGATGATTTTGCTGCCGCCGCGGCTCTTCCAATCTTCAATCGCTTTGTCGAAACCTGCTTTATCAATATTGCCGTAGATGTATTTGTTCGTTGCATCTGTGATGACGGCTTGCAGTTGAACGCCTTTTTCCAGATTCGTTTTGGAATCGAGCGCCGCTGTCGGATCCTGCACCGCGTACTTGAGGTTCGCGATTTTCAGCTCGTCCGCTTTGCCTTGCGCAGGGATCGTCGGGATACCGAGGTAACGGCCGGATGTATCTTCATCCCCGATCGCCATATCGGCGAAAGGCTTGACTTCGCGAGTCCATTTTTCCTCATCCGTTTTCTTCGCTTTGTTATCTGTCAGTGTGTAGTTCGCGTCTTTGATGCCCCAGAATGCCATATTGGCAACTTCCGGCGTCATCATTTTATCGAAGAACGCCAGGATCTTGCGCAGTTCCGCTTCGGTTTTGATCGCCGATTTCGGGAACAGCAGGACGTTGGCGTAGCCAGGCAGCGCCCATGCCGCGAATTTGCCGTCCGGTCCGGCGACCATGCTGTGCACGTCAACTACGGCGGTCGGCACGTTTTTCACCAAATCTTTGTTCAAGGAGGACACGTCCGTCATCGCGCCGATGTACATGCCCGCTACGCCGGAGGTGAACAGCTTCTGCTGGTCGGTTTTACTTGTTGCCGCAAAGTCTTTGTTGATGTAACCGCCGTCACGCAGCTTCTTCACGTAGTCCATTGTTGCGACGTATTGCGGTGTCTCGAATTCCGGCGTCAGCTTGCCGTCAACAACGCCCCAGTTGTTCGGTGTGCCCATCCAGGCGGCGAGCGTTTTGAAGGAACCGTAGATAAGGTCGTTCCGGTCCGCGATGCCGATCGTGTCTTTCTTGCCGTTGCCGTCCGGATCGTTTTCGGTGAACGCCTTCGCCATGGCGAACAGCTCATCCATGTTGGCCGGAGGCTTGATGCCCAGCTTATCCGCCCAGTCTTTGCGGTAGATGAGACCTTGGCGGGCGATGTCGACGCCGCGGTAGAGCGTGTACAGTTTACCGTCAACCTTGGTATTGTCGTTCGTTGTCGATTTCAGCTTGCCCAGATTCGGGAAGTCCTTTAGCAGTGGCCCGATCTCCCAGAACTGGCCGTCGCGGATCGCGGACTTCATTTGGATGAAGCTCGCTTGGTTTTTCAGATACACGACTTGCGGCAGCGCGCCTGTTGCAAACGTTGTATTCAGCTTCTCATCGTACGTGTCCGCCGGGAACAATTGGTACGTCAGTTTCGTGTTCGTCAGCTTTTCAAGTTCTTTAATAATGGTATCCGGCGGCGTTTGCGCCGTATTGAGCGGTGCCATGATGGTAATTGCCGCAGGCGTGTTGTCAACTTTGGCCGTTGCTGTTGTTGCCGCCGCGCCTGTCGAAGCTGCAGGTGTCGTTGTTTCTTTATCTCCGCACGCTGCAAGGGCGAAGCTGGATACCAGCATAATGCTTAGGGGAATCGTCACTAATTTTCTCTTCATATCGGTTTGACCTCCGCGAGAATGTGTTGTGCTACGAGACCTACTTTACACGGCACGGAAGGGGTGCCGAAATAATCATTTACTCATAAAGCCCGAGCGCGGCGCGGGATGTGAGATGATGATTATCGGGCAGGAAGATGATTATTAGAAAAAAACCGCTCCTCCCACATACCTCGGGAAGAGCGGATTTGTTAATGTTATTGAAAATTAACCTTATAAGCTCGTCGCGAAATGATCGATTGACGCGAGTTCCAAATGATCCGTGAGCAGTCGGTTGTAATGCGCGATCTGCACGATTCCCTGTTCGTCAATGATAAATTCAGCCGGAATCCGGTGGAAGTTTGAACCTTCCTCAGGCGTAAGCTTGAAACCGGCGGCGGCTGCCTGAGCAATGACATTCTTCGTGTCTCCGTCAGCTAATGTGGCCTGCACTTTCTCCTCCGAAGTCTCTACGCCGTATAAACGATATACGAGGGCCATGGGATCGGCAACGAGAGGAAACGGGGCATCTTGCGTACCCACATATTGCTTCATGTTGGGCTCGGGGGATTCAAAAACGGCGATGACATCCAAGCCTTGACTTTGCCACGCCGGGAATCGGCCGATCAATTGGTGCACGCGTAAATTGCACAACGCGCAGGCGGAGAAACGGAAAAAGGAGAGTAATACTTTGCGACCTTGATAATCTTTTAATGCGACTGGGTTGCCGTGCATATCAGCCGTGGTGAAATCTGGCGCCGGCATGCCCGGATGAATGTGTTTGATCATGGGGATGACCTCCTATAGATTTTATTTGATTGCGCACAGACGCCCCGTGATCTTGGATTTCAAGCCGCCTGCGCATGCGAAAAGTTATTGCTAGGTGGCGCCCAGACTCGTCAGCACCCTCAAGAGCAGAGATGCAGCCTGGGCGCGGCTCGCTTGGCCGAGCGGCTTCAGCTCGGTCTCCGTCATGCCCTGCATCCAGTACTGACTTACGGCCAGCGCCACGGCTTCCCGCGCCCAACTGGACACGTCCTGCACATCCGCGAAAAGATCAAGTGACGATGCTTCTTCAGCAGGCGGCGCGGCTTCGAATCCTTGTATCGCTGCGAACCGTTGCAGCAGAGTGGCGAGTTCCTCGCGGGTCACGGGATCGTTCGGCCGGAAGCGGCCGTTATCCCCGTACACAAGCCCCATCTCGGCTGCCATCCGCACGTAAGAAGCATACCAGGCTTCGCTTGATACGTCCGAGAACGTCGTCATCGGGATCAGCTGCCCGGTTTCCTCCCCGGACAGACCGGCTGGCGCCCCCTGTGCGGGTCTTACAGCAGGGTTTCCTTGCTTCAGCGCGCTGACGAGCAGCTTCGTCACTTCCGCCCGCGTAATCGGACGATCCGGCTCGAAGCGGTCAGCGCTCAGGCCATCCGCCAGATGGCGGCTGACGAGCACAGCGACCTCGTCGCTGCTCCAATGTGCGGTCAGATCGGCAAACGAGCGTTCATACAGCAGAACCGCATAGGTCCCATCGGACGGAATGGCCGTTGTCAGGCGGAACGCGTCCTTCTCCAAGACGCCGCCCACATAAGTCCAACCGGCTTCAGCAGCCGGATCTAGCTTATACAGCCCAAGCTTGCGCGGGTCTGCCTTGCCGACGACTGTCGGATCAAGTCGCACGGTAAGCCGCAGCGGCTTGCCGTGGGCGGCTCCAGCCGCGCCTGTGATTTCCAATGTATCCGACATCCGGGTGTAGCCTGCAGCAAGCGGATGTTCTGCCTCCGCTCCCCGCTTCAGCGTCAAGGTCGATGCGGCAGGATAAGCGCCCGGCTCGGCTAGCAATACGAGCCAATCGTCGAAGGCTTTGAAGCTGCCGCCTCGTGTATCGATCTCTACCTTCGTTTCTTTCGGACTTGCGGCGGGAGGACCGTTATGAATTGGCCCGCCGCCAATGCCGTTATCGCCGCCGGTTCCGCCTGCGCTTGCAGATGCCGTACGGACTGTTATAAACGTCCCCGGCGAGGCGTTGCCGTCGCGATCGATGGCAGCGATCGACACCGTATATTCGGTTGCCGGTGCCAGCCCCGAGATTATGAACGACTCGGCGCCCGGCAGCGCTTCGCCTTCCTGCGGCGCATCGGAGGGATCCGTCTTGGCCCACGACAGCCTCAGCTTCGCCAAGTCGGCGGAGGCGGATGATGGATCTTTCCAGCTAAGCGCGATCAGGCGATCCGCCACGCTAACGGTCTTCAGACCCGTGACCGGTAGCGGCGCGCGCCAATCGGCGGCTGACGTCCAGCTCGCTGTCACGCCTGACGATTCATTACCGGCGTCGTCGACCGTCGTGATCATGAATTCATAGCCCGAGGCAGCGGGCAGGCCGGGAATTTGCGCCCACTCGGTGCCCTTGTCGACTTCAATCGGCGTTCCATAAGCCGCCTCTCCGGCTTGCTTCCAACGAATACGCGCCATGACGTAATCGTCATCAGACGGATCGCTCCACAGGACGGTGGCCTTGTCAAACGTAACGCCAACCGTCACATTCGCCGCTTCGGCTGGTGCCGAGCCGTCTCTGGCCGTGACCCTAACTTGCAGCTCTGCAGCGGAGCCTGCCGGCACGCCGGCATAACTGGCTACTGTCGCGGATACGCTGACCCGGTATAGCCCCTCGGCAAGCGCTTCAGTCGGCGTGAAGCGAATCACGCTCGACAGCCTTTTGCCACTTGCTTCGACCGGATGTACAGCCAGGACTGTCCCCGGAATCGGCGTCTCCGCTCCCGATTCGGACGCGACTGTTACGGCGTCCGTTTGGATCGATGCCTCATCGATCGGCTTGCTGAAATAGACATCCACATAAGCGCCGCCTGGAGCTGCCTTCGCCCGTTCCGGAAGCGGAGCGGCATAGGAGACAAGCGGTATGTTGACTTCAAGCTGCGGAGGCGGCACATCCAATTCATCGCTGTACGCCCCCACGTAGCCTTCCTTCTCATACTTGACCTTCCACTTGCCTTCCGGCACATCCCACCCGTACTGCCCGCGAGCGTCCGTCGCAAGCGGATTCGTCTGGCCGTACCACTCGGCATCCCAGACGTTCCACTCGCCGGAAGCTCCGTCTTTTTCCAACACAGTGGCGGTTGCACCTTCCACCCGATTGTCCGGCACGCCTTCATAGACATAGCCGCTCGGGTCCCAAATATATTTCGGTTCGGCTACCGGATTGATTGGATTCTTCTTTTTGCACAGTTCGCTGTTATAATTCCTCAGATGATCTTCAAGCTCGGTCAGCTCATTATTCGCGACTTCATCCAGCTTGAGGCCGATGTAATAGCTCACGCCCCAGAATCCAAGTCCAATAAATCCGCCCGGGATTAGAACCAATGCCGCCATGCTAAGCTCGAACTTCACCATATTGTGCATCAGCATATCTGCCGCAACTTCCTTGGCAAAATCCACATAATACTCTCTCGCCGCCGGATCGCAGATTTGTTTCGCCCGTTCCAACGCTGCGTTTGCTCGCGCTTCAAAGCTGTCAGGGTCAATAGCATCGCTGAATCCTTGTATAAGATCACGAATCGTAACACCTTGGTTCGCCGCTTTCAGCGCAAACTCCATCGTCGTCAACGCGACTTTTTCTTGAACAGCCAGCGCTGTAACGCGGGATTGCCCTTTCGATCCCGCCGAGAACGACCCGGCTCCCATCGGTACGTACGCGGATACCCGCAAGGAGATGCCTGTATCGCTCACCGATCTGGTCATCGAAAACCCATAGACGGCAATTCCCGTTGCTTGCGCTTGCCGCAGCTCTTTGTCGCTGGGCGTATAATCGACGGGTACAGAGCTGATGTTGATCCGAGCCGTCATCTTGCCATTCAATTTGGCCTGAAAAGCTGCTGAACCCGCAGGTATGATGCTGCCGTCCGGGGCCGTCTCTCCAGGCCCTGCCTTCCATTCCACTTGGTAATCGGATAGCGGCGATGGCAGACTGTTCCGATACGCCTCTTCCGTCGGCAGTTCGGCGGGAACCGCGGCCGCATCGGGCTTCTTGCGGTAATCGACGCTTACAGGCCCCAGGTTGTTCGTAAACGGCAGTACCGCCTGATATTTGCCACCCACAAGCTGCGCGCGGGCGGATTGGTCTCCCATTTGCACATAGACATCGGAAATGCGCGACGGATCCCGAAACTTCAGCTCGAACACGAACGGCCTATTGGGAACCACGACATAAGGAAATACGGCCACTCCGCTCGCCGGATCGAACGCGACCAATCTGCCCTGCTGCTGCTGCATGGACACCGTTTCGAGCCCGGGATCATTCGGATCATAAATGACAACGGCACGCGCTCCCGGCGAACGAACGCCGCCGACCGTCGCCTCTGACGTAAGCTGATGCCTTCTCGCATCCGATTCGGCTAACTTCACGGATCGTGTCCAGGTTCCTGCCGGGGATACAGAGGATTGGCCGACAGCAACACCGTTATCGTACACGGTAACCTCCGATCCGGCAGGCGCGTATCCACTGACTTCAAACTGCGAGTTCGTGACGATCTCAGGCGCGCGCAGCGTGACTGGCGTCACGCTCAACACCGCGGATCCGAAAATTTGCTCTTGCTCTTGCAGTTGAACGTCTTTATATTTCATTGTCCCGGCAATTGTGATCTGGGATGCGTCAATGCCGCCGGTCATCTTCAATTGCAACTGCACGCTGCCGCCAGTCAGCCCCGCAATCTCTCCGAGCGGAATCTCGAGTGTTCTTCCGGCCAGGGCCGGCTCCACAGCTTTGCCGTTTAGTACAAGTGTACCCGGCGCGAACTCGACTTCCTTCGGCAAATCGATCTCCATAACCGCATCCCGCGCAGTTCCCAAGACGGAGTTCTTGTACACGGCGCGGAGTGTGAAGCGACCGCCCGGCGTCGTCCAATCGGTGCCGACTTCCAGTCCGTTGCCTGCCCCACCGAAATATCCCGCGGGCTGCAAATGAACGTCTCCGAGCGTGACAAGCCCGCCAGGCTGGGCAGTGAACTGAACCGAAGCCGCGGTATTCGTATACAGCATTCTGAGCATCATCCGCTTGTTTCCGCCACTCGCAAGCGGTACGTAAAACTGCCGTCTCTCCGGGTCAAGCATCAACAGTTCATTCCTGACATCATTGTTGTCCAAGTCGTACAGCGTCGCATCCAAGACATTTAGTGGTTCGCCATTCGGATCGTAAGCGCGAAATGCCGCCTGGCCGCCCGGATTCTCCAACCTGATCTCGATGTCCGCCTTGTTGTCCGCCCCGACGATCGCCTCCCGGCATTCGCTTGGCAAGCCGGCTTCAATACCGTTCGCGCATATACGGATCGTATCGCCGGTCGTCGCCCATGCCTGATATACACCATCCCGGAATGTCGAATAGCTAAACTGAGGCGAGACGTACAAATGATAATTCGTCGCAAAATCAAGCTCAATCGGCCCATCCCAAGCCCCGCCGCCAAGCCGGGTATATAAGCGAAGCGTGACCGCGGCGAGGTCTTGCAACTGCAGATCGACGGTTCGATCGCCCGATAGATCCAGTGCGAGAGCCCTCGACAAACTTCCGGATCCGGCTGTGTTCTTCGCTCGAAGCTGAACCGGCCCGGCCGGTACCCGCATGCTGTACTCGCCATTAGAATCGGTCATTAAGGTATAGGTTCTGGTAAAGCCAGCACTGCCGCTGCCGACTACTATCGTGACCGCACTGCCGGGTGCCGGCTTTCCGTCCTTTCCTAGTACATGGCCCTGAAGGAGCGCCTCCGGCTTCTTCGGCAAGGCAATGTCTACGCTCCGGGTTCTCACGTCGGCCTGGAAGGTAATCGTCGCCTTCTCGTAAGCGGGGTCTGCCACCGTTGCCGTAAGCTCCAGCGATGCCGATGCCGCACCTCCGCGAGGAAGTGTGAATTTAGCGACTGTCTCGTTATAGAAATTACCCGACCACACGATTTCACGGCTGACAGCATCGCGAAGCGTCGCTTGAATGACATCGCCAATCTCTGCCACTTTCAAGCGATATTCAAACTGGAATCGCGGAGCGATAACGGCATCTGTATCCGCCGTTTGCCCGCTGCCTGGCGAAGTCACATAGACCAGGTCACTATAGGTGTTTCGGGCGCCAAGAACGACTTGATACTGGGCGTTGGGGTAGGGAACATCGACCAACAAGCTCCTTTCCTGCCCCTCGATCCGATAGAGGCCCGCAAAATAAGAAGAGCCGACATGCGACACGCTGATCGTGGCGCTCTCAATCCACTGCTCGCTCTCCGAATTGGGCGGAGCGTCGATAACGAGCCGCACGCGACTGGCAATGCTGCGTCCGATCGGATAGATCTGTGCTTGCAGTATTCCATCGATTTCCAGCACGAATCCATTCAGCGCGGCAGTACCTTCCGCAATCCGATATGTCGCTTGATAGTAACCGGATGCCGGGCTCGTTTCCGTCAAGGTCAGCCATTCCTGGTCAGCGGCTATTGTCCCGTCAACCTGCCGTACGTCCTTGCTCAACTTCGCGCGCACCGCGCGTCCTGCAGCGGCCTTCACTGTCAAGACCACATCGCTGTCGATGACCGGCACTTTGTCACTGCCGTTGCCCACTTCTCTTGCATAGCTGAGCGAATAGACATCTTGCAGCTTCACAATCGGCATGGATAGTTGCGTACCGCCGATCGCCAGCATCACCGTCTGCTCCGGAGGCGCTTGATAGCCGGAAGGCGGTATGACGGCGACTCGCAATCGTTCTCCCGCATGCCGATTTACGAGCACGGCCTTCCCTTGCCCGTCGGTCGGAATGCGTGCAATCTCCGTTCCGCCCTCGTCCATGAACAGCACTTCCGCCGTGATCGGTGCTCCGCGATCGGCGGATACCTGGACGGTCAAAGAAGAAGGGATCGCCGCCGGCGACAGACTCACCGTCGTCACAGCGCCCTTATTCACGACGATGCCTTCCTGCCGAGCGAGCTCCGTCCCGCCCGCGACCGTCAAGACCACGGCGGTATCAGCGGCAGCTGGCCACCAATAGTCATAGTGCGTGATACCAGCGGTCAGCGGTTTACGTGACGAGCTGGCATTCGAGCTGCTCAAGTCGAACCAAGCGGAGCCCAAGATGCTCGGATAATCGGTGACGATGTCAATCGACAGCTTGCCCGCAACGCGCAGCGGCAGTCCCCCAGCGGATTTGCCGTTCGGGCTGTTGGTCAATCGCGCCTTGATCGCATCGATCTGCGTCACCCCGTCCGCGACTGTGAAGACTGCGCGATAGAAACCGGATGCTGCCGGCGTTTCCGTCAATTCCATCGTTCGCATGGTCGTCTTCGTCATGGCGGGATCGCTGCCTATCATCTCCTGATAGGTGATATCGGCGACAACCGCCTGTCCCGGACTCCCGGACGCCGTAATCGTTACCCCACCGCCGGGATTTACACTGCTGAATGTAAGATCGCCGTCCATCACTGACCATGACGCTGAATCGACCGCAGCACCGGATTGTTGCTGCTGACATTCGCCGTAGCAGTAGGTGTACATCTCGCCGTCACGAACGTACAACACCCGGTTGCCGATCTCATCGATCTGGGCGTTGTCCGCAGATATGGCCGGGTTTCCGATTCTGTCCACTTGGCCGGAATCCCGATCGAACCGTTCTGCATAGTTCGTAAGGTAGATGCTGCCTGACGGGTTATTGTCGTGGAGCGTCGCAACTACATACCTTCCATCACCGCTCATGGAAGTCTCCAGGTAGTTTTTATCCTTCCGCTCGCTCGAATCGCGATTGTCTGGAAAGAAATCCTCCGTCCAGTGATCCGGGTCGACGTCCCTGAGATCGATCGCCCACAATTTATTCCAGCCAATGCCGAATCCCACGCTCACGGCCAAGAATCGGCCATCGTTGCTGAGGGTCGGTTTTCTGACTTGCTTGGCATACCCGCTGATCCAGACGTGCGTGCCGGCAGCCATGTCGTAGACGGCAACCGCATCGGTTCCGTCGGGATCGGTCGCATCCTGCAAATCGGTGGATGTCGTCCAATACGCGACGTGCGAGCCGTCGCCGCTAATCGCCGGCATCTGACTGACGCCATTGCCCGGCAATTGATCAGCCCTGTGGCTGATCAGCTTTTTCGTATGAGCGATCACGTCATACACGTAGATTTGACCGCCTTCTGCGAAGACAACCCGGCTTCCATCTGCGCTCAGCGAAGGTTGCTCCGCACGCAAGGCCGGATTCGAAATCATTGTGACTTCGCCTGAGTCGGCCTGATAGACGTATACGGCATATTTGGACCCATCCGTTGGAGCTGCGACAGCCAGATTGGTTGCCTTCGAAGCGAATGTGATGACCCGTCCCGAGCGATCCGCCGCAAGATCTTTCAAATCTCCGTTCAGCGCCTGTCCGTCAGAGGTCACATTCACGACCTCGTCAACGCCGGTTTCCGTTTGGATGCGATGCAGAAGCGATTGATCCTCCGCCATATACAACACAGCGCTGCCATCCCGGAGAAGAAGCGTTGTGCCCGGGAAACCCGCACTTGTCAACTTCACTTCGCCAGCCGGAGAAGTGCCTGCATAGATTTGTCTGTCATCAGACTCGTTACCCGCCGCATCGAAGGCGCAGACCCGAAAAGTGTAAGCTTTTCCCGAAGCAAGGTTCTCCAGCAAATATTCCGTGTTGGCCGTTTCCTTCAGCAACTGGCCCGTCTTGTCATAAATCCGGTAACCGACAACCGAAGGATCGGCGATCTTGCCGCCGCTGCCGTTAGACACTTGAGGCGGCGACCATTGCAGCAGCACGGTCGAATCGGTCGGATAAGCAAGCTGCCAGCGCTCGTCCTCTACCATCTTCGGCGGCGTTCGATCTACTTCTATGATAGCCGGAGCCGATGCCTCGCTTGTCTCCCCGTTGAGTTCCGCCGTTGCCGCGATCTGATACACGCCATCAGCGGAATCAAGCCATAGCAAGTAGTTGAAGCGCCCTGTTTCATCGGCTTCGATCGTCTCTTCTTCGACGATGTCCCCGTTATACACGCTGTAAGTCACCGTGACCGCAGCGCCGGCTGCAGCGCTGCCGGCAACGACAAGGCTCTCTTCGTTCGTAAGGGCGGGCAGCGGATCAAGCTGCGGCGCCTCCAGCTTAGCGGAAGCCGCCAAAAGCGATTCGGGCGTTAGCCCGGCCAGCAGGCTGCGAAACATGTTATCCGATGCTTCATCGATGGCTGTGCGTGCCGAAGCTGTCGCAGGAGATCCGAACGTTTGCGGCATCAAACTGCTTAGTGCAACGGAGATGGCGAGAAACAGGCTCAACATCCTCAGCGTAGTGCGACCCATTTTGATTTCACCCCTTCATCTGTCATAACGGCTGCGATGGCTCAGCGCACATACTTCACCGCATTGATCGAGAATAGAATCGTTCCTACAACAACCATGACGCCTCCGATGGACACCACCGGGATGAAGGCCATGTTTCCGGATAACAGCATGCTGGCGAGCCCTGCCATCATGATCGGTATGCCGATCATATGCAGCCAGAAATGCCACTTGCCAAGCCTGGATGCCCCCGCAGCCGGAAATACATGATACAGTATCCCACCTAACGCCATGGACACCCAGCCAAGCAAATTCACATGCGCATGCACTGGGCTGAGCGTGTAGTTCTCCGATATAGACATGCCCATTCCCATCAATACCCCGATTACAAAATAAAACGTGGATCCAATGATCATTTTTCTCGACATTTGTCGCGCTCCTCTCGTGATTAGCCGTTCAAATAGGCTTTCATCAGCTTCTTCTCAACGTTCAACATTCGTGCTATTCGGTAAAGCGTGCCGAAAATCGCTTTCTGTACCTTCAGCGAAACGTTCGGCATGTAGGTTTCTCCCCAGTGGAAAAATACGGCGGCATCCAAAAGGCTCTTCGGAATACCGTTGCTGCGCAACTTCCCGTCGCGCGCCAATCCGTAGGACAGTCGCAAGAAATATTCAAAATACCGTGCCGGTCTGACCGTCGTCAGAAAGACGACCGGTTCCGTGCTGTCATTGTAAAAACGGTGAATCGAACCAATGGATGAAACCACCGAGTCTCCCGGCAGCAGCACGATCGTACGGCCGTCACAAACCATGCCCAGCTGTCCCTCCTCCACTTCGAATTGCTCGGAGAACGCGGTGTGATAATGAAGCGGAGTTCCCCCGCCAGGCTGCAGGACAACCCGCACCAACTCGTATTCTCCATCCGTCTCCGCCGAGGTTCTCACGAATGTCACCCGGTCTCCGATCATCGGATTTTCGATTGTCCGATGTTCGTCATAATCAAACATGCGATTATGCTCCTTTCTGAATTTGAATGCTGCGACATTCACTGTAACACCGGATTGCTCGGTCGCGATATTATACGGACGTATAGTTTTGAACGCCAAAAAACCAAGGAGTCAAGCGAACAGGCCGCTTAGCTCCTTGGTTTTTGAGAGATGAAATGAATTGCATTGTTTTTTACAATAACGACTTTGGCCTTGACGCATCAGGCAATGCCGGATTTTCCGACAAGCAGCTTGATCAATTGGCCACGGCCTTTCACGGACAACTTGCTATATATCGAGCTCACGTGCTTCTTCACTGTAATTTCACTGACATACAGCTCTGCGGCGATCTCGGCGTTAGTCAAACCGTCCAGTACGAGCGAGGCCACTTCCCGTTCCCGTTCCGTCAACCGGTCGTCCAACCCGCCGGGCACAGCCGCTCCGCCGGAAAATCCGCCTTGCTTCAGCAGAAACCCGAGGAAATCCTCCAGTTTCTCCCCGCGCGTATCCATCACGAAAGTCGGCGTCGGTGTTCGCCCGTCATAATTCTGATGCAGCAAACCGGGTACATCCTGGAATCCGAGCGCCCGGTGAACTTCGCCGAAGAATGGAGCCGGCGGCGGAGAAGCAACGAAGAGCCCTCCACGGAACATGTGCGAGAACATCAGGAATAGACCTTCCACGATCAGATCCGGATTGCTCCAGTCAGCAAAATCAATCGATCGAATGAACCACCCGGCTTGCTCGAGAGGCTGAACCTCAAGCTGCTTGTATTCAGCGGGCGGCAGCGAAGCCAGGTAGGGACCAGCGAACAGGTCGCCGCGCAAGTCATCTAGCGTCTTCACATGAATCGGAACGATCACCGCCAATCCGACGGCCTCACCTTCCGCGGATCTGAGCAGCATGACAGAGCGGGAATCCAGTTCAATCCACCTGCGCAAATCGAGGTTCTTCACCGCCAGCGTCATTCCTTCTTCTCCCTCGGTACTCTCGTATCGGGCTGACGTATCCGGGTCGATCACGGATAGCGAAAGCGGCGTGCCGGCATCTCTCCTTCTGTTCAGATAGCGTTCGCCCTCGTCTGCGTTATCTGCTGTCAGCGTTTCCCACGCATAGCCGCCCCGGGCTCTCACCTGAACGGACGTACGCACGAGCCCGCTTCCCGTGTAATAATACAGTTCCCCAACTTCCCATTCCGTGTTCCGGAAGACGGACGAACGACGAATGCGGGCCGCGAAGTAAAGCGCCGCTCTCCCCCTTAGATTCTCATAATAAGTTGGCATACGCTCCTCCAATTGCTTGCGCATGGCCCCACGCACCAAGTCGTGCAGCATCCAGCCCCGGTCCGTCCTACGGACGAACGACAGCCCGATCAAGCGCCCGAAGGCTTCGTCGTCGATTTCCTTATCCAATACATATTGCAGCAATTCGCGGTTTACGTGATGCAATACGGCAGCAGCCTCCACCAATTGGCGCAGCCAATCTTCCGGCACCTCCCGCAGCCAAACCTTCAGTAAATGTTCGAACCATTCCGCGTCGCTAGTTGGGCCGCTTGCCCAATCCGTTTGCGTGCCAATGAACGCGGCCAGCGACAGTGCAAGCGGGTGCCCGCGCGTCTTCATCTGAATGCGCGCAATCTGGTCGCCGTCCGTGATGCCGGATCGCCGGAGGTAATCTTCCGAAGCTGCGTCGCTTAGATGATCGAGCGGCATGTAGCAGATTTGCTCGCGCAAAGCCGGCACGACGATCCACTGATCCTTCAGCTTGTATCGGCCCGTGATCAGAACCAGAACGTTAGATGGCAAATGCTTGACAAATTGCTCCCGCAGCCATCCGTCCAGCTCGCTCATTTCCTCATACGTATCCAGCGCCACGATAACTTTCCTGTTTTCCGAGGTGCTGCGGATCTCGTCGTGGAAACACGCTTCCAGCGCATCTGATCTCCGCTCCAGCAAGCTGATGGAAGCATCCGTTCTTCCGGCCTGCAGCTGCCGGAGCAGCCGCCAGATGAACTGTTCGCTCGTGTGATTGAAATCCCGGCTGTCCACAAACAGCATCGTAGCGCCCGAGCGCTGCGCCATCCGGCGGTAGGCGTCAAGCAGAAAGCTTTTGCCGGTGCCGGCCGTGCCGTAAAGGTTCCAAATCCGCTTACCGTCGATGATTCCCTCCGCCAAATAGCGATTGAATCGCGCCAGCTCGCGGTCACGCTCTGCCATATATGCGTTATTTTGCTCCCCGCTGCTGTCCACCCTATAATCGATCACGCTCGCACCTCATCCCTATTACTGGAAATCCATTCGATTTATGCCAGTCTATGCCTCTCATTCTAAGGGGAAAACGGCTATCGGTAAACCCCTTTCTGAATGCAAAGAAGAAGCCCCCTCCCACGCAACTTGTGCGCGAAAAGGGCTTCCTTTATTTCCTATCCTTTATTCCATGACAAGCAGCGTAGCCGACTTCGCCGGCAGCGTGAGCGACAAGCCAGTGGATGTGCCTTGCACGTCGTCCGCCCGGTATAGACGCTTGCGTGATTCAAAACGATACACCTCTACCGTCTCCGCAAGGTTCAGATCTCCTGCCAGAGAGGCTTGCCGAGGCGCAGAATCTTTATTGAACAGCAGCATGAAGGTCTGACCTTGCGGCGATACGATTGTATAGGCGCCAACCGCGTCGTGGTTCGAACTGGCCGTGCTGACGACCTCTCCTTCCACTCGACTTCCGTGTCCGTCATAGTTCAGATACAGCTTGAACGCGTCCTCCAGCGGAGTTCCCGCCTCTAGTGCGCCCCATCGCATGGCGTAATCAACGCCTTCGCGGGCGAACAAGGCCAGCGCTTCCGCCTGGGCCAGACCGCTTCCGATCCCGCTGCCATCCCCGAAATTATACTCGGAGATGGACAACTTCATGCCCGGTGACGTGCTGTCAATCAACTCGTGCATCCGCGGGATGAGCCGCACCGGCTCCTGAATCCAGGAAGACGGATCGACGAAATTCGGATCGTATAAGGACTTGAGCGAGTTGAACCGCCGCTTCGTCATGGCAGGCGATTCATCGCTGGAGAAAGCGATGTTGTCTTCCGCCGGGTAATAGTGAATGTCCAGCGTATCGATCAGACGGCTGCCATTCTGTTGACGGTACGCTTCGTTCTTGCCGAGCAGCCATTCCAGGTACGGCTTGCCGTCATGCGCCGCCATATCCGGTCCCGGCGAGCAGCCGTCCGCCGCCGAGTAGAAGTATTCGCACCAGCCCCACGGAACAGGACCGAAAACGTTCGCCTGCGGGTCGGCAGATTTGATCGCTTGTCCGTATGCCTTCGTGTAATTCCACACTTCATCATACGTTGTCATCTTCGGATGAACGTCCCAGTGAGCATGGCCCCATAGCATCGGTTCGTTATCGAGCGCATAGTTGTGCACGGCATTGCCGAAACGGCTTTGCAAATGCGTAATCCAATCGGTGATGAACGCCGGCCCGACTTGCTTCGAAGTATCCGTAGGATCGTTGCCGGTCAAGTAGCTGCCGTCCTTCTTCTTCCCATTTCCAGCATCCGCCCTGCACCAGGCCTCACGCCAGTCGCATTCATTGCTTTGCTGCTTCCCGTATTTCTGTTCGGAGAAGCTCCAGCCGATCTCGCGGTTCTTCGGCGTCCAGCCGATCGTCGGGATCTGCAGCAGCACATCCGTACGCGCATCGATCGAATCGCGAATGAATTGGTCGGACAGTGACTCATTCGGCTGACCCGACGGCCCTTCATCATCGTACGGCACGTTCAAGAAGTACCAATCTCCGCCACGATTTGTCGTATTGAGCTGCCAGTTGTAGCGCGTCATCTGGTTGCCGCCCCAGCGCTTGATCGGCACGTCGATCTGCGAGCGGTTGTCGGAAGGTGAATCTTCAAAGTTGAGTCCAAAAATTCCCGGGCTGAGCGCACGGCGCGGTTGCGCCGAATCCACCGTCACTTGCACGGCTGGCAATTCCGGGGTGGGCAGCTGCACGACAGCCGCCGTCTTCAGCATACGAATATCGTCAAAATACACCGTTCCCTGATTTTCTTCCCCCCGCGCCGAAATGACGATGCCGTCAAAGCTGAGGGAGCTCATGCCCAAATCGGCGAATTTCAGCTTCACTTCCGTCCACTGGTTGGCCGGCACGCCCATGGGAAGCTGCTTGGACAAGTCGAAGTCGCCGACGAAATTGCGGCCATCCATCAGATTGACCTGCAGGTGCTGTCCGCCCCCAGAGCCCCCGTATACGTTCAGCGCTACGCCATAATAGTTCGTGAGATCCATGATCGTATCACGATGCATCCAGATGCCCTCATACCCCTTGGCCACAAAAGAAATCGATCGGCTGCCTGAGGCGGCCTGGGTTTGATCCCCAAAATTTTGCGTCCCCCAGCTCCAATCGGTGTAACCTGGCGCCAGGCGGTCGTCATAGACCGTCTCGGTTTCGTAAGGCGTCACTTGCACATACAGCGAGGCCGTCGCATCTGCGTAGGCGGCAGTGATCTTGGCCAAGCCGCTGCCAACTGCCGTCAGCACGCCTCGATCAACTGCAACCACGCTCGGGTCGCTGGACGACCAGGCAGCCTGAGCGCTCACATTGGCGCCCGATCCATCCGTATAACGAGCCTCGAATGTCACGCTCGAGACATCCCCCGGCGCCAGCACCATCCCGTACTGTGAGAGGACGCCCTCGACCATGGCCGGCGGCGCTACGTATTTCTCGAGCAGGCGAATATCGTCGAGGTAAACAGGGGATTGCGCCTCATCTTTCGCTCCCTGCAGCAGGATGCCGTCGAAAATGCCATTAGGCAATTGCAGCCCCTGCAAGTCGACCGTCACTTGCGCCCAGCTCTTCGCCGGAATTCGGCCGCCTTCAATGAAGCCGCCAAGGTTTACGCGCGCGGCGTCCCCGCCCCCGGATTTCATCACAAGCTCAATCTCCTGGCCGCCGACTGCGCCCCCGTTAATCCAGAAGACGAGCCGGTCGTGTTCTTTCACGTTCACCGCGCCGCCGCTATCCTTGTACATGTACAGGCCGCCCCGATTGCCAGGGTTGAAAGATACAGCGCTTTCCCCTGCATGCACGTAAGCCGTATCCTGCCAATTGTGCTGCGCCCAACTGTAATCCTGGAACATCGAATTCAGCGCATGGTCGTCATATACCGTGATGCCCGCTTCTGAGTCGTCAGGCGTACCCGCTCCGCCACCACCGCCATGGCTTCCTCCTTCACCTCCGGAGGGCTCCTCCTGTTCGTCCGGCACGACGACCGGATCGTCCCCTCCGCCGCTTGCCGGATCCTCACCCGCACCTTGGATCAGCACGATGTCATCCAAGTAAATGGCAGCTTGCGGGCCACTGGTGGTCCCTCGGATCAGAATGCCATCGAATAGTCCGCTAGTCACATACTGCTTCAAATCGACGGTCACTTTCTGCCAGTTGCCCTTGCCAAACACCGAAGCGCCCAGCGGCAGCGTCGCAACCGGCACACCGCCCGATTGCAGCACGAGCTCGAGCTGCTGACCGCCGCTCTCTCCGCCGTGCGCCCAAAATTCCATCACCGGGTAGTCGGCCGTTCTCAGTATGCGATCGCTGTACAGGTAGAGACCGTCATCACCATTCGGCTCCATACGGATTGAACGCTCTCCGCCGTGTACCTTATCCGACGCGGACATGTCAATCTGCGCCCAACTGTAGTCGGAGAACGCCTCGTGTAAATGATCGTCGTAAACGATCTGTTCGCCTGCCGCCGCTGCCGCCCGCTCGGGTGCAATTCCGAGCCCGGCGGTGCTTGTCCATGCAAGCAGAACGGATAAGATTAGCCATAAGTTCGATTTCATGCGTATCTGTTGAATACCGATTCCTGATTTCACCGCATAGCCTCCAGCACATGTTTAAATTAAAACGACAACCTGCCGGCATTTGCCAACCGGTTGCCGCTTCGTACATCAATTTAACATGCGCTCACGCGTTGGCGGAATTATACGTTCGTATACTTTCTTGAGCAGCGGGGCTACGAACGAATGATTCAGAACCGGCATGGTCAGCTGATCAGCGAATTCACGCCTACTTCCGCTGTGACGCGGCATATGCCTCGTTATATTCGGCGATCATCTGGTCGCCGCCGTTCTTGCGCCAGCGCTCGATCTCCTGCTGGTACGCCTTTTTGTCCAGCTTGCCGAGCATATAATTGTACGTGGCGTCCGAGACAATTTTGTACAATTCGACACCGCGTTCGTCGTACGTCTTCGATTCCAGCCCCACCATCGGGTCTTTGATGATATATGTCTCATTATCGAGGCTCAGACTGTCCGCCATCTTCGACAAGGACTCGCTCTCCGACACCTGAAGCACGTTCGGGTTGCTAAGATCCGCGATCATCAGCGCATAGAGCGCGTTGACTTCGTTGGCCCGCACTTTCGATGTCTCTTCGGAAAGCAGCACTTTGCCTCCGCTCATCGTGTAGTGGCGGCCCTCGAGGCCGTATTTCATCAGATTCGCAACATCCTTGTCCATTGTCCGATCAAAAAACTGCAGCACCTGCTTCAGCTCCGCCTCGGTGCGGATCGCTTTTTTCGAGAACAGGTACAGCGCGCTGTAATTCGGAATTGACCAGACGTGGAAGCCCGTCGGCCCTTTAATCTGATTGACGAGCGTAAATTTCGCGTTCGGATTCATCATCTGCGCCTCATCCGACAGCCGCTGCGCGTCCTGCATACTGCCGATGTACACGCCCGCAATGCCGCGGATCAGCTTATCCCGCTGCACATCCTTGCTGGTCACGGCGAAATCGGAATTGATCTCCTTTTCCACGTACAGCTTGCGCATGTAATCCATGGCGTCCATGTACGCCTGCGTCTCGAATTCAGGCACGACTTTGCCGTCCGCAATGCCCCAATTGTTCGGCGCGCCGAAGTAGGAAGCGATCGTCTTGAACGCGCCAAAAACCAGGTCATTCCGATCTGTGAGGCCGATCGTGTTATCCTTACCGTCGCCGTCGGGGTCGCTGAAGGTGAACGCTTTGAGTACCGCATACAACTCGTCAAGGGTTGTCGGCGCTTTCAGCTTTAAGTTGTCCAGCCAATCCTGGCGGATAATCAAGCCTTGCCGCGAAGACGGGCGCTCGGTGTAGAGACCGTAAATTTTGCCGTCGACGGCCGTTTGAGACAGGATTTCCTTATTCAGCCTGCTCAAGTTCGGGTATGCGGACAAATAGGGTCCAATATCCCAGAAGGCGCCGGAGCGGATGGAATTTTTCATTAGCAAGTAATCGGTATATTTGACGTATGTCGCCTTTTTCAGCGAGTTTGTGGTGAGGGCGGTGTTCATTTTATCCGTATAGATGCCGTCCGGCACCCAATTCACGTCTAGCTTCGTCTGCGTCAGACCCTCGATTTCCTGGACAAGCTCCGGAAGCGGTGGATGCGGAAAATGCAGCGGCGCCATAATTGAAATGACCGGCCTGCCGTCAGATGTCGCTTCGGGCTTTACCGCCCCACTATGCTTGCACGCACTCAGCAATGTCCCGGCAATCGCCAGCGCCAGCCCTGCCTTAAACCATCCCATCCCTTTACGCTGCTCATCTCTACTCATTCTGTCTCCTCCTTGCAGCTATGCTTCATCCTGCGTACAATCAGTCTATCTGAGGAAATGATTATCCCCTGAGAAGATGATTATTGCTCTGAGGCGAGCTACTGACTACAATACATAGATAGCCCGATTTTCTGAAGATAGGTGTTGACTTCGATGCGCTCCTTGAGTTTTCTAAGCAAAATGACGATATTCGGCTTCCTGCTCAGCACGCTTCCTGTAATTTTTATCGGCGCCTTCGCATTCGTGACATCCTCCAGCGAGATCCAAAAAAATGTCAACGAAGGCAAAATGCAGTTAATCAGCCAAATCAACTCCAATGTAGAGCAGAAATTAACGACTGTCAACCACACGATGAATCAAGTCATTAACTCGACTGTGCTCAAAAAGGCGATGGAAACGCCACTAACTGTAAACGATTTCATGATGTACGACGATATTCGCAGCGAGATCCGGTATATGCAATCGTTCGATACGAAGCTCGAAGATGTTATCCTGATCAACGCCAAGATGAACTGGATGATCAAAAATTCAGGCCTCTACACCTACGACAGCTACCCGTACCACCAGAACCTCATGGCGCTGATGAAAGCCGAGAACAGCACATGGACGCTGATTCCGTCCCAATGGTTCTACACAGAAGAAAATGCGCGAAGCGTGACGTGCGCCTATAGCATTTCTCTGGTTAAAAAGCTGCCGACAACCGGCCTCGACCAATACGGCCTTGCGTTGGCCAACATCCCTGTCTGTTCCTTGCAGGATCTGATCCAGAGCGACGCTCCGCATCCCGATGACATCGTCATTGTGGACGAATCGCAGCGCATCATCATGAACAAGGACCCGGGCATGATCGGCAAACCGATTACCGCCATCGGACTAAGCAAGCTGGAACCGCTTGAAGAAGGCAGCGGCCAATATCGCGCCGACATTCAGGATATGCCGTATTCCGTAACGTTTTTGCGCTCGCATCTTACGAACTGGACGTATTTATCTTTAACGTCGATCGACAGTTTGACGCAGGAGTCGGCCAAAATCCGGACCGTCACGATCTACATCTGCGTCCTGATGCTGCTTATCTCCATGCTGCTCGCATGGCTCATTTCCCGGCGCATGTATTCGCCGATTCAATTGCTCGTGAATCAGATCGGCGCGCTCGTCAGCGGCAATCAGAAGCGCAAGGCGAACGAGTTCCAAATGATCAGCGAGCAGGTGCACACGCTCTTCCAGTCCAAATCACAGCTTGAGCGTGAGGTCCATCAGCATATCGGGCAGGTGCGCACGTTCTTTCTGATCAAGGCGTTCCAGGGACACATTAAGCCTGGCGAACTGCTGGAAAAGCTTGTGCAATTCGGCTACGGTACGCAAGTAGAAGCCTGGAAGGTCATGTCCGTCCTGACCATCCAGATCGATTCCATCGACAATACGCGGTATGACAAAAAAGACATGGAGCTCCTCCTCTTTGCTGTTCACAATATGCTGGAGGAATTGATTTCAAGTGAACAGCGGATTGCGCCGATTATGATTGATCAAACGATTGTGACGCTGATCGGTTCGTCGGACACCGACGAGGCCGTATTCCGCACGACGGTGTTTGCGCTGACGGAACAGGTGCAGCAGCACATTTTCAGCTTCCTGAAGCTGCATATTTCCATCGGCATTTCGCTGCCTTTTCACAGCTTCCCGCAAATGGCGCTGGCCTACCGAGAGGGTCTGGAAGCGCTCAAGCACCGGATCAAGCTGGGCGAGGGCATCATCATCCAGTACGAGAACATCAACTCGGGCAAGCACTACTTGAACTTGAACTATCCGAAGCCGCTTGAGCACGAGCTGATGGACAGCATCAAGTTGGCGGAAAAAGATAAAGCCCGCGAGCTGCTGAAGCAGCTGCTGACCGCCGTGTTCTCTGCTCCGCTGTCGCCGCAGGAATATCAAGTGCCGCTGGCGCGCCTGCTGAACAACCTGCTCATTACGATGCAGGAATCGGGCGTCGCCCTGAATCAAATTCATCCAAACAAAGGCTCGCTGTTCGAGGAATTGCTCGGCCTGCACATGGCGTCCGAAATCGAGGACTGGTTCTGGGCCGAGGTCATCCACCCGTTGATCCTCATTTACCGCGACCGACAGGATGCCCAGTACCACAACATTTCCGAGAAAATCATCGATCTCGTGCAGCGCTACTACGACACCGATCTCACGTTGGAGGAGTGCGCATCGCGGCTTCATTATAATGCGAACTATTTGAGCAGCATTTTCCGCAAAGAGACGAACTGTTCGTTCAGCGACTACCTCTCGAATTACCGGTTCAACATGGCGAAAAAGTGGCTCTCCGAGACGGATCTGCCGATCAAGGACATCTCTTCGAAGCTGCGGTACAACAACTCGCAGAACTTTATCCGCTCTTTCCGCAAGCAGGAAGGCATCACGCCGGGGCAGTACCGCGAGAGACAAAAAGACGGCGGCGAAGGCAGTTCGCCGGACGCGACGTAGGGGTGGCGGGAGCGCAGCGCAGGTGATGGGCGAGCCCTTCGCGGCAGAGGACGGTGCGGCGGGCGATGGACGGACGTGATGAGCGCTGAATTGAGGCGACGAGTGATAGCAGCGCGGATGAGCCGTGAGCTCGGCTGACGGACAGTGGCAACCCACGCGAGGCGTTCTGCAGATAGTTCATGGGCTTGTAACGGTTACCACAGTGCTTATTTGGCCCAAAGTGCTCCATTTCAAACTCTAGCGGTTGCCACAGTGCTTATTTGCCAAAATATCAGCGAAATCAGTCTGATTTTTGCTAATAAGCTCTGTCATAACCGTTAGCGCTAGAAACCACGCGATTTCGCACACATAAGCGCAGTGGCAACCGTTACGTGAGACGCGGGACGCAGCACGGCACGGTGCACTTTGCACGGTGAACGGGCAACGGGCAGGCGATGGAGCAGGCCAGATCGAGTTGCAAAACTACAAAATAGCAGGAATTTCCTGCCATCCTCTTCTGATTTGGCCAAATACCTGCGAATCTGCAGGAATTTTTGGCGAGAACTACCTTTGGCGGCGAGTTCAGCCTAAAAACCTTCATTATCGCAGGTATCTTGTACAAAGCGCCTCTTTTTCGAAAAATTCCTGCCTTTTCGCAGGAATTCGTGCGCTCACCTCTCCCCTCTCCCCGCGGTAGAGGTCTGAACTCCCGTTTCCGCTCCGAGCCTCCACCAGCGTACAACAAAGAACCCGAGACCTATGATGGTCTCGGGTTCTTTGTGCGCTGCTCGGCGTAAGCCAGAAGCTCGATAAACGGGATTGTGTAGAACATGCGGTCACCGACGGCCGTCTCCTTAAAGCCCGGCAGGCTGCGCCAACGGGAGACAAGCTTTCGCAGCTCAGCATGCTCCGGGGAGGCCCAGAACTGGATCGTTTCGACTGCCGGGTTATCTGTCTGAATCTGCTCCAGAAATGCCGCCATCGCTCTGGCAAACAAGCCTGTGCTTCGGTACGCCTCCAGCAGAAATGCAACCTCGATCTGACAACGGTGGCGATCTTCGTAGTCGTGCTCACCCGTGCCATATACGCAGCCGGCCGCCCCGATATAAGCGTAGCTTCCCTCGTCGAGAATAAGCATCGTCCTGCCTAATTGCAGCGGACTGCACATGAACGCGAGCTTCATGGCAAACGGATACGGCAGGTTCAGCGAAGCGTGATACTCCAGCAGGAACCGGGCATAGGCCTCGTAATCCATTTCAAATCGGCAGGGCCGAAACAAAAAGCTCATTAAACCGGATTCGCCCGCAGATTCTCGTTGCTTTTCACGATTCTGCCAAAGCCGCTGCCTTTCTTCGATCCCTTATCGATAGTTGGAGGAACTGGAAACATGCTGCTCGCCTCCTTTCATAGGTCAATTTTCATACTTACCTCCATTATACCTCCTAGAATTTGGACAGGAAAGCCTTCAATTCGCTAATTTTCACGAGATAGCGCACCTCTCGTCCTAGGACGCCCTCAATTTCCGGTCCCGCTTGAGCGAATTTCCCATACAAGCGCCGCAAATACGTATTTTCGGCCAATGTCACGATGTGCACCTCCTCAACCTCGGGATGATGGGCTGCGAGATGTTCGGCCAGCTCGGCAAGCCCGGACAAGAACAGCCGGCTGCCCCGGAGGCTGCGATCCGCTATGGCCAGATCAAGGAGCACCGTCTGCCGATCCTTATAGTCCTGCTCCGGCGTCCCGTGAAAGTAAGCGACCGCGCCGGCGATGCTGCCATCCGCCAGCTTCGCTTGCAGAATGCGCCCGTCCGCGATGTAGCTGTAGAGCGCCGTTACCGCGTAAATTGTGGCATAGCTGGGATGGAGATCGCGCCGGTGCGCCAGGAAAAAAAGCCCGAACCGCGCGAAATCCTCATCCGTTTCGCAAAATGAAAACGTAAAGTCCGTCATGCTGCATGCCTCCTCCCTCATCTATAACCGATCGGCCAGCGTCCGCTCCAACGTTTGAAGAATCTGCGGGTGCGCCGCCGTCAGCCGTTCGAACGCTTCGCGCCGGATTGACAACAGCACGGCCGGCCCCATCGCCTTAACCGTCGCGTTCCGCGGCGAATTGCGCAGCAGCGCGATTTCGCCAAAGTGATCGCCGTCCTGCAGCACGGCTACGCGGACATCGCCTTGGCCTGGGATCTGCTTCCAGATGCCTACCTTGCCGCGCACGATTATATAGCACCGCTCACCCTGTTCGCCTTCGCGGACGATCACATCGCCCTCTTGGCAAGCCTCAGTTGTAAATAAGGAAGCAAGATCGCCAAGCAGCTCCTTGGCAATCCCTTCAAAAAACGGCAGCCTCGCGAGCCTGTCCGCCTCGACAGTCGCATGCAGCCCGTCCTGGGAGACGTGGAAGCCGGTCTGCTTGGCCCACAAGGCGGCGTAATGCCCTTGCCGCTGGAGCAGCTCGCGGTGCGTGCCCCTTTCCACAATCTCGCCGTCCTGAAAAACAAAGATCGCATCCGCATGCACCGCCGATGCCAGCCGATGCGTCACCGAGATGACGGTGCGCTCGCCCCGGCTCATCTCCAGCAGCGCGTTGATCTCCGCCTCCGTCGCGGGATCCAGGGCGGCGGTCACCTCGTCGAGCAGCAGCAGCTTGGGCTTCCTTAGCAGCGCCCGTGCGATCGCCATGCGCTGACGCTCGCCGCCCGATAGGGATCCGCCTTCCTGCAGGATCGGTGTGTCATACCCTTGCGGCCAGCTCAGGATGCGTTCATGGATGCGGGCCATCTTGGCCGCCTCCACCATCTCAGCCTCCGTGGCGCCGCTGTCCAGGAGCAGGTTCTCGCGCACGGTCGCGTTGAACAGGAACGTCTCCTGCGCGACCAGCCCGGCAAGCCGGCGCAGCGATGCTTCGCTCGCCTGCCGCAGGTCCGTGCCGCCGACCAACGCCGCACCGGCGTCGGGGTCATAGAAACGCGCGAGCAGCTGCAGCGCGGTACTTTTGCCGGAGCCGCTCGCCCCGACGAGCGCGGCGTATCCGCCTGCCCCCACGTGCAGGCTCACGTCTTTTAACTGCTTGGCGTCCGCGGTATAGCCGAACGTCACACGATCCAGCCGCACATCCGGCAGCCGGTCCGGCAAATCCGTCGCGAGATCCGCCTCCATCACATCAGGCTGGACGTCCAAAATTTCCTCCACACGGCGAAAACTCGTGCCCGCATCGATAATCGTCGGCAGAATCGACGACAGGTTCGTACCCGACTGTCCGACGGACAGGAACAGGGTGAAGAACGCCATAAAACTGCCCACCGAAATCTCATCGTGAAAAATGAGATAGCCGCCGAAGCCGATCATGATGCCGTTCAAGATAAGCAGTGCCGTCAGCGGCAGCCGCTGCAGCCAGGCGCTCGCCATATGCAGGCGAAAGCCGCGCGTAAACAGCTCGTCCATCTGCCGCCCCGCCCGCTTCTGAAAAGCGGCCTGCTGATGCAGTCCTTTAATCGCCTTATGGCCTTTGACCATTTCGTCGATCATATTGGCGAAGCGTTCCTGCGCCTCTTTGAAGTCAACGTTCGCCGCCTCCGAGCGCCCTTGCAGCAGCCGCGGCCCGGCAAACATCAGCGTAGACCCGACCAGCATCGCCAGCGTCAGCTTCCAGTTAAGCGAGAAGAGCAGCGCAAGCCCGAGCAGCACGCTGAATATTTCCCGCAGCAGGAACGGGTACGCCAATCGGACAACGCTTTCAATCGCCCCCATGTCCGACGCATAGCGCGTCACCAGGTCGCCCGTCTTGAACCGCTGGTAGAAGGAGAGCGACTGCTTTTGCATATGGTCAAAAAGCTTCCCCCGCAGCGTCCGGACAAACCCGCCGCTCAGCTTTGCAATTGCGTAATCGCCGCCGGCGCTCGCGCCGATATTGACTACCCCGCCGATAATCAGCGCCGAGAGAATCAGGATAAACGCGTGGAGATCCTTCGGCGTAAAGGCATTGTCCACCAAATATTTCAAGCTCAGCGGCGCAGCGACCGCATATACAATTTCAAGTAAGATGCCGAGAAGAAAAAGCGCCGACAACCCTTTATGCCTCGCGCAAAACCGCAGCATTTTCGATAAAAACGGCACTGGCTTACACCTCCGATACTTCCCTGGCCGTCGATGTGGTCGACTGCTCAGGTATGCGCCCTTTTAGAGTACCGCGTTTGCGCTGGACTGTAAATCGTTAATGGGGTGAAGGAGGCAAAGACAAGTTTTGACAGCGGTTAGGCAGGATTTTGAAGATCCTTGTCGAATGACGTCTTTATTCATGAACATCCCATCAATGAGCCAAAGGAGTGCCGAATGAGAGCGCAATCGGAAGGCAGCGTGCGTCACGGACGGTTTAAAATAGAAAGTTTACTCGTAGGATTGATCGCCTTCACGCTCATCGGATCGACGGCCATTTTGGCGGCGGTATCCATTCATCAGCAGAACACAACGTTAACCAAAACGACGCTGCAGAAAAACTTTGAAGCCGCACGGAACCTCGCCATCTCGGCCAATACGATTAAGGAGCTCATGTTTGATAAGCTGGGCGCAATGGCTCTTTATTGGACTGAACAACGGCTGCCAATTGGCGAAGAGGCTTCACCGCTGCTTGGCAAACTGCTTGTGGGGGACGGAATGTTTGGCGGCGCCCTTCTCGTCAGCGGAGCAGGCGACGTACTCGTCACGACACCGGAGACAGGCTTCGCTGCCGGCGATCACCTGGAAGAAGCGGCTGATCTTTCCTTCACGGGCCGCGAAACAGGCCCATGGATGTCTGCGCCGTTCGTCGCGCCGAGCGGGCATCGAGTTGTACTCGCTCTGCATCCGTTGAAGTCCGGCAACTTGCAATCGGCGGTCTATCTTGCAGGTCTTATCGATCTGCAGAAGAACAACGTATTTTCTAACCTATTCATCCACACAATTAAAAGCGAGCCGGGCACATACGCCTATCTGATCGACGGTACCGGTGCGATGATGATGAACGCCCAAGAGGATCGGGCGAGTGAAGTGCTGCCGGCGGCTGCGCTCCTCTCGACGTTCGGCGGCGGGCACCCGGGAGATCAGCCGAATCCTCCCGATCGACAGGGCGTGAAACGGGAACGAGGGGGACCGGAAGGGGCCCTGAGACCCGATGGCCCGCGCGAGCGCCCGATGCCGATTCCGCCGGGCGGCGCAGGAGGACCCGGTGGGCAGCCCGGACCTGGAATCGATGGCGGACCTGCGCCCCGCGGAGCGATCCTCCAAGACGGCAACGGTAAAGATGTGTTCGTCGGCTACCTGCCTGTGGGAGATCTCCGTTGGGGGATGGTCGTTCAGTCGCCGGCCGAAATTGTCACTCATGCGAAGCGCGAGTTCCTCGCGACCCAGTTGAAGTGGAGCATCCCCCTGATCGCCGCATTTTTGCTCCTCAGCCTATGGACGGCCCGCAAGCTGGCCGCTCCATTTGCCAAGCTGACCGAGGCTGCGCGAAGCATCGCAGCGGGAGATCGGTCAGGTCATCCGCCGTTCGAGAGCCACTGGAATTACGAAGCCCACCATTTGGCGCGTGCTATGATGACTGCCGTGCAAGGGCTCCAGAGCCGAGCGGAGGAAATGAGCCTTCAGGCTCGTACTGATCATCTGACTGGGCTGATGAATCGGGGAGGATTAGACGAGTGGCTGAACACCCACGGCAACGATAAGTTCGGATATGCGCTCCTGATTATCGACATCGACCATTTCAAAAACGTCAACGATACGTTCGGGCACCAGACGGGAGACGAAACGCTCATTCATCTCGCGCACATCCTAACGACGATATGCAGAAAAACAGATCTTGCCTGCCGGATCGGCGGAGAGGAATTCGTCGCCCTGCTGCCTGGCGAAAGACTGGAAGGCGCTTCTTTGGTCGCGGAGCAGCTGCGAAGCAAAGTCGAAACCACGATCAGCCCCACCGGGCGGCCGATCACCGTCTCGATCGGAATCGCTTGCTGTCCGATACATGGGGAAGATTTCGAAACCCTTTTCCAACGTGCAGACGAAGCGCTTTACGAAGCAAAAGGAACGGGCCGGAACCGCGCCGTCGCTTATGGAGGTCGTATCACATGCTGAAAAACGCCGTTATACGCCTCTTTGGTAGGGGCATATAACGGCGTTTGTGTTCCATACATGATAAAAAAGCGATGCGCACTTACTCGCCCGCCATAACCGCCTCTTTTAACGCAGCACGATTGTTCCACAAGAAGGAAACCACATGCTCGCGCTCTTCGAAAAAGGACTCGTCCTCATCCCGGTAGTCTTGTCCAACGCCATGCACGCTGAAACGGTCGCCCTCGTAGCCCATGAGTGTCCATTGCCCGCCGCGCTTCCGGTCTGCGAAGACCAGATACAGCTTCTTGCCAACCTCGTCATACGCGGCGTAGGAAGAAAAGTTGTCCAAAATCAAGCTAATGTCGTCTTTCTTTTTGATTTGCATGATCTGATCTCCTTTTTTTGGTTTTTTTCAATCGTACCCGAAGATTTCTGAAAAGTTTGTCAATTGATCGGGTCGAAGGATAGGAGATTTTGCCGAAAATCATACGGGGACGACCGCCATGCCCAAGATCGAGTGGCTCCGAATCGTCACAGCGCACCTAGACGTTTCTACCGAAGAACAGGCCTAACCTGTGAAAAGGCCGTCCCGCGCTGCTTACGCAACGGGACAGCCCTTTTACTTACCGCCTATAAGCCGGCGGCGGCCCAAACCTTATCGAACGCAGCCTTCGAGCGCTGCGCCAGTACGTCCGGCGCATCCGTCGGCGGCGTCGCCGTCAGGATCTCCTGCGCGACGGCGCCTGTGTAGCCGATGCGCTGGAGGCCTTGCAAGAAGCCGGCGAGGTCGATGACCCCCTCGCCCGGGTACACGCGGCCGTTGTCAAGCACCTCGGCCACCGGCACATCCGGCGCGTCGTTGATGTGGACGTGCACGATCTGCTCGGCGCGGAGCTTCTCGATGTCGGCCACCGTCAGTTCGTTCGTGTACCAGTGGTACGCGTCGAACAGCAGGCCGACATTCGGCTCGCCGATCGCGCCGATCCAATCTAACGTTTCATCCAGCGTCCAGATGAACGGGTTGGCCCAGCGGGTCCGCAGGTGGTGCGGACCGACGAATTCGAGGCCTAGGCGGATGCCATAGGCGCCGAGAATTTGCGCGCAGGTGCGCAGCCTGCGCGTCGCCAGCGCCATGAAATGCGCGGCGCTGTGGTCCGTTGACGGCAGCACGTACGTACAGCAGCTCGTGCAACCGAGCGCTGCGGCAGCCTGTGCGGCCTGAGTCAGCTTCGGAAGCCCTTCCTGGAAGGCTTCCTCGGTTGTGCGCCACTCCACGGGCAAACCGATGGAGCCGATGACCAGTCCGCGCGACTTCAGCAGCTCGCGCGCGCCCTCGACGGTATGGCTTTCGACCAGCGCCAACGCGTCGACGTCGACGGCCTGAAAGCCATATTTTGCCGCAAGTTCAATCAGTTGTTCATTGCTTTCGATACTTCCCAGTCCTGCTCTTGACAGCCCTCTAAGCACGGCGATTCCTCCCCCATCTGGATTAATCCCAGTTCAGTTTCACTTCATTCCCCGTACGCGACGATTCATAGATCGCATCGAGAATCAGATTGTTCGTGTAGCCGGACAGCGCCGATGTAATCGGCTGTTTGCCCTCACGGATGCAAGTGAGGAAGTGACGGCTCAGACGCAGACGCTCGCCTTCATCGTTATCCGGTTTCGCCAAGTCTGCTTCCATCGGACGGTTGAATTTTTCGGTCAGGAATTTGCCCTTGCCTCCCTTGTAGCTTGCGCCGCCTTCGGAGCCCATGAGATGAACGAACGGTGCGTTATCCGTGTCCATATGTACCGCCCAGCTTACTTCGAGCGTCAGCGTTGCGCCGTTATCCATCCGGATCAGCGCCGTCGCCAAGTCCTCAACGTCATAGTAGCCGTCCCAGTTCGGCTTGCCCCACGTGCCGATGCCTTTGCGGGCAGGCCCGAATTCCGCGTACGTCGCGCCGACGACGGAAACCGGCTTTGGATTGCCCATCAAGTAGAGCGCAAGATCCAGCATATGCACGCCGATATCAATCAGCGGGCCGCCGCCGGATTCATTCATGCGCGTGAACCAAGTGCCCCAGCCCGGGATGCCTTTGCGGCGGAACCATCCGGTTTTGGCCGTATAAATTTTGCCCAGCTCGCCCGCTTCCACCTGCTCCTTAATGAGCATCGGTACGGCTTCCCAGCGCATTTGGTGCGCGATCATGACGGTGACGGGGCTAGCTTTGCTCGCTTCGTAAATCTCTCTTGCCGCAGCGCTGTTAAGGCCCATCGGCTTCTCTAACAGCACGTGCTTGCCGGCTTTGATCGCCTGCACCGCAAGGGAGGCATGATATTGATTCGGTACGCCGATGATCACCGCGTCCACGTTGTCGCTTTGGATCAGATCTTCCGGTGTAGCCGGGACGTTCGGGATGCCGAACTCCTTCGCTTTCGCTTCCGCGAGCGGCAGGTAGGCGTCCGTCACCGCTGTAATTTCGCACTCCTCGGCCAGCTTTGAAAATTGGGTCATATGCACGCCGCCGATATTGCCGGCTCCGATGATGCCGATTCTGATTTTGTTACCGCTTACCATTTGTAAATTCCTCCTCATGACCTTGCATTCGATGAACTGCTTTTTATGATAAAATAAGGACAACTGAAAGTCGTACCGTATTTTCGGAAAATGTCCCATTTTTTCGAAGGAGCCTGCGCCCTTATGACCTATTTTCCCGAGTATTTGAAAACGTATCCCAATATGGATTCGGGTTTTCCTTTTCATATCAGCAAAAACACACTCCCACACGGCTTCCGTGCCCATCGCCATGACTATTTGGAGTTCTCGTACGTGGTCAGCGGCCACGGCGGAGAAATGATTAACGATGTTAAGCATGCCATGATGCCGGGCACCTTCACGTTCGTGCTGCCGTATCAAGTGCATGAGATTTTCACGGAAGCGGGCCAGCCGCTGGTGTTGTATAACTGCACGTTCAGCATGGATCTGCTGCTAGAGCCGGGGGCGGATCAGGCGTTTTCGGACTTTTTCAACGATGGGATCGGGCTCCCGCCATACGCCCAGTTGGAAGGCGCGGAGCAGACGCTGATGGAGGCTTTGGTGGCGGACATGTACAAAGAGTATGCCGGCAACGAGCGGCATCGGCAGACCCTGCTGAAGGCGCGGTTAAAAGAAATTCTCATCCGCTTCGATCGCATCCGCTCGCGGGAGGCGAAGGTCACGGTTGTGGAGAACGCGCCTGCGGTGTTGCCGACGCCCCACGCATCGGCTGCATCAGCTGCGGGTCGGACCTCCCCGTCGGTGTGGCCGATCATCCACTACATCCACCGCAATTATCAGGAGGATCTTGCGCTGTCGGACCTCGCAGCACGCTTCTCGCTGAGCGTTTCACGCATCAGCGAGGTCATTAAGCAGACGACCGGGCAGACGTTCGTCCACTTCTTGCACGACCTGCGGCTGCGGCACGCGTGCTCGCTGCTCGTGTCGACGGATATGAGCGTCACGGAGATCGCGCTCGAGGTCGGGTACGGCTCGTACAAGACGTTTTCCCGGATTTTTCGGGAAAGCAAGGGTGTCGTGCCGAAGGAATATCGGCGAACCGAGCACGGGCGGCAGGCTGGGCCGAAATAGCGTGTGCCGGGCGGCAGCATGCGCGTAGATTTGCTTGGTG
>NZ_RXHU01000030.1 GCF_003955665.1 Paenibacillus whitsoniae
AGAATAGGTAGAGTAGGCAGAGTAGGCAGAGTAGGCAGAGTAGGTAGAGTAGGCAGAGTAGGCGGAGTAGGCAGAGTAGGCAGAGTAGGCAGAGTAGGCGGAGTAGGCAGAGTAGGTAGAGTAGCAAGAGTAGGTAGGGGAGCAGAGTAGGTAGAGTAGCGTAGAGTAGAGTAGCAAGAGTACTGAGAGAGTAAGAGTAAGCAAGCGCGGATCGCTCGACTTGCCTGCTGCCAACCGGAAGAAAGCTGCAGAAAGGCAGGCATCTCTCAGCTATTCCTTAGAAATTAAGCAAAGCCTGCGAAACCGCAGGCTTTTTCTCAAATAGGGCCCGATTTCAGCCAAAAGTGAAGAAAAAACTGACTTTTCGCAGGCTTTTGCCCTTTTCCTAAGAAAAGGAGGGGAAGTTCCTGCCTTTTTGCAGGCTTTCGCCACGCCCCACACTCAGGTGAGTTGGCGATGCCCTTCGCCCTCCCCCGCCGACGCCTCCTGCCGCAAGCCGGCCCTACGGTGCGCCGCATCGCGGTATTGCTTTGGCGTGAGGCCGTTTTCTTTTTTGAATACGTGAAAAAAGTGGGAAATATCGCCGAATCCGGTGGCTGCCGCAACTTCGGTCACGGTCAGCTCACTTGCAATCAGCAGCCGCTTGGCTTGGCTGAGGCGGTATTCGGTCAGAAACTGGCCAATCGTCATGCCGGTCGTTTCTTTGAACAGCGCGAACAACTGTGAACGAGATACCGGGAAGCGCTGGACGAGCTCACGAGTCTGGATGTTCTCCTGGTAGTGCCCGATGAGATAGGCGAGCACATCGCCGATCAGCTGCGGGGCATGGCGCTGCACGTCGTGTGAAGCGGCTTCCGTCTGTAGACGCAGCAGCTCCAACAGGAGCGCGCTGATGTTTTTGAGCACCGCCAGCTCGTAGAGCGGGTCGCGGATCGCCAAATGTTGCGCCAGCTCGGCCAAAATGCCCTGTATCGCCAGCAGTTGCTGCGGCGTGAGGAAATAATGGCTGACATCGGGATGCGCTGCAGCCAGCAGGCTCGAGATAGACAGGCCTGATGCTGGGCAGAGGCTTTCCAGCCGCTCCAGGTAGGACTCGTCCAGTGCCAGCACATACCGGTGAAACTCGGGGCTGTTCCCGTGATACGGGCGATGCAGCACGTTCGGATGGATGACGGTCAGCGAGCCCGCATGAAGCGGCAGCAGCCGATCTCCGACGACATAGGAGCCGGTGCCTTCCAGCACGAGATAAATCTCATAGCCGTTATGAGCGTGGAGCGTGGGCTGCAGTAAAGGTTGGATCCGATATTCACAATGAACGGGATACGCGGTTAGAAACTCGTTCGTGTAGTTGTCAATGGCGTAAGCAGCGACAGTGTTAGGTTCTTTTTTTTCATACAATGTCATCGGTTATCGAAACCAGCCCTTCCGCCAAAACCAGGCGAACATCCAGATCCCGATGCCGAGCATGATCAACAGCACTGCGTAATAGCCCCAATGCCAACCCAGCTCCGGCATATTCACAAAGTTCATGCCATACAGTCCGGCGATAAACGTCAGCGGCATGAAAATTGTCGTGATGACCGTCAGCGTTTTCATAATGGTGTTCATCCGGTTGGCGTTGAGGGAAATGTAGCTGTCCCGAATGTCCGCCGTGATCTCGCGGTTGGAATCGATCATCTCGGAGAGCTTCAACAGGTGGTCGTGAATATCGGTAAAAAAGAGCAAATGCTCTTTAAGCTGCTCAATGCGATCGGTCGAGATGACCCTGTACAGCAAGTCGCGCATCGGGACGATGGTGCGGCGCAGCTTCAGCAGCTTGGAGCGGATTTCGAACATATCGCGCATAAGGGTGTCGACGGATTCGGCTTCCATAACATTTTCAATTTCATCGAGCTGGTCTTCAAGCTGATAGACGCATGGGAAATATTGATCGACGTGATTGTCCAAAATCAGATACAGGGCATAGATCGGCCCTTCCTTCCGCAGCGCCTCTTGCTGGGATATACGGCTCCAGGCATCTTCGATCTCCCGGGAACCGATCTTATGGAACGTTACGATGAAACGGCTGCTGAGAAAGACGTCGACCTCCTCGGCTTCCAGTGTTCGGGGATCGATCGCGTGCATGACAAAAAAATGCATGTCCCCGTAATGATCCATTTTCGGTCGCTGCAGTAAATGAAAGCAGTCCTCAATCGCCAGCGGATGAAAATGAAAATGATCCCGCAGCAGCAGTGCCTCTTCGTCCGAAGGACTGTCAAAATCGACCCAGTACCACTGGATTTGTGGACCATCCAGCTCCGCTAGGGGAACGTCGTGCAGCAGTTGATTGTCAGATGAGACAGCGAGTGTACGTATCATATAAAAACTCCTTGACGGCAAGTTCAGCGCAGGTATTCCCTTTATTTTACCATAAACCCGCAAAATCTTAGAAAATGACAACCCGATCTTCGTTTTTGCCTAGTGACTCTCCGGCACTCTATTTATAATAATAGGGATAACCGCAAATGGCTAGGAGGATCACGATGATTACATCACGGCTTACACGTAATTGGGAATATGTTCAAAGCTCCTTGGGCGGCCCTTGGGAGGCATGGCGCAAAGATAAATTAAACAATCATTACAACTTGGCCTGGTCGGAAGTGGAGCTTCCGCACTGCTTCAATGGCCTCGACGCGATGGACCCGGACGTGCCTTATTATCAAGGGCAGGGCTGGTACCGAACGCTCCTCGAGATCGACAACCCGTATCCGGGGGGGAGAACGCTGCTGCATTTTGAGGGAGCGGGTCAGCGGACGGATGTGTATGTCTATGAGGATCTCGTCGGCAGCCATGTCGGTGGGTATGATGAGTTTACGATCGATATTACGGACCGCGTGCTGCAGGGGAATTTTCCTTCTTATTATAATGGCAAAATTCCGGTTGCGATAAAATGCGACAACACGCGGAACCTGGAGACGATTCCGTCGGATGTGAGCGATTTTAATTTGTACGGCGGCTTGTACCGCTATGTGAATCTGGTGTACGTGCCGGCGGTGTCGGTCGAGACGCTGCATGTGGTGTCGACGGCAACGGCGGAGCGGGCGGAAGCGGCGGTGCATGTGAAGCTCTATCGGCCTGGCGTCTCGGATGACAGCCAGGTGTGTATGCGGTTGCAAGTACGCGATGGCGCAGGTCGGCAGGTCTATACAACTGAGTTAGAGCAGGCGGCTTGGGAAGGAAGCTGGGTGGTGGCGGAGTTTCAAGTAGAGCAGCCGCAGCTGTGGAGTCCGGATACGCCGAACTTGTATACGTGTGAGCTGACCCTTGGTGAAGGCGCCGGGAAGACGGTGCACTCCGAACGATTCGGGTTCAGATGGTTTGCGTTTGAGCGGAAGGGGCCGTTCTACTTGAATGGCGAGCGCTTGCTGCTGCGCGGCACGCATCGTCATGAGGATCATGCAGGCGTCGGCGCTGCCATGACGGAAGCGATGATCAAGGAAGAAATGAAGCTGATCAAGGATATGGGCGCGAATTTCATACGCCTCGGGCACTATCAGCAATCGCGAATTGCGCTGGAGCAGTGTGACGAGCTCGGGCTGCTCGTATGGGAGGAAATCCCATGGTGCCGCGGCGGTCTGGGCGGCGAGGGGTATCGCCAGCAGTGCAAGGATATGTTGACCGCAATGATCGAGCAGCATCGGAATCACCCTTGCATTATTTTATGGGGCATGGGCAATGAGAACGATTGGGAAGCGGATTTCAGCCACTGGGATGAAAATGAGATTCGCGCCTTTATGCGGGAACTGCATGAGCTGTCACACAAGCTGGACGACACGCGTCTGACGGCGATTCGTCGCTGCGAGTTTTGCAAGGATATTATCGATGTATATTCGCCTTCGATTTGGGCGGGCTGGTACCGCGGGGTGTATCCGGAATATGAGGCGTATTCGCGGGTGGGCTTTGAAGGGACAGAGCGCTTTCTGCATGTGGAGTGGGGCGCGGACAATGTCGCCGGGCGCCATGTAAGCAAGCCGTACACCGGCTTCGAGGAAATTCAGCGGGGGCAGGGCGCGGACGAGCGCGACGGCGACTACCTGCTGACCGGCGGCGATCCGCGGGTGTCGATGCTGGGAGACTGGTCGGAGACTTATTTCTGCGACATGATCGATTGGTATCTCCGCGCACAGGAGAATATGCCTTGGCTGACGGGGACGGCGCAGTGGTCGTTCAAAGATTTTTCCACGCCGGTGCGGCCGGATTCGCCGATTCCTTATCTGAATATGAAGGGCGTCGTCGAGCGCGATTTTACGAAAAAAGAAGCCTACTACGTTTTCCAATCGTACTGGTCGAAGGTGCCGATGGTGCGCATTTACGGAGGCGGCATGGACGTGCGTGCGGGGCGCGCGGACGAGGCGCAGCTGATTCGCGTGTACGCGAACTGCGCTTCGGTCGAGCTGATGGTGAACGGCGTGAGTGCCGGAGTGCGGGAGCGCCGCGTGCAGGATTATCCGAGTGCCGGGCTGCGCTGGAGCGTGGGACTGCAGCCAGGCGTGAATCATCTGGTTGCCTTGGCGCGGGACGAGCAAGGTGTTGTCGTTGCGCAAGATGAAACGACGTTTCATTATCAGACAGAAGCCTGGGAGCTGCCGGCTGAACTGCGTTTGACGGCGCAGACAGAGACAGACGGACGTGTCCGCCTGGAAGCGAAGGCGTATGACAAGCACGGTGTCTTCTGTGCGGATTCCGCGGTACGCGTGCATTTCGGGCTGGCTGGCGTCGGGCGTCTGCTGGACAATCTCGGCACGGTGCGCGGCTCGCGCAATATCGAGCTGGCGAACGGCCGGGCGTGCATTTACGTCGATCCGCGCGGCGGCAAATCGGTCGCTTCCGTCTATGCGGAAGGATTGGACACGGCTTTTGTGGAAATAAAAGGGTAAATAAAATTTGACTTGAAAGGGAGAACGAACATGAATGTAAATGCGTTATGGCCGACCCTGCAAGCGAAAGTGGACAGCATGATCGCGCAAATCGGGGATAAATCCCCTCACGTGGAAAAAGGCGGCGTCTACGACGACATGCGTCTCGATTGGTGGACGTCTGGCTTTTGGCCGGGACTGCTTTGGGTCATGTACGATGTGACAAAAGAAGAGAAATACAAGCAAGCCGCTTGGGATTGGGACGCGAAGATCGAAGCTTGTTTTTTGCGGGAGAACAATTTTCACCACGATGTGGGCTTTCAATTTTTGCCGACGGCCGTGGCTAAGTATAAAATGACCGGCGATCCCGACGGACGCCGCCGCGGCTTGTTCGCCGCGAACTTCCTCTCGGGCCGTTTCAATCAGGCAGGACAGTTCATCCGAGCCTGGAATCAGGATAAAACGGGCTGGGCCATCGTCGACTGCACGATGAACATCCCGCTGCTGTTCTGGGCGGCCGAGGAAATCGCCGATCCGCGCTTCAAGCAAGTCGCGATGGCGCACGCGGATACCGTGCTAACGCATTTCGTGCGGCCGGACGGATCGGTGCGGCATATCGTGTCGTTTGACCCGGCGACCGGCGAATTCATCGAGTCGCTCGGGGGCCAGGGCTTTTCGCCGACGTCGTCCTGGAGCCGCGGACAGGCATGGGCACTGCACGGCCTTGCCGCCGTGTATCGCTACACCGGCGAGGCGCGGTATCTCGAAGGCGCGAAACGCGTCGCGCATTACTTTATGGCGAACACGGCGGTCGATCCGGTGCCGGTGTGGGATTTCCGCACAGCGGACGGCGACACGCTGAAGGATACATCCGCGGGCTCGTGCGCCGCGTCCGGGCTCTTGGAGCTGGCGGCGGCGGTGCCGGCCGACGAGGCGGAACTGTACCGCGGGCAGGCGATCCGCATGCTGGACGCGCTGACGCAGGACTACGCGGATTTCGAGGGCGCGCGTGAGTCGATTTTGCGCGAAGGCACCGGCAACAAGCCGGCCGGGCAGAACGTCGACGTCGGCCTGATCTACGGCGACTATTATTATGTGGAAGCGCTGGCTAAGCTGAAGGGCTGGGCGCAGCGAATTTTTTAGGGGCTCTTCGTCCGGCGTAAAACGGCGAAAGTTAAGGAGGCTCGACACCGGTGGCGGTGTCGGGCTTTTTTTGCCTTGAAGCGGCTCTGGATTAAGTGGAAGCGCATGCAACGAGGTGAGGACGGCGAAGCTGGTTATCTCGAACAAACCTTCAACTGGAATTTCTCCAGTTCATTTCACGCATCTGTTCGAAATCCAGCAGCTGAACTGGAAAACCTCCAGTCCATAAAGCCCTTTCCGCGCGAAAGGGGGGAGTTGCTTCTCCCTAGACTGGAGAAATTCCAGTTCAATCCTACATATTGCCAGATTCCCACCGAATGAACGTGAGGAATTCCAGTTCATGTTCTCCATCTGACGAGATGCGCGTTGACATCCGTATACGAGAAAAATGAATATTGCCCCCGAACTGCTCGCCCTTGTATGGTGGGGTCGTTGAACCGGCTGGCTGGTGGATGGGCTGTCGGCAACGACCTGCATATTGGGACGTGGCGGTGTAGCTGATGGGCAATCCGTGACCGGTCGCAGTCGTCGGGGCAACGTATACGAAGTTCGCGGAGACGTCGATTTCCGATTCGGCGAGGCGTCGGCTGACGGGACGTTCAACGTCGAGGATCTTGCATCCAGCCGGGGGATGATCGGAAGGTGATGGATGTTCGGAAATCATGAAGGAATACACCAAAGAAGCTATCTCCCGTTCTGGGGGATAGCTTCTTAATTAATAAGCCGTATTATCCTGTCACCACGCGCAAGTTTTGTTCTGCTTCCTTAATGCGCTCCAGGTTTTTGCGATTGTTGACTAGCAGCGATTGCAAGGTAGCCGACAGTTCTTGCAAGGTTGCGGAAGCTTCCTCGGAGATTGCAGCTAAGTTGTTCGTTGAGTCACTGATCGTTACCGACGAGGAACTGATGCGATCCATGAGTGCACCATAGCTTGTGGAAAGAACATTAAGCATCTCAACGGAATCCGTAATCGATGCGAAGGCTTGCTTGGTAATACCGGTGATCTCGTTGCTCTGCTGCATGCGCAAGGAGACTTGATCCATTCTCGCACGTGTCTGGTTAGATAACGCCGTGAATTCTTGCAATTGTTCGGAAATGCGAATCGCAGACTTGCCCGTCATATCCGCCAACTTGCGAATTTCGTTGGCAACCACGGCGAAGCCTTTGCCGTGCTCGCCCGCTCTCGCCGCCTCAATGCTGGCATTGAGCGAAAGCAGGTTCGTCTGATTGGCGATATCCTGAATGGTGTCGCTGAATTGGCTTGTTTCATTCAGGCGCTCAATCAAAGAGGCTGTATCTTGCGAGACCGCTTCGATATCTTGGCTAAACACGGAGAACGTATCCGAAAGCTGCTCCATATGGCCGCGTCCTTCATTGGACAGCGAAGCCGCTTCGCTTGTTTTTGCCAATAGGGTTTGAATGGAGTCGGACATTTCTTTAATTAAATCGTTCATGTGATTGACAGATTCATTAATGGCTAGCGTCGAATCTACTTGATCGCCGGCTCCCGTTGAAATATCTTGAAAAGCGCTGTTCATTTCGTCAAAGGATGCATTGTCTTCCTCACCTGATTTGGTGATTGAATGCAGATGGTCTGTGACCAAGGTGACCTGCTTGGTGGCGATATCACGCTGTTCCTGCTGAAGGGCGAGGAACTTCTCTGCCTGCGTGCGGGCTTCTTCGGTGCTTTTATGCATATAACCGGAAACTTTCAAAACAGCAAACATCAGCATGCTAAAGAGGAAAAAATAGATGAGATAAGTAGGCATCGATGTCGGATCCATCTGTGATGCCTCTTTTTGGCCGATGAATTGATACAGTACCAGAACGAAACCCCATACGGCAGAGATGAGCCATGGCAGCATTTTCATAAAAATAAGCGCCATAATCATCATGTAATAGATGGAAAAAATATTCGTTACATCCGATTTGTTGATGAGTTGCACGGTGGTTGAAACCCCGCTAGTGATAACGGCGAAATAGCATAAGTAGTGGATAAACTTTCTGGTAAAGTGCAGATAAGCGAAGGTCAACCAAATGAGCGTTTCAAAAATGAGCGTAAATTTCAGACTGAAATCCATCCCGCCTGTGCCTAAAGTAAATACACTCATATAAATGAGTAAAGCGGTTGCAGAAATGGCAAGAAAGACCACAAAGTTTCGCCGAATGACATCTTGATCCCGGATGGACAACTGTCTAGCTTTCGTTTTTTCATGGTTGTCAAACATAGCTGAAATACTCATCTTCATCCCCCAATGTGTATGCATAAGTATCTGTCTTCTTAATTTGTAAACTGTTCTGCAAAGCGTGGGGGAATTCCTTTAAAAAAGATTCTAGGCGGATAGAATGGCATGCCCTTCACATATACGAGAATATTGGATTTTGCTCCAAAGCGGCACTCAGCGATATCGTGAGGTCACCAAGGCAAAGCGCAAGAGGAGGCACAACATGCTGGACACAAATTCACACTGAGGTAGATCAGCAAAGGGCAGGCGAGGGCAGCGGGCAAAGCGAGTGCGAAATCGTCGTCCCGGGGGTTCAGCCGAAGAATGCGGCAAAATATACCGCTATGGATCATGTTTCTCCCGGTGGCGGCTTTTTACCTGATTTTCAAATATACGCGGATGTTGGGACTTGTCATTGCGTTCGAGGAGCCTTGACTTACAGGCGAGCGCGGATTCGGTCTTGACGTGGCCCGTATCCGCTTGGGCGAGTGATGCTCCGCTGGACAGCGGGCGCGCATAGCTGCAGTGGGGCTCAGGCGGCGGTGGCCGTGAAGCGCCTGCTGCAGCTGGCAGGCTTCATAAACTAGCTCCCCTGTACCCTGTAACAGGGCGAAGCATTTTGTAACACAATTGGAATATTTCTGTTACAGTTCTCTAACATGCAGGGGGTATTATAATAAACAAGACCCCCTTTTTTAATATAAACTTTGGACCCGGCCCCGTTGGCTCGGGTCACTTTTTTTGTTAAGCAGCCTCTTTGCTGCATATAGTTTGTAGAAGTGGTTGAAACGATGAAAACCGTACTTTGGTCGAATACAAGTCGAGTGATGGTAAAGGTGGAACTGAACCTACCTAACCACGAAAAACTGCTTATACAATCCAATGTAAAGATAAGTTGAAGGATGTTCCTGTGTATCAGCTGAAAGATATAGAAGTTATAGAATCTTGTAGAAAGATGGGAAAACTACAAAAGGAAAAGTGGAGGACTTTGAAAATTACAGCCTACTTATCAACTTTAGATCGCAGATATGATAGCTATCCCAACTATGAAGCGGGTAAAAGAATTAGTTAACAGGAGGGTGTCGCGACAATGGAGTTTAGAGATTCAGCCTCATATGGCAAGAGGCAAGAATACATAGCTGTTGCAGAATTACTAAAACATAATTTTGATGTATATATGACGTTGGTAGATGATCAAGGAATTGATTGTGTTATTAGGATCAATCATACACGTTATCTTGATGTCCAAATTAAGGCTCGTTCTAAGCAAGCTATTCCAAAGGATTGGGCATATTATCCCCGTCTTCAAGTTCCCGAAGGAAGAAATAACCATTTCTTTATCCTTTATTCTGAAGGGGCTAATTCTTACTGGACTTTTCCATCGTCAGATATAATACGTCTTGCTAACGAGCAAGGCACTAATGTTAGCATGAATAGAACGGGTGATAATGCTGGCAAGTACGCTATCCGCGCGGCAGGATACAGCACTGTGAATGATAAGTGTACACCTTTTCCACGGTTCGACAAATATCGAGACGAAAATGGCTTTGCTCTTATCAAGTAATAAACAAAAACTCAATTGTAAGGAGGATTTTTCCCAACATTAGGGGGAAGCTCAAAAGGTTCTTGAATTAAGGAACCTGTAGAATATTTGGTCGATTTTTGGTCAGCTACCATCGATAAGGGTGAATCATTAGTGGATGCTAGAAGCCAATGAAAATAGGAGAAAGCCCCAAGGTATTGTAGATCAAGGCATCAGGAGCTTTCCAATTATCATAGGACACACGTGGATATACATCAAAATTAGCAGACCCAAGCCCCGTTGGCTCGGGTCACTTTTTTGTTTCTACCTTTCATACTCCACCAACTAGATCACAAAACGAGGAATCACTCGTCCATCAATATCAGTGAATCCGTACTCTTCGGCAAGATCGCCAACGTGCAGCACCCGTCCGTTTTTCTGGTGCACGTCGCTGTCTCCTGCCAAGGCAGATACCGCTCGCCCAATGTAGAACGTCGACTCCGTAAGTTGTAGGGCTTCGACCTCCTGCCAATGATCTTCATCAGTGTTGAAATTCCGTAACCCCAGCTCTGTGCGCATCCAACCAGGAGAGACAGCTACCGCTGTCATTTTGGTGTTCTTGAAGTCATGGGCTAGAGCGAACACGGAGCGGTTAATCGCATTTTTGGCAAGATCGTAATAGAAGGTTCCGAGATACTTATCCTGATCATGGAATGTAGTATGTACGACTAATCCGGAATCCGACTCCAGCATGAGCGGGATCGCAAAATGATTAGTCGCAATTTGTGCACGAATGCCGCTCGAAAACGTGGCATCCCACATCTGGAGCGGATATTCCCAAAATGGTTGTGGTTGTAAATTGGTTTCCACATCATGCAGGCCCCAGACGTTGTTCACTACGATGTGGAGGCGGGCTTGTTCCCGCCGGATTCTCTCAATCAGCGCTTTGGTATCCTCATCGCGGGTATGATCGCAACGGCAGGCGTAAGCCTCTCCGCCATGACGAACGATCTCTTCGACCGTTTCATCAATGCTGCCTGGAAAACCGTGCGTCGTGGTGCCTTTTACACTTCTGCCGGTTACATAAACCACAGCTCCTGCTTTGCCTAATTCAATCGCGATACCCCGTCCCGCACCTCGACTTCCTCCAGTGACGAGGGCGATTTTCCCATCGAGTCTCTTCAAGTTCATCTACTCCTTCGCAGGCATTTATTCCCATGTATTATATCACGGAACATATGTTCTGAAAATGGTTGTTGCTTAGAAAGAGTTGAGTCTACGAATAATTGTGCACTATAATAACTACAAACAATCGTTCGACACAAGTCAGCCTAGAGAATGGAGAATTTCATCATCTCACTAGCTGTATTAGGGGTATCCGTCATCGTATTGGCCATTCCGACGATTAAGGCAATATTGTTCTTGGTGGGAATCCTATTTCTAGCTTACATGGGGTTCGTAACGTGGAAAAGTAAAGCGAATCGCAGTACGACTCTAGACGCAGCTCTATCTGCTAATAAGTAAATAACTTTTGCCGCATCTGTTTCACTATTAAATCCACATGCAATCCTCGATACGGTAACAAAGTTTCTGCCATTATTTTGTGGGGAACCGCTGCATATCTGATTACACAATTCATCTAAACGAAGACGCTAGTGGAAAGAACTTTGTAAAAGACAAAAGATACGTGCTTTCGGCTTGTATTCACTAAGGAGGGGAACTATGACAGAGAATCTCATTGAACGTGCTGCGGGGGGCTTAGTTCTTCGCATTTCACGGACAGGATTACAAGCGCTACTTATTCACGATAGATATGGACATGTTGTAGGTTTCCCAAAAGGACACCTGGAACCTGGAGAGACGTGGGAGCAAGCTGCAGTCCGAGAAATATTCGAAGAAACAGGGATTAACTCGAGAATTCTTTCTCCTCTTGGCGGCATTGAATATCCTATCGAGAAAAAAGGGCTAACCATTCGAAAGCAGGTCCGCTTATTCCTTCTAGAAGCCATCGAAGAACACGAGGAGCCTGTTCATCAGGCTAACGAAGTTGAAAATGCTCAATATTTCGCATGGGAAGATGCACTTCAAGTTCACAGGGAACGAGGCTATACGGACCTGAATTGGGTGTTTGATAAGGCTAAAGCATTTTGGGATTGCCACGGCGAATCAAACGGGACACGATAGTAACTTTAATTTCAAAAGGACGGATGTTAATCATGCTGTTTCGAAAAGCTCTTACAACAGATATACCGCAGATAATTAAGTTTCGTAAGATATTGCTAGGCCAAGAGGATAATAATACTATGGATGAAACATTTAGTGACTACTTCTCTTCCTCACTAGCAGACAGCTCCCTCGTGGTATGGGTGGCAGATGATGACGGGATAATTGTAGCCTCTGTATGTTTTTGCTTATGTCGACTTGCACCACGATTTGAAAATCCTTCAGGAATGGTTGCATACATGGCAAATGTTTTCACAATACCAAGTTACCGACGTCAAGGTATTGGATCCAAACTCATTGGTAAAGCAATAGACGATTTGAAGGAACAAGGAATAAGAAAAATCCTGCTGCACTCGTCTGATATAGCTAAACCGATGTATGTAAATCTTGGTTTTATTGAAGGAAAGAATTATATGACATTAAGTACTTGATCAAGAGCTTCATCTAATAAGACAGCATAGTGAATCGACTCATTAGGCCACCGTGGATCGATCGGCCGTAATCAATCATCACAGGAGTTCCATATATAGCTAAGGCGAAGCAATACACCGGATAATTGGAAAGGGAGACGAATCTTGAATACCTTCTTATTACTCCTTCGTTAGTCTAAGGCACCTCATTTCAAATGAGGTGTTTTTGTTTTGATTAAAGTTTATTTTTTATGACGATAATTTTAAGTAGTGCATAAGACAGGAACAGGTGGGTTGAAATTTGGATAATATTATTCTAGGCATAGCCTGGCTAGTAACGGCACTATTGCTTTTGATTTTTATTAATCGAAGAAATGTTATTCAAGCAATTCTGAGTTTCTTATTCATGCAGGTTCCCTCTTGGTTATTTGGGGCGTTAGTTGTCCAAGGTGGGTTAATTGAATATCCCGTTGGATTCCTACAAATGGTTTACCGTGCAAGCTTTTCATTTGAATTTTTTATCTACCCTTCTGTTAGCGCTGTTTTTAATATTTATTTCCCTAAACAGAAACATTGGTTTATTAAACTCCTATACATACTGAGTTACCCAACCTTCATTACGACTACTGAAATATTTCTTGAAAAGTACACGAAATTGATTAAATACATACACTGGGCGTGGTATTGGAGCTTTACGACAATTACATTAACTCTGTTATTGTCGTATTGGTTTTATCTTTGGTTTTTTAAAGCAGTTAAACACGTACAGAAGTATTAATGATTTAAAACGCAAGTTATGGACAGATGCATGAATCACCTTAGATACAAATACTCTACTGCATACCAAGTATTTTCTAGGCCGGCAATGGCAATAAACAAACGGGCAACAACTTACAAAACGTCGCCTGACCGTCGGCGTTTTAGTGTTATAATAGTCTTGCTAGATTTTGGCACCAATAATTTCGTCGTATCGGAGTGTGATTTGGCTTTGTGGAATAAGCTGAATGTCGATGTCATTACGTTGTTCGTCGAGGATTTGCAGCAAGCGAAATCGTTTTATCAAGAAGTGTTCGACCTGCCGGTTTTCTTCGAGGATCCGAATTCCGCGGTGTTCCAATTCGGCAACATGCTCATTAATCTGCTTGTGGAGACAGCGGCACACGAGTTGATTGAACCACAGGTTGTCGCAAAACGCGAATCCGGGGCGCGTTTCCAATTCACAATCGGTGTGGAAAATGTAGATGCCGCCTGCGAGGAGCTTCGCAAACGCGGGGTTGATCTTCTGAACGGCCCAATGGACCGGCCGTGGGGCATTCGCACCGCTAGCTTCGCGGATCCGGGTGGCCATATCTGGGAGATTGCGCACAAATTGTCCAAGACGGACAAGCAAAACGACAACGACTACTCATCGGGTCTTTGAGTGTTACGACAAATACCTCAACCATATCTTTCCGAATGTATAGGCCTTCCAAAAGAGAGAAGGCTACCGGGGAATCGGCAGCCTTCTGCAGAACAGTAAAGAGCTATCGTGAAATTTGGCTTCCTATTTGTTCAATCAGGCTTCCGCTTCCCTCAAGTTTCGCTCTTCCAACTTCTTACGCGAATGGGAGCGAGATAGTCCGAGCGATGCGACGGCTGTCCCTGCGGCGATGGTAACTCCCGCCGCCCCAATCCAACTGATGGCAGGTAACGACGCTTGCTCTATGACGATGCCCCCGATCCCCGCTCCGGCGGCCATGGCAAGCTGCACGACCGACATGTTTAGGCTAAGCATAATGCCGGAAGCTTGCGGAGCAAGCGTAATTAAATGAACTTGCTGCGTAGGACCCGACGACCAGGCCGAGAACGACCAGAGCATTAGAAGTGGGAACACGAGAACAGGGGATAGAGCTGCCAGCGATAACAGGATTAGAGCTACTGCGTGCAGCAGCATACCGCCGACCAGCGTACGGGGGAATCCCCACTTGTCTGTGCTATAGCCTCCGAGCTTAGAGCCGATCAAGCTTGCGATGCCGAAAGCAAACAATCCGATGCTCACCCATTTTTCGCTCATTCCCGTAACGGTAAGTAGAAATGGCGAAATGTACGTATAGGCAATCGAATATCCACCGATCCAAAAGAAGGTTACAGACAAGGCCAAAACGATTTTTCGTTCCTTCAACAACGCCAACTGTTTGCGAAGCGGCACTGGCTCTTCGCCCTCCGTTTGCGGAATCGTGAAGGCAATAACAAGCATAGCGAACAGTCCGAGTACGCCGATTCCTCCGAAAATTGTTTTCCAATCGTAGGCGGAAGCGATAACTCTTCCAAGAGGAACGCCGATGATCAGCGAGGTACTGAAGCCCATAACGAGTGTCGCTATGGCGCTGCCTTGCTTTTCAGGCGGAGCCATCTTGGAGGCTACGGTCATGGCCGTAACGACAAACACCCCGGTACTGAGTGCCAAGATGATCCGAGATCCGATTAAAAATTCATATCCGGGCAAAATAAATGTGATTCCATTTCCTATTACGAAAAGGCCGAGTGAGTAAAGCAGCAGCTTCCGTCGCTCCAAGCGGGCAGTAACGGCCATAAGGATAGGGGTCCCGAAAGCGTAAGCGAGCGAGAAAAAGGAAATGAGCTGTCCTGCAGCTGATACCGAGACACCAATATCCTCCGCAACTTTATCCAAAATGCCTGCGATGATAAACTCCGACGTTCCGACAAGAAAACTGACGGCGGCCAACATGTAAATTTTCCAAGTGTTTGACATGATTTTCTTACTCCTCTCTCTGTCCGATATTCTATATTTCTAGAAATATAGAAATAATGACAAAAAATTATTCCAGCAAATACGGTGCATACTTTTGTGCTATTTCGCGGTTCACGTTGTAGTAGATATACGTTCCTTCCTTACGGAGATCGAGCAGACCGCAATCCGTCAATTGCTTCAGGTGATGGGATAGTGTCGAGCCAGCGATGGATTCCAGCTTGCTTCCGATATCGGAGCAGCACAAATTCCTCTCTTCGGTAAGCAACAGAGCAATTTTAAGCCGGGTCGGTTCTCCAAGTGCTTTGTATACTTTGACGGCTTGCCGTACCTCCGCGTTATCTTCGACCATCGTTACCTCACCTTTGCTTATTGTCATTATTTCTATATCTGTCGAAATAAAAGTACCATACCTTAGGAAAAAAGTAAATAGGGTTATTTCCATTCAAGTAACGGAAATTTAACGTGGAAGGTGCTTGCGATTCATCCGCTCGTACATAACGTTTTCTGCCGCGAGGTTAACTGGTTAGCCATCCATTAAACTTGGCTTATAGTGATGGTAATCATACCAGAAACCTGCGTGGATATGTTAAACTCCCTCGGTATGATTTAATTTCCTCACGCAAGCTCGTCTATTCGCAGGATTTCATCCTTTAGGTTTCGATGCTGAATGAAAAGGAGCGAGATATATTTAGGGTGTTTCGTTAAAAGGGCATGCGGGAATAGAGGTGGAGTTGAATCACCCAGTTCATTCCAATTACTGCACGTATTCTCCACGGTGCCCTTAGCGATTTTCACTCCCATGTCTCGACGGGTCAATAGCCCTTTCATTCCTTCGTCACATCTATCTAAGGGGTGGAGGTCGGTCTTTCTAACGGAATGGGTCGGAGCCCTTTTGTTTAACGTATCCCGATACTCCGTGCTTTCTTTGTCTCCTGCGAATACGCCAACTTGCGTGAGATAAGGTTTATGTTAAGCTGCTAATGCAAAGATTTTATCGGGTTTGTATGCGACATCACTACGAGCCATTCCTACTAAGAGTCGAGCTAGCTTACCACATAGCTTCATGATAGACTTCATCTTTTTAAGCTTTTTCACCTGAACATTGTAGTGGTGTAAGGCTTTAAATTCTTGGTTACTCATGACCATGCACATCGTAATTAAATAGAGAAAGTGACGTAGCCGTGGACGGCCTCGTTTACTGAGCTTCAGTTGTCCCTTCCATTTACCCGAGCTTGCTTCGGTTATATTAAGTCCTGCATGACGGAGTAGAGCGTTCCCGTGCGCATAACCTCGAAGATCTCCAGACTCTCCTAAAACACCAGCTAGAGCAATTGCACTTATTCCAGTAATGGCAAGGATTTTGCCTGAGTAGGGGATACGTTCAACAACGTCTTTGTCTTCTTTTTCGATCCTCTGCAGTTGTTTAGTGGCTAAGTCGTGCTCCTCTAGGAGCTGCTCTAGATGGAGCTTGTAAGCATGTGTTGCCTGCCTAGATCCAACCGTTTTCTTGGCCAGATCGATGAGTAGATGAGCTCTACGCACACCTGAATGCCGTTTCATTGATTTCTGCCATCCTTTAATGACATCGTCAGGACTTAGTTTACATAGCTCAGCTGGGAGCGGAAATAGCCGAAGGGTTAATAGTGCACCTTTGCAAGTTAAGATCTTAAAAACTTGTCTCAGTTCAGGAAAGACAATGTCGACCCAGCGGTGGATCTGGTTAACGGCACTTACGAGTCTTTTAACGACCGTTTCTCGGTTAGCCATAAGCACTCGTAGCTCCTCGTATTCGGAAGAATGGAAGCGGACAGGGGAGTAGTAGCCGTTTTTCACCATGTCGGCAATAACTAAAGCATCTTTTTTGTCGCTTTTAGAGCGTGTGTTGTCGCGGTTTTCTTTATTCTTTTTAACTAGATGAGGATTAACAAGTACGGCTTCAATGGCTTTGTTTTTGAGCCACCCGGCAAGGCTTAGCCAGTAATGGCCAGTCGGTTCCATACCAACGATTACTTTGGACAGTTTGTAAGAAGCCAACAAGTCACGAATCCATCGATCGAGGGAACTAAAACCTTCTTCGTCATTGCTGAACTCTAATGGATGGCCGAGTGCAACACCGCGAAAGTTAACCGCTCTAGCGACATGGGCTTCCTGAGCAATGTCTACACCTATAACCAGATGATGAGTGGTAATGTTTTCAATAAGTTGATTTTGCTTATCTTGTGCTTTAAACTTCATGATAGAGCGTCCTCCTGGAGATGGAATTTAAGGGCTTTTGACCCGTTGCGTACTTCCATCGTACCGAGGCGCTCGTTTTTTTACAAAGCTGAAATTTATCCATCTACAGGAATCTAATGGGAACTAAACCATGAGGTGTTGAATTTGAAAACAATTATTGTGATCGGTGGCGGCATTACCGGGCTGTCGGCTATGCATGAATTTTACAAATGGAGGAAGACAACCGGAGCTGCGGTCAGGCTTTTATTAATTGAGGCGACGGCACAGTTAGGCGGTAAGATTCAAACCGTCAGGCATCAACAATTCGTGATGGAGGCCGGGGCGGATTCCATTGTAGCGCGAAAAATGGACGACATGGATTTGATTGAAGAACTGGGCTTGAAGGATGATGTGGTCTATAACGCGACTGGACGCTCCTTCATTTACGCGGATGGACATCTGAAGCCGATTCCGGACGACGCGGTGTTCGGCATTCCGGCAAGCATCGAGTCGCTCGCTAAGAGTACACTCGTCTCGCCACAAGGCAAAGTTGCAGCGCTGAAAGATTTATATACGAAAAATGAGACGTTTACGAAGAATGATTCTGTCGGCGCGTTTCTGGAGTATTTTCTCGGAACCGAGCTAGTCGAGAAGCAAATTGCTCCCGTCCTTTCCGGGGTCTATTCAGGGAATTTGAGCGACTTGACAATTGCCTCAACACTACCTTTCTTGATCGATTATAAGGAGCAATATGGAAGCATTATTAAAGGGCTCGAAGCAAATAAGCAGAAGTTTAGGATTGGTGAGAAGAAGTTTTTCTCGCTGAAAAACGGTCTGGGCTCGCTAATTGATGCCTTTCAAGCGGGTCTAACCGAAGATCTGCTGTTAAACACTAAAGTCTCCAGAATTGAAAAGGACAATGGCCGGTATCACGTGCACTTAGATGATCAGGACATGATCGAAGCGGATTATGTTGTACTAAGCATTCCGCATACTGCAGCAGAACCGATTCTTAACGATCCCTGCCTTACGGAGCAATTCTCGGGATTGAAAAGCAGCTCGCTCATCAGTGTATATATCGGATTTGACGTGCCCGATTCAGTGCTCCCTGCCGATGGAACGGGATTTATTACTGCGACGACCGATGAATTATTCTGCAGCGCTTGTACGTGGACAAGTCGTAAATGGGAGCATACGTCCAAGTCCGGAAATTTGCTCGTCCGCTTATTTTATAAAAGCAGCCATCCTTCGTACGCTACAATAAAGGATTTTAATCACGATGGTTTGCTAAAGGTAGCGCTCAGCGATATTGAGAAGGGGCTTGGAATTACCGCCGAACCTGTCGTTAACGAGATCACCGACTGGACTGGGCAAATGCCAATTTATTCGATTACCCATCCACAAAGCATCCATGCGCTTGAAAGCATCATGGCAGATGTATTCCCAGGCATTATCCTTGCCGGATGCTCTTATTATGGAGTAGGGATCACGGACTGCATGAAGAACGGGGCCGATTCGGCAAGAAAAATCATTGATTTATTGAAGGAAGACTATTCTCCAACCAATAAAATAGATTCCCATTAATAATAAGGTTCCATCAATAAAAACACGACAACTCCGGTTAAGCTGACATATAGCCAGATCGGCATCGTCCAGCGGACAATTCTACGATGTTTATGCAACTGGTTCGTCCATCCCCATACGAGTGAGAACAGGGCGAGCGGCACGATAATTGCAGCCAGAATGCTGTGAGAAATCAGAATGAAAAAATAAATCGGCCGGATCATGCCCTCACCACCGAACTTCGAGGTCTCCAAAGACATGTAATGGAACGTTAAGTAGGAGACAAGAAACAACAGGGTAGAAGAGAAGGCTGCGAGAATGAACCCTTTGTGAAGTTTTACGTTTTTCCTAAAGATTGCAATCAAAGCGGCTAGCAGGAAGATGAAGGTGAAACTGTTCAACAGCCCGTTGATTCTTGGAAAGATGGTAAGGTCAAAATTGATTTCGCCCTTGTAGCCAATCGGTGAGAAGAACAAGAGTAAAATAATGAAATTTGCAACCAATGAGATCGTGACGATGGCAGCCGTATAATTTTTGTTGCTAGCTTGCCTTGGTGTATGGTGGTTTTCGCTCATGTTCATCCGCAAATCTCCTTTCCTATCACATGGTATTGGCTTCATTATAAGCGGATTTTGTCCAACAGCAATCAGACGTTAATGTCAAATTAGCAAAAACTTATTGACAAATTATCGTCCATACCTGTAGTTAAAGATGAATAACTTATCGGTAAAAAGACAGTAAACCCCCAGGCCATCCGGCCTGGGGGTTCTCTCACTACCGCTCGCCGCGGTAAATCTCGCGTACCAAGCGGTAAGCGAGCTTCGGCTTGCGATACTCGTTCAGCAAGCCTTTGTTGTTAAAGCTCCGCGCCCGATCGCGGAAATAACCGCGGTCGCTGCGCACGTCAACGCGGATGTCCGCGAAGTGCCAGATCAGCGTGCCGCAGATGCGCGGATCGTCGCGGAAGATACGCAGCGCCTGGGTAACGACGTCGGCCTGGTAGTCTTCGCTGAACAGGCGCGGCTCCCAGCCGGCGTCACCGAAGATGCCCGCGGCGCCGAATTCGCTCATGATGACCGGCTTGCCGCCTGCGCCCTGTTGCTCAGCCTGCTCGAAGAACTTCTCCAGCATCCCCTTAAACCCGCTGACATTCCCTTCGTACCAGCCGTAATATTTGTTGATGCCGATGACGTCAAAATACGAGAGCACGATGTCCTCCACGGGATGCATCGTTGCGTACGTCACTGGCCGCGTCGCATCCAGTTCCCGGATGGTGCCGACGAACGCTTTGGTCAGCTCGACCGCTTCTTGCGAGCGGGTGTCGATCTCGTTGTGCGCGCCCCAGAAAATGATGGACGGGTGATGGTAATCCCGGGTGATCATCTCCTTCAGCATGTGCACGCCGCGCTCGATGAACAGCGGACTGGCCAGTGTCTCAAGGCTCATGAAGCAGCCCCACATCGGGATCTCGCTCCAGAGCAGCAGGCCGTGCTCGTCGAGCAGGTCGATCCAGAACTGGCTCTGCGGATAGTGGGAGCCGCGAACGATGTTGCAGCCGAGATCCTTCAAGATGTCGATGTCCTTGAGCATAAGCTTCGGAGGGAAGGCAAACCCCCAATCCGGATGCTCCTCATGCCGGTTCACGCCTTGCATGTACAGCTTGCGGCCGTTCAGCAGCACGTCGCGGCCGTGCACTTCGATCGTCCGGAAGCCTGTCCGGTCGATATAATCGTCTCGACCTGCCACGGCGGTGAAGGTATACAGTTCCGGCGAATCAACGTCCCAGCGAAGAACGCCTTCCAACCGCCCCTTCAACGCTACCGTAGATGAACCGCCTGCCGGGACGCTCACACCTTCCGCCGCGAGCGCAAGCCCCTCAGCCGCCACGCGCACATCTACGCTGGAAGACTCGCTGCTCAGCGAGTTCAGCTTCACTTGCAGCGTCACATCCGCTGCGTCACCTTCCAGACGATAGTCGATCCGGAACTGATCGATATACACATCCGGCAGCACTTGCAGCTGAACCGGACGCATGATGCCGCCGTATGAGTGCCAGTCCGCCACATCGGTCGGAAGTGTCTGCCAATCCACGGTGCTGTCGACGCGAACGACCAGTTCATGCGTCCCTGCAGCTAACTGAGGCAAAACAAAATCGAACCCGGTAAAGCCGCCGAAATGATACCCCGCATGCATACCATCGATATACACATCGGCATGATGCAGAACGCCTTCAAACACCAATCGAATATTCCCGGTCTCAGCCAAATTGAACGTCGTGCGGTACCAAGCCGCACCGATGTAATCGTATAAGCCTATTTCATTGTTCCAACAGGAGGGGACAACGATTTTTCTCCCACCGGAAGGGAAGCGGGAAGCCCAGCCCTCGGCCTCGCCCCGTTTATCGGGATCAGTGATAAAGTCCCAAACGCCGTCCAGAGAACAGGTCTGACGCTGATGATGCTGCTGAAAAGTACGTGCCACGAGAAAAAGCCCCTTTCATGTCTGTTTCGATAAGCGTATCATAAGAGAAGAGAGAGATTGTATGGCGAAACCATTTCTATTTTTGTCAAAATCGCTTTGCAAGAAGGTGCATAAAGAACGATGAATCACTACCGGATTTACCATCACCGGCTATCCTACGAAAAGCTCCCGGTGCCAGGCTGGAAAGACATCCGCAATACGACGGATGTGCATTCCCTCTACTGGATCCAGAGCGGGGAGGGCGAATTCGTTCATAATGAAGATGAAGAGGCGCCATTCTCTGTTCAGGCCGGAGACCTGATCTACTTGAAGCCAGGGTTTACACTGACGATGGCATCGTCAACCGAGAAGCCGCTATGCATTCGGATGCTGCTGTTCGATTGTTTGGACGTCCCGTTCGACCATCATGCGTGGCATAGACCTCAAGGTGTCGCGGAACTGCCGCTGCCATTCCACAAACGGTTCTCGCCGGAGCAAGCGGTCTGGTTCGAAGAACAGTTCGGGCGCATCTGGACGCTGCGAAGCCGAAACCCGCAGGAGAAGCAAGCGGAATTCCTGCATCGATTGACGCAGTTAATCCGCACGCTGCAGGAAACGGACGAAGCGCAACTTGATCCCTACGTACGCGCCTACAATACGGCCAAGCAGCGAATCGAGACGAGCTATCACTTGCCGCTCAAGCTGGAGGAGCTCGCCAAATCCCTGCATATCTCCGTGTCGCAGCTGCGCAAGCTGTTCATCCTCAACCTGGGCCTGTCACCCAAGGCCTACCTCAATAAAGTGCGGAACGAGCATGCCCGGACGCTGCTCCTACTGACCGATGAACCGATGAAAGCGATCGCGGAGGCGTGCGGCTTCGCCGACGAATTTCATTTTGGGAAAATGTTTCGAAGCTGGAACGGCGTCTCGCCGGCACGCTACCGCGCCCGCAGCAAACATGGTACAATGGCGGAATGACAATTGTTCACACGAAGGGAGCCCACATGAACCATGGGAGCGGAAATTGAAAGAAAATACTTGCTGCCATCCTTTCCGGAGGCGGAACTGGCCGATAACACACTAAAGCGGGTATCCAAACAATACATTTACCAGACGTACCTGGCGTTCTCCGAAGATCAGGAGATTCGCGTTCGCAAACTGGTGGATCCGACAGGCGAAAAGCATTTTACGCACACCTTCAAATCCGGTCACGGCATGATGCGCGAGGAAGTGGAATACAGCATCACCGAGCCGATCTATGATCAACTCCTGGCACGCTCAGGACTGATTCCGCTGGAAAAAATCCGGACGACGCTGGAAGCGGACGGCCATACGTATGAAATTGACGAGTATAAGCAAATCGATCTGATGGTCGTCGAAGTGGAATTCCCGGACCTGTCAGCCGCGGAGGCTTTCACACCGCCGTCCTGGTTTGGCCGCGAACTTGGGGTCGAGGAAGAATTCCGCAACAAAACGATGTGGATCAAGCTGCAGGAGCGCTGAGCCGACAGACAAGGTACTACGGAAAAATAAGCCTTTTCAGCAAGGATGGGGTACGTTAAGATACATGTAAAAGATTCCAATCTCTAGGGGGAACCGCTCATGTATCCGAAATACCAAAAACGCAATACGTCGGCTTTTACCGCAGCTTCTTATTTTGCCCTTGCCGCAGGCATATTCCTGTACTGCATCGGGATCTACAATGCGGACTGGGAGCTTAACGTCAAAGGTTATTATTTGCTGTGCATGTTCCTTATTATTATCACGTGCATCGTGACGCAAAAGGTTGTGCGGGACAACAATGAGGATAAAGAGCTGCGCCTCGACAATCCGAAGCACCGGATGCGGAACACGATCGCTTTTACGGGCATGGCGTTCGCGGGCTTGGTGATCGGGTTTGCGATGTTTTTCATCGGCCTGTTCAATGCGGATTTTGACCTAAATGTTAAAGGGTATTACATCGCCGTCATGCTTTTAATTGCTTACAGCTCCATCGGTGTGCAAAAGGTGACGCGAGACAACGCCGAAGACAAAGAGATTCTGGAGAACTTGAATCAATCGAATAATTCCCACTATAACGGCTGATCCCCCGTTTCCGTACCCGCCTAACAGGCGGGTTTTCTTTTTGCCGCACACCGCCCCTTCCTAACATTTCGCCTTCAAGTGTTTTAAAACATTAGCAAATTATGAAGAAAAATCATGTAAATCTAAAACTCCCCGAGGAAGTTTTACAACATTTTCCACGTACGATGAAAGCAATAGGAACGAACTTTGAAGGAAGAGTGAGGTTATCGATGAGTCTTATTCATTTCTATCGCGAACAGTTTCTCGAACTCAGCGCGCAATTTGAGCCGGTATGGGAAGAAGAGCTCTTTTACAACTTTGGGTACCGTTGGTTTTCGCATATGCACAGCGGGATTAAAGAGAGTTTTCAGATGTCCGGCGGGAAGCGGGGAGCGCTGCATGTGATGTATGCGATTGAATTGCCGAATTGGTATAAGAGAACGAATCTCTGCGATGAAATAAAGAACATAAAGTCTCCTTATGAGGTTTCGTTATATATGCTGATGGATAAAATCCTGATTACGTCTTCCGATTCGTTTGAGCATCTGCAGATTACATCGCTGGGCTTCGTTAATCAGGCACGGGCTGAAATTACCGATCTTGTTTTCTCGGCGATTGAGAAAGTTGAATGTGGAACGAGGTAGACCGTACGATATGTGACACTTATAATAATAGGGGAGGCATGATGGCATTCGACAGGGGGTAATTGATGGTTAGGGATTTGGTGAACAATTTTTCGATTCTGGCTGTATTTATTTTTGTGTCCATGCAAGTCTTCTATTCGGCGCGTGTACAAGCTTCGGCCAAATGGAAGCAGCAAGTCGGCCTGGGACTGGTCCACGGGTTGTTCGGCACCCTGCTGGCCTATCTTGGCGTCGTGGTTTCGTTCGGGCACATTATGGATTTGAAGGCCATTGCCATTATTATGGCCACATTCATGGGCGGAGCGCCAGCCGGACTCATTGCAACAATCACGATCATCGTCGGTCGTTTTGTTATGGACCCCTCCTCCCTGCTGCGGGTTGCGATTCTCGGTTTTCTGATTTTTGCAGGGTGTATCATCATTGATGCGGTTGTGAAATCGTACTGGAAAAAATGGGTGCTGCTGACGCTGTGCCCGATCGTTGTACTGTTTGTGGATATGACCGTTATTTTCCACGTCCCATTTCAAGAGCTTGTGCTGCCCATGCTGCTGCTGCATGCGGCGGGCGGCTTGTTCGCAGCCGGGCTGATTCGGTATTTTTTGCGTGCCGAGCAGCTGAAGCGTCAGGTCGTTTATGCCCAGCAGGAGCTGGTTGAGGTACTTCGCATGCAGCCGGGCCTCACGTTCAAGCTGGAGTGTATTGACGGCGATCCGGTGTACACCATGATAGACGGGCAATTATTGACGCAGCTCGGTCTCCAGCCGGTCGATTATTTGCACAAAAAGGTGGAACATCTGCCACACTTTCCCGAAGAGACTGCTTCTTTTTTAAAGGAAAAATATGAAAAAGCGATCCGGGGAGAAGCGGTCGTTTATGAGACGGATTTTCGCGGACGCACGCTGCTGACGACGCTGCAGCCGGTGAATAACGGTGGCAAGGTGGAAGTCATCATCGGTTCCACGACGGACATTACGGAGCGGAAAGCGGCGGAGCTGCTCATTCAGGAGAGTGAAGAGCGCTATCGCATTCTAGTGGAAAATTCGCATGAGGGCATCATGAGTTTCACGACGGAAGGCGTGCTTGCCTCCGTTAACGTTTCGGCGCCATTTATGAAGTACACCAGCCTGGAACGGCTGATCGGAAAGCGCTTGTCGGCGCTGCTGCAGCCTGATGAGCGATTGATATGGGATAAGAACTTCAATGAAGCGCTGCAGAGCGATCATAATGTGCCATTTGAACTGAGCGTTCTTTTCAAGGATGGAATTACCCGCAACTATCATATCACACTGTCGGCGTATCATCATGCGGACGGGCGTGTCAAAGGAATTGTAGGCACGGTGCATGATCTTACCGAGGTGCGCATGCGGATGGCCGCCGATCAAGCGAATCAGGCCAAGAGCCAGTTTATCGCAAAAATGAGCCATGAAATCCGCACGCCACTCAACGGTATTATCGGACTTACGCAATTGCTCGGCAAAACGCCGCTTTCCGTTCACCAGAGAGATTACTTGAACAATATCACCTATTCCTCGCAGACACTGCTCGGGATTATCAACGATGTGCTCGATTTTTCTAAAGTTGAAGCAGGCAAAATCGAGGTCGAGCGGATCAGCTTTGATCTGGACGAGATGCTCAAAGAGCTTTCCCGCGTATGCAGCGTGCTCACGGAGAGCCGTCCGATTGAGCTGATTTTCAGCACGGCGGCGGGGATGCCAAGACATGTGCTCGGCGATCCGCTGCGGCTTAAGCAGGTGCTGCTCAACTTATGCAGCAATGCTATCAAATTTACGAGAACAGGCTACGTGATGCTTCAAGTTGAGCTGGCCGAGCCCGCCGCCCATTTCGCAGGTGACATTCAATTGACCTTCAGCGTGGTCGACTCGGGGATCGGGATTTCGGCGGATAGACTCAATGTGATTTTCGAACCGTTCTCTCAAGCGGCGGGATCCACAAGCCGGGAATATGGGGGGACAGGCCTCGGTCTGACGATCAGCAAACATTTGATCAGTCTGATGGGCGGCGATCTGCAAGCGGAAAGCGTCATTGGGCAGGGCAGCCGGTTCTCGTTTACGTTGCCGTTTCAGACTGTGGTGCCGCACGATTTGGAGGATTGGACGCTTGGCCCTGACGAGCAGCCGGAGTTGTATCGCGTGCTGCTCGCTGAGGATCATCCCTTGATGAGCGGGGCTTTGCAGGACACGATGGAATCGTTCGAGATGGTGGTTACGGCCGTATCCTCATGGTCGGCGTTATCTCAAAAGCTTATGGAGGCGGAAGAGGGACGGGAACGTTACGATTGCCTGCTCCTGGATATGGAATGTGACGATATGTACGGCGTAGAGACGTGGCAATCGTTTCTGCAAGGGCTTAACCGTGCAGCCAGCAAAGTGATCTGTTTGACTTCATCGATGGGCAAGGAGGAGCTTCTGGGACTGTCAAAAGCCGAGTGGCCGGATGCAATTCTCGTCAAGCCGGTTTCCCGATTGGAGCTTCATCAGACGCTCGCGGCTCTATTTCACCCGAAGGATGCCGAACCGATGGAGAACAGCGGCAAGCTGCCTGCTCCGATATTCGAGGGCAACCAAACCGTTTCGCTTCTATTGGTCGAAGACAATGAGATCAATCAGCAGGTTGCCAAAGAATTGCTGGAAGAGCGCGGTTACCGCGTGGCAATCGCGGACAACGGCCAGGCGGCGATTGAGCTTTTGGAACATGGCGATTTCTCCCTCGTGCTAATGGATATTCATATGCCGATGATGGACGGTGTGGAAGCGACGAAATATTTGCGCCAGACAGCGCAATTTGCCGGACTGCCGATTATCGGATTGACGGCCAATGCGGCCAAGGAAGATCACGAATATTATTTGCAGATCGGGATGAACGACGTCATCTCCAAGCCGCTCGACGTGAAACAGCTGTACAGTGCTGTAAACAAGTGGAGCGGACAAACTCACGCATCGGGCGCGGCAGCTGACCGAGGGCTGGAGCCGGAGCCGGGCAGTTACTACAAAGGTATTGCCGCCATTGATTGGCGGGAGGCGCTTGCCCGCGTCGAAGGCAAGGTGAGCATTCTGACAACGATGCTGGGCATGTTCAAAAAGAATTACGCGGACTTCGCCGAGCAGCTCCTCATTCAGCATCATCGGGGAGACGAGGCTGCAGTCAAACGCGCCGTGCACACGCTCATCGGCGTGGCTGGCAGTATTTCCGCCGGGCGGCTGCGCGAGGCGGCGCTGGCGCTTGAGCAGCAGATTCTGCAAGGCGAGAATCTGCTGGAAGGGCTGGCGCAGGTTGCGGACGAAATTGTGCGCATTACGGTGCACATTCCGGACGAGCCTGCGGTCGTTGCGGAGTAGGCGGGGATTCGTCAGGCAAGCGGTGCTGGACGAGCCACGCGATTCTGAGGCGGCCTCCGGCAACGCCACAAAGCAAAATAAAAAGCAGCATTCAAGGACGATCACGTTCAGGAATGCTGCTTTTTTTGGGGTAGGAAAGATCGCTTACACGCCGGAGTAAGCCAAAAAACCGCCGTCCACCGGCACGGTCGTTCCGGTCACAAAGCCGGACATGTCGCTGTCGGCCAGCCACAGCAGCGTGCCGAGCAGATCCTCCGGATTGCCGAAGCGGCGCATCGGCGTGTGGGAAATGATTTTGTGCGACCGTTCAGTCAGCGAGCCGTCTTCCTTCTTCAGCAGCTTGGCGTTTTGCTCCGTCACGAAAAAGCCTGGGGCGATCGCATTGACACGAATACCGCTTTCCGCCAGGTGTACGGCCAGCCATTGCGTGAAGTTCTCGATAGCCGCCTTGGCGGCGCTGTACGCGGGCACCTTCGTCATCGGCGACGGCGCGCTCATCGACGAGATGTTAATGACCGTCGCGCCGGCTCTGCCGTGCATCGATCGGGTGAACACCTGCGTCGGTATTAGCGTGCCGACGAAGTTCAGATCGAGCACCTGGCGGAAGCCGCTGATGCTGAGGTCGTAGAAGGTCTGCACGTCGGGATTCGCCAGATCCTCCAGCTTAAATGTTTCATTCGTCGTATTCGCGCTCGGATGATTGCCGCCTGCGCCGTTAATAAGGATGTCGCACGTGCCCAGCCGCTCGGTCACTTCCGCCGCCGCTTTTGTCACGCTCTCGGCATCCGTTACGTCGCAGGATACCGCAATCGCTTTGCCCCCGGCCGATTCAATCTCGGCTGCAACGGCAAGCCCTTTCTCCAGCGTGCGGTTCAGAATCGCCACTTGGGCACCCTGTCTCGCCATTTCCAATGCCATCACTCGGCAGAGCACGCCTGCGCCTCCGGTGATAACGACAACTTTTTCTAGTAAGGATGGAAAATTCGTTAATGGACTCATAAGCTTGCGTCCGCTCCTTTCGTGGCTGCTGCGTGCTGTTTTTGATGCATATCCCACAGTCCCCATAAGTACATGATGCCGAGCGCGCGGTCATAGAGGCCGTAACCCGGACGGCAGTGCTCATCCCAAATATGGCGTCCATGGTCGGGACGGCAGAAGCCTTCATACTGATGCTGCGACAGCGCCTCGACGATGCCCGCCATATCAACGGTGCCGTCTTGCGTCCGGTGCGACGTCTCAATAAAGTCGCCATTCTCGTACACCCGCACATTGCGCAGATGAGCAAAAGGAATGCGCTCCGCAAACTCATGCACCATCGCGACGATATCGTTCGCCGGATTCGCGCCGAGCGAGCCGCTGCAGAGCGTCAGGCCGTTGTACGGGCTGTCGTGCAACGCGAGGAAACGGCGAATATTCGCTTGGCCCGTCATGAGGCGGGGCAGACCGAACACCGACCACGGCGGATCGTCCGGATGTATAGCCATGCGAATATCGTTGGCAGCGGCGACAGGAATAATCTCGTCCAGGAAATATTTGACGTTCGCCCATAACTGCTCCTCCGTCACGCCCTCATACGCCTCAAACAGTTCCGTCAAACGCGCCAAACGCTCCGGCTCCCAACCCGGCATCGAGAAGCTGGGGTCCGCATTAATGCGCTGAACGTGCTCCTGCAGGTCGAGCCCGGCGATTTTGTCTTTTTCATAAAAGAGGGCTGTAGAGCCGTCCTCCAGCTCCTTGTGCAGATCCGTCCGCACCCAGTCGAAGACCGGCATGAAATTGTAGCAAATGACCTTGACGCCGACTTTGGCAAGCTTTTCGATCGTCTTGATATAATTCGCGATGTACTGATCCCGGCTCGGCAGTCCCAGCTTAATATCCTCATGGATGTTCACGCTCTCCACGACCTTGATATGCAGGCCGGCCTGGTCCGCCTCCTCCTTCACTTGCAGAATGCGGTCCATTGGCCACTCCTCGCCGACCGGCACATCGTGCAAGGCCCAGACGATGCCTTCGACCCCGGGAATTTGCTTGATCTGTTTCAGCGTAACGGTATCATTGCCTTCGCCAAACCAACGGAATACCATCTTCATCGTTGTCCATTCGCCTCCTTACTTGAAATAGGTTGGAAACTTCTCTTTTAACATGGCCTGATCGGCGACACCGACCTGCAAATGCTCGCGAAGGAGGCGATCTGCGGCGTCCGGCTGCTTCGCATCAATAGCATGGAGCATCTGTTGGTGCTGCTCGTGCAGCGCCTCCCAGTGATGATCCGTGGCCAGCCGCAGCATGCGGATCCGGTTCAGATGCACGTTCACCTGCTGGATAACCGCCCATGTGTTCATTTTGCGGCAGCCTTCGAAAATCGCGCGGTGAAACGCCTCGTCCAGCTCGAACATTTGCTTGTAGTCATGCTGCTCCATGCAGGCTTGCTGCATCGCCAGATTCGTCCGCAGCGCTTGCAGCTCCGCCGCCGGGAAGTGCTCGCAGGCTGAGCGGAGCACCGCCGCCTCGAGCTGCTCGCGGATGAAACGGGCTTCATCGACGAGCGCCAGATCAATGAGCGAGACGATCGTCCCGCGCTGCGGATAAATGTCGAGCAGCCCTTCCTGCGACAGCTGCACAAAGCTTTCTCGTACCGGCGTCCGGGAAACGCCGAAAGTGAGCGAGATTTCCTTCTCGGAAATCGCTGCGCCCGGCAACAGCTCGAGGTTCAGGATCTGAGCCTTCAGCGCTTGATAGACCGCATCCCGCGTCGAGCTGACCGAAGGTCTTTGGAATTGATTCATGGACACACTCCTTGGGTTAGTGGTGATACGATTATACGACCATACTACCATACTTGTATGGTAGTATGGAAGTGGGCGAAGCTGCTTATTTCACGAGCCCGTTATGGTTGAACAAGCTAATTCCTGCAAAAATGCAGACATTGTCAGCAAAAATGATGTTATCTGCAAAAAACCTGCAATCCAGCAGGTTTTTGAGCCGAATCCGTTCGAAAAGAGGATTACCGCCAAACATGCCTGCCTTATCGCAGGTATTTCATCGAATCCGCAGGGGATCGCGGAATATTCCTGCGGATTTGCAGGCATTGCGGGGAATGGGGAGGCCACCGACCTGCGAGGCTGGAAATTTCGCCTCAGCTGTCATTGGCTCAAACAGCCATGCACTCCCGGCTGCGAGGCTCCCTTCGTGCGATGGGCCTATTGCGCATGCCTGGGCCGGCGCGCAAATGCAAAGAAGGCGCCCCCCAGAACCGATCTTGGATCGGTAGGGGACGCCTTCTGCGTCAAAACCTATTGTGCAGCCGCCAGCGCCTGCACTTTTTTCAAGGCGTCCAGCTGCTGCTCCAGCTGCTGGACGAGGACGTGCAGGTCCCGTGCGAACGCCGCGTCGGCTTGCACGGCTCGGGCCATGCCCGCCAGCTGCGCTTCGCCGGCTGGCAGGGCCGGCAGCGCGCTCAGCAGCCGCTGGAGCGCGCCTGCCAAAGCCGCCGCCGGCTCGGCCGCGGCGCTCGCCCCGGCTGCAGCGGGCTGCGCCGCCGCTGCGTCACGACCGGCTGCCTCCGCAGGAGCAGCCGCCCCCAGCGCGCCTTCACCCGCAGGTGAAGGCGCAGCAACCGAAGCCGCGCGCTCCGCCGGCGCGGCCACAGCCTCTACACGCGCAGTTTCTGCGCGCGTGCTTTCCTCCGCGGCCCGCGCAGCCTCCGCCCGCGCGGCCTCCTCGCGCTCCTGCGCAGCGAGCGCCTTCTCCGCCTTCTCCGCGGCGGCTTTGGCCCGCTCGGCGCGGTTGCTCTGCATGACCGACCACGTCTCGATGAGCTCCGGGCCGGATTTGAACAACAGCTTGCCTTTCATGCTGTCGGAAATGTCCTTATCTTTGAACATTTTCGCGATTTTTTTCACGTCCGGCACCGACAGCGCGTCCCGCGCGGCCGTGAGCGCCAGCGCATCGCGGAACTCGACCGCCACGTCCTTGAGCGGCAGCAGCTGGTCTTCCGTCAGCTTGTCCTTGCGAATTTCGGTGCCGCTGACGATCATCTTTTTCACGGCGCTGCCGAATTTCAGCAGTTCGCACTTATTCTTAATATAAGATTCGGGCTTGCCGAGCTTGCTGGACAAGAATTTAAGCGAAGAGTTGAACTTGGACTCATGCATCAGCTTATGAAAAGCTTCCGCCTCTTCAATCGGCGAGAACCCTTGACGGGTCAAATTTTCTGCGATCTGCTCCAGATAAATTTCCATTTCATCGGTCACCGTCGACACAATACAAGGGATCGTCGGTTTATTCAACATCAGGCTCGCCTTATAGCGGCGATTGCCATAAATGATTTTATAACGGCCGTCCGGCGTCTTTCTGACCTTGATGGGGGACAGCAGGCCGATTTCCTCGATGCTTTTCATTAATTCCTCGAGCGCTTCCTCATCGAACTGGTAGCGGGGCTGGTCCGTGTCTTCGTCAATCAAATGCATCCCAATGTGCTCAATATCCATCGTCATGTCTCCATTCGTTCCTAATCTCTGACTCTATTATATATGAAGCTTCCAGATGTGGGAATGCGGCGCAAATTCCAATAAAAAACGTTGCATGGAACCCGAATGAAAGGAATAATAGAAGGAGGTGTCGAAATTTGACACAAGTTGCAGAGCAGGGGGGGAACTCAATGTTAAAAAAAATGCAATACACGCTGCTTTCCCTCATCTTCGTCGTTGTTTTGATTTCCTCGGAATTCGTCCTTCATGCATATAGAACCTCTCTGCTGCACGAATTGCGGGTGACGGAAGAGGTGCAGCTTTCGGCGAAGGCCGTAGCGTTGCAATCCGTCATCGACCGGAACTTCAATCTGATCGTCAGCCTGGACGCTTATGTGAGCGCCAATTTCCTGAAAGATGTGACCGACCGCCAGGTGAACGACTACATCCGGGCGCTGTACCAGGGTGGACAGGCGTCTGCGCTCAATCTCATTATCGCCCCGCGCGGCATTATGAAATATGTGTACCCGTTGGAAGGCAATGAGAACATTATGGATTGGAACCTGCTGACGGATCCTCGTCCACTTGTGCAAACCCAGGTGGAACGGGCGTTGGAACTGAAAAAAATGACAACGGACGGCCCATTTAACTTGCGTCAAGGGGTGAATGGTATTGTTGCCCGCAAGCCGCTGTATCAGGACCAAGTGTTCTGGGGCTTTGTCTCGGTAGCGATGAATGTGGAACAACTGCTGGACGAAGCAGGCATCAATGATGGGAAATCAAGCGGACTGCAATTGGCGCTGCGCAATCCGGGGCTGCCGGCTTTTTATGGAAGCAATGACTTATTCGGTCCGGATGCGTTAGTAACGGACGTCGATTTGCGGGATGCCAAATGGGAAATGGCCGCCGCGCCTTCGCTCGATGCGATCAGCTCCATCAACAACCAGGTTCAGATTATTCGGCTCGCGGTGCTGCTGACCATGTTGCTGACTCTCATTTTTATCCTGTACATACTTCGGCAGCGGGACCGACTGAGCCATGCGGTTCTGGAACGTACACAGCAGCTACAGACCGCAAACGAAGATTTGACCGCGGTAAACGAAGAACTGCTGGCCGGTCAACAGGAACTGCAGGAATCTGCCATTCGCATGCAGGAATCGGAGCACATGCTCTCTTATTTGGCATATCATGACGTACTGACGGGTATTCACAACCGGGCCTATTTTCAAATGGTGCTGAAAGAGCAGATTGTCTACAACGAAATTAACGGCAGTATGCTGGCCGTGATCTTTTTCGATCTCGATAATTTTAAAATGGTCAACGATTCTCACGGCCACCACATGGGCGACCGCATGCTGCAAGAAGTGGCGAATCGCGTGCAGCACGCCAATCTTGTCTTCCATACATTTGCAAGGTTCGGCGGCGATGAATTTGCGATCCTCCTTGAACACGTTGAGGGGGAGCAGGATATTCGGGCATTTTGCGAATCCTTGATCGATGTGCTGAAACCGCCGTGCTTGCTCGGAAACCGGGCCTTTTTTATCAACGCCTCGATTGGGATTGTGCAGTACCCGCATGGCGGATTGGCATGGGAAACGCTGCTGAAGAATGCGGACATTGCCATGTATATGGCCAAAAAAGAAAGCGGCAGCTCCTACAGCTTCTTCGACCAGGAAATGGCGAAGCAGTCGATGGCGAAGCTCGAGATGGGCAACCATCTGCGGCAGGCGGAAGAGCGGGGCGAGCTGGAGCTCGTGTATCAACCGCAAGTGGACTGCCTGCGAGGGGAAATTGTTGGCGCCGAGGCGCTGCTTAGGTGGAATCATACGACAAAAGGATACGTGTCGCCTGCGGAATTTATCCCACTCGCTGAGGAGCTCGGCTTGATCGTCGCGATCGGCGAATGGGTGCTGCGGGGCGCTTGCCGGCAGATGAAAGCTTGGCACAGCGTCATGAGCGAGCCCTTGACGATAGCCGTCAATATTTCGGTCAAGCAGTTGAATGATGATCGCTTTGTCGAGAAACTGGTTCATATCTTGGAGGAAACTGGCCTTGAAGCCAAGTATTTGGAAATCGAAATTACCGAGAATGTGGCGATGCAGGAAGCCCAGATCGGCACACTGCTTAAGCTGCGGAGCTTGGGCGTGTCGATCTCCGTGGATGACTTCGGCACCCATTATTCGTCCCTCAGCTATTTGAAGCGGTTCCCGGTGACCAAAATCAAGCTCGATCAATCGTTTGTCCGCGGCGTTCAGACGGATATCAAAGACAGAGCGATGATTAAAGCCATCATCTCCGTCGCCAAAGCGTTTCAGCTTCAGGTTATTGCCGAAGGGGTGGAAACAGAGGAACAGACGGGCTTCCTCGTATCGAACGGGTGCAGTCACGTGCAGGGCTTCTATTTCTTCCGGCCGATGAAGGCGGAGCAGTTCACGGAGGTCACGCAAGAAGAGTTGTGCGTCAAGCTAGCGTTTCTACGCTCTTCCTCATAAAAATGTTTAACATGCTAATTCAACTGAAACAGCGACAGTATCGAGGACTTTATTCGTGTCCTCGGCTGTCGCTGTTTTCATTTTTATTCGTCGGTTTGCTATCATTCATTCTTTACAGAGGAACAATCTGCTTTTCTTTGTTTTGAAAATACACCCAATGCTTGAAGCCGATGTCTTTCAACGTGCTTCGGACTTCCTCCCAGTCGTCCGCGACACGGCTAGGGATATGCGCGTCCGAGCCGAACGTCACCTCGACGCCGTAATGAAGCGCGCGCTCCAGCATCGCATGCGACGGATACCAGCCGCCGACATCTTTCGTTTTGCCGGACGTATTGATTTCGATAGCTACGCCGGCTTCGCCAATAATTTGGAGGGTCTCGTCAACCTTCGGCGTCTGGATGTCGGAGAAAGCCGGGTAGAAGCCTTTCATCGCATCGATATGGCCGAGGATCTGGAACATGCCGGAGCGGGCGGATTCTGCGATCAAGCGGTAGTATTCTTCTTTGTGAGCCACTTTCTCGGCGTCATTCAGATGCTTCCAACGATTGCGATTGAAGATCGAGACACCACCGGACAAGTGGACGGAGCCGATAATGTAGTCGAACGGATATTTCGCATACTCCTGGCGGTATACATCCGCATGCTCAGGGAAAAAGTCCGATTCTACACCGAGCAGCACGGTAATTTTCGAGGCGTACTCCTTCTTAAGCTCCAACACCTCCGCGACATAGCGAGGGAATTCGCTTTTCGCCATGGCAATCAGGGGCTGTGCATGATCCTCAGGGCTTCCAAAATACGGGGAATGGTCCGAAATGCCGATCACCTGCAGCCCGGCAGCAATCGCCGCTTCAATATAGTCGCGAATACGGTCTTGCGCGTGTCCGCATCTGTCATGATGCGTATGTAAATCGAATTTCATCGAGAGAGACCTCCTTAAGTATCTGCATATGGGTTGAGCCCGAGACCTGGTTAGGCAGGCGGCCTGCTATTCCGAGCCCAGAAATTGCGTTTCAGGCATGCCTTTCAAATCGCTGAGGAACTGCTGCATGGCAGAGTTCAAGTATCGGCCCGATTTATATACTACGCCGACCGGATGAGTAATATCCAGTTCATTCACTTTCACCATTTTCAAAGAGCCGTGCCGAATTTCATCCATCACCGACAGCTTGGAAATAATCGCGACGCCGAGGTTCAGCTCAACCATCCGCTTCACTTCCTCGCTGGAGGAAAGTTCCATAACAATGTGCGGTGTTACGTCATATGTTTTAAAAATTTGGTCGACAAAACGCCGACCCGCCGTTTCAGGCGAGAGCATGATGAACGGAATGTTGCGCAGCTTCTCGATCGACAGATGGGTAAAACGGCTGAGAGGATGCTTGGTTGAAACGATCAGCTCAAAATTGTCGTAATACAGCACCGATGTCTCCAACGCCGGATTTTTCTCGAACAAATACGCGATGCCAATATCGATCTGGCTGCTTTCGACCGAGGTCATGATCTGCGAGGACGTCATGGAATGTATCGTCGTTTTGATGAGTGGAAATTGATCTTGAAAATAGGAGAGCACGCGAGGCAAAATTTGCATCGCAATCGAGGTTGTCGTGCCGATGTGGATATGGCCCTGCGGTGTTTGCTGCAAGTCGCTCAAGCGCTGCTTCAAATCCCCGGCAATCCGGAGAATTCTCTCCGCATGCTCCAGAAACAGCTTGCCGCTGTCCGTAAGTGTAACCGGCTGATTGCGATCAATAAGTATCGTACCGAATTCGTCTTCGAGACTTTTGATCTGGGCGGACACGGCAGGTTGGGTCAAATTAAGAATCTCCCCAGCTTTGCGGAAGCTCATCGTCTTGGAAATCGTGAGCAGCGTCTCCAACTGGTTCATATTCATGGGCATACCTCCTGCATTGTCAAAGTAAGATATTACAAATAAAATTTATCGAAATTGTAAAGGACATAAAAACCTTTTGTTAACCTTATTATATGATAGCGAATGGGCGGTGGCAACCTTCATGGATAATTGTGGGGGAGGGAACGCATGCTACGGAATGAAAGCCTGGAACAAAAATAGCAGTCGAAATTTAACTTGCCCTATATTCAAATTTGAATATAATAATTTGTGTATTATACCACAAACATAAGGAGATTTCACGTATGTCTACCGCGCGCAAGTCTAATACGACCGTCACCGTTGTTGCGTTGATGCTCGGACTCCTGCTGGCTTCCCTCGATCAAACGATCGTGTCGACGGCCATGCCGACCATCGTAGCGAAGCTCGGAGGCTTTAGCCAGTTCGTCTGGGTGTTTTCCGCCTATTTGATCGCGAACGTGGCTGCCATGCCGATATTCGGCAAATTGTCGGATATGTACGGCAGAAAATTGTTTTACCTGATCGGGATTATCATCTTTATGATCGGGTCCGCACTTTGCGGAACGTCGACGTCCATGACGCAGCTTATCGTGTATCGCGCGATTCAAGGGATCGGCGGCGGGGCGTTAATGCCGATTACGTTCGCCATTATTTTTGATATTTTCCCTCCAGAGAAGCGCGGTAAAATGCAAGGCTTATTCGGAGCCGTATTCGGTTTATCAAGCGTACTCGGCCCGATTATCGGCGCTTACTTTACGGATCATGTCCGGTGGGAATGGATTTTCTTCATCAACCTGCCGCTTGGCATTGTTTCGCTGCTTTTGATTATTTTCACGTACCATGAATCTGTGGAACACAGCAAGGCGCGAATCGACTGGGGCGGCACCATTATGCTTACCGCAGCGATTCTTTCCCTGATGTTTGCACTCGAGCTTGGCGGCAAGGAATATGCCTGGGATTCCTGGCAAATTATTGGGCTCTTCGTCGGTTTCGTCGTGCTTCTGCTGGTCTTCCTGCTGATTGAGCGGAAAGCGGCAGAGCCGATCGTCCCTCTTGACCTGTTCAAAAACCGCTTGTTCACCGCAAGCATGGGTGTCAGCTTTGCCTACGGCGCCGTTTTGATTTCCGCCGGTACGTATATTCCGCTGTTCATTCAGGGCGTGTTCGAGGGCTCTGCGACCAGTTCGGGTTCGATCTTGACTCCGATGATGCTGGGTGTCGTCGCTTCCAGCGTGATCGGAGGACGGTTCCTGGGACGCTACTCGTTCCGTAACATTATGCTGGTCGTCGTAACGATTCTGATAGTGGCGACATCCTTGCTGGGCAGCATTTCGATCGATTCGAAGCGCAGCATGATCACGATCTACATGATTCTCATGGGGCTTGGCATCGGTGCCGGCTTCCCGATTACGTCCATGTCCGCGCTGCATAAAATGGATTTCCGCCGCCGCGGCACGGTTACGTCGCTGGTCAGCTTCTTCCGTTCCGTCGGTTCGGCGATCGGCGTTGCGATCTTCGGCAGCATTCAGATTAACTCGCTGAAAAGCAACATCACCGCTTCGCTGAATGACCCGTCGATGGCCGAGAAGTTCCATGATGCGCGTGCACTGCTGCAGCCGGAAGTACGGTCCCAAATCCCGCAGGATGTCCTCCACAAGCTGCTGACAGCTCTTGCAGATTCCATTGCCACCGTGTTCCAGACAACAATCGTACTTGCGGTCCTCGGCCTTGTTTTCATATTATTAATGGGGAATGCAAGGATCGAAGCGGGGAAAGCCCCAGTGAAAGGGAGCGCACCTGCAGGACACTAGGAGGCTGTTTCCATGTCGATGAAGCTCGTCATACTTGGATTACTAATGGAAACCAATCGGCATACCTACGATATTCGTCAAACGATGAAAGAACGCGGCATGCACAACTACATGAAGCTCCAAGACGGCTCGCTCTACTATGCGATGGATCAACTGCATAAAGAGGGGCTTGTCGAAGCGCTGGAAGTGGTACGGGAAACGAATCGCCCGGAAAAAACGATTTACCAAATCACCGACGCAGGTCGCAGAAAATTTCAGGATTTGCTGGCGCACCAGCTTCATGAATCGATTAGGCACTATCACCCGCTCTACGTGGCACTGCCGTTCACCGTCCACGGCGATCAAGCGAAAATTGCCAACATTCTCGAGCATAAAATCCTGGCGCAAAAAATGCTCATGACGAAAATGCGCAGCCTGTACGACGAACACGTCGGCGTCGTGCCGCGCGTCATTCTGCAAATGCTGGTCGGCACCTACAAGCGTGCATTTGCCGAACTCCGCTGGCTCGAACAACTCCAGAAGGATGCTAGAGAAGGTCGCCTGCAAGAGCGGGACGACCAAGGACTCGATGTCGATTGGGATCGCATCGAATAATGTGTCATACCCCCTTGTCCTCTGCGATGTATTCGCGGGAGATCAGGGGGTATTTTTTTGTGCTGTGAGTCGAATGCCGGGGAGGGGCACGTCACAGCATAGCGGCCTGCCCTGCTATCCTGCACCTCTGCAGCGCGCGCTGTTCCTTGCAGATACCACAGAATGTGCCCGGTGTTAATTCGTGACTCTAGAGTCAGTACCTCGCAAACTTTCTCGTTCCCAAGCCTTTTTTCCGTTTCTCCGTACAACACGTATTTTCAATCCCGACTCACTTGCAGATACCACAGAATTTGTTTTGACAGCATAGGGGCACTCGCCCCATGCTTCTTCTCCGCTCGAGTTCACCGTGCATTCCCTGATAAAGTTGTAGAAATCACAGAAGTTGCTTTGATACCGAAGCTTAACCCTCAAGCTAATGCCATGCAACCGAGTGTTCCAGTAACTGAACGTCAATAAGTGGCTTGTTACCGTGGGGTGGGGAAAGCACATAAGAGTTGGAGGAATGAGGGGGGCGTAGGGAAGTAGCTTGTTGTTTG
>NZ_RXHU01000031.1 GCF_003955665.1 Paenibacillus whitsoniae
TTCTTCTCAAGCTCAGGATCTACCCCTGCCGTTTTATCGAGCGGTTGGACTTTATTCAAATCAAGTTTTCTCGGCGTTTCTGGTATCTTCTTGTTGGCAGCCTCAACAATCTTATTCATCGCGTCTTGATTGAACTTTTGCTCATTCAATGCTTCTTTCGCAATGTTGCCGACCAGGTTGTCCAGGTTTTTCTTCACCTTGTCCAAATCCGCTTGGGAATTGACGGTAAGCGACGTGTTGTCTTTTGTTGTTTTACCTTCGTTTAATTCCTTTTGCTTTTGAGCGATAAATTCATCGTTTTCTTTATCAATCTCGGCTTTATTTTTAATGAACTCTTCAATAACAGCCGGAGAGGCTTGTTTAATGAATTCCTCTACATCCAGGAACTCGACTTTCGTATCCAGATCCGCTGCTTCATCTCTGGAATCCAGCGTTATTTGCTGGGTCGGGTACAAATACGTAATGCTCGTCTCCTGGTCGTTGTCTTCGTTTACAGTTGTGGTTGAGGCGGACACTTTCCCCGCGCCTACAGCCATTTTGATATTGCCGGTAACCGGATCAACCGATACGTAAAACTGTGTTCCGCGAACACCCATAACCGCCGTCGGCGTTTCCACCTCGAACTCATCGTCGGAGCCGGCCAGCGATTTGACCTTCACCCATAACGAGCCTGCCCAAACTTTCAGCTTGGACTTTTTATTACCTTCAGCCGAATTCAAGTCGGATACGTTCAGTTCCGCATTATCGCCTAATGTAACATCGGCATCGCCATTGCTTAAATTGAGCGTCACCGAGGAATCATCACCGGTATAGATAGTATCCCCCTGATTCAAGCTCATGCTTTCGTAAGCGTCGTACGTTTTGGAGCCGCCGCCTTTCTTGACCGTTACATCGCCGGAAAGCGATGCGATAATGGCGACGCGAACTGTCTTGGCGTCTGCGGGCTTCGCGAGCACAAATGAAAATACGCTGAGCATCAAGCTTAAGCTCAAAAAGAATGATAGCAAAGACTTACTGGTTACTCTCACGTTCCTGCCTCCTTTAATCTCTTTATGATAGATGACCTAATACTTCATAAACGGCCACCGGCTTCTCTTTCCCTTTGACCTTGATTTCACCGATGGACACGATATTGAACAAATCTTTCACGCGTGCATACGTCTGTTCACTGATCAGAATTTGCCCCGGCTTTGCATTGGACTCCAGCCTTGCAGAGAGGTTCACCGTATCGCCGATCGCCGTATAATCCAGCCTTAAGCCTTCCGATCCGATATTTCCGACGACCGCCGGGCCGCTGTTAATGCCGAGACCGAATTTCACGCCGATGCCGTAGGTATCGATCAGCTTTTGTTCCAAAATGTTCGCTTGCGACTTCATTTCAATCGCTGCGCGAACCGCCATTTCCGGATGGTTGTCGAATTCGATCGGCGCGCCGAACATCGCCATGACACCATCGCCGATAAACTTATCCAACGTCCCGTTGAATTTGAAAATCGCCTTCGTACATACATCCAAGTATTCATTAAGAACCTGAATGACCTGCTCAGGCTCGAGCCGCTCGGACATCGGCGTAAAACCGCGAATATCGACGAAAATTAACGTAATGTCCTTCCGACTTCCCCCGAGCTTCACATCCTCGCCCGATTGGAGCAGCTCGTCCACGACAGATTTTGAAACGAAGCGCCCGAAAATCCCAGTGACCCGGTTGCGTTCCTTTCTCTCATCCAAGTAATGGCTCACAATCGACCAGACATAGATCGCGACAAGCGCAAACTGCGGATAGACAAGCGGTGCAAATGTAGATCCGACTGTATATAAGAGAAGCCAGATAATGCCATAGACCACGAATAAACCGATAAAAATAAAGAGGGCCGCTTTTCCTTTGTACCGTTCAAACAAGTAGATGGCCAGCAGTGCCATCACAAGGATGGCAGCGACGCCTGCCGGTTTGGACATGTCCTTGTAGAACTTGCTTTCCAACAGCGTTTGGATCATATTGGCGTGGATCTCGATCCCGAACATTTTCACGGAGGAGATTGGCGTCGGATACTCGTCCTGCATGGCGGTTACGAAAGGTCCGACCAGGACGATGCTGCCCTCGAGCGGAAGCGGCTTCGAACTATTGAGAACGTCGATTACCGATAACAGTTCATAACCGGTAGAAGCGTCAGCTTCCTGTCTTGGCGTCGTGAAAAATTCCGTTGTGGCTTGATTTCTATCATTCGTCGGAATCGTCTCACTGCCGCGCAGCCATTTGCCGGTCGCCTCATCACGTCTCACTTTCTCGTCTTTTCCTAGAACCATATTCGCCAAGGCTACACTAAAAGCCGGTATGTATTGCCCCTTTTCGTCGGGCAGTCCCACAGGTAATTTGCGGGCTTTCCCGTCCTTATCCACAAATACGTTGATATGGGCCATTTGTCCTTTGTTTGTTGTTAGCGTGGATGCGGGGTAATCGATCCGCTCGGGAATCAACTCGCCTGCTTGCTGCTGCTTGGAAGGATAATTAATCTGGATTGGCAAAATAACATTGGAATATTTCGCCACCACATCCGCCAGTGCTTTGTCATCTGCGGGGTCTTTCGAGGGCTCAGCCAGCACAACGTCGATGCCGATGGCTGCTGCACCTGATTGCTCAAGCTTCTCTATTAACTGCGCATAGACTTTGCGGTCCCATGGAAACTTTCCGATGGCCGCAAGCGATTTCTCATCAATTTTAACAATTTTGATGCGATCATCCGGCTGTCGTTCATCTTCCGACTTGGCTTTCCGAAGCGTGTCCTGGAGTGGGCCTTCCACAAAATAAAACAATCCGCTCACAGTCACCGTGTAGAAATATGTCGATAAAATTGCGATCAACAGTCCTACCGCCACGGTTTTCAACCATTTCTTTTTACCCATAAGGCCCTCCCAGTGTTTACTAGTTTTATTGTAAGATGGGAGCCTGGAAATGGCAATAAAATGTTACAAATTTCATGGTTTTTTTGCAAAAAAAGAACCCGCTTCCTGCATAGGATGCGAGTTCTTTCGACATCATGTGTTAGATCACATAACGCGTATGATGATTTAGTTAAAAGGAGAATCCGCAACTTTAATGGAATCCGTAGGGCAGCCGTCTTGAGCATCTTGCAGATCATCGTACAGATCTTCAGGAATTTCCGTTACCCCTTTGTTGCCATCACCGTCAAAAATAACCTCAGCCAAACCTTCATCGTCGTAATCATAGATGTCTGGAGCTGTAGCCCCGCACGCGCCGCAAGCGATGCAAGTATCTTTATCAACGAATGTATACTTTGCCATGTTTCTACTCCTCCTCAAATTATCCTCAATGTAAAATATAATATAAATACGGACAAAGTTCAAACCTAAAAATTTGATAGACCCACGTACATTTCAATAAAATCGGCAATCCCGTGAACATCGTTTATATCCATAACAGGGCCCCTATAAGCTTCCACCCTTAACGATGCATCCAGCACGGTAGCAATCGGTTCCGGATCCAGCATGTCGAGAATCCGCCCCTGTTCTATCGTACGAAAGACGGCGATCTTTGGATGCTTGTCTTGCTTAAATCCTTCAATAAGAATGATATCGGCGTCCGCATGCACCTCGATCTGCTCAGCTAGACTTGGTTCTTCCTTTCGCTCATACGTACGAACGGCATCAGGGGATATCGTGACGACCGCAGTAGCTCCTGCCTTAATGAACCCGGTGGAATCCTTGCCTTCGACCTCATTATAATGTCCATGTGCGTCATGTTTCATCACAACCACGCTCCGGCCGCGCCGCGACAGTTCAACAACAAGCTTCGCGATCAACGTCGTCTTGCCGCTGCCTGAGTATCCGGCAAAGCCCACGTAATTTGCCATCTTTTATCACTTCTCCTCATCCTTATGCAGCGGATTGTTCCGCAAATGATCCATCTGCAGCGACGTGCCACGCGCCTTGTGATTGCGGATCATCGCCGACGGGTCGTTGCTCAGCATCCCTGCCGTCAGAATCGCATTTTCGCCGAACTTATCCCGCAGCCCATCCATAATTCGATTCAAGTTCTCCTTCTTCGGCTGCTTCTCATAATCGAACAAATCCAACTGCACATAGGTTTCTTCCCGAGCGCTCAAGCTTTGCAGCGTCACACCTAACAGCCGGACGGGATTGCCCTCCTCCCAATGGTGATCGTAGAGTTGGCAAGCCGTTCGATAGATATCGTCCAAATGCTCAGTAGGCGCCTGCAGCGTCAGTGAGCGCGTTATCGTCCGCATTTCCGGATCGCGGATCGTGACCACGACAGTCTGTGTCATTAACTCCTGCCGCCGCAATCGTCTTGCCACTTGATCCGCCAAATTGAGGAGCACGCGATGGACTTCCGTCCGGTCCGTATAATCTCGCGGCAGTGTCGTCGTATGCCCGATCGACTTGCTCTGTTCATGCTCTGGGTTGACCGACGAGTGATCGATCCCGTTTGCCGACAGTTTCAAGTGCGCACCGACGATACCAAAATGCTTTAATAACAGCGCATCGTCCGCCTTGGCGAGCTGCCCTAAAGTCAGGATGCCCAACCGGGTCAGCTTATCCGCGGTTTTTCGTCCGATGCCGTATAAATATTGGCACGGTTTATCCCAGAATACTGTAGGCACATCGCGAAGCCGAATCACGGAGATGCCATTCGGCTTTTTCATATCCGAACCCATCTTGGCCAGGAGCTTATTCGGCGCGACGCCGATCGAGCAAGGCAGCCGCAGCTCCATGGCAATCCGCTCCTGAATTTGGCTCGCAATCTCAAGTGGAGTGCCGAATTGCTTGGAGCCCGTAATATCCACGAAGCATTCGTCGATGGACATCGATTCCACGAGCGGCGAATAGCTGTACGCGATCTGCATGAACCGCCTGGAAAAATCGCGATACAAGTCAAAATCAGGCCGGATCAAGATCAGATCCGGACATAGTTTCAATGCCTGCCGCACCTGCATGCCGGTCTTGATGCCAAGATTCCTTGCCGCATACGACGAGGTTACAATAATGCCTCTGCGCAGTTCCACGCTGCCGGCGACGGCAAGCGGTTTTCCTTTATATAACTCAGGCTCTACCGCCTCATGTACTGAACAATAAAACGCATTCATATCTATATGTAAGATTACGCGTCCTTGTTTGGGATAATGGGAATGAGCGGTCATGTTCGCTTGCCTCCTCTCACCGGGAACTCCTTCCGACCGAATGTAGACAAGATCAGCATACCGAAAAAGCCCAGGGCAAGCAAACCTAATTTGGCCTTTGCGATGTCCTTCCTGCCACATTTATGATATAATCGTAAATTATACATTAGCGAAAATCGCAACTTTCAGATTTTTGTGTGATTTACCCACGCACTTTCCCAGCTTTTGAAGGAGGAACCACCTATGCCAACATCAGTCAAAATCTTCGACACCACTTTACGAGACGGAACGCAAGGAGAAGGCATTAGCTTGTCTGTTGAAGATAAAATCAAAATTGCCCGCAAGCTCGATGAGCTCGGGGTTCACTATATTGAAGGCGGATGGCCGGGCAGCAACAGCAAAGATATTGAATTTTTTGAACGTACGCGCACGATGACTTTCAAAAATGCCAAAATCACTGCGTTCGGAAGCACGCGTCGCAAAGACTCGAAAGCTTGCGACGATATTAACCTGAACCGATTGGTCGATTCCGGCGTTCAAGTTGCGACGATTTTCGGGAAATCGTGGGATTTTCACGTAACGACTGCGATTCAGACGACACTCGAAGAGAACCTGAACATGATTTACGACTCCGTTCAATTTTTGAAAAGCAAAGGGCTTGAGGTCATTTACGACGCCGAGCATTTCTTTGACGGGTACAAAAATAACGCGGAATACGCGCTGCAAACGATTTCCAAAGCGCAGGACGCCGGTGCGGACTGGATCGTTCTGTGCGATACGAACGGCGGTTCCTTGCCAGGCGAGATCGCTCAAATCGTCGGGGCCGTTAAAGCGCACGTCTCCACGCCGGTCGGCATTCACGCGCACAACGATTGCGAGCTCGCGGTAGCAAACAGTCTTGCTGCCGTACAAGCCGGAGCAGGTCAAGTGCAAGGCACCATCAATGGCTATGGCGAGCGCTGCGGCAATGCCAACCTGAGCTCCGTCATCCCGAACCTGCAGCTCAAGCTGGGTTACTCCGTACTTTCCGATGAGCAGCTGAAATCACTGACATCCGTATCTCGCTACATCAGCGAGATCGCGAACATGCACATGCCGATCAATCAACCGTTTGTCGGCAACGCGGCATTCGCACACAAAGGCGGCATCCACGTGTCCGCGATCCTGAAGGATGCAAGCACATACGAGCATATCAAGCCTGAGCTGGTCGGGAACAAGCAGCGCGTTCTGGTTTCCGAATTGGCAGGACAAAGCAATGTGCTGGTCAAAGCGCAAGAACTCAATCTGGACTTTGATCGCGATCCTCAGAAATCGAAAGAGATCATCGAGAAAATCAAGGAAATGGAGCACCAAGGCTACCAATTCGAAGGTGCGGACGCGACGCTCGAGCTGATCCTGCGCGAAGCTTTCGAGGGGCTGGAAGAAATTTTCACGCTGGAGTCTTTTAAAATGTTGGTTGAAAAAACAGCCAACCATGCCGTCGTATCCGAAGCCATCGTGAAAGTCAAAGTGCATGGCGAGACCATCTACACCGCCGCGGAAGGCAACGGTCCGGTCAATGCACTGGACAATGCGCTTCGCAAAGCGCTCATTCAATACTATCCGGACATCAAGAATATCCATCTGTCCGATTACAAAGTACGCGTCCTCGACGAGAAAGACGCGACTGCCGGCAAAGTACGGGTGCTCATGGAGACAACCGACTTCAGCTCCACCTGGAACACGCTCGGCGTATCCAGCAACATCATCGAAGCGAGCTGGTATGCGCTCGTGGACAGCTTGCGTTACGCTTTGCTCGGGCGTACCCGCATCGAACGCGAAGACAAAGATCAACTCGAACAACTCGGCGTTGTTAACCATTAATGACAAAAAGCTGCAAGAGCCCTTACCTAGGGCGGCTTGCAGCTTTTTTTATGACTCAGCAATCAGCTTTGCCAGCTTCTTATCCAGTTCCTTCGCGGACAGAACATGGATCACCTCGCGGATGACACCATGCCGATCGATGAGAAAACTCGTCGGAATCGCTATCACCGAATAAGCATCGGCATTTTTCCCTTCTTTGTCGAGCAGCACCGGAAACGGATATTGGTACGTGTCAACGAACTTTTTAATGTTGTCCATTTTATCGCCAGGCGTGACATTCACTGCATACAAGTCAAACTTTCCTTGATACTTCTTGTAGAGATTCACCAAATCCGGAGCCTCTTCTTCACACGGCCCGCACCAGGAAGCCCAGAAATTCAAGAACAGCGGCTTGTCCCGTTCCCCACCTACAGCCAACGATTGTCCATCCAGCGATTGCAGCGTAAACGCCGGCGCCAGTTCATTCACCTTCGCCGCTTCCTCCGCCGTCAGCGTCTTCTGATTCATATGCTGCACGACCCGATAACCAATCAAACCTATGACAATAACCAGTATGGCTATACTTATGACTTTCTTTTTCAAACATTCCGCCTCCCAGGATGCATGGGCGAGCAGTTCGCCATCAAGCGAACGACCAGCCATCTCTTCTATATTATCTCCAAATCGGCGAAATTTCCAACCTGCATTCCCCCGCGTATGCTTTCAGCCGATTAGGGTAAAGTAATCCTGCGTATTTATGCAGGAAAGGATGAACATGTTCATGAAACAAGCTACTCTAAAGCGAAAAGGATTTGGCGCAGCAGAAAACAAGAAAAGCTATGCGCAGCATACCGACTCAAGCGACAAACAAGCCCCCTCCGGGAAAAAAGGAAGCCTGTGGCAGTACCTTGCCTTGGCAACCATCCCTTTAGTGCTTGTGCTGGGCAATTCCATGCTGGTGCCCGTACTGCCGGATATGCAGGACAACATGCACATTTCCCGCTTTCAGAGCTCTCTAGTCATAACGTTGTTCTCGTTGTCGGCAGGCATCATCATTCCGGTTTCCGGCTACTTATCCGATCGTTTCACACGCAAAGCGGTCATCATTCCTTCGCTGATCGTTTACGGCGCAGCAGGCATCCTCGCGGGGCTAGGCGCAGTGTGGAGCTCATACGGAATCCTCATAACTGCCCGTGCCTTGCAAGGCCTTGGCGCGGCGGGCACAGCCCCTATTGCCATGGCACTTGTCGGCGACATATACAAAGGCGGCGAAGCGAGCAAAGCACTGGGTCTCATTGAGGCTTCCAACGGCATCGGGAAAGTCGTCTCCCCCATTCTAGGTTCACTTCTCGCGCTGCTCACTTGGTTTGCGCCCTTTTTTGCCTTCCCAGTCTTCTGCCTGCTGGCGCTGCTAGCCGTTATTTTCATGATCAAAGAACCCGCCAAAGACAAAGAAGCCGAGCCACTCAAACAGTATTTAAAAGAAATCAAATCCATTCTGGGCCAAAAAGGACACTGGCTGCTGCCTGCTTTCTTTGCCGGCGCCGTCACTCTCTTCATCCTCTTCGGCGTCCTCTTCTATCTCTCGCAAATTTTAGAAGAGAAGCCTTACAACATCGATGGCGTAAAAAAAGGACTGCTCCTCGCAATCCCTCTGCTATGCCTCGTCATAACTTCTTACACCACCGGAGCAAAAATCAAACAAAACGGGACGCTGATGCGCATTTTGATGAACGTCGGCCTCGGACTCATGATCGTCTCGCTCACCTGCGCGATTTTTGCGAACGGGAAGCTTGCGCTGCTCATCGGCTTGCTGTCGCTCAGCGGCATTGGCACAGGCCTTTTGCTGCCCTGCTTGAATACGCTCATTACCGGCTCCGTGAAGCGCGACCAGCGCGGCATGATCACTTCCTTGTACAACAGCCTGCGCTTTATCGGCGTGGCCTTCGGCCCCCCGCTGTTCGGATGGCTTATGAACAAGTCCCATATGACGCTTTTTACAACCGTCGTCTGCTTATCAGCGCTGATGTTGGCACTGGTCTTCTTTTTCATCAAACCTCCTGCACAATTGAAGCAAGAAGCATGATACAATAGAACTATCTCGCTTGGAATGGGGGCAGGGTCATGCTTATTCAGCTAAAGGAAGACCTGTACGATCATCTCGTTGCCTATAGTCGGGAAACGTTTCCCGAGGAAGCTTGCGGCGTCATACTCGGCTGCCCGACAGAGCACGAAGCAGACGTTCTGTATGCTGCGACGTTCTTTCCATTGCCGAATGTGGCCGAGCAACCAACCCGCGAATTCACCATTGATCCGATGGACATACTCCCTTATCTGAAGCCCGGCCCTACCCCTTTAATCGGCTTGTTCCATTCTCATCCTTCTGCACCGCCGATCCCGTCCTGTCAGGATTTGCAGACACTTTGGCACACCATTCCCACCCACTGGATTTTATCGCTCCAACATCAGACGGCACCTGAATTGCAAATTTACCAAATAAAAAAAGCCGCATCAACCGAATACCGCAAACTTCCGTTTGCTCTTGGTCAATGATGGCTTAAGAGGGCGTAGAGATCGCCAAGCGTATCTACGTTGCGAGATTTAATTTCTTCCATAAAACGCGACCACAGCTGCGCCGTCATCAGTGCGTCTTCCAGTGCATGATGGCGCACGGTCACAGGAATGTCGTAGGCGTGGAGTAGGGAATCCAAGCTTAAATTCTTGCGCTTCGGCATGAGCCATTTAGCAATCATCATAATATCCAGCACCCGATGGGACAAACTGACTTTGGACGTGCGCCACAGCGCCGAGTTGAGAAAACTTTTATCATGGCCCGTGGCATGAGCCACCAGAATCCGCTGCTGCACAAACTCCAGAAAATCGCTCAATGCACTGATTAAATCAGGCGCTTCACTTGCCATTTCATTCGTAATTCCCGTCAGTTCCACAATGTCGTTGGGGATTTTCCGTTTCGGATTGACCATCCGGTAGAACGTATCTTGCGTCTGCACTTCCCCGCCAACAACCGACACCGCACCAAAAGAAATAATCTCATCACCGTTATACGGCGAGAAGCCGGTCGTCTCCAGATCGAAGACAACAAGCTCCATGGAATGAAGCGGTATCTCAAACAGCGAATCCTTTCTCTGTTCCCTCAGCATCGAACGAATAAAAGCCATTTGCTGCGCGCTTTGCGCATCAAACATAGAAGTCAGCGCAGGGGTCAGTCCCCCCATTTTATACAGATGCCACATACGTCCTGCAGGACGCATATCCTTCATGCGAGTCACCTCTCCCCACATCACATACCGATCCGATCATCAACCTAACCTTTTTCTCTATAGGATTCGATGGATTTTGCTACGTATTTTTGCAATTCCACGCCTGTACGCAAGCATTGTTTCAGCATCTGCCGCGTTTCTTTCGTAAGCTGCTCCGCCGTCAGCCTTCCCCGAGTCGTGTACTTCTCTTCTTCGACTTGAAATGGCGTTGCATTCCGCAGCCGTATCGCCGTACCGAAAGCCGTCTCCCACTCTCTCGTCAGCGGTTCCGCGACAGCACCCTGCTCTCGCAGCAGCCGAATGCGCATCATCGTGGAGGACTCCGCGATCCCCGCTTGGATGGCTAGTAGCCGGATACCGTTGACAATGGGGATATACGCGCCGTATTTAATATCGAACCCGCCTGCGTCCTCGCCATACCGCTCTGTAATCAACTGCCCGAAAATACCGAGCGAAATTTTGTGACGCAGCGTGTTGGACAGTAAATTGTCCAGAATCGCAGGATGTTCGGCAATGTACGTTAGCATCATGGATTTCAAACGTTCAACAAGCCGCGGCGCACCGTAAATACAGCGAATATCCGCCAAAATAAGCAAATATCTCATATTCTCCCAATTCGGATCCGTCAACCATTCCAGCGTCATCGCGCGATATCCCGCTTCCGATTTTCGCCATTGCGGGTTACTTGACACCACATTCCCTTCGCATGGCGGATAGCCCAGAACATCCAAACCATGCAGTATCAAGCTGACCAGCCGGCTAAAATACCCCTCAAGCGCCTCCTGCGGATACGTCTCGCTGTCGGCATAGATCAGGCCGTTATCCTGATCGCTCCAAAGCGTCTGCTCACTGCGTCCGCCGCTGCCTAACAAGAAAAAGGCGTATTCAACAGGCGGCTTCCCAAGCCCCTCCGCTTCCAACATGCTTTCCGCAAGCTCTGCCGTCCGCCCGATAAAAGTGTCGTGCACAAGGTTGATCTGATCGCCCAATTCAGCTGTATAAGACAAAAGGAGATGCTCACGAAACATCTCTTGAACTTGATCTCTGACGCACCGCATCTCATCGAATGCTTCCGCTTGATGAATACGTGCCAGGATCGGTTCCAATGAGAGATGAGTCATGTTGCATCCCCTTTGCTCTAGTGAAAATGTAGGAAAGTTATACCGTTACGCCGTTTTGAGCCGCTTTTTTCATTTGCTCAGGATAGCCGTAGGAACCGTGCTCGGAAAGATCCAAACCGATAATTTCTTCTTCTTCCGTAACGCGAAGACCTACAGTCGCTTTCATGATACCCAGAATAATGAAGGAAAGAATGAGTACGAATGCCAGTGCACCGAATACACCAAGCGCTTGAACGCCAAGTTGATGCAAACCGCCGCCGTAGAACAAGCCAGCGCCGCCTACGCCTACTTTCGCGGAAAGTTCAGGTGTTGCGAAGAAACCAGTGGACAGAGTGCCCCAGATACCTGCAATACCGTGTACAGAGAAAGCATAGATCGGATCGTCGACACCTGCTTTTTCAAACCATTGCGCTGTGAAGAAGGTTACGATACCTGCAACTGCACCGATTACGATTGCCGCCCAGGTGTCTACGAAAGCACAAGCCGCTGTAATCGCTACAAGCGCTGCAAGCACACCATTCAACATGCTAGGAATATCCGCTTTACCGAAGTACATCCAGGAAATAATAAGTGCAGCAACACCGCCTGCCGCAGCAGCCATATTCGTAGTCAATGCAATGTAGCCAAAGAAACCGTCGCCCATTGCGCTAAGCGTACTACCTGGATTAAAACCAAACCAGCCGATCCAGAGAATGATGACGCCCAGTACGGATAAAACTTGGTTATGACCAGGAATCAAGTTAGGCGTTTTATCTTTATTATATTTACCGATACGCGGTTTAAGCAAGATCGTCGCTACGAGCGCTGCAGTTGCGCCTTGCAAGTGAACGACCGTAGAGCCCGCAAAGTCTTGCATGCCCAATTTACTGAGCCAGCCGCCGCCCCATACCCAGTGAGCCACGATTGGATAAATGACAACGGTGAAGAGAATACCGAAGATGAAGTACACCGGAAGCTTTGCTCTCTCTGCAAAACCACCCCAGGCAATGGCCAGGGAGACGCCGGCAAATGCGAGTTGGAACAAAAATTTGATGCCGATCGGCACATCGGAAAAGGATAGAGAGCCGAATGCTGCAGCCGCTTGATCTTCAAGACCTGTTACAAAAAAGCCTGTTTCGCCGAAGAAGGCATTGCCATCACCGAATGCGAATCCGAAACCTACCGCCCAGAAGGCAATCGCACAAAGTCCGAAAGTCAAAATGGTTTTGCCTGCAACGTGCCCTGCATTTTTCATTCTCGTTGACCCTGCTTCCAAAAGCGCGAAACCGGCTTGCATGAAAATAACGAGGATCGCTGCCAGCATAACCCACACGGCGTCGATCGCGCTTTGCAGCTGCGGTGCTGTCGCATCATCTGCAGCAAATGCAAGCGTAGGGAACAATAAAGACATCAAACCAAAAGCTAACAAAAACTTCTTAACCATTCGACCACTTCCTTTAATGTTAGATTAAATAACATGTAATGAAACTCTTAATGTCATTATATACAGGTTATATGGGTTTGACAATAGGATTTTCGTTAAAAAAATGAAAAAACGAAAAATAACCTGACATGAAACAGGCATAATTCGGTTTTGGCCACATACTGACCTCCAATTACGCACTAATCTCACCATATTCCCATGTCAGGTTTGAAAAGCATCACGTTTGACTGTACGGTTTAGAATCAGTTATCATGTGTATATATAGAAGGAAAGCTATTCATCATTATCCGCTGGAGCAGAGGTGATTCTTACGCATGAAGAATGAGAAGCTATATAAAATAGGAGAACTCGCGAAGCTTGCTGGTGTCAGCCCTCGCACCATTGATTACTACACAAAGATGAGCTTGATTGAACCGGAGACCAGATCAGATACGAACTATCGTCTCTACAGCGTTGAAACTTTGAATCGTCTTAAACGTATTGAATCAATGAAGAACGAGAAATATACCCTAGAAGAGATCAAAATGAATTTGCAGCAGTGGAATAAGGTGTCTGCAGACGATACCGTGAGAGATAAACTGACATCTCTCCAGCTTCATCTGGACCAGTTGATGAAAGAAGCCAAAGAATTAAGCCCTCTCATCCAACAGCTGAAGCCCAACCAGGTGAAGAAGTTCGCCCGCATCCTGACACAGCCGACTGCCGCATGCATCGAAGCATTGATTGTTCTTCTTGGTAAAAATCCGTTCTCATAATGAATGACGGAGGCAGGTCACATGTTCTTTCACCCGATGGATTTTCTCATTATTATCGCATTCGCTCTTTCTTTATGGGCATCATTCCGAGTGCGGGGAACGTTTAACAAATGGTCTGAAGTTCCCGTTTACTCCGGAATGACCGGCGCAGAGGCCGCTCGCCGCATGCTGGATGCCAACGGTCTCTATAATGTTCCGGTCGAAGCCGTCCCCGGCGCACTGACCGACCACTACGATCCGATGTCCAGAGTCGTGCGCTTGTCCGAACCCGTGTATTATCAGAACTCGATTTCGGCCGTCGCCGTCGCCTGTCACGAAGTCGGGCACGCCGTTCAGCACGAAGTGCATTACCCGATGCTCGTAGCACGTCACAAAATGTTCCCGGTTGTGAACTTTGCTTCCGGTATCGCGCCAATTCTAATTTTGGCCGGCTTCTTCTTCCAGCAGCTGCCTTGGCTGCTTGGGCTCGGCATCCTGTTCTTCTCTTGCGCGGTTGCTTTCCAACTGATCACGCTGCCCGTTGAGTTCAATGCAAGCTCAAGAGCCCGCGATATGATGATCGCAGAAGGCTTCATCACCAATGAAGAAGAGCGCGGCGTCGCCAAAGTACTGAATGCTGCAGCGTTAACTTACGTTGCCGCGGCGCTCATTTCCGTCCTTGAGCTGCTCAAGTACATCATGATCTTCACTGGCCGGAACAATGACGAATAACAGAAAAGCTCTCCGCTGTCAGAGGCCGCAAGGCACTCGCAGGGAGAGCTTTTTTTATTGGAAATAATCGTATAGAAAACGGCGGAACACTTCCGCGACAAGAGGGAGTTTTTCATCCTTCCGGCAGATCAGACCTACCGTTCGGGTTACTTGCGGGTCGGTTACCCGGATTTTCACCGGCTGCATCTCGCCGCTTTCGATCAATGCCATCGAGGGCAGCAGGCTTACCCCCATTCCCGCGGCAACCAATCCCCGAATCGTATCCGTCTCTTCGCCTTCAAACTCGATCTTCGGCACGAATCCCGCCTTAAGGCAAGCCTCCATCACAATCGTTCGCAGCGTGTATTCTTCGCTGAACATGACGAAAGATTCGTTTCTCAGCTGTTCCAGACGAATTGAAGTGTACTCTGCCAAAATATGATTTTGCGGAATAATCGCGTACAGTTCCTCTGTCAGCAAGATTTCACCTGTGACATGCTCGTGAGATTCCGGAAATGGCGAAATAAAGGCTAAATCAATCTCTCCTCTAGAAACATCGCGAATCAACGAGGTATACGTTCCTTGTCGCAGGCGAAATTTGACGTTGGGATGATTTTTTTTAAATGCAGCCACAACCGCCGGCAGCAAATGAATCACAAGGCTGTGTGGAAAGCCGATTCGAATTTCCCCCGCTTCCGGATCAAGAAACTCATGGATTTCGCCGATCGCACGCTCCAGGTCGGTCAAAATCCCCTCCACTCTGCTAAGAAACAAATGCCCGACAGAAGTCAGATGGACATTTCTCCCCTTTTGCACAAACAAATCGACGCCAAGCTCCTCTTCCAACAAACGAATTTGCCGGGAGACCGCAGATTGCGCGACGTGCAGCTCTTCCGCCGCCTGGGTAACATGCTGTTTTCTAGCTACTTTTACAAAGTACTGCAATTGTCTTAACTCCACGTTCGAATCCCCTGACTGAACTAAATTATAGCGGCTTACTGCTGATTGGACAACGTCCACTTAAAAGGATTATAATAAGAAAGTTGTTATTAGCTTGGATAAATAAGGAGGAAATATGCAAATGGCACAAGAGCGTACTGGTGTTGCTACCCTGAAAGGCAATCCAATTACATTAGTTGGACCCGAAATTAAAGTAGGAGACAAAGCTCCTGACTTCAAAGTAAACAAAGACTTGATGAATCAAGTTTCCCTCGCCGATTTCGCAGGCAAAGTGAAGCTGATCAGTGTCGTTCCTTCTTTGGACACAGGCGTTTGCGACGCGCAAACTCGCCGCTTCAACGAAGAAGCAGCAAAACTGGGCGAGAACGTGGTTGTTCTTACAATCAGCGTCGATCTTCCGTTTGCACAATCCCGCTGGTGTGGCGCTGCAGGCATCGACAAAGTGATTACATTGTCCGATTACAAAACAAAATCGTTCGGCGAAGCTTACGGCGTGCTGATCAAAGAAATTCAATTGGATATGCGCTCCATCTTCGTCATCGACGCGAATGACACCGTTCAATATGTAGAGTACCTGGGCGAAATGACGAACCACCCGAACTACGAAGCAGCGGTTGAAGCCGTTAAAGCGTTAGTATAAGGCTTGGAACAAATAAAACAGCAAGGAGGCCATGCTTCCCTGCTGTTTTTGTTATTCAGCCACTTTATGCGCGGCGAGCTTGCGATCCAATTGTTTATAAATATCAAGAATGGTTCGGTAATTCGACCCAAGGTCTCCCAAGGAGCCGCGGGAAGCCGAGTATATGTCAACCGCTGTTTTCACTGGATTGATAGCGATTACCGTTAAGGTAACATCCTGTGTCCTACCTGTCATCGTCCTGCGCTCAGCAATAATTTCTCCAACGTTCGGAACTTCATGAAGCAGCTTGTACCCCGGCGTTTTCTTTAGTACGGCCGTTATTTCTTCCCACACTTGGTCCCTAGACAGCTTGTAATATCTCGTTTTAAGCAAAGGATCTCTGGCTTTTTCTCCAGTCGTTTCATGACTACGTACTAATCCGATTAAAGTTCTCTTTAGCAAAAGCCCTTTCCCCCTTCATTGAAGTGCATGCCACGGCTTGCCATAATAACACTAACTTCTATATTACCACTGATTCCGGCTGAGAAAAAGGGGAAAATAAAAATCGGAGGAATATCCCCCGATTTAACAAAATTAATTTCCAGAAAAAGTGCCGATCAACAAGTATATGTTTAAACATGCAATGACAATGGCGACAACCCAGCTAAGAATTGACATCCATCGCGGTGAAACAAACTCACCCATTTTCTTGCGGTCGGAGGTAAACTTCACAAGCGGAATAACCGCGAACGATAATTGAAGCGACAAAATGACCTGGCTCAAAATAAGGAGATCCGTAGCCCCGCTCTCGCCATAAATCCCGATGACGATCACCGCCGGAATAATAGCAATCAAGCGCGTAATGAGCCGGCGCAGCCAAGGCGCCAACCGAATGTTCAGAAAGCCCTCCATCACAATCTGACCGGCAAGCGTGCCGGTTAGCGTTGAGTTTTGACCCGATGCGAGCAGGGCGACCGCAAACAGGATACTGGCCGCGCCGGTACCAAGCATAGGCCCAAGCAAATGATAAGCGTCTTGAATTTCGGCCACTTCTTTGCCCGCGGAATGGAAGGCAGCGGCGGATAAAATAAGAATCGCCGCGTTAACAAACAATGCAAGCATAAGCGCTACTGTGGAATCAATCGTTGCAAACTTAATGGCTTCTCGCTTGCCTTCCGATGTCGGTTCAATTTTGCGCGTTTGAACGATCGAAGAATGCAAATACAAGTTATGCGGCATTACGGTGGCCCCGAGAATACCGAGCGCAATGTAGAGCATGGCTGGATTCGTTACGATTTCTGTTTTCGGTATAAATCCTTGCGCAACAGCGGCAAATTCCGGTCTGGAAAAGATCATTTCCATTACAAAGCAGAAAATAATAAGTGCCATTAATGAAATTACCATCGCTTCAATGTAGCGAAAACCGCGCTTCTGAAGCATCAACACGAGGATAACGTCCAGCGACGTCAAAATCACGCCGTAAATGAGCGGAAGTCCGAATAAAAGCTTTAGAGCAATCGCTGCCCCGATAACCTCTGCCAAATCGCAGGCTGCAATTGCCAGCTCACACAAAATCCATAAGGCAAATGAGACGGGTTTACTATAATGATCCCGGCAAGCTTGCGCCAAATCCCGGCCCGTCGCAATACCTAACCGACCAGCTAAAGCTTGCAATAAAATCGCCATTAAATTCGATATTAAAATGACAGAAAGCAAGGTATATCCGAATTGTGAACCTCCGGCCAAATCCGTCGCCCAGTTGCCCGGATCCATATATCCGACCGCGACTAAATAGCCAGGCCCGACGAAAGCCAACAGTTTTCGGAAAAATCCTGCCTTCTTCGGAACATTCATTGAACCATGCACTTCAGGAAGACTTGGCATAGGAGACTTCCTTCTCCAGCCTTTGGGATCCTGTTCAGGCTGCTTTTTCACTGCAACTTCCATCTTCTTAACCTTCTTTCTCTAACGCAATAATGTTGAACAAGGGAAACTTTTAATAAAAGTATACTACATATTCTTATATTATGCTATAGGCAAACACTTATGTGCATAAGAAATTATTTTTCCCTAGGGAAAAACTTTGGACAACGTGCACCTTTGCATTTAGCCCACTTTCTTTATGGCGAAAAAGAATGACACAACGGCCAGAAAGTATGTTATACTTTGTATATTCAATAAACAAACAAAGAATACAATAAACGCGATTGCTAGGAGGATTATCGTTGTCACTCTTTATGGGCTTAGATTTAGGCACATCCGCTATCAAATGCATTCTTATCAACGATGAAGGCGCTGTCATTGATTCTTATTCCGTCTCCTATCCGCTTTCGCAACCAGAACCGGGATGGGCCGAGCAAGATCCGGAAGATTGGTGGCAGGCGACCGTCGCAAGCATCCGCGGTCTGCTCGAGCAGTCGCAAGTGCCCGTAGCCGACATCGCCGGCATCGGCTTCTCCGGCCAGATGCACGGCTCGGTTTTCCTGGACGAAGCGCAGCAGGTTATCCGGCCTGCGCTGCTCTGGTGCGACCAGCGCACAGCGGAGCAGTGCGCGTACATCGAGGCGACCGTCGGCCAAGCCGAACTCGGCCGCCTCACGGGCAACCGGGCGCTCACCGGCTTCACCGCGCCCAAGCTGCTCTGGCTCCGGCAGCATGAGCCGGAGCACTACGCCCGCGTTCGGCACCTGCTGCTGCCGAAGGACTACGTCAGGCTGCGCCTGACAGGTGCGTTCGGCATGGACATGGCCGACGCCAGCGGGACCTTGCTTCTGGACGTTGCGTCCAGAAGCTGGTCCAGCGCCGTCTGCGAGCGGTTGGACATCCCGCTCGCCTGGCTGCCGCCGCTCTACGAGAGCGGCGATATTGCCGGCCACCTGCTGCCGGAGGCGGCAGCCTTGACCGGCCTTGCCGCCGGTACCAAGGTCGTGGTCGGCGGCGGTGACCAAGCGTGCGGCGCCGTCGGTGTCGGCGTCGTCCGTTCTGGCATCGCCTCGGTCGCCCTCGGCACGTCCGGCGTCGTCTTCGTGCACGACGACACCTACCAAGTCGATGAAGCGTACCGGCTTCATTCGTTCTGCCACGGCGTGCCGGGCAAATGGCACCGTATGGGGGTCATGCTGGCCGCCGGTGGCTCGTTCCAGTGGTGGCGCAACCATTTTGCCCAGGAGGAAATGGCCCGCGCCGAACGTGAAGGCAAGGACGTCTACGAAATTTTGACGGCCGATGCAGAGACAGCGCCGCTGGGCAGCGAAGGACTGCTGTTCTTACCGTACTTGTCCGGCGAGCGTACACCGCATCCGGACCCTAAAGCCCGCGGCGCTTTCATCGGGCTGAATCTGCGCCATGGCAAAGCGCATCTGACGCGCGCACTGCTGGAAGGCATCACTTTCGGGCTGCGCGACTCCCTGGAACTGATTCGCGCCTCCGGCATTGAAGTGAGCGAGCTGCGCGTCAATGGCGGCGGCGCTAAGAGCCCGTTCTGGCGGCAAATGATCGCCGATATTTTCGGCATTCCTGTTGTGACAGTCAACTCGACGGACGGTCCGGCCTATGGCGCCGCAATTATGGCTGCTTCCGGCGTACTGAACCGAGACATCACTGAGCTCTGCGACGCTTGGATTCAGGTGACAAGCCGCACGGAACCGAATCCCGCGAATCAAGCTAAATATGAAGTATATTACGAACTGTTCCGCGGCCTTTACGGCACGCTGCAGGGCACGTTCCACAAGCTCAGCGACTTGGCGGAGCACGCTGAATAAATAAAAAAGAGGTTGATCAGGGAATTATCCTGTTCAACCTCTTTTTTATACGAAGAAACCCGCGCATGCCGTCCGGTTTTGGTGCTTCAAACCCGCTCTCGCAGGTGGGTGTCCGCAGAAGCGCATTTGAGGTCCCTTTTCGAGGGCATGTCAGCCGCGCTTCAATATAGGTCTCCCTAGAAACAGTCATTGGTTTAAAACAACTGAAAACCGTTACGTACACCGCAGGATTCTTCTGTGTAGTCTCATTATAGATCCAACCGGGCTAAGAATCAACCGGTAGGATTAGTTTCTATTGTTGTCATTCTCTTCTTTTTTATGCACGTTGGCATCAACAATGTCAGCATCGGCCTTCTCAATGGCGTCAACGTCGCGGTCTTGCCCTGCTTCCGCTTCTGCCGCCTCAGCTTCCGCTTCCGCTAGCCGCTGCTGTTCTTTCTCCTCCAGCTCCTGCTGCTTCATTTGCAGCTTCGTAAAGCTGCGGTTAAACTGCCAGAAGGAGAAGGCCGCCACAATACTGCCCATGAAAAAGACGACGAGAAAGAAATTGAACTTCGTCAAGCAAATCCACAAGATCACGCCGTTGCAGCTCAGCAGCACAATCGAGTTGATCGGATTGCCAATCGAAATCAGAACGGAGTTCTTGATGATTTGGAAAATTTTCATATGCAGATGAACAATAATCGAAAAGAAATTAAACAGCGAGATGATCATAATAATTGTGAAAGCGATGAACAGTATCGCCAAAATTTTCAGCGAATTGCCCTGCTTTAAATAAAAGAAGTAATTTACGCTAATAATCGTGAAAACAAGTACATAAAAGATTCCGCCAATCATACTCTGCACATAGTTTTCCTTATAACCGCGGAAAAACGTTTTGAGCAGTGGAACATCCTCTTCGCCCGTTACCCACTTCCTTGCAACCGCGAACATCGCTGTTGTTGCGGGAAAAAACGTAAATGGCGTCAACACACCGATAGGCAACAGCATCGTTTTAAGAGCATCCGGATGCTCATTCATGCTAACAAGCCCCATAAAAAATAAAAAGAACACCGGTATCGAACAAATGATCCACAGCAGATTAATAACCGAGAATCGCATAATCCATTCGGATATTTTGTATAATCCACCCATTACACCTTTAAATTCCAAACTTCTTCCTCCTTTAAGCGTTTCCATTCCGGAAAACTTTCTACGTTGTAACGAATCGATTATGTGCAGACTTGTCCTATTTGCCTTACGTATCATTATAGCCTATTTTCGATCAGATAGGTAGACGTCTAGTCGTTCAAGGATTTTTTACATAGGATATATTGTTTAGTCGCACTACCCCCACATCTTAATCAGGAGGTTGATATTATGTCTTATGCACACGGAAATACTGCAGCAGCTGTTTTGGTACTCTTTATCTTACTCGTGATCATCACTAGCGCTTTCGTATTCTAGTTTACCAAATAATAGGAAGAAGGCGGAGATCTTCGGATCTCCGCCTTCTCGTTTCAAAGCTTATTTGCTTACAAGCGTATCTTCACTCTTGCGCGGCGCTCTGGAGCGGTCGCGGTTGCCAGAGTAGTTGCTGCCGTATTCACGGTTTTTGGAGTAAGAGCTGCCGCCGCCTTCACGGCTGCCGTACTCGCGGTTTCCGTCTTTACGCGGATAACGGGAACCAGAACCCCCGGAGCCGTAACCGCCTTGACGACGGTCGCCAGAACCGGAACCGTAGTTACCGCCTACGCGGCGACCGGAACTGCGCACATCGAATTTTTTCTTTCTTGCGCGGATCGGATCTTCCGGTGTAAGCTCGATCACGAGATCTTTCTTGTCGCCAGTCAGCAGTTTCATTGCTGCAGCAAGCAAGTTCACGGAATCATATTGCTCTAACAGTTGAATTGCGAGGCCTTTAAATTCGGAGTGCTCTTCTTTTTGAAGAAGGTCCAGAATACGCTCAGCCGTCAATTTTTGTTTGCCTTCAATCGCTTCCGCCAAGCTAGGCAGAGGTTTTTTGTTGATTTTGTGACGCGTAACTTTCTCGATAAAGTGCAGATGGTCGATTTCACGAGGCGTCACGAACGTCCAAGCCGTACCTTCTTTACCCGCGCGGCCCGTACGACCGATCCGGTGTACATAGCTTTCAGGGTCTTGCGGAAGGTCAAAGTTGATAACGTGGGTTACGCCGGATACATCGAGACCGCGCGCCGCAACATCGGTCGCAACCAGGACGTCGATGCTGCCGTCACGGAACTTACGCATAACATTGTCACGTTGATTCTGAGACAAGTCGCCATGCAAGCCTTCTGCCGCATAGCCTCTCTTTTGCAGCGCTTCAGACAATTCATCAACACGGCGTTTTGTACGACCGAATACGATCGCAAGATCAGGCGCTTCCATGTCGATCAGACGGCTTAACGCTTCAAATTTTTGCTTCTCGTGCAATTCAATGTAAGCTTGCTCGATGGTCGGCGCGCTCACTTGTTTCGGAATAACGGAGACGTGCTCCGGATTGCGAAGGAATTGCTGTGCAAGACGTTGAATGTTCGCAGGCATGGTTGCGGAGAACAGCATCGTATGACGCTCTTCCGGCACCAGCTTCAAGATGGATTGGATGTCATCCATGAAGCCCATATCCAGCATTTCATCCGCTTCGTCCAAAATAACCGTCTGAACATCGTCGAGTTTAATCGTTTTGCGGTTGATATGGTCAAGCAATCGACCAGGCGTACCGATGATGATTTGCGGTTTCTTTTTCAGTGCGCGAATTTGTTTGACGATATCCTGTCCGCCGTAAATCGGCAAGGAACGGATGCCTTTGAAACGGCCGAGCTTTTCGATCTCTTCCGCAACCTGGATGGCAAGCTCCCGTGTCGGACACATAATTAAAGCAGAAATGCGCTCTTCTTTAATGTTAATTTTGTTGACCAGCGGAATGCCAAATGCCGCCGTTTTCCCGGTACCGGTCTGGGCTTGACCGATGAGGTCGCGTCCTTCCATAGCTAGCGGAATCGTTTTTTCTTGGATTGGTGTGGATTCTTCAAACCCCATCTCCGTGATCGCGCGCAATACTGATGAGTCTAAACCAAACTCTTGAAATGTTTTCAAATAAATTCAATCTCCTTTTGTACAGGGCAGGCTAATGCCTTGTATCTTTTTTACCCTTAAGTACGACTTCCTATCCTTCTCTATAGTTTCATTGTGGAATTCACTTTCGATTACAAATCTTCCATGATCCAACAGGCCGTCCTTAAGAACATCTAAAATATTATAGCACAACTGAAATACACATTACCAGTGGCTTCTTTCTTAACTGGGAAACGAAACCGAATGAATAAGTGAAACGTAGTAAAGGGGAGAACAATAAAACGGAACGAGTAAGGGAGAGTTAGCGCCATGTCGATTTTCAAACGTGTCAGCAATATCATTAGAAGTAATAAAGAAGTCCCCGCGCCTGCGCAGTCCGGCAGTCCGCTTGAAGATGCCCGCGTAGGCGATATTATGAATGTCGATCTTGAAGAGTATGTGATCACTGGGAAAGTCATTTATTTCGACCGTGGGTTTGCTCCGCACCGCTACGCCTATTATTTGCAGAGCGGTAAAAACATGCAGTGCTTGATTGTGGAGAAGGGACGCACGCTTGACTGCTTCCTGTGCGGATTCCTGGAGGGCGCGCTGGATGACCCGAACGATGTGCCGACGACGCTCAATTTGGATGACGACGCGACGTTTGAACTGGAATTCCACCGTAGCGACGTAACCCGTACGGAAGGAAATACGGATTTCCGCAGCGGTGACGATGTTATTTTCTGGCGCTATTTTGGACCTGACCAGCGCTTCTTCTTCCTGCAATGGCAAGACGGCAAGTTTGTGGCGATGGAAGGCGAGCGCACACCGGGCAATCAGATCAAATTTTTAAAATCGACGCTTTAATTACCTTATGCTAGGACCGAATATCATGTTCCGGAAAGGAGAAATCGCGACTATGATGAAGAAATGGACGACATGGATTTCCTTTCTGTTGATCATTGCACTTCTCACCGCTTGCGGCGCGGACGCCGGAAAATACGTCAGAGACGAATACCCGCTCGTCAGTGTAGACGGCAAGGGAACGAATATGTCTAAAGTCTACGAAGTGGACGGGAAGAAAGTCCCGGCGGTTGCCGCCGAACTGGCAGCCAAAGAATCCCCCAAAGAAAAGAGCAAGGAATCGGAAGACCAGATGTTCCTTGTATATAACGATAAAGTGATCAATTTGCAAAAAGATCCGAGCAACGACAGCAATACCCTCGTGCAGATCGATTCCATTGAGTACGCCAAATCGCATTATGACTCATCCTTTCTACAAGGCTACTTGACGGCGACGCTGCTGCAATCGATCTTCGGGAGCGGCTGGAACAACAACCGCGGCAGTTCGTATGATTACCGCGGCTACACCAAATCACCGTCCTACACCGCTACGCCATCCACAGACACCTCCACCGCCAAAAAGCCGACGACGTCGGACCGGACGGGGAGTTTTACCAGCGGAGCCGCGAATCCAAGTTCGGGCAGCTCGTCAACGACTCGTAAGAACGACGGTTCCACACCGAATAAGGTGACGAAGCCTTCTGCAAGCAAGCCGACCACTTCCAAGAAAACAGGATCGTTCAAGCGCCGGTAACGCGCTTCCGACAAGCTGCTGTCCATTGCAATGGACACAGCTTTTTTCTTTTTCCAACTTTATCAACCATATGTTAATTAAATGTTGAAGTTTTCCTCAAATGAATTATACTTGCATTATGCTGCATACTATTTTAGAGGTGATTTGGTTTGAAAAAAGCGCTGGATGCCGCAATCGTTCTAGTTGGCGCATGGCTTGTCGCAGTTGGCTTCAACCTGTTCTTGATTCCCCACCAACTGCTTAGCGGCGGGGTGTCCGGGATCGCGATGATCATCGGTTATTTTACAAATTTTAACATTGGCTTTCTTTATTTGTTCTTCAATATGCCGCTTATGATTTGGGGACTGATTTCCATCGGTCGCCGATTTATTATGATCAGCGTCGTTTCGGTTATCTTGACCACTTGGATGATGCAAATTTTGCCTACGACGGCTGTCGCCAAGGAACCGATGTTGGCCGCGGTTTTCGGCGGCGTTCTCATCGGGATCGGCAGCGGAATTACGCTGCGCATCGGCGGCTCCAGCGGCGGCTTCGACATCGTCGGCTCCATTTTGACCCGAAAGTTCGATTTCCCGCTCGGTACGGTTTTATCCGCCATGAACGGTATCGTGATCCTAGCTCTCGGTTACTATAAAGACAATTGGGATCTTGCGCTTTTCTCCATGCTGGCGATCTATATCTCGGGCAAAGTTGTCGATACCGTACATATCCGGCATATTAAAGTGACCGCTTTTATTGTAACGAAGCATAAAGACCAGATTATCGAGCATCTTCTGCAAATTCCGCGCGGCGTCACCTTAATTAAAACAGAAGGCGCTTATACCAAACAGCAGCATGATATGTTGATGACCGTCACCACGCGCTATGAGCTGGCGGAGCTAAAACGAATTATCAAGCAAAGCGACCCGAAAGCGTTCGTCAATATCGTTGAAACGGCCGGTGTTGTCGGAGAATTTCGAAGACCGAAACATTAATTGCCGAAACGCCCCTTTATTCCAACTGGATTTGTGATATAATAAACGTAATTTCATATAGTTCTGGCTTTCAGCGATGTAATTCAGGCGTAGTTCTTATTCTAATCTCTCGATTGGAAGGGTGATGCTTGTGGAGACAGTCAAATTATCCAGGATTGTATTGAAATTAACACCGGAGTTGTATCCTTCTCTTACCAGTTACGAACTGGAGTCGGAAATCGTACTGCAGTTTGGTATCGAATCGCTGGATGCCGAAGATGTTATGGAAATTATTCAATTCAGTATTACCGAACACCATAAGGACGCCCTGTATCACTAGGGTGTCTTTTTTGCGCCTATCGGCCAAAAAAATTATTAAGTTTGTAATAAATAGGCTGTATAGATTTTACTCTAGGCGTGATATAATGGACATATGATTAAATAATGGAGGTGTCTTGTATGGGGGCTTTATCTCCTTGGCACATCATTCTCGTCGCGATTGTTGCCCTGCTGTTGTTCGGGCCGAATAAACTTCCAGAGCTTGGCCGGGGTTTCGGCAAAATGTTTCGGGAATTCAAAGACGCTACAAACTCAAATGGCGGCAATTCAACAGCTGAAGAACTGCCTGCTCAATCTCGCAAAGAAATCAATCCTGACGTCGCAAGCCCGGCTGCACAGGACAAGTAATCCAAAGACACCTGAAGGCGAATCGCTTTCAGGTGTTTTTTTCTGCAAAATTTTACAATCCTCTACAAATTCCCTCTGTGCGTAATTTCAAGCTTGGCTTATAATGAAAGCTAGAAACAAAGATTGGAGAGGACTCATCACACCATGGATATTTTACTCGCTTCACTCGCCCTTATTTTGGGCAATGTTAATGCCGCTCACCCGGATGCCAATTTTGACCAGCTTGTTCAAGCTTCTCTGCAAGCCGATAAAGCAACCGCCATCGTCCAGCCCGCAACGCCTGGACCGAATGCCGATCCACTGGATCCTGTGAACAAGCAAGACCCACAGAAAGACGCGCCTGTCGTCAAAGGTATCTATGCCACAGCGCACAGCGCCGGCGGCTCTCGTCTGACTACGTTGGTGAAGCTCCTCGACGATACCGATCTGAACTCCATGGTTATTGACGTCAAAGACGATTGGGGCTATATTACTTGGGAAACCGGCAATCCGGAACTGGATGCCATGGGGACCACACAGAAAATTATCGGCAATATGCCGGGACTTATGTCTACCTTGAACGAGCATCAAATTTATCCGATCGCCCGGATTGTCGTATTTAAAGATACGGTGCTGGCTAAAGCGAAACCGGAATGGTCCTTCGTGAACCCAGACGGCACGCTGTGGAACAACGGCAAAGACAGCTTCGTGAACCCATACAACAAAGATGTATGGGATTATAATATCGCCGTCGCTAAGGAAGCGGTCAAAGCCGGTTTTAAAGAAATTCAGTTCGATTATGTGAGATTCCCGGAAGGCTTTGAGAAACGTGCGGACATTCTCCAATATACGAAAGACGAGCGCACGCGCATCCAAGCCGTTGCAGCCTTCGTCAAATACGCTAAAGAGCAATTGCAACCGCTTGGCGTTCGCGTCTCGGTCGACATTTTTGGCTATGCCGCATCGGTTCCTGCCGCGGAAGGCATTGGCCAGGATTTCGAGAAAATCTCGCAAAACGTCGATGTCATTGCCCCAATGATTTATCCGAGCCATTACAGCACAGGCTGGTTTGGCTCCAAGGTACCGGACGCCGCTCCGTATCAAACGATTAACGGCGCCTCCAAAGATATTGAGAAAAAGCTGACAACCATTGATGCGAAAGGCTGGAAGCCGGTCGTGCGGCCTTGGATTCAAGACTTTACGGCGTCTTGGGTGCCAGGTTATATCAAGTACGGTAAACATGAAATCGAAGAACAGGTACGCGCGCTGAAAGAAAACGGCATTAACGAGTTCTTACTGTGGAATGCAAACAATAATTATACACCGAACGTGAATTACTAAACGGACTTATTATCCATAAAAAAGAGACCATCTCCTTCATGTGAGATGGTCTCTTTGTGTGCTGCTTAAAGCTAGATGCCCAGCGCAGCCAGCAATTTGTAAATCATTGCGGCTGCTTCGCCTCTCGTCGTTGTTTGGCCTGCGCGGAAAGTGCCATCCTCGTAACCGTTCAGGATGCCGGCAGACAGAGCCTTATCGATCGAGGGCTTCGCCCAGATTGGAATGTCCGAAGCGTCTTTCAAGCTCGGTGCTTTGCTCGTCAAACCGACTGCACCGTTTCCATAAATCTGCAAAGCTCTTGCCGTCATCACGGCTGCTTCTGCTCTCGTGACGGAAAGATCGCCTTTGAAGCTAGTTTCGCCGGCTTCCTCGTAGCCTTGAATGAGACCCGCTTCCACGGCGGCTACGATGTACGGTTTCGCCCAAGTCGGGATATTCGCTTCATCCGAGAAATGCGTGTCACGGGAAGCAGATTCGCTACCCAAAGCCGAAACCAACATCTTAGCAAATTCAGCTCTTGTAACGGTTGCGTCCGGTTGGAAGTTGCCGTCTGGATATCCGGCTGTGACATTCATTCCAGCGAGGCGTCGAACGTAGCTCTCTGCCCAATGCTTCGCCATATCCTTCATCACGGCCGGTTCATAGGAGAAGACAGCGAACTTGGTGAAATGATCGACACTCACTTGGATCGTTCCATCTTCCTTCACAGTTCCGCCGACGAAGATCCAACGTTTTTGGCTTTCATTATAATAGTACACGGCCGGCCCGCTCCCCGGCTTTACTTGCTTGGCGTCGTAGACAAATGAGAGTTGGAGCGGCACCGAAAATCGATTGCCGGTCGTACTCGACAGCTCGAAAATCGGACTGACGGATTGAAGATCGCCATTCGCAGGAAGCTGGTCCGGTTCGACGACTGAGATCCGCATCGTCCCTTTTGAAGTAACGGCGCCCGCAGGAATTTGAATCTTGACCCCACCTTCCAGTTCCAACTGCTGGCTAGCTTCCGGGCTTACCTCCGTTTGCTTTGTCTTGCTCTCTAAGGTTGGCGGAGTGCTTTCTCCGGCAGGAGTTACTTGGGATGGGCTGCCTCCGTCGTCGACAGAACCTCCTGGTTCGGAGGAATCGTCATCGCCGTTGTCGCCACCGTCATTGCCACCTTCGTCGCTCGCCGGAAGTTGTCCTGATACGTCGAAGCCGGTAAAGGCGTTGTAAGTCGCCTGGATGCCATCCGTATACAACCCTGTCTGTGCGAGGGTGTTTTTGAAAGGGTCCTCGGCGTTAAAGATTAGATTATTGTTCACCCAAACGTAGATTTTCCCCTTCGACCGAACTACCTTGTAGAAGTTTTGTGCGCTGATCTCTTCCCGCAGGGCGAAGGAGAAAGGGCGATTCAACTCAGAAGGCACGCTCAGTCGAAGCTGACTGGTTGTTACAGGGGCGGTAAAATCGGCAATATGATAATCGCCTTTTCCCTTGTCATGGTACGTAAACGGTACCGCGTTCCAACCGTCCTTCTGACTGTCGAATTTGAAATCTGGCGAGTTGGATTGCGGCAGTTCAAAGTTCTTGTTCATGTACGGGAACAGACCGTTGAACCACAAAATTTTCGCCGACGAAACTTTCGTTTCCGCACGCAAATCGTACATATACTCGCGTTGGCCATTTTCTGCATAGTTGCTGTGCCCGTAGATCGTATCTCGCGCTGTAGGAGCGGCTGCCATGATTTCCTCATGGCCGTTCACAACCTTGCGCAGCTCAAAGTGGCTCGTAGCATAATTCGTACTTGCCGTCACGTAGTTCTGGTCGTCGACATACTCGAGAATGACGCCTGCTTTCCCATTATTTGGCAGAGTCCCCGTATTTACATTGACCGAAAATTCATGCCCGAGCGTACGATCGCCTTTAACTGTGAGCGCTTCTCCCGCTGCCGGGGACTGCAAGCCCTTCTCGGATACCGACCAGGCGCTATCCCAACCGTTGATGTACGTCCCGTATTCATGCCAGCCGGTCGTCACGGTCACGTTATCGATCCGAACGTTGGCCTTGTTGCTAATCAAGCCGATTTGACCTGGAACGGCCATTGCCTCATGCTCGAACACCGGCTGATCGTTGTTAAGCGTGTAGTGATCCAATTCCGCAAATAATTTGGACCCGTTCTTGTAAATCCTGAGCGTATGGTATTGCTCCGCAAAGTCTTGAGTACGCGGGTCATCGGACAGGAAAGCAAATGTCGACGGCAAATCGGTGACCGAACTTTGAGAAACGCCGCCGATGCGGGACTGGATGACAAGCTCCCGGTCATCGCGGTCAATCAAGACATTCACGTAGTTATTCTCATCCTGATGCCAAGCAACAATACCAGCTTGCCCTTCATCCCCAAAATTCTTGTCATCAAATCGAAGATTGGCTTCTACAAACACATTTTCCGCTTCGTACCCGTTCAGCAGCACCTGTTTCGAATCCCTAGGCGCGTTAACATATAACGCCTCGTTATCGATCGATACGCCTGTCTCCGGCATTTGGTAATGCTTCAAGCTGTCTACCGAATCGAAGCTGTCTTGGAACGTTGGTGTCCAGGCCTCCGGATGAACGCCTTCCGAATCATAGGAGGTTGGTCCGTCAACGACCATCTCTTGATCCCAGAAGTAGACGCGATCCTTTCCTTGCCCTTCATCGCTGTTCCAAAAAGCTTTATAGGTCACCCAGTCCTCAAAACCATTCGGCCCCTTAATCATATTCGGCTGCGAGGGACCGATAATGTCGGGTTCCACAGGATGTCCATTCGTATCATACAGACCAAAATCCAGATGGTAGTAATTCAGCGGGGCCCCGCCATTTTTGCTGATCTCTACAGCAATCACATTGTCGCCGGCTTGAAGCATGTCAGCGGGAACTTCAACCATTTTGTAGGCTCGCTGCTGACCACCAAATGTGTAGAAAGGCTTGCCATTCACATACAGTTTTCCATATCCTTCCAGTCTATAGCGAAGGACCGTAGTCTCCGGTACGCTATCCAGATGGAAAGAACGCTTCGCCCACATGGAGGCTTGACCGCTCGGGTGCGCCCAAATCTCAGATGGCGACGTTTTCCCATTATTGACAATCGTCGGGATTTTCCCCGTTCTCGTATCCGGCCAGCCGAAGCCGCCTTCCCCGGTCAACCAACCGTTCGTATTAGAGCCGATCGTATTCCAGCCCACGCCTGGTGCGGTGAAGGTATACTGATAGGGCTGGCTGCCATGTTCGGCAGTCGGCAGGATGACGTTGTATTTCAGGAGCAGCCCCTCAATATTGCGCGCCAGCAGCTTGCCCGGATATTTGGAATCGTTCGAAATTGTACTATAGCTATCGGATTGTGCGACCCCGGTCTCATAAAGACCTGTTTCCGGAAACATCTGATTGCCCACATACAGCATGTAATACTCGCCATTATGGTAAAATAACTCCGGTCCTTCGAAATTGACGAAGTTCACATTGGCCCAGTGGCCCTTCTGTGTATGAACCGTTTCGATCGCTTTGCTTCGACCCGGATTACCCTTTTCGTTGAAGAAGGATTGTACGTTCCAGAGCCATGCACCCGCATTCGCCGGTTTGGCTGCCCCGGTATTAGGGTCCACCTCGTCCGGATTCACCTTGCGCAGCAAAATTAAATCTCCGTTGTGAGCAACGAATAATTGAGGGTCAATCCCATCATCAAACTTCTTATCCTTGAGGGCGTACTCGAAATTCGGCGACGAATTCATCTTGCTAGGGTCCCCGTAAAGCAACGAGGTGCCATTGTAGATATAGTACATCACGCCGTTATGGAAAAATAAATCGGATGCGCCTAATTCATTGTGATCAGATGGCGTTACCGTCGGGGGCATCGTACTCGGGTCATTGGATATTAACCGATACGGGCTTTCCCAGTGAACCATATCTTTCGAACGATAGACATTACCGAGCGTGCCGGTTCCCATCGCATAATAATAGCCGTTATACTTCTCGATCGTTCCGTCATAGAGGGTAGCCTTCTTGCCAAGGTCGGACCCCGAATAGACTCTGAACAAGTTATCAACTTTTTCAATGGCGGATAGACTTACCGTGACTTCACTGCTCGCCGAGAATCCTCCGTCCTCCGCTGTACCTGTAATGGATGCTCTGCCCAATCCAACAGCTGTTACCAAGCCGTTCGGAGCCACTGTTGCTACAGAAGCATCGGAGGTTGACCAGGATACATTCCGATTCGTGGCGTTCTTTGGCCAGATAACGGCTGACAACAAATGCGTCTCCCCCACCGCTAACTCCACTTTCGAGTGATTCGGAGAGATCGCCAAGACCGAGATCCCCTTAACTGTCACAATCGCAGAAGCTGAATGTGCGCCATCTACTGTCGTTACGGTAATCGTCGCTGTACCTGGTTGAAGTGCCGTAACGACACCCGCTTCGTTCACAGTTGCGATCGCCGGGTTATCAGAAGACCACTTCACCTTTGGGTTCGTCGCATTCGTCGGTGTGAAAGTTGCTGTTAAGGCTTGCGTCGCTCCTATCAGCATTTCTGCTGCCGCAGGTGTAAGACCGACTCCTTCAACTGGGATATTCTCTACGGTTACGCTAGAAATCGCTGTGAATTCCCCATCAACCGTTGTGACAGTGATCGTCGCCGTTCCTACCGATCCCCCTTGCACAGATGCCTTCAGACCGCCCTTCGACATCACCTTCGCAATAGATTCATTGCTGGACGTCCAGATCAGATCCTGATTCGTTGCGTGCCTAGGGAAAACCGTTGCCGTCAACTCCTGCGTAAGGCCCGCCCCAACCGTGACCGAAGCCCGATCCAGACTGACGCTTTGCGGGTGGACGGCACCCAAGATAGGCTCGACAGCCCCATTGTACAATCGGACATCATCGATAACCCCGTTAAAATAAGCCCCGGTCGACGGTCCATTGAAGGCGTCAACGGCGAATCTCGCACCGATCGCCCCTTCATTGGCCGCTGCGGCAACTTTATCGAAAGTCGTCGTGGTTTCTTTCGCCAATTGTCCGTCCAGGAATAACTTAAAGGCTTTGTTGCCAAATGAGACGGCTACGTGATGCCACTCGTCTGCACCAGTCAGCGCTGTGGAAAGAATGACGCGATCAATGGCAGGATTGTTATTCACAATCGCTGCCTCCAGCTTGCCGCCATTAAGTTGAATCGCCAGCCCTGCCCCATTGCCTCCGCGCTCGAACAGCACCTGTCTGGTGTTCAAATCTGTAGGCTTGAACCACATTGCAACGGTGAATGCGGAGAACTCATTTCTCAAAAAGGGGATTGTGCTCGTATTGAGTTGAATGATGCCGGTCAATCCATTGAAGGAGAAGGCGCCTCCGTCAACACCGCCCTCCGGCAGCCAAGCACCGATAGCGCTTACAGAATGATGCCCGTTGCCCGAAGAATCCTCTGCCACTTGCTTGCCGTTATTACTGAATGGCGCGTCCAGCTTATACCACGCTTCCATTCCCTCGAAGGGCATGGAGATGCGCGCCGGAAGCACAGTGACTACGCTTGCTGCTGTATAATTTCCATCCTCCGTTGTCACGGTTACGATTGCGCTCCCTGCTTTTTTCCCTTCGACCGCCGCTCGCCCTGAATCATAGACAGCGACCGTCACGACGGATTCATCGCTGGACGTCCACGTGACATTGCGATTCGTCGCGATGGACGGTTGAAAAGAAGCGTCAAGATACACCGCCTCGCCGACCGACGTGGTCAACCGCGGCTTGCTCAAGCTGACCCCAGTCGCTTCGATCGACGGTGTAACCGCTTTATTGTACAATCGCACATTATCGATCATTCCGTTGAACCACGCTCCCGTTTGGCTGTCCCCACCGAATGCATAGACCGCGAATTTTGCGCCGATCGCTGCTTCGTTAAGCGCCGTGTTCACTTTTGTAAACGGCACAGTTTTCGAGGCGGCGACTTTCGCATCCAAGTACATCGTGAACACGCCGTTGTTGAACGTAACCATCACATGATGCCAAGAGGAAGTATCCGTAAAATCGACCGACACCGTCCCCCTCACGTCGGCGCTTGCAACGGCGGCCTCCAGCTTGTTCGCGTTCAATTGAATAGCCATACCGGATGCATTGCCTCCGCGTTCGTATAGCACCTGCAGCTTTTGCGTGTCGTTTGCTTTAAACCATAACGAAGCGGAATGCTCCGTGAATGCATCTTTCAAGTACGATCCCGCCGGATCCGATCCCAGATTCAACTGAATCAGATCGGAGGTGCCGTTAAAAGATAACGCTCCGCCGTATACGCCGCCATCCCCGACCCAAGTGCCGCTTGCACTGATCGCATGATGACTATTGCCAGATGAATCCTCAGCCACATTCTTGCTGTTCAGTTCATAAGGCGCATCCAGCTTGTACCAAGCCAGCAATCCTGGCTCCCCGCTTTTCTCCAAAGCATGTGCTTTGCCCCCCGGCACTGCGCTGCAGGCAAACGCAATGATAAGAATAAATGCGAATAACTGCCTTAAGTTCTTGCTCAAGGTGCCCCTCCCCCAATAATTGAAATATCGCTCCATAGAAGAAAGCGCTTTCTATAAAGCTTTTTCATTATAGTCTCTGATTTCCCCCTCGCGGATTCCAATAATATGACATTCCACTCTAAATTTTTGACTTTTCGCAGCGGGAAGACTCGGCTATTCCATTCGTCAGATGCAGGGCAGCGGTTTACATTGGATTTCGTTTTCCCTATGATAGAAGTAGAAGGAGTGATCAGCTGTGAACATAGTTGCTTTAACAACCATGGATTTGACGACGATGACGGAAAATATGCCGCAAAGCTTGAAGGAACGCTGCCATTTTCAGTGGTTTACTTCCTCCAAGGAGGCCGGCACCGCCATAGAAGAAGCGGATGTGATCATTACCGCAGGCCGCATGCAGCCTGAACTGTTGGTCCGGGCATCGCGCGTCAAATGGGTGCAGACCATCTCTGCCGGAGTCGACAAGCTGCCGCTCGAGGAATTGGCCAGACGCGATATTATCGTCACGAACGCCAGAGGCGTACATACGATTCAAATGAGCGAGTTCGCCCTCAGCCTGATGCTGCAATGGGTGCGCAGAGCAAATCAACTGCATGACAATCAGCAAGCAAAAGTGTGGAATCATCTCATTACATTCGACGAATTGCATGGCAAGACGCTTGGCATTATCGGTGCCGGCGCCATCGGTGAAGCAGTCGCCAAGAAGGCCAAGGCGTTCGATATGCAGGTCATCGGGCTGAACCGCTCCGGCTTGGCGAACCCCGCCTTTGACATGACGGTCAGCGGCGAAGACGGGCTGCGGACGCTGCTCACGCAAAGCGATATCGTCGTGCTGCTGCTCCCGAGCACCGAGAAGACGCGCGGCTTCTTAAAAAAGGAGCATCTGGCACTCCTGAAGCCGAGCGCCTTCCTGATCAATCTCGCGCGCGGCGATGTTCTCGACGAGGATGCGTTGGTCAGTGCGCTGCAGGAAGGCCGGATCGCCGGCGCTGCACTCGACGTCTTCGCGACCGAGCCGCTGCCGGAAGCTTCGCCGCTGTGGAGCCTGCCCAATGTGATCGTCACACCGCACATTGCCGGGGCCTCCGCGCAGTATGCGAAGCGCGTGTCCGAGATTTTTTATCACAATCTTGCGGCCATGCTGGATGGCGGCGAGATGATGAATGTGGTGGATTTGAAGGAAGGCTACTGAGTCTGACGGACGTCCACATGTTAAGAAGCCACGCTCGGGTTGTCCCGTGCGTGGTTTTTTGTTTGAGATTGATCGGAGGTTTCAAGGGTTGGGCGAGTAGATTGCTGATGGGCGGGGCAGCGCAGAGGGGGGACAGAGTGCGGAGTAGCGAGCTAGGAGCTGAACGGCTGAAAGAGTGTCGAAGGGCAGGCTCGAGCTTGAAAGGCAGGACGCTGATGGGCCAGTAGGTGCTGAGGGAAAAAGAGATCGGCAGGGTGCCGTGGAGTCGTCAGGGCGCCGAGAGACCGGAAGGCTAACGGATGCCACAGCGGCTATTTGGCCGTATACGCCCTCCATTGTAGATCTAGCGGTTGCCACAGCGCTTAATTGCCGCTTTTACTCGTCAAACGTGCCGTTTGAGGCAAATAGCCGCTGTCACAACCGTTAACTGTTGAATCGCTGCATTTTGGGCGATATAAGCTCTGTCATAACCATTAGCCGCGGTAACGATGGTTCAGAGAAGCTTGGAGGAGATCGCTCATGGATCATTCCGCCAATTATCCAGGCAAGCTTCGCTTACCAACCTTCGATGTATCTGCCGCAGATAAACGCCGCCGTCCTTATCGGGACGATGGCGTTTGTGGAAAGCAAAACGTCGCCGGTAGGACATCTCATCTGGACTCCATATAGCGTCCACGCTCATGCCTACTCGTGCACCATACCCACCCTCTGCCCGTCAGCCTGCCGCGCTGTCGATTGCCAAAGCAGTGTTAGTAAGTCTCGGCTCTCGCAACCACACTTCCGATAAACGTACAAACCCCGAGCCTGCGCGAAGAGCGCAAGACTCGGGGTTTGTACAATTATACGCGCTCAGCAGCTCTAGCCCCTGCTTCTACTGCTGCCGCCGCCGGAGCTGGAATTGCCGCCAGCCCTCGCATGTATGGCCGCAGCGCCTGCGGGATGTAGATCGAGCCATCCTCCCGTTGGTGGTTCTCCAGCAGCGGAATCAGGATCCGCGGCGAGGCAACCGCGGTATTGTTGAGCGTGCAGCAGTAGCGCAGCTCACCGTCAGCATCACGGTAGCGGAGCTGCGTCCGCCGCGCCTGATAGTCCATCAGCAGCGACGACGAATGCGTCTCGCCGTAGGCGCCGCGGCTCGGCATCCACGTCTCGATGTCGAACTGTTTGTAGTTTTTGCTGCCCATATCGCCGGTACAGACGGCGACAATGCGGTACGGCAGCTCCAGCAGTTCAAGCAAATGCTCCGCATTGGCGGTAATCTCCTGGAGCATGCGTTCCGCTGCTTCCGGCGTGTTCTCGCACAGGACCACCTGCTCGACTTTCGCGAACTGGTGCACGCGGTATAATCCGCGCACGTCGCGTCCGGCCGAACCCGCTTCCTTGCGGAAACAGTTCGACACCGCTGCGAGTTGAATCGGCCCTTCCGACAAGTCGACGATCTCGCCGGCGTAGTACGAAATGAGCGGCCCCTCCGAGGTACCGACAAGCCACTTGTTCTCCTCCAGCGCATACGTCTGATCCTTGCCGGCCGGGAAGAAAGCCGCATTCAGCAGCGTCTCTTCCCGCACCATTAGCGGCACGTCCATAACGGTGAAACCGCGGTCTGTGAGGACATCAATCGCAAGCTGCTGCACAGCCCGGTGGAGATGTAAGCCCATCCCTTTCAAGTAATAGTTCCGGCTTCCCGCAACTTTCACGCCGCGGGCGACATCGATCAGATCGAGCGCTTCACCAAGCTCCAGATGATCGCGCGGCTCAAACGCAAAGTCCGTCAGCTCACCCACAACCTTCACAATTACGTTGTCCGCATCCGTCAAACCGATCGGCGTATCCGACGATGCCAGATTCGGCACGCTAAGCATCAGTTGACGATACTGCTCCTCTGCTGCGGCAAGCTCCAATTCATATTCAGCTAATTTCGCATTCCATTCGCGAACCTTCGACTTGAGCCTCTCCGCCTCTTCCTTCCGCTTTTCCTTCAGCAGCACGCCAATCTGCTCCGTCCCGCGATTACGCTCCCGGCGAAACTGCTCCACCTGCTGGAGCAGCCCACGACGCAATTCATCCACGCGCAGCAGCTCTTCCACTTGGCAAGGCACGCCCTTATTCCTCGCCGCTTGCTTTACTTCTTCCACATGCTCTCGAATCCATTTGATGTCCAACATACTGTTCACCGCTCCTCGTTATCGAATTTGTCCGAAAAAGACAAAGAACGCCCTCAGTCCGATTGGGACGAGGAGCGTTCTGCTCGCGGTGCCACCCAATTTGGTGACTGACCATGTGTCAGTCACCCGCTTGGTTCCGCGATAACGGGCGGTGCCGGTCTATTTAGAGAAAGACCGCTCAGTCTTTCCGATCATAAACGTCTCCGAGTTGGATGCTCTTCATTGACCTGATGCCGATTTGTAAGTTGAAAGTGATTATAGCGCAGCCTAAGCTGAAAAGCAATAGGCTCTTACTGAGATAGGCGGCTTGCCAGCTCGTACAGTTCCATGTTGAACGTACGCTTCGTGTTTACAACCAAGTCGATATCCGTTGCCACGAGCTCGCCTTTGATCACACCGCACGCTTTGGAGGAATCGCCTTCCATCAGCTTGCGCACGGCAAAGTCGCCAAGGCGGCTTGCCAAGATCCGGTCATTGTGCGTCGGCGTGCCGCCGCGCTGAATATGGCCAAGTACGGTCACACGCGGCTCAATGCCGTTGTTTTCCGTAATTTGTCTCGCGATGCCTTCGCCTGAACCGGCCCCCTCAGCGACGAGAATAATACTGTGGCGTTTGCCGTGGTTGAAATTATCTTTCATCCGTCTCGCCACTTCTTGAATATCGTAAGGCACTTCGGGCACGATAATCGTTTCCGCACCGGAAGCAAGTCCGGCATACAGCGCGATCTCGCCGCAGTGACGGCCCATAACTTCCACAACCGAGGAACGCTCGTGGGACGTCATCGTGTCGCGTAGCTTGTTGATCGCGTCGACGACAATGGAAACCGCCGTGTCAAATCCGATGGTGAAATCGGTAAACGGAATGTCATTGTCGATCGTTCCCGGCAAGCCCATCGTTTTAATACCCAATTTGCTAAGCTTGTTAGCCCCTTGGTATGAACCGTCGCCGCCGATGACAACCAGGCCATCAATGCCGCGTTTGCGCAAATTCTCGGCGCCGAGCTGCTGTCCTTCGAGCGTCATAAACTCCTTGCAGCGCGCCGTCTGCAGCACCGTGCCGCCGCGTTGGATAATATCGCCAACGCTGCGCAGATCCATTTTGCGGATATCGTCGTTGATCAAGCCTTGATAACCCCGCTGAACGGCATACACCTCAAGACCGTGGAACAGAGCGCTTCGCACAACCGCCCGAACGGCTGCGTTCATCCCCTGCGAATCTCCTCCACTCGTAAGTACTGCGATAGATTTTACTGCTGACATCTAGTTTCCTCCTCCAAATTCTCTCCACCGACTTCAAGACTAAGTTCAAGTGGTCGTACGTATAAACATGCTATTGATCCAGAAAAACAACCGGGTTAATGGGCTATTTTTCATAAGACGCTTGGAAATTTGTTTGACTTGCTGTTGGGAATTCACTTTCGGATCGGATAAATACAGCGCCAGCAAGCCCTCGATTATCATACGATGAAACCTCGGATGTTCCAAGAACAAAATCTTACTGCGCGCCTCCTCGACGATAAACGCAATGCGTTCTACAGTCGTATCCAACGAATCGTAATACGTGCAGAAATTCAAATCCCCGCCCTCGATATCCTCCTCTTGATCGATCAGATAGTCGAGCAGGATGTGCAAGCCGCACACATATGGAAAATACGCTTCGCGAATCGCCTCGACCTGATCGTCCCGAAGGTCCGGATCGCATGCCGAAAGGAACAGCATGAACATGCCCAGCGTCGAACCCGTGGCTGCAGCAAATTCATTCCATCCGATTTGACGATGCTGATGATGATGCAGATTCCACCACTGTTGCAGTTCAAATTCCCGCAAATCTTTGCGGATATGCTTGTACACCTGCAAGTCGCAGTAAAGCCCGACAAACTCACGCACCTGATCCGCTACTTTGACATAGGAGGGCATCTGGGCGATGCACATCTGGCATTTGCGCACGAGGTCGGTCAAATAACCGCCGTCATCCTTCTCCTCGCGATAGGCGTAGTAATCATGAATCGGCTTAGCCGGATCGACCGCATCCAGCATCGACTGGTGCAATTGCCGAAAATCCTGCGGATCCAGCGATGTGCTGCGGTCGCATAAATTATCTAAATAATCACTGATCGTCTGAAAGGCAACGATAAGCGGAATTAATATATGGCGCATCGACAAATGAGCGGCCGCATATACCGCTCCGCCTTGACAGTGAAATTTTTTGGAGGCGATACTTGCCAAAGCCTGCGTTCGGAGCTCGGCGTCCGGTATCGCATCTGCGCGAGACTGCCAACCCTTCAGCTGCTCACTCACCTCAGGCAAAATGTACCGATACACACTAAGCATTAACCGAATGGGGCCTTGCGGAACTTTTGCCTGGCTACGTATATGATTTTTGTCCAATTGCTTCAAGCCAGCTTCCTCCACAACTTTGTTCGTAACAATAACGGATAAGCAGTTGCATTTCCGATTGTTGAATCTGTCTCAGCCATGCATCCACGGTCTCGTTCTGCACGAGGGAAACTTGCAGTTCGACAACGTCGATAAACACGCACGGATTCCAAACCGGCGCTGTAATCAAGACTTCCAGCTTGTGACGAAGCGCATCATTCTCCAACTCTTGCAGATCTTTAACTGATAGGCGTTCCCGCACACATTGGCTCAGGCTTGAAAAAATAGGATGATGGCCGACATCGTTAAACCAATATTTTGCGTTGCTGTAGTCGCCTTCCATGCGATGCATCAGCGCATGCCAATAGCTGCCTGTCGTATTTGTAATATCCTGGGCGATCGTATGCGATTTGTCCAAGCTCTCGTTCATCAGATAAAGACCCGCGATCAGCGCCTTGCCAAACAGCATACCGTCCGGCTTTCCCTGCGCCAGCTGTTCCGGGTTCAACGCCTCGATGCGCGCATCCATCGCCCAATCCCATTCCTCGATCGGATACAGCGCGGGCACGTGCTCCAACAGCGGCTTCAAGATCGCGTCAATCCAATTATTCCCATCCTTGTTGCTCTGCATGCAGCAGGACTCCCTTCATAGGCAATCATTAATGGTGGGTTTTCGCTTCCAAATCTTGATTGATTCGGAACCACAAATGAAGATCGTTGATCATCGAGGCGAGTTCGGCAATTTCGGAATTTAACGCACAGGACGTCAGGAAATCATCTTCCACGTCCAGCTTATTTTGTTTGTCAATAATGATCGCTTCCAGCTTCTGAATACGGTCAGGAATGCGTCCGCGAATTTGTTCCCAATGCAACAAAATATCAATACGAACAGCCGGAGCATACTGCTCCCACTCCATCTCCAGCGCGGGAAGATCAATGCCAAGTCTGTCATCGTACTGAAAGTAATCGTTCATTCCCAAGCCTCCTTGCATGTAAAACAAAACTGCACAGAAAAAAGTTCTTCTTTTAAATGTATCACTTCGCCACTTAGGTTTCCAGTTAAAATTGTATGTCAACCTCAATTCATTTTCTGATATACTTAGTAAATGTTTTGTAAACGTGAAGGAGTGCGATTTAGATGACCGCTAAGCCCGCAAATGTTCCACTCTCCTGGAGACAGCTCATCTCTTTTTTCCTCCCCCTCGGTCTGTCGGCAACCCTTGTGACGCTCTCGCACGTCATCATTAACAGCACCTTGGCAAGAGCGGACAACTCCGAAATTGTCATCGCCACTTACGCCATTCCGCTCAGTCTGCTGGGTCTGACAGAGAAGCCCGTCGTGCTGCTGCGGCAAGCCTGCTCCGCACTTGTGAGAGACCGGGTCTCTTTCCGGGCCATGGGCGCCGTCAGCGCCTATGTCTTCGCCTGCATCCTACTGCTCGGCCTTATCCTCTGTTACACGCCTGCGGGCGAATGGGTGTTTCTGTATTTCTTCGGCGTCGAGCGCGAATTGTTGGCCTCAACCTTAAGCGTCTATCGCATCCTGATGTACGTCAGTATTTTTTCCGGGCTGCGCTGTCTGTTTCACGGCATTATTATTTTCAACATGCGGACCAAGTGGCTGACGATCGGCATGGGCGTACGCATCATCGCCATGTATTTGCTGTCGCTCTATTTCATCACGACGGATCAGGTCTCGAGCGGCCGAGTCGGGGCCATAATTTTTATGTTCGGCATGATCATCGAAGCGGCGATCGCCATTTGGGAAGGCACCAGCCTCCTACGCAAGGTCATCCCGGAGAAAGCGCCGAACCATACGATTGAAACGAAGAAGCAGATTTTCAGCTTTTATAAGCCCTTGTTATATTCTTCGATCATTGCCGTCATTATCGGCCCTTCGATCAATGCGATTTTAGGAAAAACGGCGAATGCCCACCTCGCGATCTCCTCTTTTGCGATTGCCGGATCACTAACGCAGCTGGTGATGAGTTTCTTTTCCTATATTCATCAAATTGTATTGAACTTTTACCGCAAAGATGCCCGAACGGTCAGGCGGTTTATTACGATGCTCAGTCTGATCCCCGGAACCCTGATCGCGATTCTGGCCTATACGCCGGCCGGTCCCTGGTTCATGGCTCACATCATGGGCGTGAATCCCGAACTGCGAGAGGCGAGCCTGGAGGCTATGCGGATTTTTATGATCATGACGCTGGTCTTCCCTTGGCTTGATTATATGAACGGCATCGTCATGCTGCGCAGCGAAACGAAGATCATGGTTTTTTCCCAATCTGCAAATGCTACGGTTACGCTTTGCGCTTTATTTGTTGCGATTGCAACAATCCCCGGTTGGAACGGCATGATCGGCGCCTTCGCCCAATCGATCGGCATGCTCGCCGAACTGACTGTCGTCACCGTCGTCCTGCGTAGAACAACAGGGCCGCGACAGTCCGGTCTGTCCGCTTAACTACACCTGAAAACGAGTGAGAGAAATCATGAATGCACACAAACATAGCCAGACGAACGATCTGCTGCTTCGCATGTTTACTTTTTCCTTTTTTATGACCATGGGGATCGTCGTGACGTTTTTCCCTTTATATTTCGACTACAAAGGCTACTCCAAAATTCAGATCGGCCTGCTCTACGCCATCGGCCCGCTGATCGGCATTGCCACGAACTTGCTATGGGGAATTCTGAGCGACCGTTTCCAGACGGTGAAAAAAATTATGGTCATCCTGCTGATCGGCCAGCTCGTCACAGCAGTGCTTGTATTTACGGCAGGCTGGTTTGCACTGCTTTATGTATGTTTGGCGGCGTTTTTCTTCTTTCAGCAGCCCGTCAACTCCTTGAATGACAGCCAGGTGATGCTGAACATCCGGGCCAATGGCAAAAGCTACGCGTCCTTCCGCGCCTGGGGCTCCATCGGGTTCGCCTTCTCCGCCGGCGTGTTCGGCGTTCTGCTGCGCGTATACGGCACCGGACTGACACCGATGCTCTGTTTCATCACGATCTCTTGCTCGCTCATCATCGTACTGCTGCTGAAAGACGTACGCGAAGGCGGCAAAAAGATGGCGTTCAGTGGTATGGTGAACATCATTCGCAACAAAAGGTTCCTTTGGTTCCTCGGTCTGATCGTCATTATGTCTGTCTCCCATCGCTGCAACGACGGGTTTCTTGCCCTTTACATGCGCCAGCTCGGCGCTTCCGATTCGATGATCGGCTACGCTTGGATGGCGTCGGCCTTGAGCGAAATTCCGATCTTCTTCTTCCTGAGCAAGCATGGGCATCGCTTCAAAGAGATTCCGCTGCTCATCTTTGCGGGCGTGATCTATACCATTCGATTTATATTCATGGGCCACATTCACAATCCCAACTGGATTCTGGGCGTTCAACTGCTGCACAGCCTGACGTTCGGCATCTTCCTGTTTACGGCGAACCGCTATTTGAGCCAAATTATTCCGGACGAGTACCGCTCGTCGGGCCAGGCAATTTTCGCGGTAGCCTGGTCCAGCGTCGCCGGACTCATCAGCGGGATGCTCGGCGGGTGGATCTTTGACCTTGCCGGCGGGGCGACGCTTTATACGTTTGCAGCAGTGTTGTCTATCATATCTACACTTGGCTTTATCGCGACCCATGTGTTCCAGATTGACGAGAAACTCGCCGGAACATCACGCTGACCGGGAGCGGACTAGAGACGCATCGTTTAGCAGCCGGAGGGCATTCTACGGGAGAGGCAGTTGTACTCGTTTTCGAAAGCCCCTATAATAAGATATAGTCTTAGGACTTACTAATAATAGTTTAACTAATAGAGCAGCAAAGGCAGGTACACGATTCATGACGTATGAAGATTTTAAAACAGTCGTGCTGGAGCGCCGCAGTGTGCGGAATTTTACCGAGCAGGAAGTGTCCGTGGACGATATTCGCGAGATCATTGACTGCGCGCGGTTTGCGCCAAGCGATACAAACTCCCAGACTTGGAAGTTTATTGCGATCCGAAATACAGAGAAAATTAAACATATTGAACAGCTGACCTGGGACCAGCTTCACTTGCGCGCCGCCGCAGCGGAGGAAAAAGGACTTTCCCGCGAAGCGCGCCTCCTGGTCAAATCGTTCGGCCCGTACGCAACGGCTTTCTCCGACGCGCCGGTGCTGATCGTTTGCTTGGCAACGCCGTATGAGTCCAAGTTCCGCGAGCGGATCTTCGATCCGATTCAGCTGGTGGACGATCACGTCTGGGCGGAAGAAGGCATCAAGAGCTCGTGCCTCGCATCTCAGAATTTGATGCTTGCAGCGCATGCCAGAGGCCTCGCGACGTGCCCGATGACAGGCCCTGTGCTGCTCGCGCAGGATCAAATCCGCGAGTATCTGAACATTCCAACGGAGTTCCAGATCAACATGGTCATTGCCCTTGGGCATCCGAAAGAGCGTCCAGGCAAGCTGGCGCGTAAAGAAATCGACGATATTCTGGACATTATCGACTAAGTGAAAAAGAGTTGCGCGCAAAGTACTTATGTACCTTGCGTGCAACTCTTTTTGCTAGCGGTTCGTTTGCGGTACGGGTGCATCCGCTTTCCCAGGCCAGAATGCCGCCCTGCCCAGCAGAATCGTAATCGACGGTACGAGGAACGGTCTGACGATGAACGTGTCCAGCAGTACGCCGATGGCGCAAATGACGCCGAACTGCACAAGCACCTGAATCGGCAGCGAAGCCAGCACGGCAAACGTGCCTGCGAGAATGAGCCCCGCCGAAGTAATTACCGAGCTTGTCGAGCTGACGCCGAGCCGGACCGCCTCTCTCAGGCCCAAACGGCCGCGCTCCTGCCAGATGCTGGAGATCATGAAGATGTTGTAGTCTTCGCCAAGCGCAACCAAGAAGACGAAGGCGTACAGCGGAATAAGTCCCTGAATGGCTGACGTATCCATGAACTGGTGAAGAATCAGCCATCCCGCACCTAGTGCGGAGAAATAGGACAGAATGACTGTAGCGATCAGATAAATCATGGCGACGATGGATCGCAAATAAACGAGCAGTAGCAGCGCAATCACCCCGATGACGACAGGAATGACGACACGCGTATCGCGTTCAACGACAGTTTTGGTATCATACTGGGTGGCAGTTTCACCGCCAACCCATACTTTGGGAGCAGCAATCCCAGCAGCGGACATCTGTTGTTCCACGATGTTGCGAATGTCCGGAACCCGGTCGATGATGTCAAGATCATACGGATCTTCCTTGAAGATCAGCTCGTAGCTCTTAAAATTTGCATCCTTGGAGCTGTCAACCGCATTGCCGACTGAAGCAACATAAGGCAGTGACGACAAAGCGCTTTTGACGTCGATGGACTTGCCTTCCATGTTCACGATTATTTTCATCGGCGCTAACGAACCTTGCGATACGTGATCCCCAAGCAGCTGAAATCCTTCGCGGGACGGCATGGTGGTTGGAAATGACTCTAGGATGTTGTACGTAAATTTGATCTGCGGCGCAAACGAAGCGAGCGCGAGCAGGATGAGTAGACTGACAACCAGCACACTCCTTGGCTTCTCGGTCACGATCTGCCCAAGTGCTGCGCTAAAACGTCCAACCGCCTTTTGTTCCCGAATCCGCTTACCTTTCTTCCTCTCCTTCTCCGCGCGCATCTCAGGTGTAAGCGGAATGAATGGGAAGAACGATACGCGGCCGATGATGGCGAGCAGCGCCGGGACCAGCGTCAATGAAGCGACTGCCATAATGAAGATCGCCACACTAAACGGAATAGCAAAGCGATGATTTGAACCGTAATGTGCAAAAAGCAAGCCCAAAAGCGATACGATCACGGTTAGTCCGCTCATCCCAATAGCGCCAGTAGAGCCGGCGAACGATGTCCGCAGCGCACCGTATGGATCCTTCTCCTGCAAGAGCGCCTGCCGGTAACGTGCCACAAAAAACAAACAGTAATCCGTACCAGCCCCGAACAACAGCACTGTCATAATGGAAATCGATTGCGCATCGACTGTAATCCAGCCTTGCTTAGCTAGAAAGCCGAGAACAGGTGAAATAATGCCGTAGGCAAATCCAACGCCGATCAATGGAATAATCGCCAGAATGGGTGATCGATATAACAATATTAACAAGATCAAGACGAGTAAAACTGTAGCTAGCATCAAAGCGAAGTCTGCATTTTTGAACAACGCCGTCGCATCGGTCTGAATGCCGACAGGCCCGGTGATACGCGCGTGGAGGCCGCCATCCGTGATCGGGGCAGCAAACGGATCACCCCCAAGCTGTACAGTCGCCACTTCCTGCAGCTTCTTAAGTCCTTCTTGCAGCACCTCGGTCTCCGTGCCTTCCTCGAACGACACCGGCAGCACGAGCAGCTTGCCATCCTGCGAGAGCATGCTTTTCAGCGCCGGGGCCGGCATCTGATGCAGCGGCGGCACGCCTTGCTGCGCCTCAAGCGGCTTCTCGGTAAGCTGCGCGGCGACCTTCTGAATCCCCGCCAAATCCGGATCGGTCAGGCCGTCAGCCCGATACCACACAACGAGCGCCGGCACGCCTTCATTGCTCGGAAAATGCTCATGCATGAGCTCGGTCGCTTGCAGGGACCAACTGTCGTCCGGCAGCTGACGGGCTGCATTGTTTTCCTGTGAATTGACGTTGGGCAGAAAGACGGATAAAATGCCAATAAGTATAACCCACACGGCAAGGGTAACCCACTTGCTTCGTCGCCCTGCGAACAGGGAACCGGCTTTGCTGAATAAAGGTGTCTCATGCATCGCGCGTAATCTCTCCTATACGATGATAATGTCTCGCTTCGCTTTTAATTATATATACTGGATAGTTAATTAATCAAGATGTCATGTAAATTCTTTTTTTCAGGAGTGAGCACCATGAGTCCAAAATCCAAGCCGCTCGGCAGACCGCGTGTCTCCGAAGGCGATACACCGCTGAATCAAAAAATTTTACAAACCGCAATCGGGCTGTATCTTTCCCGCGGGTTTGAAACGGTGTCCATGGACGATATCGCCAAGGAATGCCAAGTTACCAAAGCTTCTGTGTATTATTACTTTCCGTCCAAATCCGATCTATTGACCGCTTCCATGGTGTTATTGATGGACAACGTACGCCGCGCCACCATGCAGCGATTAAGCAAGCCGGCCCCGCTGCGCGAACGCTTGATTGACATTACGGAAGCCCATCTCAAGGCGATCGACTTCGATCTGCACTCTTTCATGCGCAAGATGGAAGCGACGCTGACCGAGGAGCAGATGCAGACGATGCGCAAAGCCGAACAGGGCATTCTCGACGCGCTGGAAGCCGAATTTGACAAATCCGCCGCATCCGGCGAGATCGGGCCTGTGAACGGTCGCATCATTGCACGTGCCTATACGTCACTGCTCATGATGGGCCATGCCCGCGACGCCGATGGCGCCAAAATGTTCCCTCACGAAAGCGAAGCCGCCGTGCAGATTGTCGATATTTTATGGCGCGGCTTGTTTCCCGCGTAGCGCCTTCCCCGTACGCAAGAAGCCTCATCGTTCTTTCCAATGGAAAGGCGGAGAGGCTTTATTTTACAGTTCAGCAACAAAAAAGACAGTCCCGGACGAACCGGAAACTGCCTTATTTGCTTGTGCTATGACACTATTTATAAGTAGGGAGCCCCTTAAATCTTATAATTTAATGACGTTAGCTGCTTGAGGACCACGGTTTCCTTGAGTGATGTCGAACTCAACGGATTGGCCTTCTTCTAATGTTTTGAATCCTTCGCCTTGGATTGCGGAGAAGTGAACGAATACATCGTCGCCGCCATCAACAGAAATGAAACCGTACCCTTTTTCTGCGTTGAACCATTTAACTGTACCTTTCAAGTGAACAACCTCCTAAAAATATCGCCATCTATGACGAATAAGGAAATTATACCATTACCAAGGAGATAAATCAACGAAAATCCCGCTGAGAAAAAGCTGAAAATTGTTGATGTACCAACGTTTTCCACTAGCCAAGCCGCGGTTTCGATATGCTCAAAAATTGATGCGAATTTGGCAAAAACGGTAAGTCGGCTTCTCCTTTTTGCGCAAAAAAGCCATTCCATGCAAGCTCATCAAGCAGGTCCGCTAGGCGGGAATACTCCTCCGTTCGGAAACTGAGCAGCGGATAAATCCGCACTTCACCCCCGGGCTTGCACACCCTGAGCAGTTCCTTCACAGCCGCAAGATGAAATTCGAAATCAAACTGCGCCTCATACAAAAATAAAAAGTGACTGCACAGCACGAAATCAAAACTGCTATGTTCAAAAGGCAGCTCCGGCAGCGCCGCGGCATAATACCGCTCAGCCTGATCACTGCTTTCATAATCCGCTAAAAACCGCTCAAGCGCCGCAATCCTTCCGGCTTTATGGCGCTCAACGGAACCGTAATACGTCCAGTCGTAGACGTCTGTCAGCTTTTCCATTTTGGCTGCGACGACTTCAATCTCCGCTCGGCCGTGGGCCTCAATCTCGGCTGCCGACATCGCGTAAAGCGGATCCGCCGCCTCCGCCAAGATGCCGATTTGCCGGGCATCCGCCGTGAACGACGATGCGCCTCCAGCGACATCAAGCACACGCTTGCCGATCAAATCCTCGGTCTGCAACATGAACATTTTCTCATATTCCGCATACGATCTTGACGTCATAGCGACGCCTGCCTGCTCATAAATACGCTTTGTTTCCATTGCTCATCTCTCCTCATCTCAGCTCTACAGTCTCCGCTTAGCTCGCCTTGCACGTCCCTCCCCTTGCTTCGCTTTAAAGCAACTTGGAAAGGATTAGGAGGATTTTATCACGCGCAGGTGCGGGCCGCAACCCCTTTTTTCCTACTAGCCGTTTGGAAATACGGTCCCGTTTATGGTACGATGTCAAGAAGCGAACCCACTTATAGAAACGAGGAATACCGATGGCGAATCAACCTTTCAAGAAACATACGATCTACAAAAAAGATAAATGGAACATGCTCAACGTCGAAGTACAAGGCTCCAAAATTGTGCTGACCGAAATTTCCGACCAATGGGGCGAAGAATGCCATACCTTCATCGGCCGACCGGCCATGATGCATTGGGCAAACGAACGATTTGCTCCGGACAAATTCGATGGCACTGAAGAGGAACGTCAAGCGATTCTGGATAACTTGAAGGCACTCTAATCCGATTCCAAAAGTTTATGTCAGCAAAACGAACATTGTATTGACTTTATTATCAATTCATGCTTATAATGAATCATAATTTCATAGCACCACTCCAAAGGGGAGTAGCTGGTACAATAAAGTCGTCAATTCGGATCCTCATCAGGTCCCGGCTTTATTGGCAACGATATCGTTGTTAGCAAGACCTTTGCCAATTTCAAGAAAATTGGTGAAGGTCTTTTTTGATGGAAATGAGCCTTCACCGTGCTAGTATCGCGGGTAGGCTCATTTTTTTATCAAAACTTTCGTAAGGAGCGTGTTTCACATGGATATTTTGTCCACAAGTTTTCTCTTCTCACTACTCAGCATTATTCTGATCGATCTGGTTCTCGCAGGGGATAACGCGATTGTCATCGGAATGGCCGCGCGCAATTTGAAAAAAGAGACGCAAAAGAAAGTCATTCTCTGGGGCACGGTCGGTGCGATTGCCATTCGTGCTGCGGCTACGGTTCTCGTGGTCGGCCTGTTAAAAATCCCCGGTTTGCTGCTTGCCGGCGGCATCCTGCTCCTCTGGATTTCGTATAAGCTTCTCACCGAAAAGAAAAATCACGATAACGTCGGCGCGAAAGACAGCATGTGGGCCGCGATCCGCACCATTATTATCGCAGATGCTGTGATGGGCATGGACAACGTCATTGCGGTCGCCGGCGCTGCTCACGGCAGCTTCCTGCTCGTTATTCTCGGCCTCCTCGTCAGCGTACCGATCGTCGTCTGGGGCAGCACCTTATTCATTGCTTGGATTGAAAAGTATCCTTGGATTATTTATATCGGTGCAGGTGTACTGGTACTTACCGCAGGCAAAATGATTACAGGCGACAGCGTGACGCATGCGCTCTTTGCAGGCAATGCCATCGCAAAATGGACGTTCATCGGCCTTCTGATCGTGCTTGTCCTTGCCGCAGGCAACTGGTCGAAAATGATCGGCTATCAAGTGAAAGTAGGCAACAGCGGAGAATTGACGCTCCCGAAGGAGCTCAGTGAGGAAGCGCAAATTGCGGAGGAAGACCGCTACACCGTCAAAATGGATGCGCGCGGCAATTACGTGCTCGTCAAGGAAGACGCCGACGACGCTCCGAACGATACCATGCAGCATGCCGGATAAAAAGGGTTTTCACCTTTCTACAGCGAAAAAGAGTAGCATGCGCCGCTAGACTGGCGTCATAATCTAGTGTAGAAGGATGATTGGCATGGCCGATTCCGGCTCGATTCTTACGTTTGTGATCGTTTCTTTTTGTCTCGCGATCATTCTGATTATGAAAAAGGATACGCTGCCTCCGCAGATGAAGCGTTACCTGGCCCTGCTCGCCATTGTTATGGTAGCCGTGTCCTTCTTCCTGATCCTGTTCAGCTTCTTCCGATTGGGAACATGAATAGACTTCCTTCCAGCTTTTTCATATAATATTCATAATTGAAAAGCAGAACGGTCATACTATGGTGAAAACCATGCTAGGGGAGTTGTGGAAGCGCAGGGCTTCCGCCCCAGCTCCCCCATGGGCATATGCCGGGAGCGTGACCGTATTGCGATTACTCTATGTAACTGCCGCCATGGGCCTGCTGCTCAGCTCAGTGCCCGCAGCGGATTTACACGCAAAGGATAGCAGCTTACCCCCATCTCAATCGACGAACAGGAGGGCTCCGATGACTCAACTATTGGAACGCAAGCAAGTACCGGCCGAGCATAAGTGGAAACTGGAGGATCTGTATGCCGACCAGAAGGCCTGGGATCAAGAATTTCAAAGCGTGAAAGATTCGCTCGGCAAGATCAGCGCCTTCCAGGGCAAGCTGACGGATGCTGCCGCTGTGAAGCAAATTTTCCAGCTTGAAGATGAAATTTCTCTTAAGACAGAGCGACTTTATGTGTATTCCAACATGAAACATCATGAAGATACAGCCGAGCCTACCTATCAAGCGCTTTCGGATAAAGCGAAGAAAATTTCGGTTGAAGTCGGCGAAGCGCTTTCGTTCGTATCTCCGGAAATTTTGAGTTTGTCGGAAGAGAAACTTCAGCAGTTGGTGAATGATCCCTCCCTTGCTTTTTACAAAAAGACACTGGAAGAAATGATCCGCCAAAAGCCGCATACACTTTCGAAAGATCAAGAAGCGCTGCTTGCGCAAGCCGGCAACATGGCCGGTGCACCGAGCACCATTTTCGGCATGCTGAACAATGCGGATTTGAAATTTCCGAAAATAAAAAACGAAAAAGGCGAGGAAGTCGAGCTGACGCACGGCAGCTACATTCAGTTCCTCGAGAGCCGCGACCCGGAAGTGCGCAAGAACGCTTTTCACGCGGTATACCAGACGTATCGCAACAATAAAAACACGATCGGCGCAACGCTTGCCGCGAACATCAATAAAAATATTTTCTATGCCAAGGCCCGTCATTATCCATCTGTGCTCGAATCTACACTCTTCGGCGATAACATCAAAAAAGAAGTGTACACGAACCTGATCGGCACGATTCATGACGCTCTGCCACAGCTCCAGCGCTATCTGAAGCTGCGCAAAAAGCTGCTGAAGGTTGACGAGCTGCACATGTACGACCTGTTTGCTCCGCTGGTGGAAGAGTTCAAAATGGACATTACCTACGCCCAGGCCAAGGAAGAAGTCATCAAGAGCTTAGCGCCGCTTGGCGAGAACTACTTGAAGATTTTGAAGGAAGGCTTTGACAACCACTGGATCGACGTATATGAAAATAAAAACAAACGCAACGGCGCGTACAGCTGGGGCGCTTACGGCACGCATCCGTACGTCTTGCTGAACCACAAGGACAATCTGAACAGCATGTTCACGCTGACGCACGAGATGGGCCATGCGATTCACTCGTATCTGTCCGACGAGAATCAGGAGTACCGCTATGCGCAGTACACGATTTTTCTCGCGGAAGTGGCCTCCACACTGAACGAAGCGCTGCTGATGGATTATTTGCTCAAACGCGTAACGGATCCGAAGGAAAAACTGTATCTGCTTACCTACTATGCGGATCAGTTCCGTACGACGGTGTTCCGTCAAACGATGTTTGCCGAATTCGAAATGATTACGCACGAGAAAACGGAGCAAGGCGAGTCCTTGACGCCGCAGGATTTCAGCGATATCTACTACGGCCTGAACAAACTGTACCATGGCAACGACATGGTCGTTGATCAGGACATCGAGATGGAATGGGCTCGCATTCCTCACTTCTACAACAGCTTCTATGTGTATAAATATGCGACCGGCTTCTCGGCGGCTACAAGCTTCGCGAAGCAAATTCTTGATGAAGGCGCGCCGGCGGTCGAGCGATACCTGAGCTTCCTCAAGAGCGGCGGCAGCGACTACTCGCTTAATATCTTGAAGAAGGCAGGCGTCGATATGTCCACGCCGGAGCCGATCAAGCAAGCGATGAGCGTATTCAGCTCGCTGCTCGATCAAATGGAAGAACTGACGAAGTAAGAAAGTTCGAGGAAAGGTTGAAGGCGGATGCTTTCAACCTTTTTTTCTAAAAATGAGTATTTAAAAAACTACCTCTAAAGAGAGGAACGATTGCGATGAAAATTCAGGGTATGCTTATTGCCGGTTTAATCTTTGCACTTATAACAGCCGTCTTCGCGGTCATTAACGTTGAGCCCGTAAAGGTGAATTTCTTGTTTGCCGAGACGTCGACGCCGCTTATTCTCGTCATTCTGACCTCCACGCTGCTTGGCGGCCTGATGGTGGGCATGTTCGGCATCGTGCGCGGATACAAATTGCAGCGGAAAGTCAAGCTGCTCGAGAAGCAGCTGCTGGAAGCGCAAAAGCCCGTCACCGCTGCGGCCGAGCCTGCTGTAACACAGACAGAAGCCGTTCAAACAGAAACGGGCGCGTAGCCTCTCATAAAAGGAAACTAAAGCCTAGACAGATAAACCCTCCAACCAGCGATGAAAGTGCGTTTACCGCATCGTTGCTCATGAACCGAAGACCGCGGATCTGGCGGGCTTTTTGTCCGCAGTGCACCGGCTTTTCCACCGTTTTCCCGCAGTGCTCGCACCGATACATGACTTGCGCCGTTGCCCCCAGTACAGAATCGATGAGCGCGCCAAGCAGCCCGGATGCAGCCCCAAGCAAGCTATAGGCCATCCAGCCGCGGGCGAATTGATCCGCATCCCCCCACTCCCCCAGTCCGCCGCCGACTAAACCGATGAACGCTCCTCCAAGCAAAGATGCTGCCAAGCCGAGCTTGGTAATCCCGCCGGAAGTTCCTGGCGCTACTCGCTTGCCGGTCAGAATAAACCTCGGCTCCCCCTTGCTCAAGCCTCCGATTTCGGTCGCCCAAGTATCGCTGTTCACCGTCGCCATCACGCCAAGGAACAGAAACCACCATAGTTCGCTAGCCCATACGGCGTTCGCTATGCAGGCAAGAAGGCCAAGCCCTCCGTTAGCCGCCACCTGTCCCCAGTCCCGCCTGCTGCCTTTGGCGTAACCTTGCTCCGCCTCCTCTTTGCGCTTCGCTTTTAGTTTCGAGAGCATGCTCGAGGAAACGAAGAAAGCGATCAGCGTACCGAACCACGCGGCACTGGCCAGCCCGTACATAGCGGTGCCGAGAACGACAGCTGCGAGCGCGCCCGAAAGGGAGAGCGATTTTTTCCAATAAGCGGCGGCGGCAATACAGCTGCTGCCAGCAAGCCCAATCAGCCACTCCAACTGCGCTTTCCTCCTTTTGTAAAAACAGACCATTCTCACTGCCTCTATTGTAGCATAGACCGCCATCATTCTATTAGCCCACAAGAAACATAGGCATTTCGACTCATTTCGCCAATTTCTCACGCCAAATTTCCCCATTCTGTGGTATCATAAGAGGGATGAACGATAGGAGGCTGCCATGGAGCTAGATCAACCCCAAGCACATTCCACTCCCAAGCGGGATCTGGAACCAGAGGAAATGCTGCGCATTATTTTTGAATATGCAGCCAAAATCGCCAACGAACGAACGTTGGAGAACGTGCTGATGCTCATGGCGGACATGGGGCGTGCAATGATCGTATCTGATCGCTGTACGGTCTGGCTGCTCGATAAGCACAAGGATGAGCTGTGGTCGAAAGTCGCTCACGGACTGGACGAAATCCGGATTCCGAGCTCCGCAGGACTTGTGGGCTATTCGGTGATGAACGATCGGGCTGTTTTTATTGACGATGCCTATACGAATGAAGAATATAAATCTTTTTTGGAACATGGCGCGCTGCGCACGGATCAGCAAACCGGCTACCGAACCCAGGCTTTGATGGTGATCCCGTTCAAAAATAGCGAAGGCGAAATCATGGGCGCCTATCAGGCGATTAATAAATTGACGGCGAGCGGACAATTTTCGGCGAAGGATATGGAGTACTTGACGCTTGCCGCGTCCTACGCAGGAAAATCGCTTGAATCCGCTTTGCTCACAAATGAAATTGAAGAAACGCAGAAGGAAATTATTTTCCGCATGGGGGAAATCGGCGAAAGCCGGTCCAAAGAAACCGGCAACCACGTCAAGCGGGTTGCAGAGTACTCCTACCTGATCGCGCTCGGACTTGGCCTTGGGCAGGAGGAAGCCGATCTGCTCAAAATGGCGTCGCCGATGCACGACATCGGCAAAGTGGCCATTCCGGACGCCGTGCTGAACAAGCCCGGCAAGCTGACGGACGAGGAGTTCAAGCTGATGCAGAATCATACCGTGATCGGTTACAATCTGCTCAAGAACTCTTCCAGGCGGATTTTGAAAACAGCTGCACTCGTTGCTTATGAGCACCATGAGAAATGGAACGGCCGTGGTTATCCACGCGGGATCAGCGGCGAGGACATTCACATCTATGGCCGCATCACGGCGATTGCGGACGTGTTCGATGCGCTCGGCAGCGAGCGGGTTTACAAGAAAGCGTGGGAGCTGGATCGCATTCTCCAATTGTTCCAAGAGGAGCGAGGGCAGCATTTCGATCCCGCGGTTGTGGACGTCTTTTTCGAGCAGCTGCCGGCGCTACTTCGTGCAAGAGAAGAGTACGCCGACGTGTGAGGCGTGGGAAGTAAAACCTAGCGAGGGATCGCTAGGTTTTTTGGTGTGCCGCTGCATGGAGCTTATTCACATGAAAGCAGCCCGATTTCACTAGATTTCAATGAAATAGGCACGTTGGCGCAGGTTAAAATCCAAATTCCCCGTCTTTCGAGGCAATGAGCTCTGTGGCAACCGTTACGCTATCGTGAGTTGGCCGCTAGGGTTGTCCCCGCCGGTACCACTCGTTGATCAGCTAAATTTAGCGGAACTACACGCCGCAAAATGCATAAATCCGCTGATTTACTAAAAATAGCGTTGTTTCGTTCCCTTTTTCAGATCGCACAACGAGAGAGCTCCTTGATAACAAAAAAATCCCCTCCAAAGGTATCGATAACCCTTGGAGAAGATTCTTTTGCCTACATCGTAACGGTGAATGCGCCGAATGACTCCTCGCCGAACAACAGCTCAAGGCGGTCGCCGCTTTGCACCGGCCCTACCCCTTCCGGCGTGCCGGTATAAATGATGTCGCTTGGCCCCAGCCCATAATGCTTCGCGATATAATCTATGATTGTCTGCAGATCGAAAATCATGTTGCCGATATTGCCGTCTTGTACAACCGTGTCATTCAAGCGAAGCTGGAAGTTGCGCTCCGCCAGCTTGGCCGCGCCTGGGAACGGACGCCAGTCACTAAGCGGTGCGGAGTTCAGGAAACCCTTGGCCGGCAGCCACGGCTGACCTTTCTTTTTTATCACACTCTGTACGTCGCGCAGTGTAAAATCAATGCCGAGTGCATAGCTGTCCACCAGCGCATCCACACTCGCTCCGGCTTCATAAGGCTTCGCGATATGTAAAACAAGCTCCGTCTCATAGTGAATCTCGCCCTGCCCGCTTGGCAGCGCCAGCGATTCGCCGTTCATCGGCGCCAAGGCATGCGTCGGCTTGGTGAAAATCATCGGCTGATCCGGCACGTCGTTGCCCAGTTCTGCCGCATGCGCGCGATAGTTGCGCCCTACACAGTAAATATTGCGAATGGTTGCTGTCATATTGTGTGATCTCCTTTAGGCTATTTCAGGCTGACAAACCCGTTCCCGTCGACTTTGGCGCCAATCGAAATTTGACTAAGCCGTGCAAACAATTTGGCTCCATCCTCCGGGCCCATCGGGGTCGGGAGCGCATATGTCGTTAGAATCGGCGCTACGTGCAGATTGCAGCCGCCCGCTTTCGAACAGGAAGCCTCCAAAATGGCAGAATCCCATGTCTTCTGGTTTTCATTTGTCGTAAAAACAAAATTGCCGAGGCTGTACGCGATCCACTTGCCTTTGTACTGCTCGAAGCCTTGCAGCACGTGCGGATGCCCGCCTACAATAAGATCGGCGCCAGCATCAATGTAGCGATGAGCGAGTTCCTTCTGGTACTTGTCCGGCGAATCCTCCCGTTCGATGCCCCAATGCGCAATGACGACGACGAGATCGGCGTTCGCTTTCGCTTTTTGAATCGCCTCCACCGGGATACGGTAATCATACGTTTCGGCGACGCCGGGATGATTTTTGCCCGCTTTCCAAGACGTATTCGGCACTACGCGGCTAAATCCCAGAAAAGCAATCCGAACACCCTGCTTCTCCACGATAACCGGCTGGTAAGCTTCTGCGGCATCCTTGCCGGCACCGACGCGTCGTATTCCCGTTTCATCAAGCGAAGCCATCGTATCCAAAAAAGCTGCCTCGCCGTAATCCATAACATGATTATTCGCCAGATTGACCAGATCAATGCCCGCGTTTTTCAGAGCCGTCAAGGCTTCCGGCGCAGAACGGTACGAGTATTCTTTATCTTGCGGCGTTCCTCGGGTCGAAATCGGCGTTTCCAGATTGGCAATCGTATAATCGGGTTTTGTCAAATCTTCTTTCACATTGGTAAAAGGATAGTCGTATCCTTTTTGCTTCACAATATCCTCAACTTTGGAGGCGAACATGACATCCCCCACGAAAGATAGCTTGACCTGACCGTCAGCGCCGCTTTCACTCGGGACTGTGCCCGTTGTTGCAGAAGGCGTTACGGCCGCCAGAGGCGGATTCGTTCCGATCGGCGTCGAGCTTGAGCTTGGACTCGGCTCGCTGCTGGCTGCCGGCGTGCTCGTACCTGAACCGGTCGGCAGAGGAGAAGCACTTGTAATCGGCGATGCCGCAGACTCGCTGTCTTCCACGGAGTTTCCTTTCGAAGTTAAATAGGAAGCCCCTATGCCAACAGCGAAACAAAGCACGGCGGCAACGGTCAGCCCGCCTAACGTACGCCAAGGCAGCTGCTTGCCGGTTGTGCGATTCTTTTTTGGTTTAGTGTGACGATCTCGTCTGGATTCCAATGGTCAACCTTCCCCTTTCCCCCTACAAATTATAACAGAACTCGACTTTGTTGGGTAATAGTCAGCATGTCACATTTTCAGCCGGCCGTCTGTATGGTATAACAGAAACATCACGTGGACACGGGAACCGAAGACAGGAAGGATTAGACCTTTGGAAAAAATCGCGATCATTTCAGATATTCACGGCAATCTGCCGGCACTGGAAGCTGTGCTTGCCGACATAAAACAAAGAGGTGTCTCCCGCATTGTCTGTTTAGGCGATCTTGTCGGCAAAGGTCCCGATTCGGCCGCCGTCGTCGATCTGCTGCAGACCATGTGCGAGACCGTTGTGCAGGGCAATTGGGATCTCGGCATTACGCTGCCTCAGGATAAGCCGGCCGGTCAGTGGCAGCAGAAGCAATTGGGGGCAGAGCGGCTGCGCTATTTGCAAGAGCTGCCGTTTTCGGTGGATTTTAGTTTGAGCGGCAAGCGATTTCGCCTCTTTCACGCCTCCGCCGTCAGCGTTTACCACCGCGTTAAGCGCAAATCGCCTAAGAAGGACAGGCTTGCGATGTTCCTTAATACGGAGATGACCGGGGATGGCCCGCTGCCGGATATCGTCGGTTATGGCGACATACATATCCCGTACTTACTGACGATGAAGAATCCGTCCGAAGCGCAGGCGCCCGCCAAGTCTCACGAGGGGCTGATGCTGTTCAATGTCGGCAGCGTCGGAGTGCCTTATGACGGCATACCGCAAGCTTCTTACTGCATTGT
>NZ_RXHU01000032.1 GCF_003955665.1 Paenibacillus whitsoniae
TGCCGGTACCTTTACCAGTGCTCTTGCCGGTACCGTCAGTACCACCGCTGCTTTTTTTTGACATAGGATTTCGAACTAAGAACTCATCCAGCCCGGAATCTTTAGCTTGTGTTATTAAATCTAGTATTTGAGTTTCTCCCATATTATCACCTTCCTTAAAATTTATTTACAATCAGATAGTGTATTCTATGTCTATTGATATTAATTTGTTCTAGTGTTAAGCCCCAATTTATTATCAACACCACTTGCTTCCTCATATGATATAAAAAAAGCAAGGGAATGATTTTATGGAAGATACTTCTATCCCCACTTATGGTATAACGATTGAGCCGAAAGATCTAAAGATACTAATGCAAGATGTATGGAAAGATGATCATGTTCCCTCCAGATTAGTTGTAGAAAATATTCCTTATGAGATTGGATTATCCTATCGGGGAGATCATACCCGTAAATTTCGGAAGAAATCCTATAGCATCGACTTTAGGTCATATAAAGAAGAGTTTGCTGCCCGTGAGATACACTTAAATGCTGAATACCGGGATCCTTCCTTAATACGCAACAAGCTTTCCTTTGATTTTTTCGAGAGTATTGGGAGTATTGCTCCAATTAGTAAGCATGTCCTTCTAGAATTGAACGGGGAGACAAAGGGAATTTATCTAGAACTTGAATCGGTGGATGAATTCTTTTTACAAAAAAGAGGACTGCCGTCTGGTCCTATTTATTATGCCACGATCAACCATGCAAACTTTTCTCTATTAACACCAAAGGAAAAGCCAAAATCTTCACTTCTATCTGGATATTATCAAAAAATAGGTAGCGATAAGGATAATCAAGATTTAGAAAGGTTTATTATAAAAATAAATACAACTAACCGAGAGGAATTTGGTGAAGCGATTAAAAAGGATATGAATATCGACAATTACTTATTGTGGCTATGCGGGGCCGTGTGTACCCAAAACTATGATGGGTTTATTCACAACTATTCTATATTTCGAAATGAAGAGACGGGTTTATATCAAATGATCCCTTGGGATTATGACGCAACTTGGGGTCGAAATTGGAATGGCGACATAATGGAATTTGATGCCGTTCCAATCGAAGGCTATAATACGCTCACTGCACGTCTTCTGGATGTTTTGGAAATAAGGCAGCAATACCGTCGTATGATGGCTGAGGTTCTAGAAACGAAATTTACAGTTAAGGCTATTGAACCTATGGTAGCCAATCTCCACAAGCAATTAAATCCCTATATTTCTTTAGATCCGTATAAGAAGCAAACTATTGCGCTATTTAATAGCGAGCCAGAATTAATCCTTCGCTTCATTGAACAACGCAACAGCTATCTTCGAAAGCATTTAAAGGATCTTGAGTAAAGGAGGGAGTACACTGATAAAACTGAAAATGAGTAATACAAAGAAATATGGCAGAGGAATTTATGCAACCGGGAGTTTTAAAAAAGGTGATTTACTTGAGTCAGCCCCAATTATCGTTGTTTCCAAAAACGAATGGGAACAAATGAGGACAAGCATCCTCAAAAACTATGTATTTCGGTGGGGAGAGGATAAAGCTATAGCTCTAGGATACGGTTGTTTATACAATCACTCTTTCTCTCCCAATGCGAGATATATCTCGAATAAAAAGAATCTAACCATTGACTTCTATGCCTACAAAGATATTGAAGCGGGAGAAGAGATTTTGATTAATTACAATGGAGACCCTGAGGACCAATCTTCCTTGTGGTTTAAGGTCATCGATTAAACAGGTAGAATACTCTCCGAAAATAAGGGCGTCCTCCAAGAGGGCGCCCTTAAAGTTTCCCTTAAACGATGATACGGAGAACCGTACCATAAGTGACGGCGATAAAGGGTTGTCAAGTTCCTAAAGCCAGATTCCAAAACAGAGAGTAAAAATTCGAGGAGGGAGATTAGCTGGTAACGTTTGGCTGTGTTAGACATCAGTAGGCTTCCAAATTAAGCATCCTGAAGTCTTCTCTACAAATGGAAAAGCCCTTCAGCTTGTTGTTCAGCGGAAGGGCTACGCTTAAAGAATATTTCTCGGTCTCCTTGTTGAAGGCGAGCTCTTCGGTGGTTCCATGTAATCATTCTCTGCAGGGAGACTTCCGCAGCTACTCGAGCAGTAAACGGATACTCGCATTCTAGCCTGCTGTCTTTTTCGAACGGATCAACCGTGATCTGTATCTTTACTGAACTTGATTTAAGCACAGTTAACCACATGCCGGGATCCTGATGCGAGTCGCTAGGCTCTGGCGATACTGAACTCTGTACGAGCACAGTATGTCGCGGAACTATGCGTAACCGATGTATGATTAAACAATCCAATTGAGCACAGGTACCACCAGGGCCAAGACTAGAAAATATACGGGCAGCATCACTTCATTGGCGTGGCTTTTCGCACGAATTTGGGTAACAAGAGCACCCAGCATGATGACGACAATCCACAAACCAGCTAGCGTGCCTGCCAGTTGCGACCAAATCCCAATCAGCATCCCGATCCCGCCGAGAATTTCCGCTATACCGACTAGAATGCGAAATCCATCCGAATAGCCGTATTGTTTGAATGATTCGACCGGCTCTTTGGCTCCAAACTTCATAAATCCGACGATCACATAACCAATGCCCAGAATAATCTCAAGTATAATCGATACGATTTGCAACTTTTTCACCTCCTTACTGAACTTGATTTAAGCACAGTTAACCTCATACGAGGGATGCAGATGCGAGTCGTCGATACACTCTTATGATACTGAACCCTGTATGAGTACAGTATATCACAAAACTATGCTTATGTTAAGCGCAGTTTATACTTCGTTTTTAAAAACTTCTGCAGCAATTTGCTCAATCGTATACTGCTTGAAAACGTGAAGCGTACTCTCTTCCACTTGAGAAGACAATTCCTGAAAAAGGTTTCTTACTGAAGCCCCGCGTTCGCAGTCGAGCGTGGAATCGACCATCCCACTTCCCAAAGGATTGTACATTTGCAGAGCCCGGTAAACGTCCGCCACTGTAATCGAGCTTGCAGGTTTGGCCAGCAAGTAGCCGCCATCTCTGCCTTCCCTAGCCTCGACAAGATTTGCACGAACCAGTTGACCTATCACCCGGCGCATAAACGTCGTTCCAGATTTCATCATACTCGCAATTTCTTTACTTGAAAGCACTTTATCTGATATCGAAAGTAAGACAAGTCCTTGTATGGCCAAACCGAATGCCGACGGAGTGACCGTGTTGTTTTTTTTCTTCAGATGCATGGCAATTCACCTCAAATCCATTATGTACAATGTTTACACAGTTTACAAGATGTCCGATTTCGCTATTTAGGGCGACTCAAGGAAAACCTCTGGCTGAAGGAGGACACGGGTTCAGTCCGCGCGACATCGCTTCGTAGGGAGTATGGCATGGAACTCCATGCACGTGGAGAAAACTTGCCGATACAGACAACACGGAGAACCATATTATAAGTAGGGCGAAAAAACGATCGACGGCTTATACCCCATGCGATGTGCTTGGTATTTTCCTAGGGGGTTATATCAAGAGTTGGACAAGCTTTTACACTCGATAGTTCCGCGTTGAGCAATTCAATGGAACTAATACTGCTACAGGCTCTTAATTCAGCGGATAATCTGACGGTCCCAGAAGGGAGCGCAAGCCGTGATGGCTCGTATGATTGGACATTGAGGTTGCAGATGCCGTCGTCCCAATTATGTAGCCTTAGCCTTGATGTGTGTTGGGTAGAACCGTTCTTTCGTGAATTCTTCATATTGTTGAAAGCAGCTTGATTTTATTAGCTGAACCGCTTGATATCACTCACCGGAGAGAAGCCGAACAAGCGCGCATATTCCCGGCTGAATTGGGAAGGGCTCTCATAGCCTACCTCGAACGCGATATCTGCCACATGGGTGGATTCGGTTAACAGGCGACGGCGTGCTTCCTGCAGTCGAATTTGCTTCTGATACTGTACCGGAGTCATGGCGGTCACTTCTTTGAAGTGACGATATAACGAGGAGGAGCTCATGTTCGCCAGTTCAGCTAATTCTTCGATGCGCAGCGGCTGGTTGTAATCCCTCTTGATCCGCTCGACCACCTCTGCAATAGAAGCGTAATTGCTTCCAGCCATGGCAATTTGCTTGAACACGTCCCCTTTATCATCGCTAAGGAGTCTGTAAATAATCTCACGTATGACGAGGGGCGCCAGTGCCGGAATGTCCTTCGGGGTCTCTAACAGGCCTACCAGTCTGACGGCTGCATCGAGGAGAGCATTATTCATTTTGCCTACGAATAGCCCTCTGTGATATCTCTTGGTGCTGTCTGGAAGTAATTCCGTCTCCTTCATAATCTGAAAGATTTGACTGGCCTCTAAATCTAGACGAATCGCTAGGTAGGGGAAATCAGGAGAGGACTGAGTGGCCCGGCCGGTTATCGGTACATCCAGGGACACCGCCAGGTAATCGGATACCCCGTATTGGTAGCGCTCATCTGCGAGCATGATAACCTTCTCGCCTTGAGCTACAATGCATAGCGAAGGTTTTTGAATTCTGCATATCGGAACCTCGGAGTGGGAATCGCGGACCAGATGCAATGAGGGGATCGGTGTATCGTGATCGCCATCTGTACCAGTGAACTTCTCGACGAGTTGCGCAAGCTCCAACTGTTTATAGTATGTTTTTTGAGCGTCATCCAACATTTCCATCCCTCCCATTATTGTGTTCCATTATAAATTCAAGAACTTTATTTGTTAAGCGGAGTGAGAGTAATAGGCAAGAAAGTGAGAGTAATATTCTAACGGAATTTAGCCTGGAAGGAGCATAATAAGTTTGTTACAACAGACCTGTGGCAATTGCCCATATACACAGTAGTGATTATCCATTGGAGGGGAAAATATGCAACATGCTAAAGTATGGTACGTGACCGGTGCTTCGAAAGGACTGGGACTGTCCTTGGTGAGAAAATTAATTGAGCGCGGATATAGAGTTGCTGCAACTTCACGTAATATAGAAGATTTAAAGAAAGCTGTAGGTGAGGTGCCAGAAGAAAAATTCCTGCCGTTGACGGTTGATCTGACCCAAGCGGATTCGATTCAGGCATCCGTGAACAAGACGTACGAGCAGTTCGGGCAAATAGATGTGGCCGTTAACAATGCAGGCTATGGCATCGGCGGTGCGATTGAGGAGCTGTCGCAGAAGGAAATCATGGCCAACTTTGAAGTCAATGTATTTGGTCCGATTAATGTCATTCAAAGTGTACTACCCTATATGCGGAAGCAGCGATCAGGGCATATCTTCAATATTGCCTCAATTGCTGGCTTCGCTCCGCATGTGGGCTGGAGTGTATATGCAGCGACGAAGTTCTCGCTAATGGGATTGACGGAGGTGCTTGCTCAGGATGTGCAATCTCTGGGGATCAAAGTGACGGCAGTAGCACCCGGGGGGTTTAGAACCCAGTTTAATAAGGCAGATTCCCTGGTATTGTCTGCCAATAAAATTGAGGATTACAGCGAGCTTCACTCTGCGCACAATCAGTTCGTAGCAAAAGACGGCAAGCAGCTTGGCGATCCTGAAAAAGCGGCAGAGGTGTTCATCGATCTGGCGGAATCGTCGAATCCCCCGGTCCAATTGTTCCTGGGCAGTGATGCTTACCGGAGAGCGTCCGAGAAGCTGGACCAATTGCGTGAAGAACTGAAAGCGAACAAGGCCATCAGCTTCCAGACTGATTTTGAATAAGCGGTGATCACTATCAAGTGAAGCTATATGATAGTATCAATATGCGTTGCTTGCGTTCGTTCAAGGACAATATAGACAATGCAAATATGGGCAGTGAACCAGCATGATATTGGGATGACTGAATATACTTTGATGTGGGTTCAAACTGTTCGAAAAGGCGTGATCATGCGAATGACAACGACTGGCCATCAAATGGACTATAGCTCCCCCTCATTGAATTTGTTTTTTGACTTAAGATATTCCCCTTACTTCGTGAAGGACGATTGGAACTTCATTCTTTATCAAACCGCGAAACAGCTACCTGTCATGCAAGGCTTAAGCTTGGTCGATGTAAATTTAAGCAGAGAACATAGCATAGAACCGCATTGGCACCCCAACGCGAACGAACTCCTCTACGTGATCCAGGGGGAGATTATCGAATCCGTTCTGAATCCCGTTACCCTTCAACTTCTTAGTTACCGTGTCGGGCCGCAGCAATCGGTGTATATTCCGATGGGATGGTGGCATTGGACGAACGCAATCATGGATCACAGCCGCCTTGTGGCTACGTTCGATAATAAAAACTTTGAGATCGTGTATGGATCCGACATCCTGAGGAAGACGCCCCCGGAGGTATTCCAAATCGTATACGGCATAAATGCCGCTCAGTGGGCTGAAGTCATCAAGCAGGTCGATCAGACTGTAATTATCGGCCCGCCTGATGCAAGAGGGATTCGATGGCGAATAGGAACGAACGGGTCACGATAAAGGTGGCCTCTTTTTTCGTTCAAGCGGATATGGACGTATGAACGCAACCTTTCACTGGGAATAATAGGCGAAATGGATTTTGCGGAAGGAAGACGTCTTATGCCGAATATGATCTGGTACTACGGATTGATTGTCATCGGAGCCATCATTGCCTGCTATACGGTGTATCGAAAAGGAAACGCTGCGGAATGGCTTAGTTACTTTTTGTTCTCGACGGCTTGGACGTGGGTAGGAGAAGCCGTCGTACTCTTCGTATTCAATGCTTACGCCTATAAACCCGGACTTTATCAGGATCCCTTTTCCGAAAATATTATTGGCCATATCATAGCCAATTCAGCATTATGGGCTTCGACCGCGGTTTGGGTGATGTATCTTCAACCGTCCTATCTCCTGATCGGATTGATTTCCGTCGGATTCATGGTGGTCGAGGAGGTGTTTCTTAAAGCCGGCGTCTACAGTCATCATTGGTGGCAAACTTATATGACCGGCATCATTACCTTTGTTTTTTTGGCTGCTATAAAGAAATGGTACATCATTTTACATGAAACCAAACGTAAATTTCCTCGAATCATCGTTTTCTGGACGATCGCATGGATTATTTTGCAGACTCCGACTAGCGTGCTGATGCTTTTCGACAAGCAATTTTTTCGCGTGTATTGGGTCGAGAACCCTTACAGGGACAGCACGTTATTCAGCGGTTTTTTATATCACGTAATTTTAGCTTCTATTGTCATCTTCTTTATGTACGTGCCGAAGAACAAGTACTTGATGGTGGTCCCCCTTTTTATCCTGGCAGCAGCCGATGTCATACTCTTGAACACAGGCGTATTGATTTTCTACCATAATTGGAACCTGATTTACTTAATCTGCATTCGCGCTGCATCCTTGCTAATCATATACCTACTCGAGAAATTCACATTAAACCAGGTACGGATTGAAAACACGACTTAGGGGTAGGGGAGGTTGCTTGTGAACCGTACCATAAGTGACGGCGAAATTTATGCAGTTATGTCAAGGAAGCTAAATCAGGTGGATAACCTAGCGAAATTAACCGCGTAGGGGCTGCCCCATTCTACTCCTAAAATGCTGCAACAGCAGAAGAAAACCAAACCAAGGAGAACGTCCATGACAGGTGTTCTCCTTTTTGTCATGCATGTTCCTCCATCGCCTCCCTCGCCATGCGCTGTTCCCATAAAAACTACTGCCCATCCCATAATCATTAAGGTCAGCAGATATGAAAGTGTTCTCATGATTTCAGATGGCGATTTCGATTCTCTTCCGCTTTTGTCGAACAACTCGACGATGTGAAGCAGCTCGTTGAGCTTCTGGGAGAGCCGGTTCAGCCGCAGGTGCACGACTTGTTTGAAGCGCCCATTCTTAGCGTCTTCCAGCAGTTCGCAAAGCACCAGTGGGTCCTCATTGGGCTTGGCCGCTGAACCCTATCAACTGCTCCTTCGTAATCGAGACGGTTCCCCAATAGACAAAAGAGCCAGAAATTATTTACAATGTTCCTAATAGAATGGTAGGAAGGATATAGGGCTGTTATCATGAATATCCTCGAAGACTTATTGTTGCAAGTAGCGTTCGTCGTTACGTTGATTTTCGCCTTCCAGCTCATTTATTTGATCGGCTTCGGGAGATTTAAGTATTTCAGGCTGATGCAGGCTGTTTTATTCGGTGTGGCGCTTGTGTTGTGCATGAGCTTTCCCGTCCAAGTTACCGACCGATTAACCATCGACATCCGTATCGTTCCGCTGCTTCTGGGGACGTTCTACGGCGGGTTCGAGACGACGATGTTTCTATCCCTGCTTATTCTGATTTACCGCTCCTACCTAGGGATCGATGATGGTTTCTATGCGACGACGCTGGCGGTGTTCATGTGCATCCCCATATTCATATTCTTCCAGTCCCGATTCCTTCAAGGCAATAAGAAACGGAGGCTGTGGATAGCAACAGGTCTTACGGTTAGCTATTGTGTTTGCAGCTTTCTGTCAGCGGCTATCTTCATCGGCTTATCCGAAACATTTTTAGGCGCTATGCTTCTGTATACCTTGGTCATGATCGCCGTCGTGCTGATCTTCGTTGCGATGAATGAGGTCATTAAGGAGACGCTAGTGAAAAATCAGCAGCGAGTGGCCGAAGCCAAAGATGCAGAGATCGCCTTTTTACGTTCGCAGATTCAGCCGCATTTTCTATACAATGCCTTGAATTCGATAGCCGCCCTCTGCGTGGAGGACGCTAGGCAGGCGGAGAAGCTTACGCTAGACCTGGCTCAATATTTCAGAATCGGGCTCAACTTCAAACAAATGGACACTTTCACGACATTGGAGAATGAATTAGAATTGACCAAGGCTTACCTTAATATCGAAAAGGTACGCTTCGGCGACCGATTAGCCATCGAGTACAACATCGATGCCAATCCAAATCACCTCATTCCTCCGCTCGTCTTGCAACCGTTGGTCGAGAATGCGATTAAGCACGGTCTGATGTCTAACGAAAGAGGCGGTACCGTCACAATCTCGATTCTGGAGCATGACGATAAGCTTCAGTTCGCTGTCGAGGATAACGGGTGCGGAATGAGCGTGGCGAAGCGGCAAAAAGTCCTTGGTTCGGGTTCGGAGCCTAGTGGGATAGGGTTGAGGAATATATCGCGACGCATCAAGCTGCTGTACGACGCAAGCTTGCAAGTCAAAAGCACGGCCGGGATCGGGACGAAAGTGTCTTTCGAGCTTCCCTATCTGCCAGACAGGAGGAAGATGGATGATAAGGGCTATAATCGTGGATGATGAACCTTTGTCGGTGCGACGGCTGAAGTATATGCTTGCCGAATTCGAGGAACTCGAGATATGCGGCGCATTCCTAACCCCACGCGAGGCGTATGAGTATGCGCGAGCCACCCCCTTTCAGGTGGCGTTCCTCGATATCTCCATGCCGGATGTTGACGGGATGTCTTTGTCCCGATTATTGCTAGAGCGCGATCCCTCCCTATCCGTCATATTCGTTACGGGCTATGACGATTATGCGGTGCAAGCCTTTGAAGTGAATGCATTAGATTACTTAATGAAGCCAGTAACGGAACAACGGCTCGCCCGAACGTGGGAGAAGATTAAGGAAAAGTATCACAATTATGTTTCCGAGGAGGAGCCGGGCGCAACCGGCCTGCTGACCGGACAGGAGACACGAATCGTTCAATATATGGCCGAAGGGTTATCCAATAGGCAAATTGCGGATACTTTGCACATCACTTCGGAGACGGTTAAGTATCACTTGAAGAATGTCTTCCGGAAGTTGGACGTCAATAACCGCGTAAGGGCGCTGCAGCGCGCCAAGGAATTGAAGATCATTCCATAGCCGATAAGCTCTCAAAAATCCCCCCCAATCGGGGGATTTTTTAATATATCCGATTATTCTACAATAATCCAATGAATCACTCACTATTGGAGGAGAAGAATTATGCGTCGGATCTTATCCTTGTTAATGTTGTGCGTTCTGCTTGGCGGCAGCTTGCCTGCACCGGCTGCACATGCGGAGGCCATCCAGGACAGCGATTTTACTTATTTGTTGCTATCAGACAACACTTTCATGATTACGGATTACTCGGGAACGAGCACGGACGTCGTGATTCCGAGCGAGTTCGACGGCAAGCCGGTCACTGCGATCGGGTCGAGTGCATTTGATCCATCTAGTAATTCGGGTCAACCTAAACTAACAAGCGTAACGCTCCCGTCTAGCGTTACGATGATTTCTAGTTTTGCATTCGCCCATAATGAATTAACTGCAATCGAGATCCCGAGCGTCACGGATATCGGAAGAGGGGCCTTTCAATACAACCAGCTGCAAAGCATTGTGTTCGGAAAAGTTACCTTTCTCGATGAGTATGCGTTCGCTGACAATCAGCTCGAAAGCGTGACGATTCCGGACAGTCTGGCTACCATCGGAAGGTATGCTTTCCAGAATAATCGATTGTCCAGCGTGTCCCTTCCGGAAGGACTAAAGATCATTGATTCTTATGCGTTCAACGGCAATCAATTAAAGACGCTTCAGATTCCGAAGTCAGTAATCGCCATTAACTCGAGGGCATTCACAAACAATTCATTGGGAGATGTCGCGATTCCACCGGAAGTCAATTTGGGCAGCGGGGATCTGGATCCTGTATTTGATTCGACCGCAACCCTTTTTATTCCGAAGAGCAGTGTAACGGTTTTTAACCATGCAACGAAATACGGTATTCCAATTAGACCCTGCAATTATTTGATTACCTATGACGGAAATGGCAACACAGGGGGAACCACTCCATCGAATACTCCATATGTTTGCTATAAAGGGGTGTTTAAGGTGCCGGTACCGGATCCGGATCAGGATCCAAGCGCGTTAACGAAGACTGGTTACACCTTCAAAGGATGGAACACCGCGCCAGATGGAAGCGGGATGAATTATTCGGACGGAAACTACCCGATTATTTATGGCATTCGAGCCGGAGGCTTTACCTTATATGCCAACTGGGAGGCGAATTTCTATCAAGTGTCTTTCGACACGAGAGGGGGAACGCCAATCCCGGCCCAATCGGTTGCCTACGGAGGACAAGCTCCCAAGCCTTCAGAGCCTGCGAGGGCGGGATATGCCTTTGTCGGCTGGTATACGGATCCCGAAAATATCGACGCGTGGGATTATGACACCGACAAGGTCACCGAAGATATGACGCTGTATGCGAAATGGAAGTGGAACGGAGCAGCAACAATCGCGTCCTTAGCGTTAGAGAAGGATGGCGATCATGTAGCTGGTGGCCATAGCCTTACGGTCACCGGCGTAGTGAGGGACGATACCGGCTTACCTGTAGAGAACGCCGTCGTGAATTTGCGCAGCACCCTGGGCAAATGGAAGCTTACCGATAACAGCGACGTGTCGGCGACAACGGATGCAAGCGGCCGGTTTGCAGTGGAATGGACGGCTCCTTCGGTAGCGAACCCAGGATCAGTAACGATTTATGCAAACGTAGATGGTACGATCGGGATGGCGGACAGCCGGACGTTTCAGGTCGTTCCGCCAGATGAGTCCAATGCCGAGTTAAGCGGTTTGTCGCTAGGGTCCATCGCTCTCGTTCCGGAATTCTCGGGCGACACGTACACTTATACCGTGGCGGACGTCAGCAATGCCGTAACAAGTATTAACGTAAGGGCAACGACCGCCAGCGATCAGTCCACTCTGGTGATTAACTATTTGTCTGCCGGCACCGGCGCTACCGTCAGCTTACCTGCCGTCAGCGGTTCACCCGTCAGCGTACCGCTGCATACCGGGATGAATATAATTAGAATCGATGTAACCGCGCGGGATGGGATCAATGCTCGAACGTTCTTGATATTCGTGCGCAGAGTCGATACCGTGATCAGCGGGGATTATGCTTACAGCCTGAAGGATGAGGGTAGCGGGATTGCGATTACGAGATATAAAGGAACGGATTCGGACGTTGTCATTCCCGAGAAGATAGATGGCTATGTCGTGACGGAGATCGGGACGGGGGCTTTTGCGAACTTGGAGTTGACGGGCGTCTCCATACCCGATACCGTGACGAGCATCTCCACGAACGCATTTAGTAACAATTTGTTAACGACAGTGACTCTGCCGAAAGCCTTAAAGAGCATAGGAGACTATGCTTTTAGGGAAAATCAGTTAGCCCAAATCGTACTCCCGGACGGCTTAGCTTCAGTGTACGGCCATGCTTTCGAGGATAATCGGCTAACTTCGATTACGATCCCGAATAGCGTCACCCTGGTGGATGAATATGCGTTCTATAACAATCTTCTGGAGGATGTAACGTTCGCCGAAGACGGTTTGCAAAAAATCGGTTTCGGCGCGTTCTCCGATAATCAGTTGTCATCTATCATTCTTCCAAAGACGTTAACTCACTTGGATTCGGAGGCCTTTAAAAATAACAAGCTCTCTCAAGTGATCATGCCTGCGACCTTGGAGTTAGGGGGCAGCGTGTTCGGAGGGACGATGCAGACGGGGGTAAAGCTTATCTTCCCGGCTGAAGGCAGTAGTGAAATGGTCAACTATGCGCTCTCGAACGGGTTCGCATTTGAAATAAGCGATGTCCGCATCGAATATGAAGGCAACGCCAACGGGGAAATTGAAGGAGAAGCGCCGGTCGACGGTACCCATTACGATTATTATTCATCGGCCACCATTCAACCGAGCGGGAGCTTGAAGAGAACCGGGTATACCTTTCAAGGATGGAACACAAAAAAGGATGGCAGCGGAAACTTCTATGAGGCAGGCGAAGGCTATAAATTCAAGCTTATCAGCGGAGTTGTAAAGCTTTATGCCGTCTGGGAACGCAAGCAGCTCGCGATCAGTCTAGTCACGAGTAGCACTGTGGCGTTAAGCGGTCATGAAATCTCGGTTACTGGTACGGTATATGATGAAGGCGCTACGCCTCAAGCCAATATCTCCGTTCACCTAAGCAGCTCAAAAGGCAAGTGGAGCCAAACGGAGAGCGACAAGGCAACGGTGACGACCGATAAGAATGGCACTTTCCAAGTCTATTGGAAGGCCCTTTATGTCTTCGAGACTGCATCGGTCGAGCTAACGGCAACCCTCGATGGATCGAGTGTGGAGCCTGCAACGGTATCGATTCAGGTAAGTCCGCTGCCTGGCCCGAATCCGAGTTCGGATGCCGACTTAGCCCGTTTGACGTTAAGCGTAGGTGAATTGACGCCTCGGTTCCAAGCCGGGATTACGAGCTATACCGCCGACGTCGGATATGCGATAAGCAGCGTCACGATCGTACCTGAAGTGTCCGATCCGGCGGCAACCGTTACCGTCAACGGAAATGTAGTTGAGTCAGGTCAGCCCGTACAGATCAATCTGAAAGTTGGTTCCAACCCCGTAGCGATACTGGTAACGGCGGAAGATGGTACAACCGAAACTTATCATGTTACGATCACGAGGGCATGGGCACCGGTCGACACGATCCTGGTTACCAGCATCAAGGTGACAAGCGTCACATCCTCCGTTTATGAAGGCGGCACGCTGCAAATGGCCGCCAGCGTGAGTCCGGGCGATGCCACCAACAAGCAGGTGTCTTGGTCGATTCAAAGGGGTACCGGCAGGGCCGTCATTGATGAGACGGGATTGTTGAAAGCAGAGCATGCCGGCCTCGTAACGGTTCAGGCGACGGCCCAGGATGGTTCCGGGAGCATCGGAAGCCAAGAGATCACGATCTACGAGCGTCAACTAGGCGGTGGTGATACCCCGACAACGCCGTCAGATCCGATGACACCGTCGGACCCTAAGGTACCGACAGTCCCGACAACGCCATCACATCCGACGACACCGTCGGACCCTAAAGCACCGACAGTTCCGACAACGCAGCCGTCTGAGAAGCCCCCGATACTCAACGTCGTTCCCGGCCGTCTGCCGATCGACGTGAATGACGCGGGAGCGATCCATACGATGCTGGATGCACTTACCGTCAAATTGGGCGATCCCCGCAATGCCAACGTTCCCGTCTTTGCAGATGTGAAAGATCACTGGGCAGCTCATAGTATCCGCCTGTTCGCGAGACTCGGGATCGTTCAAGGATACGACGACGGGACGTTCAAGCCAGATGCAAGCATCACGCGAGGAGAATTCGCCTCGATGCTGGCGAAGCTGTTCCCGCTTGCCAAAGGCACCGCGGCAACGCCCGGTTTTACCGATCTTGGGGGCAGTTGGGCCAGGGACGCAGTCTTTATGTTGGCTAGCAACGGCATCATTAGCGGCTATGAGGACGGTACTTTCCAGGCCGATCGAAATATTACGCGTGCCGAGATGATTGCGATCCTCGCAAGAATCGTGAATCTGACTTCGGTGAAGCAAGTGAAGACGGGAAATTTTCGGGATATCGATCGTACGTGGGCTAGGGATCAGATTCAGCAAGCCGCGAATGCCGGCATTATCAGCGGAAGAAGCACGAATGTTTTTGACCCGGAAAAGAGCGCTACCCGAGTCGAAGCTTTGACCGTCCTCTTGCGAGCGATCTCATTAAGTTCCGAAATCGAACAGTTGTTAGAGGGGATGAACTAAGCCATGGCTGCGAACGAATATTATATGCCAACCCAATGGCGGGTGAAGGGAAACATCTGGGAGATCTATGAGATCTGCTCCGACTTCTTGGACTATCAACGTTGGTGGCCCGAAGTATATTTGAAGATTCAAAAGGGAGGCACGGACATGGAGACGGGCAATGAGGTCTATGACATTCTCTCGAGGGGTAAGCTGCCATACAAGCTCCGCTGGAGGTCATGCAAGACGGCCGAACAAGCACCGCATTTCATTTCCTTGAAGTCCTCGGGAGATTTGGTCGGTCACGGAACGTGGCAGTTTGAGCAGGACGGGGAATATGTGAATGTACAGTTCGATTGGTATGTGAATGCCGAGAAGCCCTTGCTCAAACTGTTCTCGCCGATCTTAAAACCGTTCTTCACCTCGAACCACTACTGGGCGATGACGAGAGGGAGAGAGAGCCTTGAGAAGGAACTGATGCGCAGACGCTAGTTGTTCCAGAGCAAACGCCTGTTTCTCGGGGCTGACATCCGATCAAATGACGAAGGTTATCGTCAATGACACGCCTCTGACCAGTGTGAGATTGCGAACTTCATTCTAAATTCATACCTAATAATCGAATCACGATAACTAGAACGGGATGGACAGCTATTATGCTAGTCCATCCCGTTTAAATTTAGCTGTTATAACGTATAAGGAGAACTGTATCATAAGTGACGGCTAAGTTTCAGCGAAATATTTGCGGATTAAACCTGCATGAAAATCTAATAGTGTCAAATTCCGAGCCGCTTTGTAATCAACCTAGGGGAAATATGGGTCTACTGGTTGAACGCTGTCTATTAATCTAGTACAATTATATTGCCCATAGATTTAGGCTATGTAGATGTGGATGACTTCTTGTCAAGTGCCGCATGGGCAACCTTGCACAACTGACTGATACCTGAGATGGCTAATGTGATCAATTGAACCAAGTAAAAAGAAATAACGATTTTTAGCACTTACTCAAAAACTCGAAGGCACCCGGTCTATGGGTGCCTTAAAATTTAGCCGTTATAGTGTATAAGGAGAACCTTACCATAAGTGACAGCGAAAAACCCGGATGTTGGTATGGTGGAGGAGCTTAGAGGATTGGACTGATTGGTGTAGGAAAATGATTAATTTCCTAGAATTGAGGGGGGTTACTTGATAAATCACAATTTTTGTTGTGTGTTTGAGGTGGGATAGAGGGGCTATATTAAAGGATAATTAGAGAACTTCGTAAAGCTTCGAAGACGTAGACATCTAATAACACCGTCTTCATTCATCGTGGCCAATATGGGCCAATTGGAAACAAGGATTAATATGACTAAGGAGAACTAGACCATGACTATGCCAACAAAGACTCAGATTTTTGAACATTGGATGGACTGGTTAGATAAGAGAGGATTAGACTGGGGGGAGCCGTGTTGTTGGGCTTGCAAACGCGATTTAGATGATAAGTATGATTTGAACAGGCCCAGGGCCACACGTGAAGAGATAATAAAGAATTGGGAGAGGGCACCTCTTCAACGTTGCCACATAATTGCCCGTCAATTTGGTGGGGAAGATATTCCGGATAATCTATTTCTGATGTGTAAAAGCTGTCATGACCGGGCTCCGAATACGAAATCTCGTGAGGCGTTTTTGGATTGGGTAGAAAGGCAAGATTACATAGCATTGGTTCAAGAAGATATCATGAGGGAGTTGAGGAGTTTTGATCTCTTAGACCGAATCGATGATGTTACTGAGATGCTAGCGGATAAAGAGTTGATGAAACGCTTTTTTAGCAATTCTGGTCTTCATATGAACCAGGCTAGAGGCGGGTCGGAGATCACTCTTTCAAGTATATTTGTTCAAATAGCTGAGGAACTGAAGAGACGTAACTAAGGCACACGATCTCCGTCTGTTCCATCACAGCCCCTGAACACTCCACCATACCAACACAAGGGAGAACGTCCATAACAGGCGTTCTCTTTCTCGTTACACTTAATCTTCTAGTGCCTCTCTTGCCACTTCCTGCGCGTAGGCTTCACCCAAGCCGATGGATTTGTAATACTCCCGCGTTACCTTTTCCATAAGCTCGATTACAGCCTAACGAGCCGAGGGAGTTGAATCCTCAATAAATAAGGCCGCCGATTACTTCGGTGGCTCTCTGTGTAGATTTTAAGAATGCAGAAACGGATAAACCTCAGGCATCATTCGCATCAGTCGTCGATAACCCCGATAAGCTCAACCCTACCATAAGTAGGGATGAAATGGCTGACAACGGAAAGTCCGTGGTATTATTGGAAGGAAGTCAAATTGTCCTTTGTGTCTTCAGAATGATAGGGTGAGAGCCTTATAATAGGCAAGTATAGATGATAATGGGGGGAGAACATGAATAAAAGGCAAGACATTTTAAATGCCTGGATTACGATAGAACAACTATCCGAGGGTTCTATTAATAGAAAAGACAAATCACTAAGACCCTTACGTACAAGGGAAGAGGACTGGAATAAGTTTTTTACAGACTTTTTAGCTAGACAAAAAAAACTGCAACATGTATCAGATGAGTTCTTTAAAAAGTCCGGTTTAGTATTATATTTTGATATTTTCAATTTCCAAGAAGTTGTTGATATATTGAGGGAGAAGTACAAGATTGCTGCAACCTACGAAGAGGTGAATAACTCAGACAAATTCACCTTCGCTATATTTCTTGATAACCAATTAAATTTTATAGCAGATAAATTGTTTTTTACAATGAGCGGTTATATCCGCCAGCATGGTGATTTACCTAAAAACTTCTTAAAAGTTGAAAACTCATTTAGAGAAGATTTGAAAAGTAAATTTGATGAGGGGTTTAATATCACCATTTCTGGGCTTTTACAAAAGTATAATGTTTCTACAGGTAATTTCCGCTATGGATTTGTGAAAAACCTGGATAATGGAGATATCAATTTGCATTCGTTTTTTATTGAAGATCTGAACAAAGCAAAGATCATTACTAATAAAAATTTAGATCGATACTTTAATGGTTTTTCGGGAGATAGACAAAATCTGGATGGAAATACAAAGTCAATTCATTTTAACCCACAAATTTTCGAGGCATTCGCGTTACAACCTAACTATTATCCGTTAGGACGTTTTCCAAGCAATTCTGGTTTTGCACTTTCATTCATGCAACAGGCTGCGGTGAATCTAGCTTTAAATGATGAAAATGAAATTCGTAGTGTCAATGGTCCGCCAGGAACAGGGAAAACAACACTGTTAAAGGATATTTTTGCTGATTTGGTAGTACAACAGGCAGCGGAAATTATGCAGCTTTCGGAAAAAAAGATTCGAGGCAGTCTAGTTTATTGGCAAGATGCCAAGCTTGGCGTTTTACCATCTTCTATTTCAGATAAAAATATTGTTGTTGCAAGTTCAAACAATGGGGCAGTCCAAAACATAGTTAAAGAGTTACCAAAGAAAGAAAACATTGCTGGCGATTTTCAAACGCAGTTAGATAAGGCAGATTATTTCAAAGATATTTCTAATTCTGAATTAACCGGTGAAGGCTTCGGGAAGAATCGTGAAATTAAAAGTAAGCTTTTAAATGAGGAAAATTGGGGTGTATTCTCATTAGAAGGTGGAACTTCAACAAATATTAACAAGCTTCTTTTAAACATTGAAGCCATTGAAAAAGAGTTAGAAGGTAATTATCAAGCTGGTAGAGGTGAAAGCGTATATCAAGAATTCTCCCGTCTCTATGATGAGTTAAAAATGGAAAGGGAAAAAATGCAAGAATATAGCGAGAACATATATTTGCTTCAGAAATTAAAAATCGAGCATAAGAAGCAATTGGTTGCTTTTGAACAAGAAGAAAAAAGGAAACGAGCAGATATAATTTCACAGGAAGAAGAAGTGAATCGCGAACTTGATGGACTGGGGCAAGAACTTGTAAATCTCCAAAAGGATGGATTGAATTGTTCCATTGAAATTGAAAATTTAATCAATGTACAAGCTCAAGCTGAAAGGAATTATGATGTGGTGATTTCACAAAAACCAAGTTTTTTGTGGTTTCAGAAATTATTTAATAAGCCAAAAGTTGAGCAGTATTTTAAAAATCTGAATAAATCGAATGAACATTTAAATGATCTATCTAACGAAAGAACTAAATTGTTGAATAGACGCATAAAACTTGAAGGTGGGATAAGGGAAAACGCTAAGAAAAGTGAGGATGCCCACAAACGAATTCAGGACACAAAAGCGGACTTCGATCGATGGATGAGCAATCAACAAAATGATATCGAAAAATTGGAACAGGAAATTTCGCTATTGGAAAAAACCAAATCACAAAGTGGCATTAAGGAACTAGATTTTTCACTATCATATGATGAGCTTCAAAAGTCTAACCCATGGTTTACCATGCAATTCCGCAAATTACAATCAGAGTTGTTTATTTCAGCTTTAAAAGTTAGAAAGCAATTCCTGTATGAAAACAGAAGGAATTTAAAAGCCGCGAGGATTATTTGGAGTAATCAGTCTGAACACATTGGAAAAGAGAATGGATATCAGTTAATTTCAGAATCATGGCAATGGTTGAATTTCACTATCCCTGTTATCAGCACTACGTTTGCTAGTTTTGGTAGAATGTTTAAAAATCTTAACGAAAACGCAATAGGCAATCTGTTCGCAGACGAGGCTGGTCAAGCGCTACCACAAGCTAGTGTTGGTGCAATCTTTAGAAGCAAAAAGGTTATGGTTGTTGGAGATCCATCACAAATAAAACCAGTGTTGACGCTAGATTCGAATGTTCTGACCTTGATCGGAAGATACTACAAAGTCGATGAGAAATTTGTCTCTGCTAATGCTTCCACTCAAACAATTGTAGATGCCACGAGCCAATATGGTTTTCAAAAAAATGAGGATGAATGGATTGGTATACCACTCTGGGTGCACAGACGGTCAGACTATCCGATGTTTAAAATTTCGAATGAAATATCGTATGGTGGGTTGATGGTACAGGGTAAATCAGAAGATGAGTCACAAGGAAAATCACAGTGGTATGATTCAACCGGAAAAGCAAATGACAAGTTTGTTAAAGAACAAGCTGACTTGCTGAAGAGTATGATTGATAACCGTTTGCGAGAAGATCCGAATTTAGCGGATGAAATTTATGTTATCACCCCATTTAAAAATGTGGCGGATCAACTTGCACACGTTTTAGATGAATTGAACTTCACGAAACGAGAAAATGGGAAAACAACGAATGTTGGAACTGTTCATACTTTTCAAGGGAAAGAGGCCCAAATTGTCTACTTTGTTCTTGGAGCTGACTCTGATAGCAGCGGGGCGGCAAACTGGGCTGTCTCTGAGCCCAATATGATGAATGTTGCAGCTACACGAGCTAAAGGAGAATTTTATGTGATTGGCGATAAGAAATTATATGCCTCTCTCGGTAGTAAAGTGGTAAATAAAACAATTTCAATTATTGATGACTATAACAAGTGAAGTCTGTTGAAGACTGCCGGGTCAATTTGTGAATAGAGATATTTCGAGCCTTGGTGGATGACCGAACAGGTAAACCGAAATAAATCAAACATGAGAGAAACGGCAAAGCAGTGTGCTTGTAAGCCGTAACTTGCACACTGCAGCGTGATGAATCGAACAGGGCGGGAAGAAGCTTGCCGCAACCAATTAAGCCATTCTTCCCCGATATGGAAAAAGTCAACACACCTACCAAGGCATAAGCGGGAATCCATCAGTTGAGTTTATAAATGCCAAGCGCAATGAACAGATGCTCGATGCCCATAAACATTACGGAGGACATAAAAACCTGAGAAAGGTATGTTGAAAATACTGGAAAACGCTACAAGTTTCAGGTCCTTTTTACGCCAATACGTATAGGCTAGAAGAAGAAGGCGTAGATCCGCAGGTATAATAAACCAGAGGGCGGTTATAGGGATATCGTGTCTTAACTGGAGTGGCATCGGATTCAATCGGGTATCGTACCTTTCAAATAGCAACGCGGCTGCTTACCCCCTTTTTTTAACAAAAACAAGTGACCTCAAACAGAATTCCGTTCAGTGCCGAGAAATATAAGGTGTATCCGCCTCTCATCATTTTAGGTACATGACCGGATGCGGTTCCGAATGCTTCAAGCTTTTTATGGAACTCGTCAACTTCGGTTTTTGTATCCATGTAGAAGCCAATATGGAAATCTTTTGGATAGCGATAGTCTTCATCCAGGCTAGTTGGCATGCTGCTGAGAACTAAGGTAAATCCATGACCGTCCTCCATAACGGCGATTGCAGTCCCTTTTTGTTCAATAAGCTGAAAGTCAAAGAGACTTTGGAAAAACATAATTGCTTCAGATAAGTCAGTAACGCACAAGTTCATATGGTTAAGTTTCATTCATCCACAGCTCCTTTTGTCATTAATCTAACGGGATTAGAATAATCTAATATATTTAGATTGTCAACTCGTGATATACTTGAAGTGAAAGAGGTGGGATGTGTGGCAAGACGACGAATTTACATACTGTCAGATGGGCAAAACGAAGGAATTAGTTCAGGCCATGTACCACTTGGTCGGGAACGGATACTGGGTACGGCTCTTGAGGTGTTAAACGAGGTTGGATTGAAGGATCTAAGCATGAAGAAGATAGCGGATAAATTACAGGTGAAAACAGCCTCTTTATATTATCACGTCAAGGACAAAGAAGAATTAATGCAGCTTCTTTCGGATCGAATAAGTCGAGGAATGGTTTGGCCAGAGCGGTCCTTGGATTGGAAGGAACAAATCGTTCAGTGGGCTGAGCAGTTTCGGCTGGTACTTCTTTCCCACAGAGATGCGGTTGAATTATTTACGCAGACGATTGCGAGAGGCATGGACAGACTAACTCAGATCGAAAAGTTATACGAGCTGCTTGTTTCCGCGGGATTCGCAGATTCCCATATTCCATGGACTGCATCGCTGCTCAAAAATTATGTGCTTGGTTTTGTAGCTGAGAACGTTCAACTTATGGCTATTGCAAGAGGTCAATTTACCTCTTCTGAAGAGATGAGTGAACAGTATGAGCAGTTTTATCGCCAACTGCCTGAGGAGAAATTCCCGAATATGATTCGCCTAGCTCCTTACACAACTAGACCGGACTGGGAGAAGGAATTCCAATTTGGGGTGAGGGTGTTAATCGACGGTTTGGCTGACAAAAGGAAACAGGAATAACTTGTCGGTACAGTTTGAATAATCTTATGGTAAAATCTTGTAGAAGGTGAATACGAAAATGATAGAGGTGCTCTAATTGCTGCGATATTTCAGGCTAGTTATCCTTCTATGTTTACTCCAGCTTTATTTGGTTCCGTCCGTTTATGCGGATGAACCTGTTCGGGTGTTTGTTAATGAATATCAGGTGATCTATGATCAACTGCCTATAATTGAGGAAGGAAATACACTCGTTCAATTCCGGCCTTCCTTTGAAGCGCTTGGCTTCACCGTACAGTGGGAACAGATGAGTTCGACCGTTACAGGCACTGCTCCGAATTTGAAGGTTCAAATGCAGATGGGCAGCCGCAAGGCCTATATCAATGGTGTGGAGAAGGAACTTCCCGCTGCACCCCTACTCGTAAATGGCTCGACATTCGTACCCATCCGGTTTCTGGGGGAAGCATCGGGGGGAGACGTTACGTGGGACTCGGCAACGAATCATGTCGATATCGTGACGGATAAAAGCTACTACGTGTACCGCGAGGCGATCGCGAACAATCTCGATAAGGTCAGATATTGGCTTGAGCACGGCGGCGGTCCTAACTTTGCCAATAGAAATGACGGTATTTCCTCACTGGGGATGGCGTCATTCCACAACAATATCGAGATGGTGAAGCTTTTGCTGGATTACGGGGCTATCCCGGATATACCCAATCCGGTTTACGCCTTTGCGCCGGATGAAATGGATATGGCCATATACGGGAAAAATCCCGAATTGGTGAGGTTACTCGTTCAATATGGAGCCGATCCGAATAAGAAAACCAAACAAGGCCAGACATTAATTGAACAGGTCAAGCAGCAGTTGGATGAAGCAAATTCTGAGGATGTCCCGGCGCTGAACGAGATTCTAGACATTCTCGAATCCGCCAAGGATCTGCCAAAAATAAACCGTTACGCGCGTTTTATTGCACAGGATAACTCTATGAAGCCGACCATCGCAAATGGGGAACGGACGTGGGTGGACAAGCAATATAGCCAGCTTCATCCGGTTTTGAGGAACGACTTGGTCATGTTTGAAGGGCCGGACGGCAGGCAATCCATGAAGCGGGTGATTGGACTTCCGGGAGAAGCGATTCGCATAGATCAGGAGAATATGTATGTGAACGGCGAGCGCTCAACGTCCAATATGCTACCGGGGAACAAGGTTGATCAGGCGGAGATGGTACTGAGCAGTGATCAGGTGTTCGTGATCGGAGACAATTACACCGACAGCATCGACAGCCGGTCTTCCTACGTCGGCCCCGTCTCACTGAAGCAAATTATTGGAAAGATAATTCACATCGAGCATAAATACGTCCCAAGCGAGGTGGAGCATCCACCTCAAGGAACGAAGCAGACAAACCCGGCCCCAGCCACGTCGGCGGCCAAAACCTATAAGGTCCCGCCAGCCATGACCATCGACACTTCGAAAAAGTATCAGGCTCAAGTGCATACAAACAAAGGTGACTTTACCATCGAAATGTTTGCCGATATGGCCCCGAAGACTGTAAACAACTTTGTTTTTCTGTCAAGGCAAGGGTTCTATAACGACGTTATTTTTCACAGGATTATCAAGTCATTTATGATTCAGGGTGGTGATCCTACAGGTACAGGAAGAGGGGGACCGGGCTACAGCTTCGAAGACGAACTGAAGACGTCTTACACTTACGAACCGGGAATTGTCGCGATGGCGAATGCCGGGCCGAATACGAACGGAAGCCAGTTTTTCATTTGCACGGGAGAAGACAGCCGTAATCTGGCGCAATTCCCCAACTACACCATATTTGGCAAAGTAACGGAGGGGATGGAAACTGTACTGGCGATTGCTGATGTTCCGGTCGAGCAGCAGGACAATTATAATGAAAACAGCAAGCCAGCAGAGAAAGTGGTCATTCAAGGCATCGACATTGTAGAATCGGAATAGCGAAGGAGATAGAAGACGGGGCGGCAAAATGCCGCCCCGTCATTTTTTTAAAATAAAAACTGTAATATGAATCTCGCATGACAGATGAGCATACAGCCGAGCAGGGACAACGCCTAATCCGTGCTTGCCCGAGCGCCACCGGAAATCCGGGGCTAAGGTTCGGGTTCATCCATCGTTCCTGGGGAGTGTGGGTAATGTTATACTTGTTTAGGGGGGTATATAAAAACAGAATAAAAGTAAGTTTTGCCTCATTAAATTTTCGGCGAAGGTTCTGTATGATCTTCTTATCCGATGTAATTTTGAGGATTGATCGTTGAGGACTTCATTTTGAGAGCGCTTTATTTGCACTGAAGGGCGCAAACCGACGCTGAAACAGCTAGCCAATTTACGATGGGGTGCATTCCCTATTCGCAATACTGAGCGATAAAGGGAAACTACCGGGAAGCGGGAAGGAGGAAAAACAATCTTTGCGTTGAACAGGCCGATTTCCATACGAGCGATGTTGCTAACCGTTTTTTTGCTTCTTATGCTGTTTCCTTTGATCGTCATCACGTATATCACGTACGAGAAACAAAACGAGATTTTTCAAAAGCAGGTCAGCCAATATTTGCTGCAGACCGTCAGTCAGACCCAGCGAGCGTTGGAAGCGGATCTTACAGAGATCGACCGGCTAACGTGGCCCTTGCTGTATCAGCGCCCGCTCGATTTTCTGGATAAGCCCATCAATAGCCCGTACTTGCTGCAGGAAGCGAATCAGAAATTCAAAGAGTTAATGTATTCCGACCTGCTGCGGGGCCGGCTGGATCATATCCGCGCCGTTTATTTGGTCACCCCGAACCGAACGGTGCTGTCCACGGACAACGCTTTTCAATCTTACGAGCAGTTGGATATCGGCAATTTCAACCATATCGTCGAACAGATTCAGAAGCAGCCGCTTAAAATGGGTTGGTTCAGCGACAAATGGGCGATTTATCGGACCAAGGATGGCTTTAAGACCCCGGTGCGCGATTCCGTGACGGCAGCGAGGCAACTCATCGACAGCAATACGTCCGAACTGAGAGGGTATCTGTTCATCCAATTGAACGATCGCTTTATCGACGATAGTCTAGCCCCAGTCCGAATCGGTTCGACCGGGGCTCTCATGTTGTCCGACGCGGCGGGCGACGACATATATCGGCAGCAGTCAGCCTTGTTCGATGAGCCGGGCATCGAGGGTTTGGTGAAATCGCTATCGCATCCCGCGGAGGCAGTCGGTAAAGTCGCGGGAAAATGGTTGATGGCTCACGAAACGTCTGCAGTAAGCGGCTGGAGAATGACAGCGGTCGTTCCGTTAAACGAGCTCATGAGCCCGAATCAGAAAATTTTGAAATACTTACTCGTCATGGCGGGTTTAGGCGCGGTCATCTTCTCCATTGTATCCGTTCTCATGGCTACCGCGATATCCAAGCCGGTCATCAATTTGGCCAAGCTGATGTCGTCACCTTCCATCGACCAGCTGCAGGTGCGTGAAATCCAGGGTTCCATTCAGGAAATCGGCGTCCTGCAGCGCAATTTCAACCGATTAATGCAGCGGATTCAACAGCTGATCCAAGAGAATGAGCAGCAGGAAAAGGAGAAGCGGAAGGCGCTGCTTCAAGCGCTCCAAATGCAAATTAAGCCGCATTTTCTATACAATACGCTCGATACGATCTACTGGATGTCGAAGAAGCACAAGGCGGAACCGATCAGCAAGCTTGTGACCGCGTTGGGCAAGTTTTTCCGGTTCACCTTGAGCGCGGAGCAGGAATGGACCACTTTGCAGATGGAGCTTGAGCATATCGAAAACTATTTGCAAATTCAATCATTCCGCTACCGCGATCGGCTTCAATATACAATCGTCGCCGATCCGGATACGAAGGATACGAAAATTATGCCTCTTCTCCTGCAGCCGATTGTCGAGAACGCGCTCGAACATGGCATTTCCAAGGTTAGCGGGGGCGGTCAAGTCACAATCCGTGCCTTCAAGGAGGGCGAATGTGTAAACATCGTCATCCACAATACCGGGAGGAAAGTCGATATGGAGCAGGTCAGCCTTCAGTTGCAGGATTCGTCCAGTGAGCATCTGGGGCTTCGCAACGTCCAACAGCGCATTTCCCTGGCATTCGGCCAAGATTACGGCATCCGCCTGGAAGCGGGGGAAGCGGAAGGGACGGCGGTAACGGTTTGCATTCCCCACAACGAATTGCATTAGATATCGATGCTGAGGAGGGAACGGTTTGAATCGCAGGAAGTACAACGGGTTGATCATCGTTTCTTTCGTCTTGCTGCTCGTCTGGGCGCTGAGCGGAACGATACTGCTGAATCTCGAGACTACGGATTCGACGGTTGTTTCGGAGCCGGTTCGCAAAATCAAGGTACTGATCCGTACGGGAACCGAGTCTGCAGCTTTACGACAGCTGCTGGCACCATTCGAACATGATACGGGGATCAGGGTCGAATTCATTGAGATCGGTCGCGACGGTTACTTTACGGCTGTAGGTACGCAACTGCTCGCCGGTTCGAACACGTTCGATATCGTCTTCGTCCCGAACACGTCTATCGCCCAGTTTGCTTCGGCGAAAGCGATCGCGCCTTTGGACGGTTACATAAGCAGTGAGCAATCATCCGCTCCCGAAGGGTTCGATCTCGACGATTTTCTGACGGTGTATCGCTACAAAGGTTCGATTTATGCTTTGCCCACGGACATCAGTACGCATTTCCTGTACTACCGCAGCGATTTGATTCCGAATCCGCCCGATACCTGGGAGGAAGTGTACGAGATCGCAAAGAGATTCTCGCAATTTGGGAACCCGAAGTCCCCTACGATATGGGGGCTCGCGATGCCGGGCGTCGTTCCGGAAGAGCGGACCAAAATATTTGCCTCCTTGCTGTGGTCTTTCGGAGGAAACTTCCTGGACGAGGATAGTGGCAAGGTGCTACTTGATTCGGAGGCATCGGTCCGTGCCGGAGACTATTTGCAGCGGCTTGTTCGGGATAAGATTGTGCCGGATAAGATTCTGTCCTGGGATTTCGTGCGGACGAGGGACGCGCTCTTGTCCGGGGAAGTCGCTATGGCAGCACCGTATTGGAACTCGGCATATCCGTCGATCAAACTAAACGCTGGCCCTTATGCGGGCTTCATTCGGATCGCGTTACTTCCAGGGAGGAAGGACAGCGACGGAACGGTTCAACGCGTTCCTTTCCAGCACGGCTGGACGCTGGCGATCAACGCAAACTCGGATAACAAGGAAGCGGCGTGGAAGTTTCTCGCATATGCCACTGGTAAACGTGGGGGAATGATCTACGCTGATGCCGGCGGTGTGCCGGCGAGGCGTTCGCTGCTCGGCGACCCGGCGTTCCGGGAGAAGCGCCCCGATTTTTCGCTCATTCTGGAAACGATGAAGATGGCCAAGAACGAGCCGTCAGTTACCTACTATCCGGCGATGGTGGATGCGGTGGAACGGGCTCTCGCCAAAGTAATGACGTTGTATGAAGAACCGCAGGACGCATTCCGGGAGGCGTCCACCGATCTGCGCCGTCTGGCGGTGCGGGCGGCTCCGTGAAAGGAAGGGGATTAGGTTGGCTAAGGCGGAATACCGCGCGATGATTATCGATGATGAAGCCTGGATTCGGGAAGGACTATGCGAACACATCGAGTGGGAGAAGCTCGGCATCGAGCTCGTTAACGTTTTCGAGGACGGCGCCGAAGCGCTTGCCTATTTGGAGAAAGACCCGGTTGACATCGTCTTGTCCGATATACGCATGCCCAACATGACCGGGCTCGAACTGGTGGCCCGGCTTCGCGTCAGCGGCCGCGTAGAAGAGGAAGCCGACGCGATCACAGTCAAAGACTTGTCTGGCATCAAGGTGATCTTCTTGAGCGGTTATGGTGATTTCCAATACGCGCAGGAAGCGCTGCGGCTGGGAGCGGTCGATTATTTGCTCAAGCCGACAGAGGTGGAGGAGATCGAAAACGCCTTGCTGAAGGCCAAGGCGCTTTGCGCTTCGGACAGAGTTTCTCCGTCCAGAATGCGTAGCGCCATCGAGCCATTGGAGGAACCGAGCTCTTATTTGATTAAGAAGGCTCTGAACTACATTCACGCGCATTTTGCCGAAGAGGTTCATTTGGCGGACATTGCGGGCGAGTTGTTCGTGACGCCGAACTATTTGAGTCGATTGTTTCGCCAGGAGACCGGACGATCGTTTGTCGAATGCTTGTCCCGGATACGCCTCGGTAAAGCCTGCAGCCTGCTGACGGAGGGCAAGCTGAAAATCTATCAAGTGGGAGAAGCGGTCGGTTATCCGAATCCGCGTTATTTTAGCGAGTGGTTCCAGAAAAATATGGGCATGTCACCAGGAGATTTCCGGAAAACGCAAATATGAAAGCGGTTCAAAATTAGGCGAAAAAGCGGACGAAAAGATAGATTCGCCTCATTATGTCAATAATCCCGATCGAGTAGGATAAAGATGTTAAGCGATTACATCATTCATCGGATCGAAAGGGGTTAATGACATGAAACAAAAAGTGGGCCTGGCTTTTACGGCGGCAGCCGTCCTCGGCATGATGCTGACGGGGTGCAGCAGCAATTCGAACAACGGCGCTTCGCCTTCCGCGGCATCTCCTAGCACACCGCCAAGCACACAGCCGAGCGCAAGCGCATCCGCCACGCCCGGCGGCGGCAATCAACAGGTCGAAATTTTCAGCTGGTGGACCGGCGCGGGCGAGGAAGCGGGTCTGAAAGGACTTATCAAGGAATTTGAAGGCAAGCATGCCAACATCAAAGTCATCAATTCCGCCGTCTCCGGCGGCGCCGGTACGAACGCCAAGGCGGTGCTGGCAAGCCGGATGCAGGGCGGGGATCCGCCAGATGCGTTTCAGGTGCATGGCGGCGCTGAACTGAATACCGGCTGGGTGGCGGCAAACAAGGTCATCCCGCTGAACGATCTGTACGAGGCGGAAGGTTGGAAAACCAAATTTCCGCAAGATCTGATCGACCTCGTTAGCAAGGACGGCAACATCTACTCGGTACCGGTCAACATCCATCGCGGCAACGTGTTATTCTACAACAAGAAAATTTTCGACAGCAACGGTCTGAAAGCCCCGACGACGTTTGACGAGTTCTTCGCGGTGGCCGACGCTTTGAAAGCCAAGGGCATCGTTCCGCTGGCCTTGGGCGATAAGGAGCCGTGGTCGGCCACGATGCTGTTCGAGAACGTGCTGCTCGGCCAGCTCGGCACGGAAGATTACAAGAAATTGTGGACGGGCAAGCTGTCTTTCGACGACGCCAAGGTGAAGACTTCGCTGGAAACGTTTAAGAAGATGCTAACTTATATCAACTCCGATCATGCCGCCCGCAACTGGCAGGACGCCGCGCAGCTGGTGGCAAACGGCGAAGCAGCGATGAACGTGATGGGCGATTGGGCGAAAGGCTACTTCACGACGGATCTGAAATTAACCGCGAACAAAGACTTCGGCTGGGTGGCGACGCCGAACTCGTCCGGCATGTTTATGGTCGTCACCGACACGTTCGCGATTCCGAAGGGCGCCAAGCACATAGAGGCAGCCAAAGAATGGTTGAAAGTGCTCGGCTCGGTAGAAGGGCAGGATGTGTTCAACCCGCTGAAGGGCTCCATTCCGGCTCGCGTCGATGCGAACAAATCCAAGTATGACGTGTATGGGCAATCGACGATTGAAGATTTCAAGGCAAGCAAGCTGGCGCCGAGCATGGCTCACGGCTCCGCCGCTCCAGAAGGCTTCACGACGCAAGCGAACCAGGTCATCAACATTTTCGTCACCAACGGCGATGTGAATCAAGCGCTGAAAGCGCTGAAGCAAGCGCAAAGCTCGAGCATTAAGTAGAGAATAGCATTAAGGGTCAGACGCCGAATCGCGCGGCTGACCCTCCTTATTGGGAGTGATCGCTTATGATAGACACGGGTTCCGTAACGGCTCCAAGACGCCGTAACCGGACAATTGCCCGAATGGCGCCGATTCTGATGATCTTGCCGTCGTTTGTGGTTATCGGGATATTCGTTTACGGGTTCATCGCTTGGACAGGTTATGTATCCTTTACGGATTGGAATACGCTCGTGAAGTCGTCCAATTGGATCGGCTTTGACAATTACCGCTTTCTTTTTCAGGATTTTCGGTTTCAGTCCGATTTGCGCAATACGCTCTTTTTTACCGCGTTGTTCATTGGCTTGTCCATGATGGTCGGCCTATTCCTGGCCCGGATTGTCGATACGAAAGTCCGCGGTGAGGTTTTCTTCCGCAACGTATTCATCTTTCCGATGGCATTGTCCTTCATCGTTACCGGGGTCATTTGGCAATGGATCCTATCGCCCAAAACCGGAGTGAATCTGATTCTGAAGAATATTGGTTTTACGCATGTGCCTGATTGGTTCGTCAGCACCCAGATCATACCGAAAGTTCATACCGGGCAGATCGATTTCGGCATGCCGATGGCGATTATAGCCGTCGTGGTAGCCGCCGTATGGCAAATGACAGGTTTCGCCATGGCGATGTATTTGGCCGGATTACGGGCCATTCCCGAAGATCTGCGTGAAGCCGCACGCGTTGACGGTGCAGCCGAACGTCAAATCTTCCGCAAAGTCATCCTTCCGCAGCTGAAACCGATCTCTATGAGCCTGATCATCATTCTGGCGCATGTTTCGTTGAAAATATTCGATTTAATTTACGCGATGACGGGTCCCGGCGCCATGTTCGTGACGGACGTTCCCGGCATGTATATGTTCGAGACGACTTTCCGCGGGAATCATTACGCCCAAGGCGCAGGTATCGCGATGGTCATGCTGCTGCTCGTATCTCTCGTCATCGTGCCCTATTTGATTTCCGCGTTCCGAAAGGAGAAGTCGTAGAATGGCGATGCCGCGCACGAAACGGCTTGTTCTGTACTTCACACTCGCTGTGCTTGCAGCCGTCTTCCTCGTCCCGATCTATGTCATGCTCGTCACGAGCGTCAAGAGCGTGGATGAAATTACGCTTGACCAGATGTGGAAGCTTCCCTCCCGTCTGAATTTCTCAGCCTATCACGAAGCTTACGATAAGCTGATTCCGAATTTGGCCAACAGCTTCTATCTGGCCGTCCCGGCGACGCTGCTGTCTTCGCTGCTGGGTTCCATGAACGGTTATGTGCTGTCCAAATGGAAATTCCGGGGCTCTGATACGTTGTTTGCGTTGATGCTGTTCGGGATGTTCATTCCGTACCAGAGCATTCTCATTCCGCTGATTCAATTTTTGCAGAAGGTGCAGCTCTATAACTCGATCCCCGGCCTCATCCTGATTCACGTCATATATGGTTTGCCTATATGCACCCTGATGTTCCGCAATTTCTACGCCGGCATACCGAACGAACTGCTGGAAGCGGCGCAAATCGACGGCAACGGCTTCATGGGGATTTACAGAAGGGTAATTTTCCCGCTGTCGATCACCGGATTCGTCGTCGTCGGCATTTGGCAGTTTACGAGCGTATGGAACGAATTCCTGTTCGCCGTATCACTGACTTCGCAGAAACATCAGCCGATTATGGTCGCGCTGCAGAATCTGTCCGGAAGCCAGATCGTGCAATGGAACGTGCAGATGGCGGGAGCGCTGTTGGCTGCACTGCCTACCCTCGCCGTATATATTTTCTTAGGAAAGTTCTTCATACGCGGATTGCTCTCGGGATCGATTAAAGGATAGCCGCTCCAAGCTGTCATTCGTTTATGAAATAGGCCCGGCCAGCAGTGGCTGGGCCTCAAATTCCTATTGTAAGAAAGCGGTTGCAACGCTTGATTACGCCGGCAGCAGCAAAATATGTGATGAAGGAGAGTCGTTATGAAGCAAAAACGACTATTGAGTATGGTTTTAGCGTTTGTCATGATGCTGACCATGGTTTTGAACAGTGTGCCTGTTTCCGCACAAGGGCAAACAGTCGATGAATTTGATAAACTGCGGGACAAATGGCAGTATTTGGCTATGGGCGGTGATTATGATCCCAAGGACCCGAATATGCAAGGGTTGCTGCATGCTATCAATAATGTGGCGCAGGATCTTCTTGACAGGATCAATCCTACTCCTACACCGGATTGGGGCGACAATGATTACCTTTGGAAAGAATATATGCTTGGCAACCGCGGTTCTGCATATAGTGACTCAAATAATACCCAGTTCACGATCCGAAGCCTTAAGTTCATGGCACTAGCCTTTCAGACGAAAGGCTGTGAACTTTATCAGAATGAAAGATTGAAAAATGAGATACTCCGTGGAATGGATTATATTTATAAAAATCATTTTAAGGTCGGAGTAGAAACGAATTCCTATGGGAATTGGTTTACTTGGGAAATTGGAGGGCCGATTTATCTTAGTGAGACCGTTCTGCTTATGTATGATTATCTGACAGCAGAACAGATCCAGGCTTATACATCAACTGCTTATCGGGGAGCGACCAAAGTCGGGGGAGACGCCTATATGTATGTTGGTGCAAATGCTTTGTGGAGAGATCGTGTCCGCATGTATTCGGGCATTCTTCTTAAAGATAGTACAATCCTTGCCTATGTAAAAAATGATGTTCCTTCCTTTATGGGATATGTTAAAAGCGGCGATGGCTATTATGAAGACGGTACGTTTATGCAGCACGGAAATGTTGTTTATAATGGCGGCTATGGGAAAGAAGCATTTTCCGATGTGAGTCACTTTATCTATATGCTTGATGACTCTCCATGGAAGATTACCGGCCCCGAAAGAGATAATATGAGTACCATCGTGGAAAAAAGTTATGTGCCTTTTATGTATAAAGGCGTCTTCATGGATATGGTAAGGGGACGTGAAATCACCCGCAAAGATACGACCGATGCCTATGCTGGTATTACCATTAGCCTCGATGTTCTACTGTTCTCCGAATCGGTATCTGAGGAAGCGGGCAAGAGATTTAAAGGAATGATTAAGGAATGGATGAATAATGAAAATGCCATACGTACTTTAAATGAGGGTGCCGGTGTTGCGTGGTATATGTTCCCCGTATATAATCTCTCCAAAACTTTGGAAATCCTTAAGGACGATTCAATCAAGCCGGTTTCAAATACGGGAAAAAGCTATACCTTTGGTAAAGGTGTAAGAACCGTTCATACGACAGACAAGTTCTCATTTGGTCTTTCTATGTATAGCAAAGATATCACAACCTTTGAGCAAGGGGATAGTAATACAAAAGGCTGGTATACCGGTCTTGGACAGACTTATGTCTATACACCTGATATTGGACAGTATACCTATCAAAAGCCAACTGTTGACTGGTATCGGCTTGCTGGTGTAACTGCCGTTAATGGCATCACGGTCGGCAGTCATAAAAATGCAAACTCCTTTGCTGGAAGCACCACGCTTAATGGTTCTTACAGTACTGCCGGCCTGGAGATTTCATCCGGCAGCACAAAAGTGAGCGCAAAAAAATCGTGGTTTATGTTTGATAACGAGGTTGTAGCGTTAGGGTCAGGCATTACTTCTACACATAATAACCATGTTGAAACTACGATTGATAACCATTATATTACAGGTGATAATGCTCTAATTATCAATGGGGAAAGACAGTCAAACACGCTCGGTTGGAACGGTGAAATCGATAATGCCAGGTGGGCACTAATCGAAGGAAATGTTAAAGGCTCCAATATTGGCGTTTATTTTCCGAAAGAAACCAAGATCGGCGCAGTCCGTGAAACCCGTAAAGGGAAATGGACGGATTTGGGCTCTTATAATGTGGATGAAGATGTGCAATCAGCCAATTACCTTACGATGTGGATTGATCATGGCTCAAAGCCGGTGAATGAAAGCTATGCCTACGTTCTATTGCCTGAAATGACCGCAGAGCAGGTTGAAAACTATGCAGACTCCAGCGATATTGAAATCATCCGTCAGGATAATAATGTTCACGCTGTATACGAGAAAACGCTCCATACGCTTGGCGTAAACTTCTGGCAAGATGGTGATCAATCCATTGATGCAATGGGTGTAAAAGATTATGTTACTGTTGATAAAGCTGCTTCTATGATGATAAAAGAAGATGATCATAAGCTTAGCTTTGCTCTTTCAGATACGACAAAGAGAAATTCGGGCACAATTACGGTGGATATTAACCGGGCAGCTGTCGGGGTTATTTCTAAAGATAGCCGGATTAAGGTTATTCAAACTTCCCCGTCAATCAGGTTTGAGCTGGATGTCGATCAATCTTTCGGGAATCCGATTGAAGCTGAGTTTTCCTTCCAACCACTTGAGGCGCCAGGAGAAACATCTATTACAAATGTGGCGTTAAACGATGTCACATTGAGCCTTGACTTTGCAAAAGCTTCGCGAGCAACAGGTTATAAGTTGGTTTACGGTACGGAAAGCGGAAATTATACGGATTCGCTCGTTACTTTTGGAAATACAGCGCAAATCAAAGGGTTAAATGCAAATACGACTTATTATTTTGCAGTTAAAGCAATGAATGATTCAGGAGAAGGCAGCCTATCTCCCGAAATATCCTATCATATTGGCAACACACGTACTTTGATCGAAGAATTCGAAGATTTCTCCAAGACGGTCAGTTATTCCGGTGGATGGGCCTTCGACGCTTCCAATGCGAATACTTACTATGATGGAGATTCTACCCGTTTTAAGAGAAATGATGCAGATAAAACGAATCCAAGACGAGAGGAATATGTAACCTACTATACGCCAACACCAAAAGACTTTGAACTGACGACCTATGATTATGGTTTAGCTAGTGCAGGGGATAATACGATCCTTCAATTCTTCGGTTCAACAGATAATGAGAACTGGATTCCTATTCCGGCAACAAAAAACGGAACCGTAGTTAAAGATAAGTGGAGTAAAGTTGTATATACCAATTCAGCGGAATTGGATCGCTCCATAAGGTTTATCAAAATCTCAGTTTCTAATAATACCAAAATATGGGCACCACAGCTTTCAAAACTGGTCATCAATTATGCTTGGACTTCTGACCGTTTTGTCATGGATACGATGCTGGATGATTCCAGAACCTATGAGGTAAAAGGTGATGCCGTTTATACGAAGGGAGATGGTGTTAAATTCGGCGGCGATAAGGATCTTCTGATAAAAAGCGGCTCTGAAAATGCAACGATGCTTTATAGTTATACCAATATACGAAATGCCACTCTTACTGCTTTCATCGCCAAAGCAAATGGCGGTGCCGTTTCGATGATGTCGTCCAAGGACGGGAAAAGCTACAGGCCTGTTGCTTCCAGTCAAGAGATTGCCGGTCTTGATTATGGAAACTACAATAAAGTGGTTTACAACATTCCTGAAGTAGAGGATGGCACGAACTACCTATTGTTTACAATAAGCGGTGGAGCCGATTCAATTGCTATTGCCGACCTGCACTTATCCTATGTCCATGAAATTGCACCCCTACAAAAGATCCGCTTTAAGGATAAGCAGCTTGAAGCCGTTATGAAATATAATGTAACCCCGACCGTCAAATTGGCACCGATGAATGCGACAGGTGAAATCAACTATACGATTTCAGATAAGGATATTGCTACTGTGAATTCTTCAACAGGGGCATTGCAGGCTGGAGCACTCGGATCAGCGGTTCTAACAGCGAAAGTTCTTGGAACGAAGGAAGATATAAGTGCAAATATTAATGTCCGAACTTCCGAAAACCTTGCACTTAACGCAAATACTTCCGCAAGTTCTGCCAATGGTACTTACACTGCAAATAAAGCAACAGATGGTGACTATCTTTCGCGTTGGGAATCCAGTGTAGGAAATGTTCAATGGCTGCAGGTCGATTTTGGATCAGCAAAGGGGTTTGGAGCCATTGAGCTGAACTGGCAGCAATATGCAACCAATTATGTGGTTCAGGGATCCCTGAATGGCAGCACCTGGGTCAATCTGTATACGGAGACGAACGGTAAAGGCGGTAATGTCTGGATAGCATTTGATGAGATACAAAAATATCGATATGTTAGATTAAGTGGTACACAAGCACCTGCTGCCTATTCACTTTATGAGTTCCGTGTTCTCTCGTTCAAAGCACAAAGCGGACAAGATGGAGTTGATCTTCGAAATCTTGCACTTGGAAAAACCGCAACAACAAGTGGCAATGACACCACGAATAGTGATCCGAAAGCTGCTATAGATGGAGATCCATCAACGCGTTGGGCGTCTGCCAGATCAGACAACAATTGGTATACCATTGACTTGGGTGCTCAAAGCAATATTTATCAAATTAATTTGCTTTGGGAAGCAGCTTATGGTAAAGAGTATAACATTCAGGTGTATAATGACAGCGATTCAGTAACGAATGTAGTCTATGAAAAAAGCGGTGCTGCCGGATGGAAGAGGTATGTACTTGATGAGCCGATACAGGGAAGATACATTCGTATGCAAGGTATTAAGCGCGGTACCACGTATGGCTATTCTTTATATGAATTTGAGGTCATTGGAAGCTTGGCAGAGACAACGGTTAATTCCATTCAGTTTGCTTCTGAGAAATTTACTGTTTTACGAAATCATAAGAAAACAGCTGCCATCCTTACAGATCCACCTTATATAAATGAGGGAAGCGTTGCATTTGTCAGCCTAAACCCCGAAGTAGCAACGGTATCCAATAAAGGTGTTGTTACGGGTATAACAACAGGATCGGCAATTATTAAGGCTTATTCTACGGTTTCTGATGCCGTTTATGCGAGTAGTGAAGTAACGGTAACCGATTATAGCGGTGCTCCCGTACCCGTTTCCAGTCTTGAGGTGCGAGGTGGTGTAGCGATCATCGAGAAAGGGACAACTGCCCAGTTTGATGCTTCAGTTACTCCCGATAATGCATCAATTAAGAACATTCGCTGGACTTCCAGTGATGAACGTGTTCTTCTCGTAACGAACGAAGGTTTAATAAAAGCAATTAGCTTAGGGAACGTGGTTGTAAGAGCGACCAGTGTCGCTAATCCACAGTATATGTTTGAACAGGAAATAAGAGTTGTTGATGCAGAAGTGGAAACCGTAAAAGCATTGATTCGTGCAATCGGTATGGTTACCTTAAACAGCAAGGCAGATATCGATGCTGCGCGGCAAGCGTATAATGAACTGTCTGAAGATCAGAAAGCATTAGTGGATAACTATGAAGAGCTGGCCGTTGCAGAAAGACAGTATGAGGAACTGATGGAAGCAGCGAAGAAAGTAAATGGAGTAACACTTGACAAGAGCACAATGGATTTGGCGGTAAGAAGTAGCGGACAGCTGACAGCTGCCATAACACCATCCAGTGCAGTAAACAAGCATGTAACATGGTCGAGCAGCAATTCCAGTGTTGCAACAGTCGACAGTAATGGTAGGGTAACCGCTGTGGCAGCAGGGACAGCGATAATTACCGTAACAACGGAAGATGGCGGTAAGACCGCAACATGTTTGGTAACCGTCAGAAGAAGCGGACAAAGTGATGGTGGAAGCGAATCTAGTGGAGGCGATTCATCCGAAACACCGGGAACAATACCGCCAGTAACCACGCCGCCAACAAAGCCGATAGAAAATGCTTCGGGAACATTTCAGGCATCTGCGCCTGTACTGAACGATGCAGGCGTAGCTTCAACTACCATTGATGCAGATGCATTGACCAAAGCTCTCAAAACATCGGATACAGCAATAATCCATGTACCGAAGGCTGAGGGAGCCCGTGCATATGAAGCAGTCTTCACGGTACCAGCTCTGATGTCAGAAAATGCATCAAAGAAGATAGAACTAGCAACGGAACTCGGTAAGGTATCCATACCTGGTAACATGCTCACACCATTCGATGTAAAAGGGGCACAGCGTATAAGCTTCACCCTAGCAAAAGCAGATACAAACGTAGTGAGTGATACGGCAGTAAGGTCACAAATAGGTATGAGACCTGCAGTAGAACTCCATGTAAGTATAAACGGCAGCAGGATATCATGGAGCAATCCTGAAGCGCCTGTTACCGTGGAAATACCGTATACGCCTACAGCAGCTGAGCTTGCCGATCCAGAGCATATCGTCGTATGGTATATGGATGAAGCAGGAAAGGCAGTGGCGGTACCAACAGGCAAATATGATTCCAGAACGGGTGAGGTAATCTTTCAAACAACACACTTCGGCAATTATGCAGTAGCCTATGTGAAGAAGAGCTTTGGAGACATTGGCGGATATTCATGGGCAAGTAGGGCCATCGAAGTTTTGGCATCTAAAGGTGTCATTAACGGTACTTCTGAAACAACCTTCGATCCTTCAGCCGATGTCAAGCGGGCAGACTTCATACTCATGCTTGTTAAGGCTCTTGGGTTATCTGCAAAAACAGAAGGCAACTTTGCAGATGTAAGCTCAAGTGCTTATTATGCGGAAGCGCTGGCAACAGCTAAAGCTCTTGGAATTACGGATGGGGTTGGTAACAATCATTTCAATCCAGATGCCAAGATATCCAGGGAAGACATGATTGTTCTTGCAGCAAGAGCTATGGATAAGGCTGGAAGACAAATGGCAAATGCCTCCGAATCTGAACTGAAAGGCTATACGGATTCGGCACAAATAAGCGGTTACGCCTTAAATGATGTTGCAGCTTTGATTAAAGCTGGAATTATAAAAGGCAGCGGCGGCAATGCAATAAATCCGAAGGCAACCGCAACAAGGGCTGAAACAGCAGTTATCGTTTATAACTTGTATAACAGGTAGTCTAGCAAACGGGGTTTCCTTTTATTTGGGAGACCCCGTTTGGTTATGTTGACGATTAAGCCGCGTTAAACCTGTTTATGCCTTACATTTACAAGCAATATGCTGGTAACGATAAGCGCCATTCCCACGATAAGGTCCATCGTCAAATGCTCATTCAGGAACAAAATGCTGCAGACGATGGAGACGACCGGGATAAGGAATGTGTAAGAGCCGACCTTTGATGCCTCGCCTGAACCGATTAGCTTGAAGTATGCGAGCCAACCAAGCGCAATGATGAACACGGAGATGAACAGCGTATCGTACAAGAAAGCTGCTGTCCAGCGCACCTCAGACCAGCTCTCGACTGTCGAGCCGTAAACCGTCATGACGATGCCTCCAATCACGATCTGCATAGCGGTCATCCATAGCGAATCGACTTTGGCCGCCTGCCGTTTGATATAAACCGTGCCAAGCGCCCAGCTTAGTGCGGATCCCAAGGCGAGCAGAACGCCGAAGATGGAAATGCCCCCCTCCAATCCTCCGATGCTCATCACGGCGACTCCGCCGAAGCCGAGCAGTAAGCCGACCATTTTCCGCGTGTACATCCCTTCTCCCAGCCACATCCAGGCGAACAATCCGAGCAGCACAGGCTGGAGGAACACGATCGCAGAGAACAGGCCAGCCGGCATATATTGGAGGCCAACGGTTTGGAAGCCGTAGTAGAATACGATGCTTAAGAATGCGGATAACACATAATATAGCCATGTTTCTCGAAGCCGAAGCTGCTTCCAGCGCGGCAGCGCAATAATAAGGAGCAGCGCTCCTCCAATTAGGGTGCGAAGTCCGGCAAACAGAAGCGGCGGCGTGAACTCGAGGGCATACTTGGATAAAGGCCAGTTAATCCCCCACATTAGAATGAGGAAGACCAAGTAGAATAACGTTTGTTTGCGCGATAATGCTGTCTCTGACATATAACGAATCTCTCCTTGTGGGAAGCCTTATGCGAATGATACACTATATTCCGACATGATTAAAATGAATGTTTTTTATAGGGGGCATATCATTGGCGTTATGACTAATACACAGATCAAGCTGTTCGTAAAGATTGCAGAGATGGCTAGCTTTACAAAAGCCGGCATCGAACTCAATATGACGCAGCCTGCGGTCAGCCGAGCAATCTCCTCGCTAGAAGCGGAGTTAGACATCCCTCTTCTGCTGCGTGACCGCCGCGGCGTACAATTGACTGAAGCCGGTGAGCGAATCGTCGTGCTTTTCCGTGAGATTCTTGGCACCTTCGCCAAGGTCGACCAAGTCGTCGCCGATGAGAAAGGGCTTCAAGTCGGCACAATCCGCGTCGGAGCCTTCCCCGTGGCCGCTGCCCACTTCCTGCCTCGTATTATTAGCACGATTGCCAGGCAGTATCCGAACATCGCATTCGAGCTGCAAGAAGGAAGCATCGACGAACTGAGAAACTGGCTGGAGACACGAGTGATCGACGTTGCATTGCTCATTCCGCCGGACAGCGATTGGGACACGATTCCACTCTATCGGGAGAAAATGTTCGCAGTACTGCGAGAGGATCACCCGCTGAGCAATCTGCCCATTATCCCTGTCAAACAGCTCTCGACGGAGCCATTCATTACTTGCAAAGCCGGCTATGAGCCGCCGATTACGGACCTATTCGAGCGAGCGGGAACCCACCTGCAATCAAAGTACATCGTTCAGAGCGTCAGCATGGCTCTCCACATGGCAGAAGAAGGTCTCGGCTTCCCCATTCTGTCCGAGCTTGCGCTGAAGTCGCTTCCTACAGGGCTCGTGAAGCGTGAGCTGGAACCGAATGCCTATCGCGATATTCGGCTTGCGGTTCCATCCATCGATGAGGCATCCCACGCGGTGAAATTGTTCATTCGGACTACGCTCGATCTGTTTCCGCCGCTGTGAAAGTGTGTGATCCTTATCAGCCAGCTGTTCTTTGCTAATGGCTTCCATGCGATCGGTGTCGACCGCATTGCTGCCGAAGCCGGCGTTACGAAGATGACGCTGATCGAGTCGCATTTCGAATGGCTATCGCCAGTATTCGGAGTCGGATATCTCGTGAGGAAAAAATAGAAACCTATAAATGGATGGAGGAAACGCATCAATAATTTCGAAAGTCCTCAAACGGCCCGTTCAATCCCATAACGCAGTTGGACGACACCGCCACCTAGAGCCTTGAAGTCCAGCAGTTGCACAGGCTTACTACAATAATTTTCTTTGTCGATTAAGAGATTCAACCCTCTTCCTTCCAATACGGGTGCTACATTGAAAATCAATTCATCTACCAGTCCTTGACCCAAGAATGAATTGTGGATGTCCGCACCCCCGCTAATTAAAGCGGTTTGATGGCCTTTCTCCTTCAGGTAATCCAAAGCTTCCTCCGGTGATCTCACAACCGTTACACCCGGGATATCCGTGGCGTTCTTAGAAACGACAACGATATCGATATCGGCAAAAGGCCCTGGTCCACCATTGCCACGCATGCCTTCAAATGTCCGACGCCCGACAATAAAATTCCCTGTATCTTTAACCTGTGTAAAGAAGTCGTCCAGCGCTTCCTTTGTCGGCGGATTTTCAGGTCCGGATTGTGCATAATTTCCGTTAGCGGCTAAGGTTGCCCATAGAATTGTTTTCATGGTGTTACTCCTCCTTTTTTTCAAAGCAATAATGGTTGGATGGGATAAATTCCCTTTGCTTGATTTACATCATAATGGGTGTGTGGTACATTTGAAAAGTAGTTACATTTAAGTGCAATAGTTTCAAAAAATAAACTATGGAGTGATTGCGATGATCGATCGATCCTGTCCTGGCGTTGTTGAGCCAATTTTGGAGCTTCTGGATGGAAAATGGACGCTTCTTCTCTTATTCGAATTGCTTAACGGAACCAAGCGATTCGGGGAATTGCGTCGCAGGCTGCAGCCGATAAGCCCGAAAACGCTGACAGATCGCTTACGACTGTTGGAGGAGAAAGGGCTCGTCACCCGTACTCTTTATCCTGGTGTGCCGTTGCATGTCGAATATGAATTTACCGAGAGTGGGAAGGCGCTGCAACCGATTTTTGAAGCGATGTGGAACTGGGCGCAGGAGCATGGAGCGTACCTAAAAAAAAATACCAATGATAGCAGCCATGGAGCATAATGGATGATACAGCATGTGAATAAAAAGGGCCGTCCCGAGTAAGGATGGCCTTACAACTTTTCGTTACAGATTGCGCGCTAAACCGTACCATACCTTAGTAGGAGGTCCATATGAACGAAACAGCCATGGAGCATGCCCTAGAAATTCAGTTACTTGACAACTTGAGGCCGGAGTTAACGGCATTCTGTTATAGAATGCTAGGATCGATTGATGATGCCGACGACGCCGTTCAGGAAACTTTTATTCGTGTTTGGCAAAATTGGAGCTCATTTAGACAGGAATCCTCTTACAAAACATGGGTGTATCGGATTGCTTCAAACCTATGCTTGGACAAGCTTAGACAAGCGAAACGCCGCACGCGTCCCGTTGACTTTACCGATCCCGCGGCAGCTATTATCGCCCCAAGCGAAACGTTGCCCGACTCCTCCTGGATCTGGCCTGCCCCTGCCATATCCGAAAATCCGGAAGATATCCTCATTCGCAAAGACACCCTTCAGCTCTGTTTTATTACCCTTTTGCAAACCTTGCCTGCGCGTCAACGTGCGGTACTTCTTTTGAAGGACGTATTCGAATGGTCCGCCAAACAGATTGGAGAAACGTTAGGCATGTCGCCAGCAGCTGTTAACAGCGCCTTGCAAAGAGCCAGAGAAACGATGGATCGGGTGAAACGCAGCTCGGAAGAATACAGCCTCATGGATGTCCAGCCGGATCAAGAGCTTCTCTCCAGGTATGTGGAAGCTTTCGAACGTTTTGATATCCATGCCCTGGTAGACCTGTTTCATGAAGAAGGCTTTATGTCTATGCCACCATTCCCAATGTGGATACGCGGCAAAGACGATTTGTTCAAGTTTTTCTCGCTTACGCGCTGGCATTGTGAGGGGTCCAAGTTTTTGCCGACTAGGGTGAACGAAGGTTACCCTGCTTTTGCGCAATATATGCCGAGCAGCGATAAAACCTGCTTGGTCCCTTGGGGCATTCACGTCATTATCATGAAGGACAAGAAGATATTCCACATTCAAAATTTTATCAATACAAAATTATTTTCCCGATTTGGGCTTCCTGATCAATTAGACCGATGAATAGTGCCATTGGATTTCGTCTACATAAATGAGAATCAAAAAATGATAATACGAGAGAGGTGCCCCTAATGGAAGCAAGTCATCAACAAATGAGAGTAACCGTTGAGGCCGTGATTCAAGCGCCAGTCGAAAAAGTATGGCGGTATTGGTCTGAACCGGAACACATCACAAAGTGGAATCAGGCTTCGGAAACGTGGCATGCGCCTTTTTCAGAAAATGACCTGCGGGTTGGCGGCAAGTTCCTAACAAGAATGGAAGCGAAAGACGGCAGCATGGGATTCGATTTCGGTGGGGTATACGATGCGGTGAAGCTGCACGAGCAAATTTCGTACACCCTGGGAGATGGGAGGAAGGTGGATATTTCCTTCGTGGCGCAAGGAAATGAAACAAAGGTCGTTGAGATTTTTGATGCGGAGAGCACCCACTCCATTGAGATGCAGCAGGCTGGCTGGCAAGCGATTTTGGACAACTTCAAAAGGTATACAGAAGAATTTTAATAAACCAAAAAGGATAAGGTGATCGAAATGGCATTAACTTCCACACATATTTTTGTAAACCTGCATGTAAAGAATGTAAAAAAATCAATGGCATTTTTCACAGGACTCGGCTTTGAGTTCAATATGCAGTTCACAGACGAGGAAAAAGCGGCGTGCCTTGTGATTGGCGAGAACATGTTTGCTATGTTGCTTACAGAAGAATACTTTACATCTTTTACGAAAAAAGAAGTCGTCGACACCGACAAGTACGCTGAGCAGATCATCGCGTTGTCGGCCGAAAGTCGGGAAAAGGTCAATGAAATTGTTAACGCAGCGGTATCCTTGGGCGGAAAAATATATGCCGACCCGGTAGATCACGGCTTTATGTATCAATGGGGCTTTCAAGATCTGGACGGGCACATTTGGGAAATTGCCTATATGGACATGAGTTCATTTGAAGGACAGGGACAATGACCAGAACGCTACTGACATAATGGTGTCAGTAGCGTTTTTTTATAATGGGATATGAGTTGCAGTCAAGCCTAAGATTAGGAAGGATGATATTTGGTGAATTTCGCTTCTATACGCATTATTACTGATGACGTGGATCGTCTCGTCGCGTTCTATGAGAAAGTCATGGGGGTTTCGGCGTTACGGCCTGCGCCCGTATTTGCCGAACTTGTTGCACCATCCTGCACCCTTGCCATCGGTCATTCCCAAACGGCCCAGCTATTCGGCGCCGGTTCCGTCATGGGGGCTAGCAATCGCACAGTCATTATTGAGTTCCGCGTCGATGATATCGAGGCCGAATATGTGCGCTTGAAGCCATTTGTCGATAATTGGGTAAAGGAACCGACCACGATGCCGTGGGGGAACCGTTCCATGCTGTTCCGCGATCCTGACGGGAACCTTCTTAACCTCTTCGAACCGGTGACCGAGGAAGCGATTAAACGGTTTAGCGGTAGAAATTGACGAGCTAGAAGAGTATGAAATTGCCGACCTCCAGATGGTGGTCGGTTTTTTTTGTATAATAAAATTGACTTCATGTATAGTTTGTTATACATTATGTTTAGTGTTGTTTACTTTACTAAGGGCGGTGTCATACATGATGTATCAAGAAAAGAAGAGCATTGTATCGCTAATCAGCAGCATACTTATTTTTACAGTGTATGGTCTGTACAAGTATCCGGAGTATCCCAAAGAAGTGATGGATTCACCTGTAACCTTCCATTACTGGGGATCCTTCGTTCTGGTATTGACCTTGGTTTCTATTGCAGCACATATCGTGATCAGCATTATTTTTAACATTGTCTTCCGAATGACGACGGGTGAAAAGGAGCCTTCATTCGCGGATGAACTGGATAAGCGGATCGACTTGTTGGCCTTTCGAAATTCATTCGCTATGTTTATCGTAGGTTTCCTTCTGGCTATGGGAGCATTAGTTATCGACCAGCCCTTGAAGGTGATGTTCATCGTCTTAATCGTTTCTGGATTTCTATCAGACGTAATCGGTTCTATATCGAGACTGTATCACTACAGGAGAGGAGTCTAAAATGGGTAAAGTTCTTGTTGGCAATCACATCAGAAAATTACGATTCAATCATCATGAAATGACCCAGCAGCAGCTAGCCGACAAGGTAGGTGTAACTAGACAGACGATCGTGGCGCTAGAAAAAGGAAACTACTCCCCGTCATTGGAGTTAGCCTTTCGTATTGCCCGAGCTTTTAACATGCCGATAGAAGAGGTATTCTTCTACGGAGAAAACCCAGAGGAGAGATGAGAAAATGGATTTTTCATCGAAGACAGCGTCAAGAATCGTAGGTGTTCTGTTTATTGTTGCCGCCATTACAGCTATAGTAGGTGTTATTTTATATAAACCGATTCTGAACGATTCGAACTACTTGATTCAAGGATCCGCGCATGCTCATCAGGTAGTCCTGGGCGCGATTATGGAGTTAATTCTTGTCGTTTCAGCAGTCGGTACGGCAACGGTGATGTTCCCATTCTTGAAAAAATATAATAGAACGATTGCTATTTGGCATGTATGCTTTCGGTATTTAGAGGCCGTGATGATTACGGTCGGGGTTGTCAGCGTACTGGCCCTGTTAGCCTTAAGCCAGGCTTATGTAGCGGCGGGTGCCCCGGATACAGCTTCTTATCAAGTTTCAGGTACATTGCTGAAAGCCGTGCATGACTACACATTTTTGCTTGGTCCTAATTTTTTTCTGGGAATCAATACGATGATGTACAGTTATATCTTTTATAAATCAAAGCTTGTCCCCAGGTTCATCCCCCTATTGGGTTTGACAGGGTCCGTACTGATCCTTCTTGCCGCTTTGCTTGAAATGTTTGGGGTTATCGATCAAGTCTCTACTTGGGGAGCGATCTTAGCGCTTCCGATATTCGCCAATGAAATGACTCTTGCGGTGTGGCTGATCGTGAAAGGGTTTAATGGATCTGCAAAATAGAAATAACTTGCCGTTACAGACAGCCCGGCGAACCGTACTATAAGTAACGGCGGAAATTTTTCCGAAAAGCTAGCTTGAAATAGTCGAACTTCTTCTTATGACCTGCTGTTGTCCATTGTTGTTGATGGATGACGGCCTTTCTTTATTTTACTAATAAATCGTCTGTCAATGTAGAAAGCAGTAAGCAAGGCTGCTAAGGCCAGTAAAATCGGTATGCCGAAGGCTTCATAGGAAAATGGTTTGCCTTCAAAGCTTAGGTTGGTCACACGGTACTCTAACCGCTTGATTCCATATTTAGCGGTTTCGACGTCCTCTTGCTTGGCTAAATCCTCAAGTGGAGCATCGAACATAAATCTGTCAGCAGAGCCGCTGTGAATGAACTCGGGCATTACATTGTTATCCTTGGCATGCCACTGTTTAATATCCTCCGCAGCTAAAGTCTCCGCCTCTACGCCCGGAACAAGCATTCGATCGAGTTTCGGCGCGTTTGACATGCTATATCTGGTAACCAGGTTAAGGTGGTACTTCGTGACGACAGGTTGCTTGGCATCTGAGATAGTATGCACCTTTGTTGTTCCAGAAGCCGCATACGTATCGAAAATCGTAGTCAGCGCTCCGTCATCCATTCCGTCATACAACAATACCCCAGTGCTTTTTTCGTTCCATTGGAACGCACGATTGAGCGTATACGCCACTTCGGTCCGATCCATATGATAGGGTTGCATCTCCGGATTTTTTACGAAGGAATAAGAAGGGTAATGAATCTCTTTCGCTATTTTCTTCGCCATAGGTTCACCTAATTGTTGTGAGATGACATAGAGGACAGCGTCAATTCCTGAAGTGAGCGCTGCGGAGGAGACGATGTTCCCGTCTGCAACATAACGCAGATCCCTTCTCCAGTTTGTTTCGGGATATTTTGTGACTTCATTATATTCGAAGCTTTTCCAGTCCGTAGCTGCTTCTTTCCCTTTTAATAGGCCTGTGTCTGCCAGATTCAACGCTCCGGCACAGATGCTTAACATCTTCGTATCCGCATGGTTTTGTATCCATTGCCGGATAGGTTTATACTTGGCTTCGTCAACCATAGGCATGGCGGGGATCACAATGAGGTCGGGACTTTTTCCTAATAAACGATCCAGTTCATCAAACGAATAGTGCGGCATCAGATCCAAACCGCCAGAGAGGGTTTTCAATTCTTTATCCGGAGCCACGGCATATACGTTATAAGACTCTGTCATCGCGAACAGTTCATACGGAACCATAAAATCAAATACTTCTGTCGTTGGATTGGATAAGAGAACAGCTACTGTAGGTTTATTCGGGTTATGTTCAGGCACGCTCAAAGCTTGTAAAACAGGCACTGGTGTTTGCCGGGTGGGAATCCAGTACTCCTTGTTGGATCGAATATATCCGAACGCACCGACCCCTCCAAATAGAATAATGAACATCATGACATAGACAACAACTCGTAATATTAACTTTTTCATCTTTCATTCTCCCTTGACTTTTTTGTGGTAACGTTCCCTTGGATTAAAAATAATTGCGTTCTGTGAACTCAACATGAACGGCTAAAAATGGTCAAAAAAATACCGCCCTTCCGGGCGATATTTTGCCAATCTTATAATGGTGCTCGCGATTGCTAGTTCCCCCGCGGCAGCGAAACCGTAAAAGTTGTTCCGGAATCCAGACTACTAGACACATGTATTTCTCCGCTATGCATATCGATGATTTTCTTAACAATGGATAGACCAAGCCCATTTCCCCCAACAGAATGACTACGGGCTTTGTCCACTTTATGAAACGGTTTGAATACGTTAACAAGTTCTTCTTCAGGGATCCCGATTCCACTGTCCGTTATCGACACGATATTGTGTTGCGTTTTGTCCATCGATTGGATACGTATCGTACCATTAGGAGCAGTGAACTTAATAGCGTTGTTCAGCAAGTTAATCCACACCTGATCCAACTGATCTTGGTCCGCAAGAACGGTGATGGCCTCAAGCTCAATATCCATCTTGATTTCTTTTGCGGTCCATAGAGGCTCTATCGTGATGACAACCCTTCGCAGCTGCTCATCCAATCGGTAGGTAGTCACCTTTAACGGGTGATCCTCCTGCTGTAAATAAGAGAGCTGAAGTAAGTTTTGCCCTAATCGGGACAATCTCTCGCTTTCCTCCTCGATAATCGTCAAATAACGCAGACGGCTCTCCTCACTTAGTTTCTTATGTTTTAAAGCTTTCGTAAATCCTGAAATTGAAGTTAAAGGGGATTGAATCTCATGAGAGACACTCGAAACAAAGTCTTGTCGCATGTGATCCAGTTTTGCAAGCTCTGTTGCCATTTCATGAAAACTCACGCTTAATTGACCAATCTCATCCCTACGTTTCATAGGCAGGTTGGCAGAATCGAAGGTCCCTTTTGCCACTCTTTTAGTGGCTTCCGTTAACTGAACGATTGGATGTACGACATAGCGGGCGGCTATTAGAATCAGAAAGCTACCAATAACTAAAACAAGGATATATACAGCATGAATCCAAGGCATATTTTCCTGCTCTTGTGCTACCGTTTGCTTATCTAAGGTAAGAAACAAAGCGTAGGGATCGCCTCTTACCGAAAAAGGTACCCCCACCACGGGAAAGCCATGTGATTCTGTATCGAAACCGCGTGCGATGCTGCCATCCAGCACCTGCTTAATCGTGGTCTGTTCCACAGGTATGAGCTCTTTTGCTTCAAGCATGGGCATACTTTCTTTATTGAAAAGCTGGATACTATAAATCGAAAGACCGGAGAAACCTTGCACAAACGTTCCCAACTCCGCGGCAGGGTTCGACTGATAGGCTTCGATAATGGTTTTACCATCTTTCACGAGCGTTTCTTCTATAAAATTGTTTTTCCGTCCCTCAAACATCGTGGTGCTAGCCATAAACGCTGCGAGCAAGCTCAACACCACAATACAAATAAAGACCAATACGACGCGGGTATACAGCGATTTAATCCTGATGCACCTCCAATCGATAACCAAGCCCCCGGATCGTGATAATGCGAAATTCAGACTCGAAGTCAATGAACCTCTCCCGAAGCCTTTTAATGTGAACATCGACTGTCCGATCATCCCCTTCATAGTCGAGACCCCAGATTTGTACAATGAGATTTTCCCTTGTAAACAATTGCCCGGGGTAACTGCCCAATTTATACAGCAGCTCGAATTCTTTCATGGGGAGTGTTGCACCTTGCCCATTATTATAGATAACTTGATAACGCTTACGGTCTAAAGTAATCGTGCCAAGCTGGATTTCGTTGGCTGTAGAGATACGGTACCGCTTGAGCAAGGCCTTTACCCGAAGAACCAACTCTACGGGGTCAAACGGTTTCACCAAATAATCGTCCGTGCCCAGTTTAAATCCTTTGATTCGGTCAGTAGATTCCCCTTTCGCGGTAATCATTAATATAGGCATCTCACCGAAATTACGAAGATTCTCGCACAGTGCCCAGCCATCCATGATAGGCATCATAATATCGAGAATCACCAGATCAACGATATGGTTCTCCGCGTAATGCAACGCATCTTCCCCATTGGATTTTTCGATGATCTCAAAGCCTTCATCCTCCAAATACAAACGGACCAACTCTCTGATATGCGCATCATCGTCTACCACTAATACCTTTGCCATTTTTGTTCTCTCCCCTACAAAAAGAAATGCCCTTACTTTTCATTCGGTCAAACAAAAGGAACTGCTCTTACATAGCGACACAATAAACCGTTCTAATGAACTCAATATGAACAGACGTAAACAAACACCCCCACAGGCGGCGTTTGTTTACGTCTTTGTCTGCGCAAGAAGGTAAAGAAATTATTCTGGGATACTTCTTACATTATTGTACAGTTAATAATCAAGCAAGCCTGATTTTCCTTGAAAAATGAATATAAATCGCTATAGGGTAGGATTTAATTTGCATGTTATACTTATCGAAAACGAAGAAACGGATTGCATGACGTATAAAGTATACTAGAACATGTTCAATGCATTCGACGCATTGCGTGAAAAGATGGTGAAGCCATGGTTAGAAAAAATGCCATATTGCTCGGAATGATTGGTGTGTTTGTCATCGTTACGATGGTGAACGTGTTTCAATGGCTGAATCCTCCGGCCCATGCCTTAAGGGCGAGCGGCGGCGTGCTGGATGCGACGAAATGGGATTTTGCGCAGCAGGGGGTCCTCTCACTGCGCGGCGAGTGGGAGTTCTATGAAGGGAAATTGCTAGGGCCGGAGGATTTTCGGACTGGCGACGGCATCAATGGCCGTTTCATTCAAGTGCCTGGAGGCTGGAAGAATAACCTGGCATCAGCGGACAAGAGCGGGTATGGAGCCGGTACGTATCGGCTGATCGTTCATACGAACGAAGCGGCCTTGTACAGCCTCCGGGCGAAAAAAATCCGAATGTCCAGCCGCATTTTCATGAATGGCATCGATTTGGGCGGCAACGGCCGTCCTTCTTTATCGACGGAAAGCTTCGTGCCTAGTAATGCGCCTTACTTCGGTACGGTCCGAGCCGACTCGGGAACCGTTGAGATTATTATTCAGGTGGCCAGCTTTACCTATATGGCAGGCGGTTTGGTGCAGCCTCCCGAATTTGGACTCACCGATGACATGATGAGGCGACGTGAAGATTCGAAGCTTGCCGATATGATTCAGATCACGATTCTCCTTGCATTCGGGTTATATTATGCAGGCATGTTCAGGCAGTGGCGCCGGGAGCCGCATCTGATGCATTTTTGCCTTTTCTGCCTGGCACTCGGACTGTTCTTCAGCATCGACAATGAACTATTGGCGATTGGTTTTATACCCGGGTTAACGTTTCCGTGGATTCAAAAAATGCTGTTCATATTGCCGCTCCTGTCGATGATCTTCTTCACGCATTATGTGTACCGGTACCTGAAGGAAGGGGAGAACGGTGTATTTGTCTGGTTTCGCAGAGTCAATTACGCTTATCTTGCGATCCTCCTGCTGATTCCTAATCGGTACTTAGTCAACTTCCTTGATGTCGGGATTGTGATCGAAGGGATCGCCTTTGGGGTGATGTTCTATGCCGTCTTCCGAAGCCACAGCCGAGGAGACCATAGCAGTCATTATATGACACTTGGCATTTTCTTTCTGCTCGTCAGTTGGCTCTATGCGCAATTGCGCTACCAGCTTGCGCTCGACAATCCCTATCATATGATCGTAACGCCAGTGCTGCTTGTTTTGTCGCAAGCGCTGCTTATGTCCGATCAACTTCAGCTTAGTTTTCAGAGAAGCCAACAGCTGTCCGAACGATTGCTGCAATATGACCGCCAGAAAGACGAATTTCTGGTCAAAACCTCGCATGAGCTGAGAACACCGCTGCACGGGATCGTCAATTTATCGCAGGCGCTGCTGGATAACGAGGCCAGGCCGCTTCAAGCGGAGCATCGCGACAATATACGCATGCTGCATCTGTTGGGGAGACGGCTTGCGGGACTCGTGCACGATATTCTCGATTTGAACCGGATTCGCCATGGGCAACTAAGGATTCATACGACTTCTGTGAACCTTGGCATGTCCGTCCAGTTCGTGATGGAGACGCTGTCCATCGCTCCGGTCAACAAGGAAGTGCAACTGCTCAATGCGCTGCCCGCCAAGATGCCGCTCATCCTTGCAGATGAGAACCGGCTGAAGCAGATTTTGTACAATTTGCTGGAAAATGGATTGAAATATACGAAAAAAGGGACGGTGAGCATCTCCGCAGAGCGAAGGGGGAGCGAGCTTGCCATCTCGGTCGCAGATACGGGGAGGGGTATTCCGGCACATGAGATTGCCGACTTATTCCAGCCATTCGTGCAAGTAGAGGAAGCCGGTGAAACCGGTGAGGGACTTGGTCTCGGACTGAGCATTGCGAAGCAGCTTGTGGAATTGCAAGGGGGACAACTGGAGGTTGAATCCGCAGTTGGCAAAGGGTCGCGGTTTACTTTTACGCTGCCGATCGATCTGGGGTCAGAGGAGGCGGCAGCTTCCTCCGTCTCGGAGGAGACGATGCCGTTCCCGCTGTCCGGGGGGATGCAGGACGATCAGGAGGCTGGATTTCACCTTCTCATCGTAGACGACGAACCGTCCAACCTAAAAATATTGATCGACGAGGTCTCCTCGATGCGATATGGGTATACGGCGGTCGGAAGCGGAGACGAGGCGCTTGAAGCATTGCGCAGCAACAAGATGAAACCGGATCTGCTGCTGCTCGATCTGATGATGCCGGGCATCTCCGGGCTTGACGTATGCCGGGAGATTCGGCGCCTGCAAGGGCTTGCGGAGCTGCCGGTCCTGATGATGACCGCTTCCGGGCAGACGGGCGATATCGTGGCCGCGTTTGCTGCCGGCGCCAACGATATTGTGCAGAAGCCGTTTGAACTGGCCGAATTGAGGGCGAGGGTACAGTCGCTGCTTGCGATGAAGAGCTCGTCCGAACGTGCGGTGCGTCGGGAGATGGATTTTTTGCAGGCGCAGATTACACCGCATTTCCTCTACAACAGTATGAATGCGCTTGTAGGGCTCAGTTATAAAGATGTGGATAAGCTGCGAGAGACGATTCATCATTTGACGACCTACCTACGGGCTAAGTTTACGTTCGTCTTCTCGGGAGAACGGGTCCCGTTCGAACGCGAGATGGAACTGGTCACGGCTTATTTGGCGATTGAGCAGCTGCGTTTCGGCAGTAGGCTGGCTGTCCAAATCGAGATGGAAGCGGGCTTCCAGTGCATGCTGCCGCCGCTGACGCTTCAGCCCATCGTAGAAAATGCGGTGCGGCACGGCATCGGGCCGATATCGTCCGGAGGCACGCTGCGGATTGCCGCATGCAGGCGCGATGGCGGGGCGGAGATCACCGTAGAAGACAATGGTGTCGGCATCAGCGAGGAATTGCTGCGTGTGCTGCAAGAAGGGCGGGCCGCCGGGGTTGGCATCGGCAATGTCAACCGTCGCCTTCAGATGGTGTGCGGGGGTGGCTTGGATATTCGCAGCAGCGCTGGCAAAGGCACGCAGATCAGGCTGAATATACCGGAGGCGAAATAAAGCGATGATAAAAGCACTATTGATTGATGACGAGGAAATTGCGCTCGACGTGATGGAAATTGTACTTCAGGAAGTCGGCGGGGTCACGGTGCTTGGCAAATTCCGCCTGGTGTCCGAAGCGATTGCGCAGCCTGAAGGCATGCAGCCGGATCTGATCTTCCTCGACATCGAGATGCCGGAGATGAACGGGCTTGCGGCTTCAGCCGCGCTTCTCGCAAATTTCCCCGATGCGGATATCGTGTATGTGACGGCGCACGACCAGTATGCGGTGGATGCTTTTGAGACGAAAGCGATCGGTTATTTGCTTAAACCCGTGGCCAAGCACCGGCTCGTCAAAACCTTGGAGAGGTACGCAGAGCTCCGTGAGAAAGCAGCGCGCCGAACTGGGACTATACGCATAAGCACCGCAATTTCCCACGAGCCCCCCAGAAGAACGTTGTCGCTGAAGCTGCTCGAAAGCATGGAATTGTACGATGCCGAAGGACGTCTGATCACATGGCGGACGAGGAAGACGAAAGAACTGTTCGGCTATTTGTGGCACCATGGGGGAGCGCCCGTGTATCGGTATCGCATCTACGAGCACCTGTGGCCGGAACTCGATTCCGAGCGCGCGCAGTCGCTTTTTCATACGACGATGTACTATGTGCGGAATACCCTGAAGCAGGCGGGCTGTCCGGACATGATCGGTTTCGGAGATGAGCGTTATTGGATGCGGACGGACGAAATGGCCTGCGATGTGACGCGTCTGGAAGCATTGCTCGGAAGAGGTGGGCTGGCGGGCGATGCGGAGGAGCTGCTGTCGCTCTATCGAGGCGATTATTTCGAGACGGAAAACTATAGTTGGGCGAATAGCCGAAAATACGAGCTGCGCGCGGCAGTCATTCGCTATCTGGAATCGGAGGCGGAGCACGAACTGGATGCTTCGCTGAAGGAACGCCTGCTGCGCAGATTGCTCGAACTGCAACCGTATCAGGAGAAATATTATGATCATCTGGTGCTGCATTTGACGTTCTTGGGAGACGCTGCAGCTGCAGACGAGGTGAATCGTCTTAAGGAGATGACATTTCGGACCGACCTTGGACTGCCTGTCAATGAGCTTCATCGCGAATAATTGCATTGTTTGGAAAATGTTTAGAGCTCAACTGGTACTCTACGCCTATGCAACCTATGATTCTAGTGCAGAAAGGGAGAGTTACCTTTGAAAGAGCGATCCATGTACGGCCTGTTGTCCAAAATAAAACTTCAACTGTTGCTGGCGCTGGTGCTGGCCGTTCCGTCCATTGCGATGACCGGCACGGCGAGCGCGGAGCCGAATCCGACAGCTACGTTCGCCGGCCAGCTGCTGGCCAGCTGCGAGTACAAAAGTGCGGTTGAAACGATGAGCACAACCTCATCTTGCCCGGATACGATTTCGGTCGGCACCGATCCGGACAACACCTTTTTAAGCGTGCTCAAATTCGGTTTGAGCGGCTTCGCCGGAACGGTGCTGGAGGCTAATCTGGAGCTGTTCGTAACCGATAGCTATGCGAATGCGGAAGGCAGCCCTGAGCTTACAGTTCATCAGCCTAACGGGAACTGGACGCAGCCTTCATCGAATTTAGAGGCACCGGCTGTTCGGCCTTTTTTTGGAAATTTGCGTTCACGGGCTTTTGCCATAACGGATACAGGCGGCGGGAAATGGATGAAGTTCAACGTTGCGCCACTGGTGCGCGACAGTATCGCTAAAGGCGAGAATGAGCTGGTTCTCGTGCTGGAGGGCTCTTGGGCGGATGCTCCGGACAAGCGTTTGTTCCGCTTTGTATCATCAGGGTCCTCCGTTCCCAAGCTGAATATTGCCTACACAGCATCGCCGGTTCTATTGCCCATTCCCCATACGCGAATTGCGGCTGGGAATGGATTTACGCTAGCGCTTCAGGATGACGGCACGGTCAAGGCTTATGGTTGGATTAACGATCACAAAATTGAAGTGCCTGACAGCTTATCCAATGTGCAGGCCGTTTACGCGTCCAACGACTGCGGTTATGCGATTAAGGCAGGTGGTTCCGTTGCGGCCTTGGGCGAAGGCTGTACAGTTCCTGCGGAAGTTCCCGCAACCGGCGTTGTCGAGCTCGTACTCGATGGGTACGCCTCTGCGGCCTTGATGAGTGATGGGACGATCATCAACTGGGGAGGCTATGCATTCCCGGAGGAATGGAGAACCAATCATACCCCGTTCAAGTCCATCTCCGGCGGATATAACCATGCGGCAGCGCTGACGTGGGATGGCACTGTCATCAGTTGGGGTTCCGCTTCGATGGGGGCGACGAATGTGCCTGAAAATCTGCCGGAAACGATGGCTATCGCGTCGGGACTCAATCACACGCTGGCGCTGTTGCCAAACGGGACGGTCAGATGGTGGGGGCCGCATTACCTTGAACCGATTCCAGAGAATTTGTCGGACGTCGTTGCGGTCGATGCGAATGACAACTATTCTGTGGCGCTTAAAAGAGATGGGCATCTCGTCGTCTGGGGAGACGGTGGAAGGTTGCAACCGCCGCCCGGGCTTGACGGCGTCGTAGCCATTGCAGCAGGAAGGTATCACCTGATCGCGATGAAGTCGGACGGCACTCTGGTCGGTTGGGGGACCAATCGACATGGTGAAACGGTTACCCCAGCGCCCGCCTTTGGCGGATTGTCATGGTCGCCCGGCAGCGAGATCGGCACGACGACGGCGACGATCGCAGATGGGTCACTGCAGGACGAGAAATACGGGGAGCTGACGCTGAAATATCGGATCGGCGACGCGGACAGCAACAAGCATCCCTTAGTGGGCGAGGCTCCGTCTGATTTCGGCTACGACACGGTGCTTCAGCCGGGTGAGGATCTGGCCGTCTCTGCAGGGCAGCATATTTATGTCATGGCGGAGTACGATGATGAGGGCTACAAGAAGGTCGCCTACTGGTCGGATGTCGTACTCACAAGCAGTCAAGTGAAGCAGGCGCCAGGCAACGATAATGAGAACAACAATGAAAATAACAACGAGAATAACAACGGGAACAACAATAGCAACAACGGAAGTAATAGCGAAAGCAGCACCAACAACAATACGCCCGCGTCAAATGACGGCAAGGAAACCATAACGGTGGACGTCGTCATCGGCGGAGAGCAGCCGGCCGACACCGCCAAAGTCAAAATCGAGCGTACGAAGCAGGCGAACGGAAAAATATCCGACCTCGTCACCTTCGACGCAGCTAAGGCGAACGAAGTCGCCGAGCGGGCTGCGGCAGCCAAGCAGCATGTGGCTAGAGTCGTCATCCCCGACGCCAAGGACGAAGTCGGCGAAGTTCGCGTGAACGTGCCGCGGAACGCATTGGCGGTGCTTCAGAAGAACAAAATCGATCTGGAAATCTACACCGACAACGCGGTTATTCACGTTCCGATCGCTTCGCTGGACGGATTGGACGAAGATTTCTATTTCCGCCTCGTCCCCATTCGAGAGGCTGTGATTCGTCAAGAGATCGAGCAGCGCGCCCGAACGGAAGAGGTCGTCAGGAAGATCGCCGGCAATGACGATATCCAAGTTGTCGCACGTCCGATGACCATCGAGACGAACTTATCGAGCAGAGCCATTACGCTGACGCTTCCCTTGCGGGATGTCGTGCTGCCGCAAGATGCGCAGGAACGGGCCGCGTATTTGAAGCATATGGGCATCTTTATCGAGCATACGGATGGCGAAAAGGAAGTGGTAACCGGCAAGGTGGTTACCGGAGCTGACGGCAAGCTTGGCTTGCAATTTGACGTCAACAAATTCAGTACGTTCACGATTCTGCATATGGCTGCAGGAAACGGAGCCGAATCGCCATCCCGGACCCATGCCAAGTATGTCGACGGCTATCCGGACGGCACCTTCGGACCGGAGCGCAGCATTACGCGGGCAGAGATGGCAACGCTGCTAGTCAACAGTGGCATTGTACTGACCTCCTCGGAGCCGGCTGTAGCGGTGTTCTCCGATGTTCCGGCTTCGCACTGGGCTGCCGCGAATATCGGAAGAGCGGAGCAGGCGGGAATGCTGGAAGGGTATCCGGACGGAACCTTCCGAGCAGACGCTTCAATTACGCGCGCAGAGATGGCCGCCATCGCTTATCGGTATTTGAAGCCGGAGAGTGCGCTTTCCCGCACATTCTCGGACGTAGCGGCGTCTCATTGGGCAAGCGGGATGATCGCAGCCCTATCCGGTTATATGGACGGCTACCCCGATCTGACGTTCCGTCCGAACGACAAGCTCACCCGTGCCGAAGCGGTAACCATGCTGAATCGGATGCTGAAGCGGGGGCCGCTTACCGGAAACGTGAAGCCGAGTTGGCCGGATGTGACCCCGTCCTACTGGGCATACGAAGACATCGAGGAAGCTTCAACGGATCATGCTTATACGCTTCGACCTGAAGGTGGAGAACGGCTGACCGAGTAATGTATCATCTGATATAGGCCATGTAGTCTAAGCTCTTCTCGTAATACGAGAAGAGCTTATTTTTAATAATAGGGCACCCGGTTGAGGTCTCGGTCAATTCCGCTCTATTTCACACGGGAATCTTACTCGGTCGAATTTCTTCGTTCGCAATCATTTAGTATTTACACAT
>NZ_RXHU01000033.1 GCF_003955665.1 Paenibacillus whitsoniae
GACACCCCCGCCGCCAAACACAGCAGCAACACACTCCCCCGCCCGAAGCATCCCCGCGCCACTTTTTCCCGTGGACTCCTGCGTCCCCACGCTACCGCTCCAGCAGCCGGATGTCACCGCCGATAGAAGCGCTCGCCTACTTTTCCAACCAGCTGCAGCTTAATCTCGGGGCCATGAACGCACTGGATAATCCTGCATGGCGATATTTGTCTCCAACCAACCTTCCTTCGTTCCCGTATCCCAACGCTTTCCAATATATTTAACGCCATAAATATTTCCAAGCCCCATCAATTCCCACAAAACGTCTGTCACATACACTTCGTTCCCTGCACCGCGCTCGTCCCAATTCATGCCATCCATGTGCGCCATGACCCGGTAACTGCACACATAGCGGCCGATTGCCGTATACGTCGACGGATACTGCCCTTGCGGCTTTTCCATAATATCCGTTAGCTGCACGACCTTATCCTCAAACTCATGGAAAGCGACCGAATTGTACATACGGATTTTTGCTTCGCTCACCGCTTCAATTCCCGTGACGACATCTGCCGTACCGAGACAGTTAAACACGTCAATCAATTGACGCATACACGGCGGGTCACCCGCCATCACCTCATCCGAGTAGCAGAGGGCAAAAGGCTCACGTCGGAGCAACCCCTTTGCCTGATACAGCGCAGGCGCAGTTCCATTCATCTTTTCCTGGACAACGAATTGGATAAAAGGATGGTCTTGATAGTACGTTTGGATCATTTCTTTCCGATGTCCGACTACGATAATGACGCTCTCAATGCCGGACTCCAGCAATTCCGCAATCACATAATCCAGCGTCGGCCGGTTCCCAATCGGCAGCATTGGCTTGGGAATTACGCTGGTGATCGGCGCAAAACGGCTCCCCAGGCCCGCCGCGAGGATGACGGCTTGTTGAACATCCATACGTTTCATCTCCACGAATAGCAAATTTTAAAACTCTAATTGCAGTTCACGATAATTGCTTTTTACATAGTTGTAGCCAGAATAAGCTGTTATAAGCACTGCCGCCATCATCAGGGTCTGATCAATTGGAAAACCCGTTAGATACGAAAACGGAAAATTGCCCAGCAGTACTGCGGTTATTGCCACCACCTGGAGCACCATCTTCAACTTCCCATACTTGTCAGCCGCAAGCGCCACTCCCTTCGCCGCAGCAAGGATTCGAATCCCTGAAACCATCACTTCCCGGCCAATGATGACAACCACGATCCACGAAGGCAACATGTTCTGCTGAACCATCATAATTAAAGCCGCCGAGACGAGAAGCTTATCTGCGAGAGGATCGACCAATTTGCCGAAATTCGTTATCTGATTGTATTTTCTCGCAATGTGACCATCCAATTTGTCTGTTGCAGATGCAAGAACGAATATGGCAATTGCCGCGTACACACCGTACTGATTGATATATTTCAAAAATTCAACCTTCTCAATCATCCAAGACGGGTACTGTTGGAACGCCAAAACTAGAAATGGTATCATCCCGATCCTTGCAATCGTAATTTTATTAGCCAGGTTCATCTTTTTTGCCCCCATCTGCATCATTCGTCTTCGCGCAATCGCGTTAGAAATGGATTCGTTCTTCCTCCACCAAATACCTTCCATAAAAATAAAACTCCCACCCAGAGGTGAGAGTCCTTCCTTCCTATTCAACCGATCACTGCATCAATAAACCTCTCCAGCGCGGCGGTGTCCGTGATGTTCTTATTGCACTCTTGACCGTTCATGCACAGATAATTGCCGACCGCTTTATAGTAATCAGGCGAAGCGTGCGCCGGACGTTTCTTGGTAACCGCGGTGAACAGCGCAAGCTCTTCGTACCGATTGCAGACAAAGCAGAAGCTCTTCTTGTTCGTCGGCGTAAATTTGCCTTCGACACCAACAAATTGCCCGCCGGCAGGATACACGATGAACAGCTTGTTCGTCGCAATATCAACCCAGCTCAGATACGTAATGTGCCGGAAGTCGATTGTCTCCAAATCGGGCAGCTTCAGTTTTTTATTCTTGGGAAACAGCTTCTGAATCTGCTTCGCTGTAATCGGCGGAAAAGCCGTCCGATCCGGCTCCAGCGCCTTGAGCTGCCTGGAAATGTCGTCGGCCGATTGCAGCTTAAAAATAGCTTCAAGTTTCTGCATCTGCTGAGGTGCTGCGTCTGGAAACAACTCTGCGATCCTCGTTATCGCACTGTATCTGACCGACTCCACGACTTTCGGATCCGCGTTCGTGCGGAGCGCTTGCTCCAAAGTCACGGCTTGTTTTTTCATATAATTAAATTGATGGTTGCTAATGAATGGTTCACACATGAGGTCCAGCTCCTTATTTTTTCGTTGAATACGTCCATAAGGGGCAAAACCAATCATGGAACCGATCTAGGCAAAATTAGGCGACACGGGTACTGCTCCAAGTCCGCCCATGCAAAGTATCGCCTCCATAACCGGCTTTGCATGAGGCTGGGCCAATCTGGCAATCGCACATTGCCATGGCTATCAACTCCTTTTTTACCGAGCTGTCTTCTATTATAAGAAAAAGACCCCCGTCTATTCAACGGAAAGTCTTGTTATAAGGAAAAATTTCGGCTTCAAGCTCGTTAGTAAGGCGAGAATAGTGACAGTACAAAAAAGACCATGCTCGTCGCTAACGGCTACCCTGGCGCCTATTCGCTGCCAAACGCTACTTTTCCCAGGCTAACGGTTACAGCAGCAGCTAATGAAGCCTAATCAGCTCGATTTCGCTAGTTTTTTAGCAAATAAGCGCTGCTGGAACCGTTACAATCCGAAATGACGTATTTTAAGCTTAATAAGCACTGTGGCAACCGCTACACATCTTCTCCAATTCCTCGCGCAATGGGGGCCCGGGGAGGGGGTTGAACTTTCTAATTAATAATCCCCTTCGAAACAATCTCCACCGCAATTTGTGCTTGAAAATTCGTTTTCGGATATTCCGTTTCCCAGTCCATCTTCGCCCATGCCTCCGGGTAATAAGCCATAATGTCGCGTGCAATCCCATACGCATCGGAATGCGATTTCAGCAGCTGCTGGAAAATGCCTTGCGCGTCCTCCATTAAAATTTCCGAGAAGCGTTTGGCTAATTCCTTCGTATCATATTCGCCGGCCTGATCCGAGCTACCGGCATATTCAATGATGGATCCTTTCATTTTCAAAGCAAAACGTACTTGCACGTGCCCGCTTTCATCCAACCAAACCTGCTTTTTTCGCTTTAGATTCATAATGCTAAGCCCCATGTAATCCGCTGGACTATCATTGTCGTCTGTCTTCACCCTGCGGGTAATGACACAGGCATTTCCCATACTGCCGTTAAGCAGCAAGGCTAGTGTCGATTGTTTCGATGTCAGTGTATATCCGGTAAATTTACGCTTGTGAAGCAGCCCCATCCCATCTACGATGGCTTTATCCCCTTCTTTTTTCAGAACAGGAAGCACCGCATCCCGCCCGCTATCGTGCAATAACGGAAACAAATTGTGGAGTGTGATCGCCGGAATAACGGTATCGTGACGGGCGCTTTGGATGATTTTCCGCAAATATTCACCAGCCGTTGCCGAGCCTACCCTTTTTAAACGAATCAGGTCGCTTGAGTCGCCCCGTACAATCGCCACCTTCGCCAGCATCGGATCATCGGATATACGAACCGCGGAATCCAAAATTTTCGCCAAATCCTGTTTGGCCAATTTTTCGCTAATCAGCAAAACCTGATTTTTCGAGGTGCCGACCGTGCCGGCGATTTGCTGACCGATTTTGTTATTCAGCGCCTCTTGCAGCGTTGCCCCCGTCGCGCTTATAATCTCATGCTCGGGCACATTGCGCTCCTTACCGCCCGGCGATTGTATTGTGACGGTTGCGACAATATCGTTGTTGTCGTTAATATCGAGCGAGGTTGCATAGATCAACTGCAAATTTTTCAATTGATTCTCAACCGCGCAGCCCGTCAGCAGCAGGCTCAGCAGTACGCTGATCATGACCCGTCTCATGCCGTCACCTGCCCCCTTTTTCCCAACAGCCACGCGAGCAGGAGCAGCACGATCGGAACGCTCAGCATGACGTAGCTCTCATATTCAACGATCTTCCCAAGGTGCTTCACTCTCGCTTCCGATCGCCAGAGAAAGCCAAGCGCACAGACCAGCGGCACAATGAAATAAACTGCTTTTGCATGATCGCGGAGATGAAGCAGCTGGCTAAGCCCCTTTCCCGCACAATAAAAATAGCTGATCAGCGTCGCCGTCACCTTGACAAGCCAGATCGACAAAAACAGCAGATCCAGCCTTTCCAGAAAAGGCAGCGAGATGCCGTTCAAATAATAGGGAACCGGTTGCGGAATAAAATCGAGCGCTTCCTGACTGAAATTGAGATAGCTGACCAGCACGATGAGCAGAAAAAATAGCGTTGCAAGCCCGTTCGCCCACAGCAGCGGCGGCATGAAACTCTTCCCTTCGGAGCGTACATCTCCACTCAGTACCATAAGCACTTCAAATCCCAGAAAGGACAAAAACGAGCTCTTAGCGCCCGCTATCACCCCCGACCAGCCGCTTTGCCCGATCGGGAGCAAGTAGCGGTAGTCTATCGACCGAAAACTGGTCATCATAATGCCCAGCATCACGATGATCAGAAACGTAATCAGCACATTATAGCGGGCGATGACCCGGATCGGCTCTTTGGCCAGATACGTGCACACGATACAATTCGCTACTAGCACAAGCCACGGATTCGTAAAAGGCAAAATCCACATCTCGACGAAGGTCATCTCCATGAGGATAATCAGGCTGGTTGTCAATAAAAAGTGCGCTGTATACGCCGCATTCACCACTTTGCCAAGCCATTGGCCGATAATGATCGGCGTAAAGTCGAACAGGTTTTGCTTAGGGAACCTTTTACATAGAAGAACATAGGCAAACAGGATCACCTGCACGATGGCGCCCGCAACGAGGACAGATATCCAGCCGTCCGCACCTGCGTCCTTATGCAGATCATAAGGGACGGACAGCACCGCAATGCCGATCTGCGTTTGCAGGATAAAGGCAAACAGTTGAACGCGCGTCATGAGGAGCCTCTTTCTGGCCGCCGTTTGCCAAAAACACGACCCGGCAGTTGCACAATCGCGTTAAGCAGCCTTCGCGGCTTGAAAGGCGCCGCCGGGTAAAAATAAGGCACACCGAACGTCTCCAATTTGCTTATATGCATGAAGATGAAGCTAAAGCTGAACGCGATGCCCGTGAAGCCAAGCAATGAGGCGGCAATCATCATAGGAAAGCTGATCAGACGGATCGCAAGACGCATCTCGTGCGAAGGAACGCTGAAAGACGCGACCGCCGTTAATGAAATGACGACAATCATTGTCGTCGAAACCAGATTCGCGTTGACCACCTCGCTGCCAATGACGAGGCCTCCAACAATTGAAAGCGTGGTGGCAATGGATTGGGGCAGCCGAATCGCCGCTTCGCGGAGCAAGTCGAGCACGATCGTCATGAACAGCGCTTCCATCAGCGGGCTGAACGGGATGTTTTCGAGCGAGGCTTTGAGGGAAAACACGAGATCGATCGGAAGTATATCGAAATGCTTCGAGACGATCGCGATATAGATGGAGGGCATGGAAATCCCCAGCATAAAGCTGACCATGCGAAAGATCCGAAAGACGGTGCCGTTCCACCAACGTTCATTAAAGTCATCGGCCGCCTGAAAAAACATAAAAAACGTTGCCGGCATGATCACAGCAAAGGCGCTGCCGTCCACCAACATTACGACTCGCCCTTCCATCAGGTGCGCTGCCGTCGTATCCGGCCGTTCGGTGAGCAGCAGCTGGGGGAACAGCGACAATCGGCTGCCTTCCAACCGGTTCATCAGTTGACCGGGCGATTTCAGCATGGTATCCCGGTGAGACAGTAAGCGCTCGGAAATCTTATCGATCACCGCTGGATCAGCAAAATCCTCTATATAGAGCAGCCTGACGATCGTTGGACTTTCTTGGCCCAGCGTAAACTGACGGTGAAGGAAACGGGTGGTTTTAAGCCGCTTCTGGATGAGCTGCATATTCTTGCCTATTTCATCCACGAATCCTTCTTGGGAACCGCGAATCGTCTGTTCATTATGCGGCGCCGTCACCGCCTGCTCCGCGGAGGCGCTCACGTCCGCCACAACAATTTCCGCTGTATGATCAAGCAAAATGGCGCATTGGCCCTGCAGCATCGCAGCAGAAGCAGCTTTGAAATCGAACAGCACCGCAAGGTTCAGTACTGGCAGCACATCGATGATCCTGCCCTCCTGAGCTTGCAGCAATGGCTTTAAAATATCCGACTGCAACTTCATTTTATCCGTACAGGAGACTAGGTACAGCAGGCATCCTTGGTGCCCTTTGTAATGAAAAGCCCTCGTGTGCAAATCTTCGGAAGCCTGAAATTGCTGAGTAAGAAGCCGAATATTCGTCTCCAGATCCGTCGAGACCGATCCTGCCGATTCGTTATTCATGCCGCTTCCCGCCTTTCGACTGCATGGTTTTGCTTAGTATTTGCAGCCCGGAGCAAATTATCCAATTCCCGCCATTTCCTGCCCATTGACAATCGCCAGTTCCCTGTTACAATGAATGTCAGTGAGTACTGACATTTGGAGAGAGGGATCGTTTGCATGGACAGCAGCAGTAAGCAGGGGAGCAGCGATCGGCTGCTTCTCGCCGCCCTTCATTTAATTGCGGAGAGAGGTTACAACGGCGTTACTACCCAAGAAATCGCCGCGGAGGCCGGACTGAGCGAGAAGACGCTGTTTCGCCATTTCGGCAGCAAGCAGAAGCTGCTTGAAGCGGCTTTCGATAAGTATCATTACGCGGACGAAATGAAGAAACTTTTCAGCGAGAAGCTCGTCTGGGAGCTGGAGCCGGATCTGCTCCTTGTCACGGAAACGTACCATGAGATCATGAACCGCAATCGGAAAATGATTCAAATCTCCTTGCGCGATGACGGCCAATTGCCCGGCTTTCGCCAGCGCACGCATAAACATCCGCTGCAATTGCTGGAATTTCTGACGAACTATTTTACGCACATGTCCGATAAAGGCAAGATTGCCTCCGCTAATCCGGAGCTTCACGCCTTTACCTTCATCATGATGCATTTCGGTGCATTCATGAACGATCTCGACCGCCGGCAAACGTATCCAACCATCGCGCTGGAGCCGTTCATTCAGGAGAGCGTCAAGCTGTTTGCCAGGGCGTTGAGGCCATAGGTTACTCGTTGAAGAGATCAGGCAAAGCCTGCATGGGTTGGCACTCGTTGAAAAGATCGGGCAGATTCCTGCGAATAGGCAGGCATTTTTCATAAAAATGGCGTTTTTCGCAAAATGCCTGCGAGAAGGCAGTTTTTTTAGACCATACCTGCTCCAAAAGAGGGGGATCGTCAAAGATGCCTGCGATTTTGCAGGCATTTCATCGAATTGGGAAGAGAAAGAGGAAAATTCCTGCTTTATTGCAGGCTTTATGCCCAATCCGAACGTCTTCCCGGTCACACAGCCCTTGTTCAGGGCCACAACCGGCCGCTCCAAAAATACCTGCCTCATCGCAAGAATATACCTGTTCACCTCGGCTAGTACTGCGTAGATGAGCTTTTTTTATCACCCGAATGTCAGTCAGTACTGACAGTCATTCATTATCCAAACTATATCAAAACCCACGAGAAAGGATGTGCCCTCCTCACCATGGCCATTTCCGCCCCTTCGTTACCTCCGGTTCGTACGGAAATACGCGAACAACCCCAAACCCGCACAGCCGACAAGCTGCTGCGCGTGCTGATGCTGACCATGTCGGTCTCCATGATGACCGGCATCATGTTCAATATCGCGCTGCCCCGCATCAGCGCGGAATTCTCGCTGACCATTGCCCAGGTCAGCTGGATGTCGTCTGCGTACATTCTTATCTACGCGGTCGGCTCCGTCACCTACGGGAAGCTGGCTGACCGCATTCCGCTCAAAAACCTCGTCACCGCCGGGCTGCTCGTCTTCGCCCTCGGCTCCCTGCTCGGGCTGACGTCCCACGGCTTCGCCGCGGCGCTCGCGGGACGCTGCCTGCAAGCCGCCGGCGCCGCCGTCATTCCGGCGATGTCCATGATCATCCCGCTGCGCTACTTTGCGCCGGAGCGGCGGGGCGCCGCCCTCGGCATGACTGCCGTCGGGCTGGCCTTCGGCAACGCGCTCGGCCCCGTCATCGCCGCGCTGATCGTCAGCTCGCTGAGCTGGCGCTGGCTGTTCGCGGTGCCGCTCGTCGTGTTGGCTGCGCTGCCGCTGTTCCGCAAGTACCTCGGCGACGAGCGGCCGCAGCCCCAAAGCGGCACGTTCGACTGGCTGGGCGGCCTCCTGCTCGGCGCCGCCATTGCCCTGCTGCTGCTGAGCGTCACCCAGGGCAGCTGGCTTCTCGGCCTGGCGCTGCCCGCCGCAGCTCTCTTCGTCCTGCGGATTCGCGCCGCCCGCGAACCGTTTATCGCGCCTCACTTGTTCAGGAACGCGCGGTACACCTTGGGGCTGACGGTTTCCTTCCTCGTCAGCGCCACCTGCTGCTCGCTCTACGTCGTGAGCCCGCTTCTGCTCACCGACGTCCAGCGGCTGCCCTCGCTCTGGATCGGCTTCGTCATGGTGCCCGCGGCGATCGCCTCCGCGGCGTTCGGCCGAGCCGGCGGCCGGCTCGCCGACACGAGGGGCAACCTGTTCGTCGTCTGCGTAGCCTCCTCCCTGCTCGCTGCCTGCTTCGGGCTGCTCTCGGTCTTCGCCGGGGGCTCGCCGGTGCTGATCAGCGCGCTGCTGATGCTCGGCAACGTCGGGCAGTCGTTCCTCGTCATCGCGCTGTCAAACGCGGTGTCCCGGACGCTGCCGGCCGAACAGGTCGGCGTCGGCATGGGGATGCTGTCTATGGCCAACTTCATCGGCCAGGGCATGGCGATCGGCACGTACAGCCGAATCGTGGATCATGGCGCCGCAACAACCTCGCCCCTGAATCCCTTCTATGGCTACGGCGAGGGCGCCGTATTCAGCAATATGTACTTGGCGATTGCTGCGGTTCAGGTGATCATTTGGGCCCTGTACGCCCTTACATTCAGCACAAGACGTGCCACGGCAGCATAAACGCAAATAGGAGCAGAACGGCTAGGATTTGTCTCTAGCCGCCTGCTCCTGTTTGGCTTACGCCTCAACTTATGCCTTTATCCGAAACTGATGTGCCATCTCCTTGAGGGCCGTTGCCATTTGGCTCAGAGAACTCGAAGATCGGGCGATCTCATCGATCGTGGCCAGCTGTTCTTCTGTCGCGGCAGTGATCGTCTCGGAATTCTTAGCCGACTGCCCGGCAATGCGATCCAGCTCTTGCAATGAAGCCGTAATCTCTTCGGAGCTTGCCGACATTTGCTCCGCTGCCGCCGATGCCTCCTGAATTTGACCCACGACGTCTTGGGCGGTTTCCACAATTTTCGCAAATGCAGTTCCCGTCTGCTCAATCGCGAGCATGCCTTGCTGGAATTCGTCGATGCCTTGGACCGTCGAACTGGAGGCCGACGCAATGTCCGCCTGTACCTGACTGACAAGCTCGTTGATCTGCTCGGAGGAGCTCTTCGACATTTCGGCCAGCTTTTTCACCTCGGATGCAACAACCGCAAAACCTCGTCCCTGTTCCCCGGCCCGTGCCGCCTCAATGGACGCATTCAGCGACAGAAGACTCGTTTGCGAAGCAATGTCCGACATCACAGTAACGATACCGCTAATTTCCTGAGAGCGCACATTGAGCGTCTCCATCACCTTGGAAATATTGTTGACCGCTTGCTGCACAGACTGCATTTTGGCAATCGACTGCTCGATCAACCCAAAGCCGTATTCCGCTTCTGTCTTTGATTGAATCGACGTTTCATAGGCTAGCGATGACGTATCGGCGATTCGCAGAATCCCCTGTGTCATTTCTTCCATCGCTTTGGAGCTTTGCTCCGTGCTCATCGCTTGCGTATCGATGCCTGCCGCAATCTGCTGCGTGGACTCCGCAATGTTCCTGGAAGCTTGCGTCGTTTCCTCAATAGAAGACTGCAGCGTATCCGATGCTGCTGATACTTGATCCGAGCTATGTACGACTTGCTGCACAAGCGACTTTAAACTCGTGCTCATCGTCGTAAAATCGCTGGCCAGTTTGCCGATCTCATCCCTGTTTTTGATGTGCAAGCCATCTGAAGTTAAATCGCCTGCAGCAACCTTCCGGGCTTCGGCGGCAATCTTTTTAAGCGGGCCGGAAATGTGATTGGCGAACAGGATCACGCCCAATACACCCACAACCAAACAGATTACCAATGTCGTGATCGTGGAATGGAGCATGCGCTTCTGTCCATCATTGTAATCCTGATAGTACGATCCGGCTGCAACAATCCAATTCCAGTCCGGCACTTTGAGTGCATAGGCAATCTTCAGCGCCTCCTGATCGCTGTTCGGCAGCGGCCAGTCATAGAAGGTGAATCCGCCGCCATTTTGAGCCTGGTGAATCATATCCTGAATGTAATAGACCCCATCCGATGACTTTTTATCCCAGATATTCTGCCCTTCCAAACTCGGATGCGCCTGTAAATCCCCTTTATCATTTAATACAAAGTAATATCCGTTCGCGCCCAGATTAATATTGCGATTAATCGGTCTTGTTCCGTCAGCTTGCTTGCCGCCCAGCATGATAAGCTTGGCGTCTTCTTCCGCCTGCTGTTTAGTCAATTGACCGTTTTTGACCAGTTCATTCAGTTGAACGATATTCTGAACCATCAGTTTAACGCTGTTTTCGAGATTTTTCTCAATAAGCCTGTCGGTTTCATTTTTGGCGTCAAAGTAACTGTTTATTGAGAGGGAAAGCGTAGGGATCAACAACAACAATAGACAAAAGGCCAAAAGCTTCTTTCGAATCGTCCAACCCCATTTCCCGGGCATACCGTAAACTTTCTGCATGTTCTTCGCCTCCTGAGCAGCTCGCAAGCTTTTTCTATTTGACCTAGGTATAAATAACTGAATATTTAGATCTTAATACCCATATTATACTTGGTGTTTTTTCAAAAAACGGTCACACGTGTTACGAAAACGGTAATTTTCGCCAAAACTCTGACAACCTGTGTGCCTTAACGAAAAAAGCCAAGCACATCGCTGTGCTTAGCTTCTCTGTTATTCCGCGTCGCTGCCTGCCGGCGCTGCTTCGCGCATGGCCGACAGCGCCTGGTCGATCGAATCGACCTCACCGCTGCGGCTGGCGGATGAGCCCGCCATCTCCGCGCTGTACGCCCACCAGCGTACGCGCACGTTCCCGGGCTCGCCGGACTGCTGCACCTTCACGCCGATGCGGAAGGTGCCTTTTTGCGGGTACGCGATCGTGCCGATCTTCACTTCCGGGGCATCCGGTTCAAACTCGCTGCCTTTGAACACTTCCGAAGCCCCGCCGTAGACGCGTTCATCGCTCGATAACATATCCGAGAACGCATCTCCGCTCCGCTCCTCCAGGCTCGTGACGATCAGCACGTTGCCTTCGCCAAGTCCGTGCGCGATCTCGCCGGAGAAGAAGCTCTTCGTCGCCCGCCCGAACGGGGACACCGCAATTTTCGTGAATGGCTCGATCGGAATATCGACGAAGCCGCTGACAATTCCCGCGAGGCCAGTGCCGCCGCCAGCCGGAATGCCCAGATCGACCGACAGCTCGCTGATCTTCGGATCGTAATTGACTTTCAGCTCAGGCGGCTGGCCGGGCGCAAGCGTTTTGACCTTCGACTTCGTCACCAACTGCCCCGCTGTCTCATCGCGATACGCGCTCGCTTGGCTCAATCGGTACATTACGGATGTGTTGTACACGTACTCTCCGAACGGCACCTGCTCCACACTCTCGATCACATAGGTCGGCCCGACCTGAATCAGGCAAATTTTCGCCAAATAAATGCATGGCTCCGACGGAGCCTCCAGCGAAGCTTCCAGCGATTGCTTTACAAAATCGGACATCAACCGCTCGTTCACCGATGTGCTCAAAATCTGGATCTCGCCGAGATTTTGCGCTGGCAGCTCCAGCTGCCGGTCATCCAGCATCAGTGCCGCCGTGTCGGCCTGAACACCCACCGTTGCTTTCACGCCAGCGGTGCTGTCTGCGCGGAGCAGCACCTTCATTTCGTACTCGCTCTCCTGCCCATCCTGCGGCTCAAGGAAAGCGATCGTACCGCCCTGCATCGCTTCCACCCGCTGACCGGCCAACTCATAACGGAACGAGAGTCTGCCGGCTTTGAGCGTCTTTTCAAAGCGCAGCGTCATTTCAAAAAGCTGTCCCGGATTCACATAGCGCGGCGTCGTTTGCAGCACGCGCACGTGCGCATCCTGATACACGACAACCGTTTGATCCGTGAGGTTCGCCAGCGGCAACGAAGCCGGATCAGGCGCCGTTTCGCGGATGAAGAGACGGTAGCTCTCGAGCACGCGGTTATAATCGTTAATTTCGTCGGAACGCACGGAAGAATTCGCCACCGCGTGAACCGGTTCTTTGTCTTTTTCGTCATAGGCAATGCAGAGATAGACGTTCTTCGCGTACTGATTATTCGTGAACCCGTCCATCATGGACAGCTTCATCGTCATCGGCGACGGCACGACAATTTCACGGCCCAAGCTGTCAATCGCTGCCCCCATTTCCACGGAGACGGACTTTTCATCCACCGCAACGACTTGCAGGCCGGTTACGACACCGGAGCCGTGCAGCAGACGATTCATCATGCGGCGCTTGTCGTTGAAATATTTTTGCTCGGACTCAAAATCTCTGACGGTCAGCAGCTTCCCATAAAAATACCGATTGCGCTCAAACGGATAATAACGTGATTTTCTCATAACGGTCCCCTCACCTTCCTGACTCACCCTTTATTCGATTTCGGAATCCAGTCCCAAGCGTGTATGAATGTCCATGCGTTTATCGCGATCCACATCAATCAGCACCGTATTGTACGGCATTGACGAGCGCTGATCGAGGGTTAATAACGTAGGTTCCGACAAATACGTATTGATCCCCAGGTACGTATGCATATCCGCGTACATCCAAGGCTGCAGCACGATCAGCTTGCCCTCGGTGTACGCCGGCTTCTGATCCTCAATGATCGACTCCACAATGAGCCGCTGCGCATCGGTTCGCACACATTCCGGCTTCAGCAGCACGCAGAACGTATACGGATTATCCCCATACAACTGGGCAAAAAGCTTCCGCAGCTCCGACGTCTCCTGCATCTGCCTGAACTGGAAGTACTCGAGAATGAACGCTTCCGTTCCCGTATAAATCTGCAGCATGTTCAGGAGGCCTTCGCGCGTCCCCCGCAGCTTATACAGCTCGGGTGCCCGTTTGATCAGCTCGCGGAGCTTCTTCTCGCCCCACGCCTCGTGCTCGGTGATTGCCAGCCAGCCGCCCAGCCACTCGAGATACGTTCCCGACACCGCATCAGGGTCAAAATGCGACGAGATCCGGTCAATCCTATCCTCCATATCGTCAAAAAACGTGGAGAACATCGCCAGGAACCGCTCCAGAAACGGGCTGTGCGTATCGTCCTGCTGGTACATCGGCGGCAAGTACTGTATCAGCGAAGTCCGCGGGAAATAGACGCGAAGCTTGCGGATGAACGGCGTTTTCTGCTCGCTGCCGATCAGCTCGATTTTGAACCAGAGATACCGCCCCTGCGCATCAATCAGCGCATCCTTCGGATTCAGAATCGGCTCGGACCATAGTCCCGCCGTCGCCATTACCTTCGTTTGAACCGGAATCGTCGGGTCCGTCAAATAGCTCGTATAATTGAGGTAATCCCCGACAATCAACCCTTCGCTTTCATCCGAGGCAAAATACGAAAACCGCACCAGCGTCTCCTCGGGAATGTTGGCTTCAAGCCGAATTTTGTGCCAGATCGTCTCCGTATCGCCCGTATCCAGATCCGCCGAGAAATACACGGCCTCCGGCAGTTGGCTGCCTTCCAGCAGCATCGTGCGCGCCCGGAGATCCAGCAGCGTAATCTGCCCGCTGAGCCGGTCGAACACGTACAGCCGGTCTCGGCTGTCCATCGTCATTTTATCCGCCCTGCCGCGGAAGCCGGTCACTTTGTCCGCCGGAATGCCGTTGCCGCGGTATTTGAGAATGAACCGCTCCGTCACGCCCTCCTGCTGCGCAAACCCGCTGTCCCCTATATAGAGATTATGATTCGTATCAATGGAAATTCCGGCAAACCGCCCCTCCTGCTCCAGCGAAAATAGCAGCGGTTCCCGCCCATCTTCATGGAACACGGTGACCGTTCGCTGCTGCGTATCAAGCAGTGCGAGCGTCCCGTCGGCTGCCGCCGTATAATACCGGTCCTGCAGCTTAGAGAGCGGGGTCGCTTCCGTCATGCTCAGCGCTTCGTGCTCGAACACGCGCAGCACCTCCCCGGCCGAGCTCCACTGCATAATGCCAATCCGGCCGCCCGGCGGGACTTCGGGTCTTCCATTCATACCAATCTCAATGTCCAGTGGCACCGTCACGTACAGCAGATTGGCGGTTTTTAACTTCGTATTTACGGCCAGCGGATACAGCTTCAGCCCTTCCCATTCTTGCACTGCCCACATCGTCTGACCATTGGATATCGCGTACACGGCCAGCCTGCGCTCACTGCCTTCATGCGCATCCGCGATGACGAGCAGATCGGCCATCGACGCCAGCATCGCTTGCGGGCTGAACAGTTCGTGACCGTGACGGAACAACAGCTCACGGTGGCGGCTTTCGTCATCGTATACCCAGACGCTCGCCGACTCGTCGAGCAGAATCAGCTTGCGCCCCGGCCCCACCGTCATATCGACGATGCCGGGAATGCCCTCCAGCTCATCCGTGCGAACGATGCGGTGAATACTGTACTTATCCGTTTGCTGGATCGAAAAGCCCTGATCCGACATCGCAATATTCGCGTCATACCCCTGCTCCCAATCCAACCGCTTGTTCAGCGAAAAAAACGTTTGTCCATCCTGCATCGTTCGTCACCTCGTTTCTTAGATCGTTCGGGGCAGCCCCCGTTGGCGAATGGGAAAAGCGCGTTAATCGCACTCTCTCCACCATTTAGCAGGGGTTTACCACCCTTATTTCCCACTTTCGCTTCTCTTTTCCGCAAATAGCGGGGGGTTACCACTCTTAACTTGTTGGAAAGGCGTCTCATCCGCACTCTCTCCACCATTTAGCAGGGGTTTACCACCCTTATTTCCCACTTTCGCTTCTCTTTTCGGCAAATAGCGGGGGTTTACCACCCTTAACTCGGCAGGTACTCGGCTGCAGCGCCTATGCGTACTGCGCGTTGAGTCGCCGCTCCGCTACAAATCCGTAATTCCGATCGTCTCTACCTCATGATCGCCGGAGTAGACCAGCGCGTACGGCGGGATATGAATATCCCCGGCGCCGTCCTTGTGGAAGCCTTCGCCCTCGGCGTCGAGCCAAATGTCCTGCACGTAGGCGACGCCTTTCATCTTGGAAATCACACCGTAGATGTCGCCTTTGTACACCGTCCGGCCAAAACGCCAGCCCTCCGCGCCTGGCCCGCGGTCCATCGGCTGCAGGAGCTTCTTCAGCTCCAGCAAAATTGCGCGCTGTTCGCTCTTATATTTCGGTTCCATCACGACGACCGCGTGAACCGTTACCTTAATATATTCCGCCGGAATTACATGCAATTCCGTCGTAAGAAGCCGATACCGCTCCAGGTGCATCTTGATCGTCTGCAAAAAGCCTTTGCCCGCACGCGGCTTGTCGCTCTCGCTGTACGGCACGACCACCACCGTCATCTGCGCCGGCGCCGAGACGCGCGGAAAATCCCGCATCCCCGGCTTATACAGCGGGATAGCCTTCACCCGCGCGACGCGCAGCCCCGGCGCCGTCTTCGCGATCGCCTCGTAGTCCTCGGCGGTCACCGCGCGCGTCGGCGCGGCCAGCTCGCGCTGCACGCGCAGCTTCGCCTGGGCCAGCGTCTCGGCCTCGAGGCCGCCCCGCGCCGGGAACGGATTCGTCACGCTGACGCCCGGGTCCCCCGTCACAGCCGCCGCCACGCCCGTCACAAGGCCCGCCTTGACGTTGCCACGCACACCCCCGCCCGCTTGCAGCGCCAGGAACCGAATATTCGGTTCCCCGGCCTTGCGCGGGACGAGCCCCGCTTCGTTGTTCCCGAAGCGGATCGTGCCTTCCCCAGCGTCGTAAACGTAGTGCCGGTCGGTCGACTTCGAATTATCGAAGTCGTCTACGGCCGTCCAGTCCTCCCAAACGACGCTGTCCTCCCCGCGGGGGATGTAACCGACCTGCAGCAACATGCTGTCAGGCTTGTACACGCGCCCGCGCGAGATTTCCAGGGTCTGGCTCGGCAGCCCCTTCGTACTGCCCACGTACCGGTTGTAGTCGAACGCAGCCGTGTACGCTACAAGCCGCACCTGCTTCGCGCCCTGCAGCGGCACAAGCCCATGCGTCCCGTCGCCGAAGCGAAGCCGGGTCGTCCGGCGGACCGAATCCTGGTGCAGCTCGCAGCACCTGTCCGCCGGGCCGCAGGCCTCTAGATCTGCGACAATGTGCCAGTCGCGCCAGCGCCCTTGCTCGTCCCGCACCTGCACCGTGTGCAGGCCCGTATACGCAAGGTAAGAGCTCGCCTCGAACACCTGCCCCGGCTCGCCGCTGCTGTTCCACGACGTTACCTCGCTAAACGTCTCTTGCTCGGCAGCACGCACCGTATTCAGCGTCACTTTCTCGATTTTCGGCGACAGCTCGTAGCCATCCTCCTCCAGGGTACAGCAGAGCCAGTACCGGCTGCGGTCATCCGCCGGGTACAGTGCCATCGGCTTCATCTCCGACTGGAGCTGCAGCTTGATCTCGCCGCTCTGCGTGAAATGCACCGTCGCGTCGCTCACATTTTCCACCGGCAGCCAGCTCTCCGACTGTCCACCCACGCCCGCGCCGGCATAAGACCAGACGACGCGTGCCGTCGACAGCGTAAGCCCCGATCGGACCTCAGCCTGGCTCATCCCGACCGGATAGCGATCATAAAGCTGGACGTGAAGGGAAATTTCCGTATCCACCGGCAGCGCCCGATCGAAACCGAGGTACAAATGTGCTCCTTTGCGCGCCTCCGCACCGAACGCATAGAAGGCAATTTTCGCCTGATTGTTCGAGCTGTAGTCCGCAGCGGCGGTCTCCGTGCGAACGAGCACTTTCTCCACCGCCGCAGGCACCAGTTCCAACGTCCCGAGCGTCTCAAATCGCAAATCCATCGCCGTCAGCGGCGTCCCTTTCAGGAGCACAAGCTGCTGCGCCGCGCCGGTAAACGTCACCTCGCACTCCGCCGACTTCACCGGCTGCGGGTGGATGCCGAGCAACTTAAGAAACTTCCGCTCGCTGCGCTCCGTCACCCGGTTCAAATAATACTGCTGCATCTCGGTCACCCAAGCCATGAGCTGCAGCAGCGTAATGCCGGGGTCATGCTCGTTCTCATCCGTCCATTCCGGATATAGCTTCGGAATTGTTTTCCGCGCTTCCAGCACCATCTGTTCAAACATGCGATCATCCAAATTCGGGATTGGCAGCAACTTGTGCTCACCTCCTTTTGTCGATATGCGTTTCTATAATGCGTTCACAACCACCTTGTGCTTCCCGCTGACGACAATGCCGTGCGGCAGGGAAGGCAGACGGTTCACGTCTAATTCTGTGCGCTCGCCATCCTCGATTTTGTACACCGTCATGTACAGCTTCTCGACGTGACTGATCGTCCGAATCGTTTTCAGCAGCGCGTAAAAGACGGAAGGATGAATCTGCTGGCCGATCGCCCAGCCCTTCTGGTCAAAATTGCCTGTCAACGGGTCGAGAAACCGCGTCAACCTGTCCAGCGCCTGGATTTCCGTCTGCACGACGGCATCCATCCCTTCTACCGCCACGACGGCGGAGACGGAGATTTCCATATACACCGGCTCGATCACTTGCAAGCGCTCCGGGAATGCAACGAGACCTGAGGCGCGTTTCAATATAAAACGCTCCACCTGCTTTTTCAATTCCGGGAACGAAGCGCTGCCGAGTTGGCCTTCCTTTGGCAGCACGACGAGCGTCATCGCACCAATCTCTTTTTCCATATAAGCGTTCATGTTCGGAATACACGTCACCTTGGCGATGTTTGGGTACGCCTCACGTGCCAGCCACTCGTAATCCCTGGCGGAAACCGCCCGATTCCGATGCTTGAGCAGCTCGGGTCCGCGCACAAGCGCCGCTTCCAGCTTCTCGGCCTGACAGCCGCCGGATGCCGGTTCCGGGTTGTACACTTCTCCGACAAAAGCGATCGAATCCTGCATCTGATTGATCTGCCGTGCACCGACATTGCCAATTTGACCGGCCGTGACCTGGTAGTTCACCTTCATCTGCTCCAACCCGCCCTTCGGCGGACGCATGCCATGCACACCGTCACCGACGCGAATGCGGCCAAACGTGCGGTCAATCACATAATGCCGGTCCCGATAACCGGATTCCGCCAAATCGCGAACTCCCGTCCAACGCACCCAGACATTCAGCAAATTGCCGTCCGTATCCCGGCGCACGTCGGTCAGCAGCGTTCCGGACTGCTCATACTCCGCGAGCTCCTCTTCCGTAACATAGTCAGTCTCGTCAACCCAGACTTCCTCCGATACGATGCCTGTCCGGCTTAATTGATATTCCGTTTCATCCAGGTCCTTCACTTCCGGAATTTCGCCCGTGATCGTCTCCTGCTGCAAAATCCGCACCGTATTCATATAGAACCCCTGAATCGTCGGAATATGAATGCGGCCTGTCAGATCCTCGTACAAATCATCCCGGTTTACCGCGCGAATCCAATACCCCGTTTGCCCGAAAAGCGACGCCTCCGCAAAATCGGACGGCCCGACAAACTGCACCGTTCCGCTCTGCGTCAGGCCGTTCGTCTCGTCGATCACTTTCAGCGCCGTCCACTCCGCCAGAGCTCCCGGCAGCAGGCCGGCACGCAAATATTCCCACTCCAGCATCGGCACATCATGCTCAGAGAACCGCTGCTGCTTCACCGATACGAAAAGGGAAATCGGCCCTTTGATCGGTGGTGTATCGAACGAGAAGAGGAGCGCAGGGTGCCGACCTTCCAACGGCTGAAACGGCTCAAAACCGCCCATCAGCTGTCGGCTGTGCTTCGTCCGGTCCTCAAACACCGTGTTGTTGAACGCGAGGCAGCGCTCCGCTTCGTACAAGCGATCATCATACGCATACGTCAGCAGCACCTCGTCGATCCAAGGCGACAAGTACAGCGCCTGCGGCTCGTATGCGTTCTCGATGTGCAAAATTCGCGCCCGAATCCAGCGATTCTCGTTGCCATTGACAGAGGTCGGCTGCAAATCGATCGGACAGCGGAAACGGATTTCTTTTTGCACCTTGCTCTCCGTTGGGTAATAGAACAGCTTCTCCGCGTCTTTATGAACATCGAGTCTGACCCACGTCGTGCCGTTCCAATATTCCCAAGCGACTTGCAACACCGTCACGTGCTTCACCGGCTCTTTGTCGAACTTGGATTTCTTCATCACCAGTTTCCAGTCGATGTTGTCCTTCAATTCCGGCCCAAAACGGTTCTCAATCGCCTGCAACCCAAAGCTCAGCCGAATATCGCCGTCGGTCTTCGTAAACACTTCCTGGCTGCCAATATAGAAAGAACCATATAACGCGAACTGATCGCCAAACGGATAAAAGCCCGCAGGATCGGCGTCAATATCGTTATAGAACATTTGATCAGGCGCAATGCCGCCGGTTTCCAGCGTATCTGCGTAATCGGTTTTGAAAGCGATATGATCCATCGACAAGCGGCTCTCCGCAAGCGATTTTCGCTCCATGGAGTGTGGCGTCAAGCGGCATTGTAGCCACCTTCCGGCAATGCCGTTCACGTCCGTCAGGGCAATCTCGGCCTGCACGTCTTTATGCAAAATGACCCGGTTACCCTGCACCTCCACACGGTCAAAAGGCTTCCAGCCCTCGGCCGTGGCGTACAACCACTCCGTGAGCAGCGGATCGGCAAGCTGAGCGGCTATGTCCTGCTCTTCAAAACGGCGCGTCGAATTGCGGAATTCAATCTCAATCTGTGCAGGATGCGTCACGGTGAACAGTCCGCTATGCTCCACAAACATCGCATGCGCTTGAAGATCCTCGCCTTCCTGCAGATTAAAGAGCTTCTTCGGCAGCGCAAGCCCCTGACGGCTTGCCGCCAAAAAGTCGTCGCCGATGCGCAAAATGCGATCCTGACGCGCACTGGTGACATAGACGCTCGTCATCATGGCCGGTGTCAGCAGGGCGCTGCGCGCCGTTTCGTACAAGATCATGGCATCTTCCAATGCAGCGCCAATCTGTGTGCCCGCCGAGATGAACACCGACTCCTTCGTCCCTTCGTTCAGCGCAAACGTGAGGTAACTGCTTGCGGGCCTTGCCGGCAGCAGCGTCACGTCGAACATGTTCAGGAACGAGATCAGGTTTTTCGTCGGCACCTTGTTCAGCCGTTTGATATTGTCGTGGAACATATCCGCAAACATGAGAAACAAAGCCGTACCCGGATCCGGGTCTTCCGGCGTGAAGCGCCACTCCGGCGTATAGAAGGGCACCATGTCCTTCATTTGTGCGATCAGATCCGGAATGTCCCGGGCGTCAATTTTGGGAGGCAGCACTGTTGCACCTCCTTTCTTGCACATGTCATCATCGATTCCGCAGCCTCTTTCTATTTGGAGCCTTCAAATAAGTAGAACGGATACACTTGGTTAAATAAGTTGTTCGTCGTACGCACCAAATAAGAAATATGGATTTTCAGCCTAGCCGGATCGTCTGCCTCCGGCACGCATCGTACCTCGACCTCTTCCACCCGAGGCTCCCAGTTGCGGATCGCTTCCTCAATGTTCGTCTTCAGCAGGTGCAGCGTAGTGTCGTCCGTCGTACCGAAAATAAACTCCTGCACGCCGCAGCCAAACGTCGGGCGCATTACGCGCTCCCCTTGCGTCGTGCCCAAAATCACGCGGATCGCTTCCGCGATGTCTTCCTCATACTCGGACATCCGGATTCGCCCTGTGGCAGGATCAACCTGAATCGGGAACTTCCAGCCCCGTCCCAAAAATGCCTCCGACATCTCGTCACGCTCCCCGCCCTAGTTAATTTTGACTAAACTGCCTTTGATGTTAATAATGCCGTCCGATTTCAGATCCAGCGAGGCGCCGGCTTTCAGCGCCATCGTGGCCGAGGCTTCGATGTTCACCTGCGTCGACTTGATCTTAATTTCCTTCGAGCTTTCAATCGCGACGTCGCCTTTGGCGTTCATCGTGATTTTGGAGGTCGAGCTGACGATCGAGATTTCGTTTGCCGAGCCGCCCTTGATCGTAATTTTGTTGTTGCCGCTGTCGTCGGCAATCGCGATGGAGCTGTCTTTATCTTTAAGCTCAATGACTTGGCCTTTTTTCGTCTTAATCGTGATGCTTTCGTCGCCGCTTTTGTCATTGAACGAAATTTCGTGGCCAGAGCGGGATTTAATCATCCGCAAATCGTTCTTATCCGCCGGGGCCGGCGGCTTATTCTTCGGGTTCCAGAGCGAACCGATGACAAATGGCATCCGCAGCTCGCCCAAATGGAAGGCAACGAGCACCTCGTCGTTCACCTCAGGGATGAACAGAGACCCCATCTCTTTGCCGCCCATCAGCGTTGCTATGCGAACCCAGTCCGTCTCGGTGTCCGTCTCTTGCATCGGGAGCTTGAGCTTCACCCGCCCCAGCTTGTCAGGATCGTTATTGTTCGTCACAATGCCGACCATGACGCCGTTCATCTTTTGGGAAGTAAAATCGGAAATACCGCCAATCGTAAAATCGGGTGTCTTGTGCATTAGACCGCATTCCCCCCCAATTGAAACCGCGTGACATACCCTTCATCATCGTAAATGTGGGTAGCTCCGGTAATGTAATAGGGCTGGTCGAACGTTTTACCGACGCCGCTCAGCTTGATGTAGCGCCCGGCGCGAATTTCGGGGATGCCGATGCATTCCCCCGTGCCGCTGATCAATCGCATGGCCCGACGATTCAGGATTGCGTTGGCGTAGCTTTTCGCTTCCTCCTGCGAAGTAACATTTGTGTACATATGTTCCACAAATTCACCTTTGGAGGCAAGCAAATCTTTCCCCGTCTTGCTATTGCCGCCGAGCTTCGTGATGCTGGCCGATTTGCCCTCAATGACCTTGAGCTCTTTGTTATCCCAGGCGCGTACCACAACCTCGGTCAGCTGGTCGGCCAAATTCATATCAATGGACAGCGAATTGATCGTTTTCCCCATCTCCAGTGTCATGACAGCTGTAGTGGCGGTCAACGGCTTGCGAAAGTATAAATTTTTGCCGACGACGAAAAAATCGTAGTTTACCAGATTCGCGAGATTCTGGATAAAATGATAATCGTTGCTGTTGCTCTGCGCGAGCGCCGGGAATTCCGTCGTCGTGGCGTCCACATTCGTTTTGAGACCGTACGTTTTGGCGATTTCCTCAACAACGTCGCTGTATTTCTTTTTATTCCAGGAACGGGATTTCGTCCCTTTCATCATCAAGTACGAGATGTCCATGCCCCGAACAATCAGGCCGAACTCCCCCTCCGGCGAAAACTCCGCCACAACCGAGGTAATATGTCCGGTGAATACCGCTGTAAATTTGTCGACATAACCTAGGCTAATATCGATTGCTTTGCCCAGCGTGAACGTGGAAATCCACTTGATCTCGTTGTTGGTAATGTCGTAAGCATTCATAATCCGAAACGAAAAGGAATCCGCCGTCCCATCGATCGTCGTTTCCACGCGCAGCGAGTCGATGGCGATGTCATCCGAGATTTTGGAGCCGTCTACGGAGATCAGATAGGCAGGCGCTTCAAAATCTTTATACTTTTTAGCTAAATCGTCGTACGTAAATGAGCTTGTTTCCAGATCCAGAGCCATCGGCTAGTCCAATCTCGGAACCGAAACACGGCGTCCCGTAACGACTTTCAGCGGATTATCGATCCCGTTGGCTTTGGCGATCTCCCGCCACAGGGTCGGGTCTTCATATTCATTCGCGGCAAGCGTCCAGAGCTGGTCGCCTTGATTCAGCATTTTCAGCTTGGTACGGTCCGCGGAATGGCGTGGAATTTGCTTCAGTTGATCCTTCTTGCTTAGCGTCGACTTGAACGTGACTTTCAGCTTCGCGCGCACCGGCACGCCGGTGTCCAGAAACATTGTGAAGTGTTGATTGACGCCGACGACAACGCCTTTAAAATCCAGCGATCCCCAGACAAACCGGCACAGTGGCGGCGCGTGGATCTCCTTCTCCACGTCGAGCAAACCGGAAATTTTTTGGGTCAGCTCGCGAACGTCCGTCCCTTGTTCATAGGTGTCAAAAAACAAATCCATCGTTAGCGTCGTGGTGCCCCCGCTTACAAATTGAGCGATCGGCATGGACAGCCCCGGCACGGTTTTCCAAGAATAGCTGTTGTTCGTGTCAATGGTGTATTCACCCGGATTAAACATCACTTTCACGTTCTCGGTTTTGCTTCCCTTGTGAACGATAATCATCGCTTTCTTGAGCGCCATGGGACCGGTCCTTTCTAACGGGATTTTGGTGTTTCTGGAATAACTCGTATTAAAAGCTGCGAAAATGCAGGAATTTACTCGAACCTTTCCTGATTCGCGCCATATGCCTGCGATTCAGCAGGAATTTGTGGCAATAACTTACTTTTGGGGCGGAATCAACCTTGAAACCTGCGTTTTCACAGGCATTCTCGCCAAAACCGCATCTTTGTAGAAAACTCCTGCCGATTTGCAGGCATTTCAGTCAAAAGCCCCGGCGCTGCCGTTCGAACCGCATCTTTTTCTCAATTTCACGGAAAACCCGATCCGCGATCTTGGAAATATCGATCGGTGGCAGCTGCTTGATCAGTTCCTGCACCTGCTGTTCCGTCAACTCCGGCGGCGCTTGCGGGGCCTGCGGCTCCGACGGGTTCTCGGGCTCCGCACGCTTCGTGCTCAGCCAGTCCAAATCGAGCGGCGCCTCGGCCAGCGAACTGATTGGCGATTGTTTATGCTCCAGAATTGCGGCCAGCGATGCCGGCAGTTCAGCAGCGTTTGGCGGCTGTCCCATCCCCACGTTCGGGGATAACTGAATTTGCTCGACTGGCACCGTGTGCATCAGTGCACTTGCAGATGCCGGCGTGATCGCCGTGCGCTTCGTCTGCAGCTGCATGTCCGCGGGTGCGGACGTCAGCAGCGGTGACGAGGTGGCAGCCCCGGACGCAGTCATGCTCTGTGATGCGGCAGCGCTGCTCGGCAGCGAAGGGCTCTGCGCCGTGATCATCGGCGCAGAGGACGTGATCGGTTCGGTGCCGGTGCTGGCGAGGCGGCGCGGCATCAATGCGGCGCTGCTCGTGAGTGCGCCTGACGTTGACGACTGAAGCAGCGCCGGGCCGGACGCGCTCATTCTCCGTGATGCAGAGGTGCTGCTCTGCGGCGGTGTGCTTTGTTGTGCCGTGATCAGCGGCACATTGGACGTGATCGACTCTGTGCCGGTGCTGGTAAGCCTGCGCTGCGTTATTGCGGCGCTGCTCATTGGCACGCTGGATGTTGATGCAGTGATCAGCGGCGTTGATGATTCTGAGACCGCGCTGCCTTGGCGGCGAGGGATCATTGCGGTGCGGCTCGTTAGCGCACCGGTTGATGCGCTGCTCAGCGGCGCTGTCGCCGCTGTTGGTTCCATCCCCGCGCTGTCTAGGCGACGCGAGATAAGTCCGGCTCGGCTCGCGAGAACGCTAGCCGGTGATGCACTGCTCAGCGGCGCTGTCGCCGCTGTTGGTTCCATCCCCGCGCTGCCTACGCGGCGCGAGATGAGTCCGGCTCGGCTCGCCTGCGCGCTAGCCGGTGATGCACTGCTCAGCGGCACTGACGCCGCTGTTGGTTCCATCCCCGCGCTGCCTATGCGGCGCGAGATGAGTCCGGCGCTGCTCGCGAGCGCGCCGGGTGATGCTGCGGCACCGCTTCGCTCGGTGCCAGGGCCCGCTTGCCGCTGCACCTGCGGTGGCAGCGGCTGCATGCCCTCACTGGCGGCGCTCGGCGCGCCAGCCAACCGCCCGGCGGCGCGGCCGATGGCCGCCGCCTGCGTCAACCTGCCCGGCCCGAGCGCGGGCAGGCTGTGCGCCCCTGCGGCCTGGACAGCAGCCGCAGCACCGAACTCAGAGCGCTGCTGTGCAGCCGCGTTCAAGCCCCTCGGCTCGGCCAGTGTCAAGCGGGACGCTTGCCACCGGCTCTCCGAGCCGGACGTCCCCCGCAGCGGCGCGCGCTCGCGGTCGGCGGCGCTCCCACGCCGCTGCAAGTGCTCGGCTTGCGCCGTACGCCACATGCCTTGGCTGCGCTGCGCTGCGCCTTGCTCAGCCCCATGCGGCGCAAGGGGGCCAATCCCCTGAAACCGCACCGCGAGCTCTTCACTCAGCGAGCTCAAGCTCCTTGCACTGCTGCGCAGCGCAGACTCGCTCGCCTGCACGTGCATCCGGTGCAGCAGACTCATCTGTTCAGCTCGTTGCGATGGGATTAGCGTCCCTTGTGCAACGTGCTTGGTACTCTCTTCCACTTGTCTCTGCAACCATGCAGGCCGGTTCTCTTCATCCTCCAACGGCTTGCTATCGGCAAACTGTAGTCGGACAGCCGAGCGTTCTATCGCTTCGGGTGAATCTATGTGATCCTGCTGCAATCCTGCATCCTCGATCATCTCCGAAGCCCGAGCAGGCAGAACAGAACCAGCCACCGTATTCCCTTGCCGATCTGTAGTCTCCGGCGCACTTCCTTCCGCCTGAGGTGCCGATCCAGCATCGGAAGTGCGCTCAACAACCGTGCGATTGTCAGCTTCGGCGGACCGCAACACTTCCTGCACCTGCTCGAGCAACTCCGCAGATACAGCGTCTGATGCCGGAGCGCTTCTTCGCGCCTGTACCATACTGACAGGTGCTGTATCCTGCTCTTGAATGCGCTCAGCCGCAGCATGTGCCTGCTCGCTCTCCTTCAGCGTTTGAATATCCGCTGCGCTTCGTCTTACGAAGCCTCCTTGCTCCACACGCCCGGCGCGCAACGTGAGCTGCGGTCTCGAGCCTAGAAGTGGGCTGCTTCCATCCGGACCGGCTTCCCTTCTGGCGAGAAGGCCTTCTCGCAGCTCCGGATGGGTGATGGAATCCCGCCTTGAGGAGATCCCTGAATCTTGCTTATCTGCAAAATCAGGCACTCCTGCCCGACTCGCATCAATTCTGCGCTGGATCGCTGTACGCTGCATTCGTACGCGCTCTACGTTCGTCAACTCGCCGTTTCTACGGACAAGCTCGAGCGATTGACGATACGAAGCGGAGGAAATGGGCGCCCTTGACGCTTCGTGTATCTCTGTACGGCTCGCTTGACTTGTCGCCCCTGGAGCCGAGCCATTCTTCACTTGCTCCGGATTGGAACGCGTTTCCGCAACCGCCGGCCTCTCGGCTAGTGCCTTCGACGGTTGCGACGCCATGCGCTCACTGCGCTGCATGACTCGCGCCGCCAGTTCGTCGGCCTGAAGCCCTGCCGTGTGGAGCTGCACAGTTGCCTCCAGCCGTTCCGCAGCCGAAGGCGATACCGCTATACCGGTTCGCTGTTCAACTGGCGTTGCCACATCCGCCTGCCGAAGCTGGCGTTGTACATTGTCTACCATCCCCGGCTGTGGGGAAGGCGACTGGCCTTGCTTCCGGAACAGAAGCGAGCCACTTCGCGTTCCAAGCCCTGACGCAGACCGTATGCCGCTCACCAGTGTCCGCTCACCGGCCATCTGCCTGTTCTTCGCTGCAACTGCCACAGCCAGCTCACTTGCCGGCAGACGGTTTGGCGCAACATGCAACGCAATACCGTCCTGCTCCACCGCCTGACTTCCTGCGGATACCGACGATGTCTTGACTGAATCGCCCAGGCGCTCGCTTGCTTTGGCCAATACGCTGGAGGCAAGATCGCCCCGAAGCGTTTCTTTCTTTGCAACTGTTTCTCTAGTTTCATATAAAGCTGTTTCAGCTTGTGGAGTGCTATTATCAATACTTCTAATCGACGAATCGTTAGAAGAGGATTGTCGTTGCCAGGTAACGAGCTGCTGCATCGCGTTCTCATTGCTCTGGATTTTCCGCACCGAGGACAGGGAATCACCTAGGTGATGCTCCGTCATTTTTCTAAAAATACGGTTCGGATACGTCGCCAGCAAATCTTCACGCTTTACTTGCGCTGCGGCTCTTCTTGCTATGGGCGGGCTTTCTTCTGCAGAAGGAGACATCCAGCTGCCAGTGCCTTCGCTTAATTGTTCGGCAATCGGTGCAGGCTCATTTGCCTTCGCAGCCATTGCGATACGTTCTTGATGAACGGGTTCAACGATCGGATGCTTCCGAGGCCGACCACGCTTTCTTTTTACAGGCTGTTGTTCGAGCTGTCCGGGCCTGTTTGCCTGATCTTCGCGTTCCATCATCGAACGTGGATCTGGTAAACTGCCCTCTTGGCTCGCTTGCAGGTTAGTTTGATGACTTGCTTGATGATGACTTGCTTGTTGTTCTGCAGCTTGCTCATCCGCTTGACTCGCCGGACGAACCCACACCGCTGCCGCTTGAACCGTCTCAGATTCCAACGGACTTTCAATTCCCCGTTCTCCTTGGGACACTGAGCTGCCATTCACTTGCTGTCGATGGGTCATCACTGAAGAAGCAGCTTGCATAAACCTTGGCACACGCGAGGTTAGACTTACGGCATTGATCGGCAAAAGTTGATTGCTTGTTGCCAAATACCCTTGTGCCATCGAAGCAGACGGGCTGCTTGCCGGTGGCGTTAATACTGAACTTGCATGTAATTCTCTATCAGACGCTGGCTGCTGAATGCTTGCCGTCTGGCCCTCCGTGTGCTTCATCAGCAAACTTTGGATAAATTGGACCGTACTCGGCACTTCCCTATTGGAGAAAGGGCCTTCCCCTAACTTCCAATCCCCCTGCGACGCATTCACTTCGGCAGGTTGACGCCCTACCGACATATCCATCTCAGGCGAGATTGTCGCATTCAGGCTCACAGAACCTTGTTGCAATCTCGGCTTCGCGATGTGCTGCAGCAATTGCTTAGCAGCATGTAAAATCGTTGGTTGCCCTTGCCGCGAAACCTTGGCGCCAAGCGCCCCTAACACACTTTGCTGCTCATACGCACTTAGACTTCCGTTTTGAAACTCCGCCATCCACTGCGATGCACGACGTACAGCCTCCACATGCTGTGCCACGTTCACCTGATTCATGACCGTCTTACGCTGAATCTCTCTCTCTCCCATTTGAAGAGATGCGGGTCCATTAGCTTCGCGAACAGCCTGTCTGAGCCATACTTGAAAGGGACTTTGCAGCCGTCGATCCGTGCCCAAGCCGCGATTGTCCTTACTCTGATCAGACGCTTGTTCTCTGCTGCCGATGATGCCATGCCTCAGCATGCCGATCGAAGCGGCAAGTTGCCCAATCGCACGCTGCGTTATCGATGTGCGATGATGATTAACTACGTTAACTACCGGCTGCTTCATCGTCACGTGATGATGATTCACGACATGAACTTTTTTCAGCGCAGCCTGCGTTTCTTGCTCAAATCTTGCGCGCCGTTCCTCCAGATCCCTCTTGCTTGGACGCCCGCGTTTTTTCGTCTTAGCTTCATCTCCCACAGGAGGAGGCGATGCCGGTGCTGCTTGCGCATGCTCCACAGGAGCCGCTGACCTCGATGCAGACTGTATCGGACGCTCGTGTCCGCTCTGCAGGATCATCTGCTGCAAGTGTTGAATCGTGCGCTCTTTGGTAATCAGCGGAGGCGATTCCGGATGCTGCAAACTTTGCAGCTGCAGTTCCAGCTGCAGTACCCAAGCTGGATCGCTGGAAGCGCCAAACTTGGCGAATTCCTTGTCGGACAGCCAGCCTTTTTCCTTAAAGATAAGGGAAAACATGCCCAAATAATTACGCTGATCCCAGCCATACTTGCCCATTAAGCCGCTTGCAAATTGCTTCGAGGACCTGGAGACCCGATCCATCGGAGCCGGCATCTTGCTTGCGGTGAAACGTACGGGAGCCTTATTACTCTTCCCTCGGGATTTATGCGATTGTCGAGCTTTCATCAATCATCACCTCAAGCAATCCCGGATGAACCCCCGCTATTTTTTAAAAATCGTCTTCAAGCCCTCATGAACAAGCTCAATCGACTCCACCGCCACATTCACACTGGTGGCATTCAAATCTGGACCGTTCCATTTTACCGGAAATGCGCGCGTGAATTCCCAACGGCACACTTCATCGCCCAGGGCGTTGTTTAAAATAATCGAACCGTTTTTCCGCTTGATTTTCCCTTGCGCCGCACTATTGTACCAATCCCAGAGATCGCTCGAACTCGCAATCCCTCGCTTGAGCACAATGTTGGGGGTCTTGCTGTGCTGCACCATATAATGCGGGTGCGTGTTCACGCCGCCTTCCCACAATGGTTTCACTTCAATCTCCGACTTCATGCCGGTGACCTCCGAGAACCCCCCGGCTTCCAGACCGTCAAGCTCGACTTTAAAACGAAAAGCACCGCTGATATTGCGCAGCTTGGAAGGATGCGTGCTCATGTCTTCATTCCCTTCTTACCGAAACACATCGAACGGATTATCGGACGGTTTCTTGCCTTCTTCGTTCAGATTGCGGTTGATGCGGGAGATTTCCTCGCACCATTTACGGCGTTCACGGTGTTCCATCGCCATGATCTCGTCGTGCGGCCAATGGAAATAGTACGCGATAAAGCCTACTTCCTCATAGATTTTCTCTACAGGATAGCCCGTTACGCCCTCTCGTCCAAAAAAGACACGTCCACGCTAAACTCATGCTCGCATTTCGGGCAGGATGTGTGAACACGAGGCACTTCCATTTCGTTAATTTGCCGGTAAAAATTTTGCAGGAACGCGAGGTCCGCCGTGAAAAGCTTCTCGATCACACGCGTATCGATCGCACGCAAATCGCCCAGGCTCGTAATAACCCGCGTCAGCAAAATGATCGTCAAGTACCCTGGATTTTGCTGTACCCGCTGATCGCGCATCGGCAAAATTTCGTCGGCCGCCGTCGCCAACCGCATAACGCCGCGTTTGTGCAGCGTGCCGTTGTCGTCTACGTAGCCTCTAGGAAGTTCAAACTCGTATTCTGTCTTGAAAGCCATGATGTCGGTGCCCCCTTAAGGTTCAAATTAAAAAGAAGAGTCAGGTACCGGAGCTTGCCGCCCCGGCACCTACTCTAACCTCGTCTTACTTCGTGCGCGTCATGCCTTCGTGAGCAAGCTCCAGGCTCTCGATCGCGACTTCGTTCCCTGTACCTTTAAAGCTAGGTGCGGAGTACTTCGTCGGCCAAGCTTCGATGACTTGCCATGTCGCTACGTCAGCGCCTTCTTCGTTGATCGCGATGATCGTAACTGTTTTACGGGAGATCTTGCCTTGAATGGACTCGGACATCCAGTTGTACATATCCATGGAGTCCGTAACCCCCCATTTCAATGAGATGTTGCCGTATTTAGCCAGACCCGGAAGCTTCCGGGCCGTGATCGTTTCGTTGCCTTCACGATACTCGATAACCGCCAAGGATGCGTCGAACCCGGACACATCGCTGAAACCAGCTTGTTGAATACCCTCTACTTCCACTCTAAATCTAAAATTGCGGTATGGATCCCTACGTTCGCCAGCCATATGATACCCCTTTCGTCAATATGTGAAATATCGTAACGTCAGACTATTCTTCTCTTGTTTTCTGTGTAATACGGAAGATCACGAACTCGGCAGGTTTTACCGGAGCGACCCCGATCACACAGATGAGGCGGCCGTTGTCAATGTCGTCTTGCGTCATTGTGCTGCGGCCGATGTTGATGTAGAACGCCTCGGAAGGACTTCCGCCCATCAGTGCGCCGTCTCTCCATACACGCGTCAAGAACGCGTCAATCGTCCGCTGAACACGTGCCCACAGCTGCTCGTCATTCGGTTCAAATACGACCCAGTTCGTGCCGTTTTTGATCGACTCTTCAATGAAGATGAACAAACGTCTTACGTTCACATATTTCCACAGTCCGTTGGAAGAGGTTGTGCGAGCGCCCCATACGCGAATGCCTTGACCGGCAAAATGACGGATCAAGTTCACGCCTTGCGGGTTCAGGATGTCTTGCTCACCTTTGTTGTATTGGCAATCCAGACCAACGGCACCGCGTACGACTTCGTTCGCAGGCGCTTTTTGTACACCACGAGATTGGTCGGAACGGGAGTAGATCCCGATGACGGAACCGGATGGCGGAATGTAAATATTGCGCTTATCCAGCGGATCGAACACTTGCAGCCACGGGTTGTACATCGCTGCATAGGAGCTGTCGAAAATGTTGCGGTGCGTCATCACATCGGCAACCTTCGTTTTCTCACGCGGAATATCGAGCACCGCGAAGCGGCTGCCCAAGTTCTCGCAGTGTGCAACGAGCGACAATTGTACCGTAGGCTCCGTTACACCCGGAATCGCCATGATGGAAACAACATCGTTGTCGATAAAGGATTGAATGCCTGTACGTTTGCCAGGACCGCGGTCTACACCCATGAAAATATCAGGCGTTACGTTCGCAATGGAACCGTTGCTGCCGCCGGAAAGCGCGATTTGGAATTTGCCGACAGACTCGTCTTCGCCGGAGAGCACCTCGAAAGGAGCAATTGCACCGAGATCTTTGCCTTCGGTCAAATCTTTCACCTGAATGATGTTGGAACGGGCAATGATTTTCTCAACGTGGTTCGCCGCCGAAATGTTCAAAGACACTTTCTCGTAAGTTTCCGCCTCGTCACCGTAGAAAACGTGCAGCGTGAACTCGCAAGTTGTAAGCACTTTGCTGGCCAGCAAGCCGCCGTCAACAACATCGCCATCCAAAGCGTCAGACAGCTTGATAATGTTGTCTTGAGAAGAAACAACTTTGCTGTATTGCTTTTCGCCGGCTGCTTCGAAAGCGACAACGTCGCCAACGTTAAAGCCTGCATTATTTTTGACGCGATATTCTTTTTCGCTCAGCACTTCGTAAATTTGCGTTTTCGCTTTGCTCGAAGGCAGGACGACAACGCGCACTTGGTTGCCCCAAGTACCTGGGTTCTTCGACGTAATGTTCAGAATCGCCGCTTCTTTGTTGCCGGCATCTTGGTTGCTCGCCACTTTGGCATCCGTAGGCGCTACGCGCATTACGAAGCAGCGGGAACCGCCATTCAAGAAGAAATGCTCAACAGCGTAAGAAAGGAAACGGTACTCGCCAAACTCGTTCTCGGACAGATAGCTGCCGAATAAACGGTGGAAATCGGCTACGCTTGTAACCAGCTGCGGTACGCCCTCGATTTCCCCTCTTTGCGCAAGCCCGATAAACCCGGCCGTACTTGTGCTTGCACCCTCAAGCGGTTGTGCTCCGCTGTCAAACTCTTCCACATAGACCCCAGGTGATAAATAGTCAGCCATTGTTCCCCAGTTCCGTCAGCGGACACGATCTCTTGCTCATCATGCTGACCTCTGACATGAAACCAGTTCTCTCCTTTCTGCTTGTCATTTTTTGTATAGAAGATGGACGTATCCATTCTACTAATTAGCGTTGCGTGAGACAGACCGTGCCCAGATTCGTCGTTGCGCCTTCGGCGACGGCAACCTCTTTGATCACTTGCTGGCTTGCCGATCCGTATGAAATCATTAAATCGGCTGTAAAGTCCGGAATGCGATTCCCCCGGAAGGCAATAACCACCTCTCCCCGCTCTGTGCTTCGCGTCATCTGCACGGGCATCAGCAGCGCGCCTCGCGCGTACGCCTTGGTCAGCTTGTCCATCAGCCGAAATCGTTTCTGATGCTCCAGCACCTCGGCAATCCGGATCATTTCCTCGGATGCTTTGCCCCCCCGGCCTCGAAGCAGATAAGTGTCGCCAGCGAGCACTCCGCCTGTAAAAGAGCCAAGCGTCAGCTCCTCGCTGCCGCGTTCGGCCTGCTCCGTCATTAATCTGGCGCGTGCGCCGTCTTCCGACTGCACGACCGCCTGCAGCTCCGCGCCTTGCAGCGGGGTTCCTGCGCTGCTGTGCAGCATCATTCGAATCAATGGCGTTCCGGGTGAAAAAGGGTAAGAGGGCTTGGGACTGAGCTGCACGACCGCAATCGCATTCGTGCTGCCGATGGAGATGCGCACTTGCTCCTGGAAGTAATACTCGCTCGTTACCGTAGCCAGATACGTGCCAGGCGTTAAATCATTAAATATATAGGAACCGTTCGTTTTGCGAATCGCTTTCGAACGGGTGCCCTCGAGGTGAACGGTGGTTGTGTTGCCTAGGGGAGACTGAGAAGTGAGTGAATCGACAACGCCTACAACCAGGGAAACGCGGGATTTTAAATGAGACACGCGAAGCTGTTCCATGTGTTCCATAGATCCCCCTACCCTTCAACGCGAAAATCGGTTTCAGTAACTCTTTTGGTCGTTTTAATGCGAGTCGAATCAATATATACAGGACCAACCGTATAACTGACGGATAACCGGTAAGGCGTATCGGCGAAATTCCACAAGTTCGTGAGGCTCTCGCCTTTAAAAGGCTCCATGACGATGCGGACTTCTTCATCCTGCTCGGCCAGCGTACCAACGGTCTGCGACCCGCGAAGAATCGAATTGTCGTACAGCACCTGCATCGCCCTTCCCAGAATACGGTGCTCGTCGAGCGCCCTGGACTGCAGTTCCGCAGGCGATTGCACTGTCAGCAAATAGCTGAGATCGACGACCATCGGTGGAAACTGGATCTGGTCGGTGCCTCTGGACACCATGTGGGTTTGACGATTTGCACCGCTTTCACGCACGTTGAACAAAAAGAGCGAGAGATAAAAATCGCCCTTATCGACCGGTGACGCAAGCCCTATCATTTCCGGCTGCGGGATCGGATCAGGTGTCATATTTTCTCGAAGAAGCTTGATTAATGACGCGCTGACATCGGCGATGACAGAATAATTGCCTATGGGAGTCAACTCCTACCACAAAATACCTATGTATGTGTTGAAATGATGAGTAATATGTCATATTCTGTACCTTTTTCTATTATAATTGCAAACGCGAGAGATGACTATAGTATTTTCAAATAAAAAAAGAAGCCGGCCCCCCCATTGAACAGGAAACCAGCTTCATAGATTGCTATATCGGATTTAGTAGTCCTCCCACTCCTGTTTGGCAAGAATTTTGCCGGATTTCTGTAGTTCGTGGCGAATCGAACGGATGATGTGTCCCATGTTGATGGACACGCCCGCCTCCGCAGCCAGAAACGCCGAGGACAGCACCACGTTCTTAATATTTCCCCCGGCAATCTCGTAGCGCTGCGCCAAATATTTGAAGTCGACTTCGTCGCTGAGCGGCGCGGACGGCGGGAACATGGAACGCCATATTTTCTCCCGATACTCGCTGTCCGGAAACGGAAATTTGATAACATAATTGATCCGCCGCAGAAACGCTTCATCAATGTTGTTCAGCAGGTTCGTCGCCAGCACGGTGATGCCCTGGTATTCCTCCATCTTTTGCAGCAAATAGGCCGTCTCGATGTTCGCATACTTGTCATGCGAGTCCTTCACTTCCGACCGCTTGCCGAAGAGGGCATCCGTCTCGTCAAAGAACAGCACGGCATTGCTCATCTGCGCCTCGGTAAAAATCTCGTGGAGATTCTTCTCCGTCTCCCCGATGTACTTGGAGATGACCTGGGACAGGTCCACCTTGTACAGTTCCAGCTGCAGGTCGCCGGCGACGACCTGCGCCGACATCGTCTTCCCGGTGCCCGGCGGGCCGGCGAACAGCATGCTGAGCCCCTTGCCGTAGGCCAGCTTCTTCTCAAATCCCCACTCGCTGTAAACGACACCGCGATATTTCACCTGGTTGCAGGCGTTGCGCAGCTGATCCTTCTGCTCCGGTGCGAGGATGACATCCTCCCACTTGTAGCGCGGCTCGATGCGCGTCGCCTTGCGCTCCAGTTTGTGCTGCACCTGCTGGTAGCACGCCCGATAAAGCGCGTCGCTGCGCAGCGACGCGCCGGGCTCTCCGGCAGGGGCCTCGCCCTGCCAGGCCGAATAGCCGCGCGCGAGCTCAAGCGCGCGCCGGATCTGACCCGGGGTGAAGCGGAATTTGCCGCTCATCACCCGGGGGTCCAGCCCTGCGCCGACGCCGAGCTCATCGGCGTACGTGCGCCACAACCGTTCCCGCTCCCGCTCGTCGGGAACGGGCAGTTCATGCTCAAGGAGGAGCCGCTCCTTGGGCTTCCAGCTCAGCCGGTGATGCGCACCGGCCAGCAAAAACACGGTGCCGCCGTAGCCGTCCAGCACCTCGTGGAACTTCGCGAGCCGCTGCTGGGCGGCGAGATCCGGCTCTTCGGGGTAGAGCTGTTCCAGGCGCGTGAAGCACAGCATCGCCTGGTGCAGGATCGCTTCGCGCACGATGACGCGGATGCGCTCCTCGAAGTGCTCCGCGTGCAGAGTTACCTCCGCGAGATCGGCCACGAGCAGCGGCCGGTTGAAGTGGCGGCTGAGATGCTGCACGTGCAGCTTTTTGCCGGCGCCGGCGTTCCCCCACAGGTGGAAGGCCAAGCGCTTCCGCTGCTCGAGCGGCTGTTCCAGCGCCTCCGTGATGAACCGCCGCAGGCGCTCCTGAAAGTCCGCCTGCACGAGCAAAGGCGGGATCGCCTCGTCCGGGTAGACGATGGCGACGCCCGGCTTCAGCTTCGGATCGAGCTCGCCAGAATCCAGCAGGAAGGCGATGATCCGCTTATCCAGCTGCACCGCCCTGGAAAGCAGCGTAGGGCCGTTCATTTCAAGCAGCTCGCGGTTCAACAAATAGCGCGCCAGCCGGCCCTCCGGCAACTGAAACGTCGCCCGCGCCGCACGCATGTCCTCCGGCGTGCGGCAGGCGACCTGCAGCGCGAGGCTGACGTTTGGCGTTTTGGCTGTCAAATCGTCCTGCAAAAATCCGAAAATCCGTTCATACTTCCGGTCAAGCTCTACCGCCAGCGCCAGCAGCACGACCCGCTCCTCGATCGGGGAGAGGCCGAATACCTGTGTCAGATAGGCCAGCGGCAGAAAAACGCCCTGACGGCGGCTCTCTTCGCGTCTGGCCGCAATTGCCTGCTCCATATCCCGGATGGCGGCCAGATAGCCGGCATCCTCCTCCTCCAGGTAATCATACAAATCGGCCCCGCCGATCAGGCGGAGAAACTCGTCTTCCGACACAAACATCCCGCGAAAAGAATCCGTCTGCGGATCCGGCGTCAGGAGCTGACGTTTCCGGTAGATCAGCTCCAGCTTTTTTTCGAGCAGCGACAGCTCGTCCTTGTAATGCTCCCAGGCATGTCCATATTGATATGCAGCCATAATCCTCCTGCCGACGTCTTTCTATCATTTTTTCCTGTAAACGCCTATTGCCAAATTCAATTAACTCATCTACTAAACTACTTGCTAAATGAGGGTGGAATTCTTTACAATATTCCTATAAGGTGCCAACAAGCACATGACCCATGCCCTGAAAGGAACGTGGCCTCCCCTTAATGGAACAAATCCCTGCTCATGATCCTGTTTGGAATCGCAAACTGATTTCCATGCTTTGGTGGATTTTGCTTACTTATGAAGTCGCTTCATTGCTCAGCCTGCTCGTGGAAATCGTGCAAGGCGAGAACTGGCGGCAAACCCTTCTACCGTTTCACGTTATCCCGACCGTTTTCCAGCTTGGCATCATGGGAGTCGGCTATCTTGCTATTCATAGATTAAAATCCTACAGTGATTTTATCATGATTATATGGACGATGACCATGGCCTGTGTGTTTATCCTCAGTATTCCGGAGTTGTCGAACAACTACGCGGTGCTATGTATACCGATTCTACTTTCTTCTATATATTTCCAGAAAAAATATATCGTCTTTGCCTCCAGTCTCGGCATCGCCTGCTTTCTGACGCTCACACTGGTGCAGACCTTCTCCGGCATTCAGGTAACCGCTTTTGATGTGATCGTCGGTTTGACGGTAATGCTGGCGACGACGCTGCTCTGCTTCTCGATTATGGAGCGAGGACTGACGCTGATGCAGAAATTAAAGGAATCCGTCGTCCGCGAGCAGGATTTGCTGATTCGCAATGTCATGATCGATCGCCTCTCCAAAGTGGACGCACTGACGGAATTATTTAACCACCGTTCGTTCCAGGAGCACGCGGATCACCTGATCTCGCACATTCCGCACGATACGCCGCTGGAGCTGGCACTCATGGATATTGACAATTTCAAGCTGATTAACGATACGTACGGCCACTGGGTGGGCGATGTCGTCCTCAAGACGGTCGGTTCGCTCATTCAAGAGGTGCTCGGCCCTGACGATATGTCGTTCCGTTACGGGGGTGAGGAGTTCGCCGTGCTGTTCGTGGGCAAGTCGGCGCAAGAAGTACTGGGGATCTGCGAAAAAATGATGGCGCTCATCCGATCCACCGTCATCCCGGAAATGCCTGGACACAAGTTGACGATGAGCATCGGCGTCGCCACCTACAACCGCAACACGATGAAAAAAGCGTGGTTCCAGCTTGTCGACGAATGCCTGTACAAGGCGAAGCGGAACGGCAAAGACTGCATTTATCGGCATCAGGCGGAGCCCCATGTGAGCTAAACCGCTGCAGGGAGCCTCGCATCAAAGAAAAACGCAAACACCCAGCCTCCACGGCTGGGTGTTCTGTTATCACTTGGAGAAGGAAGCATTCATATCCTCCGACTCCACGCTGACAGCTTTCTTCTTGACATATTTCGAGCCCCGGATTCGCTCCTGCAACTGAGCCTCATAAGCATTGCCGTCCATCGGAAGCTCGACCGTTTGACGGGTGAAGGAGGACAGCATAATGGCATTCGCCAAGGTCAAGCCATGGATCCCTTCCGTTCCATGGGCAACCAGTTCCGCATCTCCGTGATGGATCGCACGGATGAACTGCTCGAACACCACAGGGTGGTTGCTGGGCACGTTCCGGTCCACTGGAATTTCAGTATACCACGTTTCAATATTATCAAACCTGGTGGGCGTATTTTGAATGTGATCGATCATCGAGACTCTGCCCTTATGCAGCACAAGTGTATCCTTCTCATACACCAGGGTCCCATACTCACCTACGATTTCGAGGCGGTTGGTTCCCGGCGACTCCGCCGTCGTGACGATAAAATGGCCGACCATGCCGTTCTCATGCTCCAAATAAGCGGTGACCTCATCCTCCACCTCGATGTTGTGGTACTTGCCGATATGCGCGAAGCCGTGAACTTGCGCCGGCATGCCAAACAGCCACTGATACAAGTCCAGGTTATGCGGGCATTGATTGGTCAGTATCCCGCCACCTTCCCCAGCCCAGGTTGCGCGCCAGTCTCCGCTGTCGTAATACAGCTGGGAGCGGAACCACTTCGTATTGATCCACGTCGCCCGCATCAATCTGCCCAGCTCGCCGCTGGCCACAATGTCCTTCAGCTTGCGGTGGAACGGCAACGTTCTCTCCTGGAACATGATGCCGAATACCAGGCTCGGGTTCGCCGCTTTGGCTTCTTCGTAGGCGACGATCATCTTGGTCGCGTCGTTGATATGAACGGCAATAGGCTTCTCACACAGCACGTGCAGGCCCCTGCGGAAAGCTTCTATAGCAATCGGGGTATGGTCGTAATGCGGAACGCTGATAATGATCGCATTGAGCCCCGATTGGTCGAACATCTCATTCACATCGTAAAACGCGGTGGTGTTCAGTACAGCAGCGTATTCATCCGCCTTACTCCGGTCTATATCGCAGATCCCGACAACTTCAACCTCTTCAGCCTCCTTCAAGATCGGAACATACATTCTAGTTCCGATCGCTCCCAGGCCGACGAGGCCTATTTTTACTTTTGGCGGTGCTCCCATGGTCGGACACTCCTTTAAATAAAGTGATTTGCTGATGCTTATTCTCTATTCTAGTGTGCTTCGACAAACGGCCCCATCCATTATCTTTGGACAAAGGTAGACTATTTTTCGTTTCTCACACTTGCCCCAAAATGTCCAAAAATACGCTATATCCTTCTGAAAATAGTGGATATTCTCTCCCCGCCCGGCTTGCTAAGCTAGAAGATGATCAGCTAAAAGCCATCTATATTACGGAGGAGATCCATGATGAAAATTGCCTTTCAAACTTTGGCAACCCCGAATTGGACGTGGGAGCACACGTTACATGAAGCGAAGTGTTTGGGCTTTGACGGTATTGAGCTTAGAGGAGTCGAGGGTGAAATGTATCTTCCGCGTGCACGCCCGTTTCTTTCGGAGAATCTGGAACAAACCATCCGAGGTCTGGAGGAGCATGGGTTGGAAATATGCTGCCTCGATACGTCCTGCTCGTTCCATCAACCGGATAAGTATGTCGATGCCATTCAGGAAGGGAAGGATTCGATTGATCTGGCGGTGAAGCTGAAGACGCCGTATATCCGGGTGTTCGGTGACCGGCTGCCGCAGGAGGTTGCTGCTCAAGATACGATAGCCAGCATTGCCGCCGGACTGACCGAGCTGGGGCGCTATGCGGAAGGAACGGGCGTTAAGGTGCTCCTGGAAACGCACGGCGATATCAACAATTACACGGTGATTACCGCCATCCTGGAGCAAACGGCGAGCACCGCCGTAGGGGTCTTGTGGGATTTTGAACATCCCTATTTGCACGGGGAAGAACCCGAGGCTACCTGGGCGCAGCTGGCTCGCTATATCAAGCATACGCATGTGAAGGACGCGATCAAGCACGAAACAGGCAAAACCCTCACACTGATCGGCGAAGGAGAAGTTCCTGTAGCCAGAATCATAGGCTTACTGAAGGAGAATGGCTACAACGGTTGGCTGTCGCTGGAATATGAGAAGAAATGGGTTCCAACCCTTGAGGAGCCTGAGGTCTCGCTGCCGGCTTATATGGCGTTTATTCAAAAGCACTTGTAAGTTCGCACGAATACAAACAGGGCTGTTCCCAATATAGGGGACGGTCCTGTTTGTTTTGGAGAAAAGCATCCGGATGTCCAAGCTTATGGTAAAATCAAGAAGAACCGCGCTATCGCAAAGGAGTACGCCAACGTGTCCTATTATCGGTATAAAGAATTTATGGACGAGCAGTTTCCATTCAAAATCGCCGTCAAAAACAATGCCGCCCTTCTCGGCAACCGGCAGCATGCCCATGAATATTTTCAAATCTGCTATGTGATCAAAGGGACTGCCCTTCATAATGTCAACGGAATGAAAGCTACGCTCATCAAAGGCGATTTGTTCTCCATCCCGCCTAACTATGAGCATCAGATCGAGCTGCTGGAGGGCAAAGAAGCCGAGATCGTCCATATCGATTTTATGCCGTACCTGCTCGATTCGAGCCTGCAAGGGCTGACCGACATGGAGAGCTTTGTCAACTTCGCGTTTATTCAGCCCTTTGTTGCTATGAACGACCGGCTGCTGCCCAAGCTTAATTTGACTTTTAACGGACAGCGGGAGACGGAGCAGTTGATCGCACGGATGTTGCAAGAGCGGGAACGTCAGCAGGACGGCTACACGTTGATGGTCAAATCCAATCTGCAGATGCTGCTCGTGATCGCGGGGCGCGAATATGCGGAATTTCTGGAACAAAGTGCGGAGAAGCAGCACGTTCAAGCGAACCGCAAGCATTTTGAAAAAGCGGTCGACTACATCGAAAGTCATTATATGCATGAAATCAAGCTGCAGGACGCTGCCGCCCAAGCGACGATGTCTCCCGCTTATTTCAGCACGATGTTTAAGCTGCTCAAGGGCAAATCGTTCATCGAATATGTGAATGACATCCGCCTTTCCGAGGCCATGAAGCTGCTCAAACAAACCAGCCATAGTATTGAACAGATCTCCTACCGGATCGGCTTCAATCATTTGACCCATTTTCACCGTATGTTCAAGAAAACGACTGGACTTACGCCGGCTGAATACCGAAAGCAAAGCAAGCCGGATAACCCGGACCTATTGTGACGCTAGATTCCGCTGCGGCCCGGTGCCGTGGTTTTTTTTTACATACAAGCGAGTGAAAAAGAAAATTCTGGCACATACTAACCAAAATTTGCAATTGAGGTGATTCGTATGTGTCATTCCATCGCCATTTTGGCTGAGGTACAGGATGTCATGAAGCAGTTTCGTGTAGATCGGCTGCTGTCGTATAATTCCACCCGTTACGAGGTGAAACCTACCGAATCGGTTTCTGCCATCATGGTTAACCGTAAAGGCGAACGAATTTTGGACGAGTTCCGTTGGGGGCTGATGCCTTTTTGGGCTAGAGAGGCGGTGTGCGGAGAGCGGGATTCCATCTTCAGCAACCCCACGTTTGAACGCATTGTGCGCAAGCAACGGTGTCTCATTCCATGCAGCGGCTTCTATATCGGCGTTCCCGAGGGCAAAGACACGACATGGATCCGGGTCAAAATGCGCAGCGGCAACTTCGCCATCGCTGGCTTGTACGACGTGTGGCGCGCCCCGTCGGGCGAGGAGGAGCTTCGCACCTGCATGATGCTGATGACGGAAGCAAACGATGTCGTCCTTCCATATCAGCGCAGCATGCCGGCGATTCTGGACAGCGAGCAAGCCGAAGCTTGGCTTGCGCCGGAGCAAAAAGACAGCCGCCAGCTGCGCTCGCTGCTCCGCCCGGTCGACGATCTGCTGATGGTGTCCAGTCTCCTGGGCTCCGCCCAGGAGAAACTGGACATCAGCGCAGATGTGGGTGTGCTGGCGTAGTTCCGCAGGCTGGCGTGAAGCTCAGCGTTTGGCGACAGGCGGCAATGCGCCGCCTTCGCCAATGATGCGTACGCCGTCAGCGCAGACGCCGTACGGCTCCCAGCGGCAGGTCGCGCACAAGTGATGGATGTCGGAGGGTTTCATCCGCTCCGCAACCTTTGCGCAAATGTCGGCCCAGCTCCGCTCCATGCCGACCTCCATGCCGACGACGGCGGCGATCTCCGCGTCGCGTGTGTACACCGTGCGGTTCTCGCAGTGCTGTTCACCCTCTATGGGATGAAACGCGCACAGGTCGTCCGGCCCCAACACGAGACGGATCATCGTCTCCGGCTCCTCGCGCAGCTGTTCGTAGACCGCCGTCATATTTTCGCAAAAGGCATCCGAATAGCCCATGCCTCTGTAGCCAAGCAGACAGAGCAAGTGATGGCCACGCAATTGAATAGGCATCGCGATCCTCCCTTTCGATGTTATCTTGTACATTATATTCGCGCACACACCAAAAACAGACCTCGTCCACTTCAGCAGCCGACGCACGCCGGCCTCACGCGGATTAGGTCTGTTCTCGTTTTTTACCTTTGAGGCTCTGCCGGGGTGCGGAACAAGCCGTAGCCGTCCATTTTGACAATAGGCTCTTTATCTGCCAACAGACCTTCCCCTTCGGAATTCAGCGCCACATCGATCAGCCATTTCGTAAAATCGGCCACCGGCATCGACGCCATCTCCTCGAGGGAGTAAAAGCCCGCTGCGTCCACTTCGACCCCGTCCGGCTGAGGTGTCCCCCCGATATATTCCATCTCGAATGCAATATAGACATTGTGAATGCTTCGCGGCAAATCCCGTACGGCGACAAGGCGCGCCACTTTCGCTTCCACACTGGCTTCCTCCATCACTTCGCGTTCGATCGTATCCGAAATAAGCTCATGCTGCTCAATGTAACCACCAGGGTTTGTCCAGCGTCCTTTGCCCGGCTCTTGCGCTCGCCTGACGAGCAGGATTTTACCTTCATTCATGACTAAAGCGCCGACACCGATGCTATAATTCCCCCAGTGCACAAAGGTACATACCGTACAAGCCCGGCGTACCGTGCCGTCGATGTCGCGGCTTTCCATTTCTGCCCCGCAGTTCATGCAAAATTTGGCTTCCATTCTCTCTCATCTCCATTAGGTTGTAGGCTGTATGGTTAGCTTACTGCGTGTCCCCGTGAAAAGCAACCGCTGCGCCAAAACCGCTCACGCCTGCCTGAAGCCGACTTGCTTGTCTGCCAGCTTTGGCGTTCCTGTGTCCAACATGGGCCGCTTTGGTCACCATCCCGTCCGCTCAGGTAAAAAGCCCCCGCTTCCGCGAGGGCCTTCGTTACTGCCTAACTTGCTGACGCACAGTCCGCCTACACCAAAAACATCGCCACGACCGTCGTCACCGACAGGCCGAGCAGCACAGGCACGAGATTCCGTCTCGCCAGCTCGAACGGACTCACGCCGCAGATGGCCGCCGCCGGGATCAGCGCCCACGGGATCAACGTGCCGCCGCCGACCCAGATGGCGGACACTTGCCCGAGCGCCGTGAGCACCGGTGCGCCGGAACCGATGGCGGTCGCGAACAGCTGCGCGACCGAGCCCGCGAGGGAGATGCCGGAGAAGCCGGAGCCGTCGAGGCCCGTGATCGCGCCGACGACGGAGAGCGTCACTGCGCCGACTGCGCCGTTCAACGGCACGACGCCGGCGAGCGCGACGCCGAGGTCGTTGACGATGCCGTGCGAGCCCTCCGGCAGCACTTTGCCGAACAGATCGGTGAACGCCGAGTCACCGAGATAGAAGAAGGCCGCAATCGGGATGACCGGCCCGAACACTTTGAAGCCGAAGACGAAGCCTTCGATGAGGTAGGCGGTGATTTTTTCGATGCCCTCATTGCGATGTGAAAGCAGTGTCACAGCAATAAGGATGAACACGGCGGTGCCGCCAACGAGCGCCGTTGCGTCGCCGCCTTGCAGGTTCAGCACGAACATGGCGACCACGTCGAGCGCGAATAGAATCGGGATGAGAATGGCCAGGAGCTTTCTGAGGCCAGGCGCCATGTGCAGCCTGGTGTCAGGCTCGGTGGAGAGCAGCCCGCCGGGCTCTTCCATATTTTTGTCCACGAGCCCGCTGCGGAACGTGCCTCTTTTGAGATCTCGGCGCATGAGCCAGAACGCCGTGACCGTCGTGACGACGCCCATCACGATAACGAGTGGCACGCTCGCTTCCATCACGGATGCGACCGGCAGACCGGCTGCGTCCGCCGTCAGCTTCGGCGCGCCTTGAATAATGTAGTCGCCCGATAGCGCGATCCCGTGGCCGAACAAGTTCATCGCCATCGCTGCGCCCAGCGCAGGCAGGCCCACACGCACGGCGACCGGCAAGAGCACCGCCCCGATCAGCGCAACGCCCGGCGACGGCCAGAAGAACCACGAAGTCACCATCATAATAATCCCGATGCCCCAGAACGCGAGCGCTGGCGTCCTTAAGAACTTGGTCAGCGGCGCGACCATCGTTTCGTTAATGCCGGTGCGAATGAGCACACGGCTCATCGCGACGATAATCGAGATAATCATAATCGTGCCCATGAGCTCTTTTGTCGCATAAATAAAGCTGTTGAACACCCCTGACACGGACCCGCTTAACGTTTCCGTCGCCAGCAAGCCCAACGCAAAAATCCCGACCACACAGATCATCGTCGTATCCCGACGCTTGATCAGCAGGGCCAGAATGAAGCCAATAAACACCAGATAGACCCAATGAATCGGCAGAAGCTGAATGTCCATCCTGCATCACGCATCCTCTCAGCCAAGCAGCATTTTGTTGCTACATCGTATGCGTGAATGGGCGCAGGCGTTCGTCCCGTGAGGTGTGGTTATGACAGCGTTATCAAAAATATTTATGACATGAAGGATAGTCTTGGTGGACCCCCTCCCGAGTGAGCTGTGACTGCGACGAAAGCAGCGGGCAGAAACAGGAGCTATCGCGGACGGGGAGCCTCTGGTTCTCTCTTGTGGTACAATAGAGAGATATTATCGATATCCCGAGGAGGCGAACCGCCGGCATGGCAAGAAATCAAAGATTAGTGACGGACGCGGATTTCCAGGAGGTCGTGGACCGTCAGGCTGTCGTGCGCGTCTTCAAAGACGACCATATCGTCGATTCGAACGCGCTCGTTCTCCGCTTTAGCGACACGACCGTCGTCGTGCAGACGCGCGTCAGCGAGTTGACGTACTACGACCGGCACGCGTGCGAGTTTTTTGAGATGAAACGGCGGTAGGGGGGTTCTGCAAATGAAGGCGGTGTGCTAGCCGGTTCGTGGAGAGGGAAACTCAATTCGTCACCTGATTGAGACTGCGATCCGTCTGTAGTACCTTGGACGGTTGCATATTGACGTGGCTAAGAGGGGCCAGCCCCCGTTAAATGATCAAATTGTGGCAATTTGAGTGAATTAGAAGGGGCTAGCCCCTCTTAAGAAGGCTAAAATGACGCTGACTGCGGGAATTTGGCGTAGCTAAGAGGGGCCAGACCTCGTTAAATGGCCAAACTGGGGCAATTCGAGTGAATTAGAAGGGGCTAGCCCCTCTTAAGGAGGCTAAGACGACGCTGGATGCGCAGGAATTAGCTTCTCCACTCGACAAATCAAAACTCCACATAAAACGGCTGCAGGTCCTCCTTCAAGCAGTATTCAATCCCACACTACCACCATTCCCCGCATGCTACCATAGAACATAACTAACGATTCGCTCACAAAAGCCTCATGCACCGCGCCTGTCGCAGCGTGCCTTCCTCCTCGCAGTCGAGTCGTGACGGTTTTAATCTTGTTTTAAATAATGGCTTGCAAAATCGACCGCATCCCGCATAGCAAAAAGCGCGCATGTCGCGTTGCCTATACGGCCCCGCTTTAGACCACGTTCCGATTCAAAGCGTTCCCCGATTTCGGCAAAATGACCGGAATCGTAAGCGAAATCCGTAAACCATTCCCAAGAACGCTCGCCATCCACATACATCGCCGTCCCCATTCGTTTGGTTGGCATATGCGCCCACCGTGTCTCTGCGAGATGAAAGCTCGTACAGGAGTCAAACCCTACGCCGAGCAGCAACACCTTAGCGCCCAACTCGTAAAGCTTGCCGAGCGGGGAATCCTCCCCAAATTGTGGCGTTAGGGGGTGCTGTGCCACGACAGCGTCCGCATATTTACCATTTGCACAGAAGGAAACCTGCGGGTGCTGAGATCTTTTCGTTCCTGGAAATGATCTGAACAATTCTGCAATGTGCCCCATTCCTCTCGTTGGCGTTATGGCAGCATCAAATGCGGGCATTTCATTGTAAATCGTATCCCACCATTCTTGTGGGACAGGCGGATTTCCCCATTCAGCAGGGTCGCTCCAATCCCCGCTCTGAGCAGGCATAACCAACGTGCCTTCATCGCCTACTGACCTTAACAGGGCTTGCACAACGGCCTGAGCCCCACCGCAGACCCACCCCATGCTGGAAAGTGACGCATGCACGAGCAGCGTGTCCCCTTTTTGGATGCCCAACTCCTTCATTTCCCGAATCATACTGCTTACGGTTATGGGTGCCTTCGTTTGGTTAATAATCTCTTGTTCCTTCATGTTTTAGTCTGCTCCTTTTAAAAATTTCCGGCAACGTTCCCTGGGAACGCCCTCACAAAGCAAAAGAGGCGCACCCGCGCGCCTCTCGCAAACCTTACTTATGCTTTCGCCAATCCAAGTCACTCTTGGAAAGCAAATGGCCAAAATCATTCTCCAGCCGCTTCTCTTCGGCCTTCCGTGCAGCCTCCGCGCGCGCGCGTTCCGCATCCCGTTTGGCTTGCTCATCGGCTTTCATCGCATCCGCCTGCGCTTTCAGGCCAGCCAACACCTCAGGCCGCAGCAGGTCCTTCAGCGTTGCCGGTTTATCTTCCACGCTGGGTGCAGCGGGGGTTACTTTTCCTCTCTTTTTCACCATGCAGGGTTCACCTCAAATCATACAGTTGTCCCCTCTATTGTACACCGCTATTGATGCAAATGATACGGCACGGTCGCCACGACAATATCCTTGTCGGCTTGCAGCTTGGAACGAATCCGTGAAGCCGATTGGTTGTGCAGGAGGCGGTGCCACCATTTTTTCGGAATGAATTGGGGCAAAATCACCATGATCGACTGCTTCTCCGACACATGCGTGTCGATGCGCTCGATGAATTCCGCCAACGGTTTCAGAATCGTCCGGTACCGGGATTTAAAGACGACAAGCCGGACACCGGGGTCCCAGACCTGCCATTTTTCCTGCATCGCCTCCTCGTCCTCGTCGGAGAAGGAGACATAGAACGCAATGACGTTCGGACTCAGCGACTTGGCGTAATTGAGCGTCTGCGCCACCGCGCGATGGATGCCTGCGACCGGTACAATGATGACCGGCTCTTTGGTGCAGACACGCTCCTGCACAAGATCGATGCGCAGCTGATTGGCGACGTCGTCGTAATGGCGGCTAATTTTAGTGATCATCAGCAGCATAATCGGCGTGACCACAATGACGATCCAGGCGCCTTCACTGAATTTGGTCATGCAGAAAATAATTAACACCGCTAACGATACCAGCCCGCCCAGCCCGTTGATGATCAGCTTGCCGACCCAGCCGGAGACGCGCTCGCGGTACCATTTGCGCACCAACCCGCTTTGGGCCAGGGTAAAAGAAAGGAACACGCCGATCGCATACAGCGGGATCAAAGCGTCCGTTCTCCCTTTAAAGCCGATCAGCAGCAAGCTGGCAAGGGCGCCCAGCGTAATGATGCCGTAATTGTACGACAGGCGGTCGCCGCGGAACGAGAACATTCTCGGGAAGTTTTTGTCCTGGGCCATGATGGACGCCAGAATTGGAAAGCCGTTGAAGCTCGTGTTGGCAGCAAGCACCAGAATGAGCATCGTCGCGATTTGTGTGGCGTAATACATCACGCCGCGGCCGAAAGCTTGCTCGGTCACCATGGACAGCACCGATGTATGACCCTTCGGGTCCGGTGCGATACCGTACGCCAAGGAGATCAACGTCACACCGCCGAACACGATAGCCAGCAGCGTGCCGAGCGAGAGAAGCGTACGTTTTGCATTTCGCACCGAAGGTGTGCGAAAATGAGGTACGGCGTCCGAGATCGCCTCAATGCCCGTTACGGCCGAGCAGCCGGAGGAGAAAGCTTTTAACAGAACAAACAGCGTTAAGGAATTTGTCGCTGCATTCGGCTCAAAGTTAATCGCATGCGTATTCATACTGCCGGTCAGCAGGTCGAACAGGCCTTTGCCGACGAGCAGCAGAACGCAAAATATAAAAAAGTACGTCGGGATCGCAAACACCGTTCCAGACTCGGACGTGCCGCGCAAGTTGAGCCACACCATGATCCATACAAGAATAAGCGCCAAAGGTACGATATACGGTACCGCAGACGGAAATGCCGACGTAATCGCCTGCACCCCTGCCGAAATCGAAACGGCTACGGTCAGCGTATAGTCGATCAGCAGCGAGACGCCGGTCAGCCGTCCCCAGGACATGCCCAGGTTCTCCTTCGTCACCATGTATGCGCCGCCACCTTGCGGATACGCCTCAATGACTTGCCGGTAGCTCAGCACCAGCAGCATAATCAGGGCGATAATGGAAATCGCAATCGGCAGCGAAAAGGCAAACGCCGCAGCGCCGACCGTCGCCAGCTCCAGCAAAATTTGCTCCGTCCCGTACGCAACGGACGATAAAGCGTCGGAGGAAAGGATCGGCAGCGCCTTCCAGACCTGCATTTTTTCCGATTCCAGCTCGCTGGATTTCAGCGGTTTGCCAAACACGATTTTTTTTAATGAATCACTTGTCATGCGCGGATGTTCCCCCAATGAGTTCTTAGTGTTTGGTCTAAGAGGCAAAAATGGACGCAAAAAAACACAAGGATCGACCTTGTGTTTTGGGCACAGTTCTCCTCTCTCACGTTCGCTTACGAGGTTAGCTGTCGGGTTCGGGCCGCGAGAAATCTGCCCTAAACAGTGCCTGAATGCAGCACCGTTACTCACCCCATGAATTGCGTGGTTCCCCCGCTTTTCTTCACAGAAAATTAAGCGACATATTCAGTTGTCAGGTACGGACCCAATACTACTCTCTTCTTTGTCCATAGTAAAGGTGAGAATCGCGTTAAAAAGTTTCGTTCCCTATCTCCCACTCCTCATTAATTCGCTTACATGCCAATGACTCTTTCATTATCTCTCGTTTTCGCAGCTGATCGCAGTATTTTATGTTTTTTTACTTGCTTGCCATTCTTATATGAAAAAAAATAACCGGATTGACACCCTCTAAACACCATGCTAAACTGTTACAAAATAAGTTATAGTTATGGAAGGGGCAGGTGTTTTCATTATGACAGTGCCGTCCGCAGCGAACTCGCGTTTACGAGAAACCCCGGTTTCTCTGTTGCTTTGTTTCACTATCGTTCTCGTCATTATGAACACCATGATGTTCAATTTGGCGCTTCCAGGCATCTCGGCGGAGTTTGGGCTCAGCCCTTCGACGGCGTCCTGGATTGTGACGGGCTACTCGATTATTTTTGCCATTTCATCGATTACCTACAGTCGTCTGTCCGACTTTGTGCCGATCCGGCGGCTTTACCTGATCGCCCTGCTCTCCCTCGGCGGCGCCTCCATTCTCGGCATGTTCTCGAACAGCTTCGCCCTGCTGCTGATTACCCGGCTGCTGCAAGCGTCCGGCGCAGGCGCAATCCCTTCCCTCGGCATCGTGCTTGTGACCCGCTACATTCCCTTATCGCGCCGAGGCAGGGCTATGGCTGCCATTCTGTCCGCCGCTTCGCTCGGCCTCGGGCTCGGCCCCGTCGCCGGCGGTTCGATCGTGCAGTATTTGGGCTGGCACTTCCTGTTCGTCATTACCGGGCTGACGCTGCTGCTGATCCCGATGTTTCTAATCCTGATTCCAAAAGAAACGCCCGTCCGCGGCTCCTTCGACGCCATCGGCGCCGTGCTGCTGGGTGTCGGGACGACCGGCCTGCTTCTGTTCCTGACGTCCCGAAGCGTACTTGCACTGCTGGCCGGCCTGCTTGCGCTCGCGCTGTTCACCCTGCGCATCCGTAAGGCCGCGCAGCCGTTTCTCATGCCCGCTCTCTTCGGAGATCGGCCTTATATGGCGCTCAGTGCCATCGGCGTCTTCTCGTACATGATTTCCTTCGGCTTTCTGTTCCTGGCGCCGCAGATGCTGGCCCGCGTGTTCGGGCTGACGCCGCTGATCTCAGGGCTGCTGCTGTTCCCCGGCGCGCTGCTCGCCATGCTCGTCTCGAACCGCGTCGGCCGCATCATTGACAAGTACGGCAACGCGATGCTGCTGCGCTTCGTGCCGTGGCTGCTGCTAGCCGCGACCGTGCTGCTGGCGCTGACCGCCGCTCACTCGTACTACTGGATTGCGGCGCTCTATATTCTCGTCAGCGTAAGCTTCACCGCGCTGTCGAGCTCGGTGTCCAACGAACTGTCGCGGCAGCTGCCTGCCGAGCGCATCGGCTCGGGCATGGGCTTGTTCCAGCTTTTGCAGTTTTTCAGCGGCGCCTTCGCCGTCGCGCTGTCGGGCAGCGCACTCGTCTGGCAGAAGACGCTGCCCTTGCCGAGCGCTTTTGACAACATTATCTGGGGACTGGCCGGCATCGCCTTCCTGACGATTTGCAGCTCCCTCGTGTATATGGGCTATTCGGGAAAACGCAAATCTCCTGCAGGATCTGACAGCACCAATGCCTCGCTCGCGGCAATCGATCACGGGTAAGCCTCAACAAAAAAGCTGGACAGCTGCACCGGAATTCGAATTCCGGTGCGGCCGCCCAGCTTTTTTTGCATTGCCCTCAATACGGGACGTGCCTGCTGCACGTCATTCGCTTCTGTCTGAAATCACTTTTTTCCATGTGGGCCTCCGCCCGCATCGAATTGCTTCACATAGGCTACAAGCTCGGCGAAATGAACCCAAGCCATACCCACCTTCTGGTCTGCAGCCCCGTATGACATAATCAGCTCGTCTTTCACTATAATGCCACCTGTTGTAAACAAGCAAGGGGTAGGATAGTCGGTTGGCATCTCCCAAGCCTGCTGGGCATACATCAAGCGCTCCGAGCATCGATGCGTCACAACAGGGAAATCATTATCCTGCTCGCGTACGATCATGAAGGATTGGGTATAACCAAAGTGACTATCCTTCTTACCGTGATAGGAAACAAGCCATTCCTGATCTGAAATCTTAATCGGTGCCCAGCTTGCCCCGATCCGATTGTCCTCCCAATGGAATTGGCTGGTTGCAAGCAGTCGATGGGTTGCACGATCCGTTGCGAAGTCCTCTAACTTCTCCGCTGCAGCGAGATAGATCGACGGCTTCTTCACTTGTGAGCCTTGCGGGAATAAGGCAGGCTCCATTGGACGATGAAGCATGACATACTGTCTTTTTCCGTCAATCCGCATACGCTCCGGGAACAGAAACACATCGCGGTTATCGCTCACATGCCCTTCCGTTAACGGACACACATAACGAAATGCTTCCTCATATCTCCTTGCTTTCAGCATCTCGAGATCCACCTTATACAGCACGGTTACTGTATGGTTGGTACGCGCTGCCACCCGGAAAGGATCGTTCCCTTCTGTCTCTGTCACCCAATCGGGCACATAGTCATTGCGGGTATCAATAAAGGGGGCGCGGTCAATAAGCCAATACGGGCCAGGCGGAAACAATCGGCAAGCCACGGACAGATAAAGCTCATCTTCCACCAAAAATAAGCGCGGATCCTCGATGCACCCGTTCGCATAATCACGAACCCGGTTGCCGTGGATGTCCGTGATGAAGATGTCGTCCAACTCCTCATTCAGCGCAGGGGCAAGGGCAGGCCGGGTAAAATCAGCCTCCCAGGTTTGGCCCAGATCCCTGCTCACCGCGTACCCTAAAAAAATCGGATACGGGTCGTGCTTGCCCTCCTTTCGCTTGTGTGACCACGGACCCGAAGCACGAAAAAGCATGTGCAGCTCATCGGAGGCCGGATCGCGAATAATCGCGGGATTAAGCACCATTTGGCTAGCCCACTCGCAGCCGGGTACCGGTTCAAGCACGGGCTGCGGAGAATATCGAAAATGCGGTTTCATTCCTGAAGTTCCTCCTTACGTTCTATGAATGCTTACGAATTCAACGATTTACTACACTTTGACCGGAGATCTTGTAAAAGCGCTTCCATCCCATACAATCGGAGTGCTATGCTCAGGGTGAAGTCCAACCATAAAAGGAGGAATTCGTGTTATGGAATCAAGTCGTCCTATCAGCAGAAGAAAGCTGCTGTCTGCACTCGGAGCAGCAAGCATTGGCATGGCGGGAACAACGTTATTAAGAGGAACCGGATCAGGCACCGCCTATGCGGCTGCTCCCGCCGATTGGGTGAATGTGAAAACCGACCATGGTGCCTTGGGAGACGGAATCGCCGATGATACTGCTGCGATTCAGGCTGCCGTAAACGCAGCGGCTTCTTCGGGAGCTGTCGTCTATTTCCCTTCCGGCACCTATAAGGTAACCGGTACGATTACTGTTGGGGCTGTCTCCCTGCAGGCCTCCTTCGGCGCCACCATCAAGCATAAGCCTGCGAATGATACGACCGATTGTCTCGTCATCAGCGGCCTGAATGGCGGAAGAACGAAAATTTCCGGTCTGCAAATCAAGGGCTTGCAGGACAGCCACACCTTCGGCCGCGATCTGATTCGCATCAACAAGGGAGACTACGTCACCTTGGAAGATTTGTACCTTGACTCCGCGAAGCGTGATGCCGTTCATATCGAACCAAGCCAGAGCGGGTATTGGATTGAAAACACGCTGATGGTCAATGTCAAAGTACAATCCCCGCAGAGAGACGCTTTCCACTATGCTATCCCCGCGAGCCTGGCCACCGCTTTTATTAACCAGACGACGATGATCAACTGTGAAAGCAGGTCCGCAGTGCGCCATGCACTTGCGCTATTTAACGGCAATGAAGCGACGGCTTCCAACAAAATCAGCTGTTTAAAGGTGCTCAACTGCGAATTGGCCGGTGCCGGTTCCACGGCCGAACCGCTTGTTAAGCTGAGCGGCTCCTTGAACGGCGGCGATATTGAGAACATTTCGTTCGAGGATTCGGCAATTGAGGACACGACCGCTTCAAGAACGGGCGACGCCATCCTCATTACCGGCAAAATGTCAGGGTTATTCCAGTTCAATAACAGCATTCATTACGGCACCGCCAGCGGAATTACCGGGTTTGAGCTTTTTCCGCACTACTATTACCGGAATGTGGTAAGCTCAGCCAATGTGTCCGTATACAGCTCGCATATGGGCATTTACAAAAAATACAGAACCGCTACACTCGCGCAAAATGCCTTTGAGGATACGTACCAGCTTCAGGATGGAGAGATTATTAAAGGTTATGTGCTTGACCGCTTCAACAACGGGGGCTGGTACGCCGAGTTCACCTGTTGGGACACGTCGAGGCTGTTTGTTGCCGTACAGAATAACGTGACAGTCACCTTAAACGGGTCGTCGGTCCGATTAACGAATACCTCCGCTAGCTCTGCCTCCTTGGAGCTGTTCCTGCAGCGGGTGACGAAAGATACCGCCTTCTGAAGCTATACGACTCAGCCGCCTGCCCTTATGAGCCGGCGGCTTTATAGACATGTAGGTTGCCTCTGGAGAAAATTCACGATCTTTTCCGGTATTCGCTGGGTGTCAGCCCAATTTCGCCCTTGAATTGGCGATGAAAATAAGTCATATTGCTGTATCCCAGCTGATTCGAAACTTCATAAATTCTTAAGGTCGGATCCTGCAGCAGTTGCTTGGCTCTCTCCATTCGACTCCGGATGAGATAGTCGCTGAAGCTGATCCCGGTGCTTTCTTTGAACAAGGCGCCCAAATAATTAGGGGAAAACGCAAATACATTCGCTACTTCACGCAGTGTGATTTTGCTGTCTAGATGTTCATGAACATACTGCTGCATTTGCGCAATCAGCTTGCTCTGCCTCCGTCTCTCCCGCATCACGTGCAGCTCGGATATTTCAAACAAGGTTCTTCTCGTCCATGCTTCGATATCGGAGATGGTTTCGAACTGAAGCAGTACGTCAAGCTGCTTATATTCCCGCCCTAGCAGCTCATATAGGCTCCCCTTCACGGTTCGAAGGCTCATATCCAGCCTGGAGAGGATTTGTATACATACGTTATACACGGTCATGTGATTCTCCGTCGCCCGGACCAACTCGAACAGCTCCTCCAAGCGATCGACAATGCCAACCAAATCGTAGGCCATGATACATGGAAAAAGCCGGCTAAGCACATCATCCAGCTGTGCCGTGTCCATAGCCGGCTCTTGCGTCGTTTCTCGGGCAGCAAGGACTTTGCCTTTGCCGATAAACATTTTGCAGCCAAGGGCCTCTACGGCCTGATTGTAGGATCGATGGATATCCTTAAGATCGGTTTCCGTTTTCCCGAGGCCGATGGTGACCGAGATCGGGTGGTTCTGTTTAACGTGCTCGATAAGCGTCACCAAAGTCGTCTGCGCTTCCGAATGACTCATGCACAAGATGGCGGCCATCCGGTGCTCGGCTGTGCGGCCCCATATCCCGATCCCCTGCCGATGTAAATATGCGCTGATCGATGCCATTAGCTTCCGGGTAATTTCTTTGCGCTTCTCCGGTGTGTACTTGTTGAGCTTCCAATTCACATCGTCTATTTCGATAACGGCCGCACACCATTGGTCGGAGCGCATGGATAGCGCATATTGCGCCATGAACCCTTTGATTTGCCCCTCCTCGGCTCCTCCCTCCAGCAGCCTGTAAATCAGTTCATTTTGCAGTACGTGATACACGATCATCTCTCCCCCGACAATCATGCAAATTCTGCATTGGCCAATGTTTACACCGATTGGGACACGCTCGAACTAATCACGACATCATTGAGCTACCGCGAGGGCGGCGCTATCTCGGAGCAAATACCCAGCTGCTATGGCGGCAATATGCTTGCCGCTTTGCGCCTGAACCTCGTGGATGAATGCGCCCAAACTCGCATGATTCAGCTTCTCGGTCAAGCTGCCTGCGATTCCGCCATTGTCAATCCAGCCCATCCCTCTGAATTTGACTACAAGCGCACACAGCGAATCGATGCTCGCTATTGTGGTAAACGTTACGCTCATGCTTCCCTCGTTCCCGTTCAAGTCGCTCGCTGCGATGTGTAGATGATGTTGACCCGGGTTGAATTCGTAGAGCGGAACGCTCGATCCCTGTTGTATGGGCTTCCCGTCGATCGACAGGATCGTTTTTGTATCGTCAACTCCGGACATAGCATCTGTAATCGTCATCTGCGGAAGCAATTCATCCACCGTCCTGTAAACGCTTCCCTCAATTGGCTCAGTAAGCGTAATTGTTGGCGCCGCGTCGTCCGACAGCTTGAAGCTTATCGTTTTTATCGCTTCCTCGTTGTCGTTTTCATCGATTGAATGATAGCTTATTGTATACGTGCCCTCCCGATCATAGGTTACTGGGGCTCCATACACCTGCCAAGTGACGCCCCCATCCGAGCTAAATTCCGTCCTCCCTCCCCCGGGCGTACTGCTCGAAGTAACAAATCCCAGCGTAACGGGACTTGCGTAACTGCCATTTTGCCCGTTAGGCTGCGCAGGTGTTAATACAGCCGTTGTCTCCGGACCCCGGGTCGTGACGGAAGCATCATGCACTTGCTCAAAGCCGGGATTGGCGGTTTTCATGACGTTAACCATATCTGTATAGGGCTGATCCTGCTGGTTGACTAGCCCGATATTGTAATTCTCACCGTCTTTACGGCCTGGAACCGCTTGATCGTAATAAGAGAACCAGCCGGATCCGACAAATAACGGATGGGAGAGCTGCGCCTCCACGAACGACTGAAAGGCAGAACCTCTATCCGCTGTACTTGCTACAGTCGTGGCGGCATTGACGGGTGACAATCCATGCTGGGTCGTACTAAACGTGTACTCCAGATTCAACAACGGCTTCCCGAAGGACTCGTATCTCGAAATCCAGCCCGGACTGTTGCCGTATTCGTCAATCGAGAAAGCATCGACAAAATCCATGGCCGCCGAATCCCAGTCCAGACTGGTCCGCCAAGTAGGCACGACAGAAACGCCTAAGAATAAATGGTTGGTATCATATTTCTTAATGATATTCGTGATGGTTGTAAAGTAAGTTCTGGATGCCAGCTTGATATAGTCCGAAATGTCCGCCGTAGGCACTTTAGCGATATTGATCGAAACTCCTTTAAGTTCGGCAAACGAAGCTGCGCTTGTACCCAGAAGCTGATTAACAGCAGCTAGGTCATTGTTATACCGAGGCGCCAGGAAATCGACAAAAGCGCTCTTAGCGGGGGATGCCGCATCATACGTCAGCACTTCCTTCACGATCTCGCTGTCCCATCCAGCCTCGTTATCATAGGTATACCCGATCAGCCAAGGATCGTTTTTCGCACCTTGAAGCTGGTCTTTCAAAGCGTTTTCGATGATCGATTCGTTCTGCGGATTAAACACGTCGTACGTCCATTGAATCCGTTTTAAATTGCCCGGGTCCTGCAAAACCTGAATATAGGGGAACGTGACATTACGCGGCTTGGTCCATTTGCTGAAGGCATTAAAGCCCCAGTCGATCAGACGCTTTTTCGTCATATCTTCCCACTTCGCTTCGAAACTGCTACCATATTTCCTCATCGCATTGGCAATGACGAAGCTGACACGTTCACCGTTGGAATCATTGACGTAGGCAGATGCATACGCTGTCCGGTCAGGCAGTTCCTCGAACACATGCTTCGGTGTGCCATCCGCCTTTTTCAACGGAGTCCCATATCCCCACTCCCATAAGCTGGCGGCATCAACGCCTTTGAGAATAAATTTGTACCCGTCCGGCGTAACAAACCACCATTTATTATCGATTTTTTGGAGTCTGAAATAGCCGGTGGTTTTATATTGTCCCCCTTCTTTAATTCCGCCGAACCGATCGTATTTGGCCGCATCCCAAGCCGCATTGGAGAGAGCATTCGCCTCATTCGCATATTCCTGCTGCAGCTGCGTGTCAGAGGTAATCTTGCCCGGCCAATCTTCATAATAGAACTGCCCATACTTGTCGATCAGCAAAGCGTCTTTACTAAGTTCAAGCCTCATTTGTTCAGCCGTCAGCGCAGGACCTGAATTGGTGCCAACCTCGCCCGTCCCTTTAAAAATTTGGACCTCGGTGAGAGGAATATGCTGATACGCATGCGGACGCTTAATATCAATAACAATAAATCGGGCTGTTTTGTTTGCCATCGGAATATTGACAGCATAGTTCCACGTAGAGCTGGGGCTCGTCGAGGTGATGCCCGGTGTTCGAATATGCTTGTCAGCCAGATAGTAATACTCGGTTAATGCCTCCGGACGGTATTTGACCGTAAATTCCTTGAACCCCCAGTTGGCGTTGGGTGAGTTCAACACGAGGTTGATGCTGTCGATCGGATAATCCTTCAACAGGTCAAATACGACCTGCACAGTCCCTGGGGTCCCCGTTCCATTTCCGGTGAATCCGGCATACGTGGAGTTGGATCCGTCCATCAGCACGCCGCTTTTGGCGGACACCAAGCCGGTTGCTCCTTTATCCGGAGATCCCCCGTCATTCGGGGCAACACTGTAGTAATAATTGCCGGTTTTTAACAAATTTTCCGCAGCTAGGGTGTCTTTCGTGAATTCAAGCGCCATTTGCTCCGCAGTCAGCGCAGGTCCGGGATTCGCACCCGGCTGCCCGGCCCCTTTAAATATTTGAACCTCGGTGAGGGGAATATGCTGATAGGCGTGCGGGCGCTTAATATCGATAATAATAAATCGGGCCGTCTTGCTCGACATCGGTACGTTAACCGAATAATTCCAGGTTGAGCTGGGACTCGTTGAAACGATGCCTGGTGTTCTCGTATGCCGGGTAGCGATATAATAATTTTCCGAGTCCTCCGGTCGATATTTGACCGTAAGCTCCTGAAAGCCCCAATTGGCATTCAGCGAGTTTAGCACGACGTTGATACTGTCAAGCGGATAATCTTTCAATAAATCAAATACAACCTGAACATTTCCGGGTGTACCTGTGCCGCTTCCCATGAAACCGGCGTACGTTGAGGTCAATCCGTCAAGCAGAGCGCCGTTGTCTGAAGATACTAATCCGGTTGCTCCCTTATCGGTCGTTTTGCCATCGTTCGGGGCTACGCTGTAGTAGTAGTTTCCTGTCTTCAGCAATGTACCTTCCCCAAAAGCTTTTCCCACAGGAAGCAGCCCTGCAAGTAAGAGGAATGCCAGCAATACGGTCAATACACGTCTCGGATCGTAAAATTTCCCCATGTTTAGACCTCCTTTGTAAAATTAGAAACACACAAGCAAATTAGATCATTGTGCTTCGAACCTTCCTATTCTCCCTCCTCCACTCGTAGTAAACATTCGCCGCCTTACCCTTTAACGGCGCCAATCGTCATCCCCTTGATGAAATAACGCTGCAGAAACGGATATAAGAAAATGATTGGCCCAATTGTGATGACGACGGTCGACAGCTGAACACCCGTAGCGGATACGGGGATATTGATACTGGCATTTAGATAGTCCATGTTCTGCGAATTGGATATGATCCGTCTTAGCATCATCTGCAGAGGGTGATTCGCAGGATTATCAATAAACATCAGCGCATTAAACCAGTCGTTCCAGTAAGAAAGCGCATAGAACAGTGTGATTGTTGCGATGACCGGCTTGGAGATCGGCCAGATGATCCGATAGAAAATATACAGCTCATTCGCGCCATCCATCGTCGCCGCTTCATTCAATTCGTAAGGCAGCGTGCGAAAGTAAGATGTCATCAGGAAGGCATTAAATGCAGAGAACATGTGCGGTAAAATTAATGCCAATAACGAATCGCGCAAACTCAACCAGTTCGAAATGAGCAAATAATAGCCTACGAGCCCGGGTGCAAAAAGCATCGTGAAATAAATGTAAAAAGAAAGCGCACTCCGGTACTTCACCTTCTGATGAGCGGCCACATAGGCGAACATCGAAGTTAAGAGCAGGGCCCCTGCGGTGCCGACCACCGTAACAAAGATCGAAACAAAAGCGCTGCGGTACACCTGGCTGCCATGAAATAAGAAGCGGTAAGAATCGAATGAGAATGCGGTAGGGAGCATTTGGAACCCCCTAACAATTTGCTGTTCCGCTGTGAATGATCCGATGTACACAAGCCAGAAGGGAATGAAGCAGACCAAGGCAAAGGCGCCTATGAAGCCATACGCCACGATAGATATGGCCAACTGGGAACGATCACGCTGTTTGATTAACAATCTCAAGCACCTCACTAGAATAACTTCGAGTCGTTATCAACCCGACGAACAACCCAATTGAAAAAGAGAATCGTAACAAAGCCCATTACGGATTGGAATAATGCGACCGCCGCCGCATTGCTGTAGCTGTTCATATTGGAGACATCCCGTAAGGAGCGGTACGTATATGTATCGATGACATCCGTTGCCTTGAAGAGCAGAGAATTATCGCCAACGATGCCATAAATCAGTCCGAAGTCGCCGTAAAATATTCTCCCAAGAGCCAGCAGCGTCAGTACGATGATGGTCGGTCTCAGCAGCGGCAAGGTAATATGCCAGATCTGCTGCCAGCGCCTGGCTCCATCTATTTTGGCACTTTCATAATATTCCTCGGAGAACCCGGTTAAGGTAGCTAAATAAATGATCGACCCCCAGCCTGCTCCCTTCCACACGAAGATGAGTGTCAACAGAAGCGGCCAAACGGATGGTGTCTGAAACCAATAGATCTCGTTGAAACCGAAATTCTTCAGCAGCCGATTGATCATCCCATCTTGTCCGTTAAAGAAGTTCATGACCATAAGGTTGACAACGATGATGGAAATAAAATGCGGCAAAATCACGAGCGATTGCGCCACCTTCTTGAAGAAGGCTTGCCTGATCTCATTCAGCAGGAGCGCGATGAGCAGCGAACATACCGTGCCTGCCACAATAAATAACAGATTCAAATACACGGTGTTCACAGTCACTTTAAACCAATCCGGTCCGGTGAAAAAAAACACGAGATTGTCGAGTCCTACCCATCGACTTCCCCAAAGCCCCTTGGCGGGAATAAATTGTTTAAATGCCAGTACATGAGCTGTCATCGGCAGATAAGAAAAAATAAAGACATACACAATTGCAGGAAGCGCCATAGCATAAAGCCACTTGTTCCTCCTGAGTTCCCGCAAGATACTCATGATAAAATTTTCTCTCCTTTCGCGTGTATTTGTATCTTACTCACTCAGGAATCCGCTCGCATAGTCTTGCTTTTATCAAAGAGTTTGAACCGTAACAGATGAAGGAGGTGTGAATATTACTTATAGAGCAGGTACGAATTTTACCATTAAAAAAACCGGAAGCCTTAAACATCGGGGCCTCCGGTTGGTGAAATGGATTACTTCTTACGGTTTGCTAAAAACGTATCCAGCTGTTTTTGATACTCAGCCTGGATTTTCGTAACGTTGGTATACGCCTTTTCTTTAAATTTCGCCAAGCCTTCTTTCGGCTCTACAAGCCCCATCACGATTGGATCGTAAAGCTCCTTGCCAATATTGCCGAGCTGCGCAACTTCATTGGAAACAGGGCCCGGATCGAACGTGAAGCCAGAGAGAATATCAGCCGTAAAATTGCCAGGATCCCGCTGCCACTTGTTCAGCTTGATGACATCCTCGGACAAGCTTGCATCAATACGGTCGAGCTTAGGGTTCCAGCCCCATGCGAATGGAATTCCGGCATACGTGTTGTCCTTCATCGGCTTGTACAGGCCAGGACCTGCGTCTTCCCAGTTTTTTCCTTTAATCCCGTATGCCAGCAGATCGTAGTTCTCCTGCTTATTCAGCCAGTTGATAAACTGAATGGCACGTTCTTTGTTCTTGCTAATCACAGGCACAGCAATATAATTCCCAGCCTTATAGGTCGAGCTGAGCTTCATGCTGGGATCGTACAGGCTGAAGGCTTCCGAAGACGATCCTGGAACTGCCTTCTCCAGCGCCGTAGATGTACTAAGGTTTACACCAAAATCATTAAATGTCGAGACAGCTGCCTTCCCTTTGGCAAATTCCCCGTTTCTGAGAATAAGGGCATCTCTGGCCATAACCCCATCTGTATATAACTTATGATTCGTTTCGTAATTCTTCATGATCTGGGGATCCATATTATCAAAGATGTTATACACTTTTCCGTCATTGCCCTTTGTATACAATCCAGGGTAGCTGAGCACAGGCGCTATATTGGTTTTGGGATCCAGCATGCTTGCCTGCTTTAAGCCAATATGCTCCGTACCGTTTGGTATGAACGGTGTAATATCCGGCGCCTTTTCCTTCACAGTGTACATAAACTTGATTAATTCGTCATAGCTCTTGATCGGAGCGACCCCCAGCTTTTCCCGGATGTCCTTGCGAATGACGAACGTCCACGGCCGAATGAAATTCACTTCCAGCGGTACTGCGAACAGTTTGCCATTCACCTTGTTGGCGTCCATCATTTGCGGAGAGCGGGTTCCCTTGATGTCAGGCCCATACTTGTCAATCAGTGCATCAAGCGGTTCATAGAGACCGGCGGCAATGTTTTGCGTTGGATTGTTATCCCAGATCAGATCGTAGTCTTCGGCTGAAGACAGGGCAACTTGACGCTTGGTGAGCACATCCGACCAGGGGATGAACACAACATTCAGCTTCACATTGAGTGAGCCCGACAACCGATTCTCTATCTCTGTCTTCACTTCGTTCCAGTTGCCCGGCGGATCTCCGGGGAACATGATTTTCAGTGTAACCGGACTGAGCTGAGCGTCAGCCGCCGCCGGTTTGCCGGTTTCGGACGGGGCCGCTTTATCCGTGCTGCAAGCGCTGAGTACCCCCGCCAAGATCATTGAGGCTGCCGCCAACAATAACGCTTTCTTTCTTTGCTTCATTTGTGTAACCCTCCTATTCAAGATCAACCTTCCGAGACATTCGGGCGCTGCGATCTGCTTAGCGCGTCTACCGTATCGCTCGGTTTCATGTTCGATCTTAATCGGATCGGACGTCTCCGTACAGTCCGGTATCTATCAATCAGTACGGATTATGATAAATCGGGATAGTCCATATTTTTATAACGGAAACGTATGAATTTTAAGCTTCTTCTTTATTTTTTTCCATGCGATACTGGTTAGGTGTCATCCCTGTGGCCCGTTTGAATGCCGAGAAGAACGTGCTCTTGGTTTGAAATCCGGACTGCTCCGTAATATCCGCTACGGTCCAATCCGTCGTTGTGAGCAGCTTGGCCGCGAACTCGATCCGCTGGGTGGCAATATAATCGGACAAGGAGCAGTGAAAATGATCCTTGAATATTTGTCTGGCATAATTCACCGACATCGAAACATGAGCAGCAACATCATCCACGGATAGCATCGGGTTATGAAGATGGTTCCGCACGTATTCAATCATCTCCGCAGCAACCTCTTCCTTCCTTCCCGATGTATGCTTCTTCCGCTGCTGATCCATAATGCTCAGCATTTCCCGATAAAGCCATTGTTTGACTTCCCAAAGTGTACCAAATTGCTCCAGGAAGGCATGGACACTCTTTAAGCCTTGGAACGTGCTATAATTTTTAAAGCTCTTCATAATTGAATAAACGATGTGGGTCAACTGAAGCTTGCATTCCTCATAACTCAGCTCTTGCATATGTAAGGTGAGTTGGTCCAAGTACCCTTCAAGCGCCTTTTCATTCTTGAGTTGAACGGAATGGATGACCTGCTTTAAGAGTCCTTCGTCGAGATCACTGTCTTTGCCGGGCTCGTACCGCTCCATATCTTCATAAGTAAATACTTTATCCTCGTTATTAATAAACGTCATTAACGTTAATTCATATAACTGGGGATACAAGATCTGCAGATTTTCCTCAACATCAAGCACAGAACTGACAGCCGCATTCACTTCCAGTTTGATCCATTGTTTGATCTGAAGTCTTACTTGCTCCAAAGCGCTCTTTATTTGCGGTAAGTCGTCCTCTGCAGCAGGCGCCGAAATAAGCGCAACGATGTGATCGGAGCCGAAATCTACCGTTTCTGCGGCGTATGCATGATTCATGAGAACCTCAGCCACAATGTTCCCCATGGCAAACCGCAGTAATTTTCGCGAAGCGAAATCATATTGCTCTTCGAATCGTCCATACGATTCCAAACGAATAACCGCGATCCGGAACCAGCCCGTTCGAAGAATGGAAGTTTGACTCTTCATAAACTCTTCAATTCGTTTGGAGGAATTGGGATTAAGAATCCATTGACGCAAATAATCTTCTTTGACCAGGGATTGGCTGCTCTTAATGGACAAATCCAATTGCTCAATCCTCTCCATGAGAGAGTGGAACCCGGAGTGAATCCAAGCCATCTCACTCTTGTCATTCGTTCCCTGTATGATCGAGTGCTCTTTACCGAGCTTCTTTTTCATTTGATAGGCCAAGTCACTAATCGGCTTCAAACTGCGGTAGGATTGCCAGAACAAAAACAACAGTAGGGCAACTAGCAGAAGAATGGAAGAACCGATAATTTCAAATCGCATTTGGTTTACCTTCTCTTGCCATAAAGAAATGGGGGCCATGTAATAAACATCCCAACCTTCGATTGGCAGCCTTTCGGACTGAATGGCCCACGTGACATTTCCATAATTCCATTCCCATCCCTGTTTTTCTGTCCCCGGCTTATCCGTTTTCATCAGCGCATTCGCGAGCATCGGATCGGTATTTCCCAAGATGAATTCCTTGTTCTTCCCTTCAATATACAGTTTGTTTTGGTCCTCATCCGAAATTTGCAGCATGTACTCGTTTAGTAACGGCTTACTGAACAGAATCGCAACAAAGCCCTGATAGTTTTGATTAGGTCCGGCAGCCGGGACAATCAACGCAAGGAACGTCCCCCCTTTTACCTCATGGTTAAAATATTGCAGGTAAGGCGTTTTCTGATTTTTGATATAATCCAATATCTCCGGGTCATAAAAATCGTTAGTGGTATAAATACTTGATTCTGATGTATAGATTTGGTCGAGATTGAAATTGATTAAATACATACCGGAAATGAAGGGCTCACTGTTCATAAACTCCCGCACACTTATAGCCGCCTTATTCAGCGTCAAAGGCGAGTAGTTGTTTTTCTCCATGCTCATCCAAAGCGCAATGTTTTCGTCTGAATACACTCTGAGTGCAAACTGGCGTAATTTCTGCAACGTATACTCCGAGGTTTTCACCACTTGCTTCACTTTCTCCTGATTGGACTTATTCATTTCCTCCTGTGCGCTTCGAGCGAACTGCTGACTCAAAAACAAGGTAAATACCAGCGTGAGCAAACTCACGACAAGGCAGGAATAGAAGAATATGCTCAAATACATCTTCTTTGGTTTGATCCGGTCCCACATGGAAACACTTCCTCATGAAGAATTTAATAGCGAATGGTTCAACCTGAAAACAATCAAATCGTATGATAGATTTTTCAGCAAGTCCAGTGCAAATCTTACTAACCAGGTACGAATTTTATATCCGGCAACAAAAAGCTGGACAGCGCCCGGAATGCCCTCCGGTACCGCCGCCCAGCTTTTTCCATTGCCCTCAATTCGGAACGTGCCTGCTGCGTTCCATATATTTCTGCTTGAAAATCACTTTTTTCCATACGAGCGGCAGCCCGCCGATCAGAAAGAGATAGCGGGTGTCGATGCATTTTTTGAGAAAAGCGGCGAACCGCCCTTTCACCTTTCTCACTTTGAGCAGGCCGACCGCTTCTCCCCGGCCCAACGACGCTACCGTCCCTTTGTAGTCATAGACGAACGGTCGCAGCTCTTTTCCCCTTACCGTCTGCAAAATATTACGCGCCGCATTAGTCCCCATCTGCACCGCGATCTGCGCCGTAGCCGGATATGGCGTCCCCTCCGGGCTCATGACAATCGCGCAGTCCCCCGTCACCCAGACGTTCGGGTACTGGTAGGAGCGCAGGCAGCTGTCGACCTTGACACGTCCGCGCTGCACCTCAAAGCCCGCTTCCTGCAGCAGCGCGTTCCCGCGAACGCCGCCCGACCAAATGATCGTGCCCGCACGAATCAACTCGCCGCTGCCCAGCACGACGCCTTCCTCCGTACACGCCTTGATCACCGTGGAGAGGCGGTACTGAACCCCTTTGCGGCGCATCACCTCCATGCCGTATTCGACAAGATCAACCGGCAGGCCGGGCGGCAGCGGCGACGGGGAAGCTTCGATGTTGATGATGCGCACATCCGCCGGGTCGACGTCATAAGTGCGGCACAGCACCGGCACCCGGTCGGCCAGCTCGCCGACGAATTCCGTCCCCGTGAACCCCGCGCCGCCCACAACGAAGGTCAGATAATCCTTCCGTTTCGGATACACCTTCGACTTGGCGAACATGTACTCAATATGCTGGCGGATGAAACGGACGCTATTAATGCTTTTGATCGACATGGCGTACTCCCGCATGCCCGGGATGCCGAACGTTTCCGTCTCGCTGCCGAGCCCGACGACCAAGTAGTCGTAGCTGAGGATGCCGTCCTCGAGCACGACCTCTTTGTGCTCCGGCCTAATTTCCAGCACCGTCGACTTCCGGAAGTGAATCTTCCGGGGATCTATCAAATCCGCAATCGCCACACGCGCATGGTCATGGTGGTCGGTCCCCGCTGCCGGCATATGCAAATGCGTCGTAATGTAGTGGTAATCGTGCTTATTCACCAGCGTCACATCAAGCTCGCGGCCCCTCATCTTCTTCTGCAGCCGAATCGCCGTAACAAGCCCTCCATACCCTGCGCCTAAAATCACAACTTTCGGTCTCTCCATCGCTCCACGCCTCCACTTGTGAAAAAAATCACTTGATGATTTGTGAAAATAATCACATATTATCGTAAAAGGGGTGGTAACCAACCCTCTTTCCAGTATATGCGCAGATGACAGCGGCTAGCACTCGAAGATGGGCCGGCAAGTACCCTTTTTGCCGCCCGATTCGTTAGCTCGGCCATATAGCGAGGAGGATAGTCGCCGCCAAGGAAGGGCGAGGCTATGGCGAGTGAGACACACGAACAGGCAACCAAGCAAAAGCTGCTGCTCGCTCCGTGCCACCCTCATCTCAACTGGAATTTCTCCAGCTGATTCGAGCCGAAAAGCCGTTTTCTCCTCACTCAACTGGAAAAGCTCCAGTTTATGGAGCTCATTTCGCCACTTTTAGCGGTAATCTAGCTTGAATGAGATGGAGAAATTCCAGTTCAGGTGTCCATTTGTCCCAAAACGCTGCTCATGTGCTGGAGAAATTCCAGTTCATGCAGCAATGATCTATTAGCATACTACCTGCTGGCCTAGGTCAACACCAACCTTGAGGGTGGAGTAGTCCCAGTTCGTGCAGTGCATCCCCCTTGGCACCGGCAAGTTACTTTTGTGCAATCGCCTCAGGAAAAACAGCGCAGCTCACTGGTACTTTCCCTCAGAGGTGTTGCAAGGAGTCGGCCCGTCAAGTTGCCTATCGTTTCCACTTGCATCATGCGCCTAGCGCGCATTCCCCCCGTCCCTTGCCCCTGCTCGCTCCTGCAGCCAGCGCAGCCTGTAACTGTTCATCGCCGCGACGCCAAGCTCCTCCAAAAGGTCGTAATTCGCCCAAGCGCCGACGACGGCGCCGATGCCGGGCAACAGTTGGAGCATTTTGCGGAAATCGATCGTATCCCGGTATTCCTGCTGCAGCTGCAGCCAGTCGATCCCCGCCATGCCGTCATCCGTCCGCGGCATCGCCGCAGCGATGGTCGGCCAGTTCCGCACCGTTTCGAACAGCTGCGGCTTCTTCGGTGCGCTGGAGAATGCCAACTGGAACACATACAAAATGAAAAGCCGTTCCCTATAATCGTGCGTGGAATAACCATACAGATGGGCGAGCTCAAAAAGAAATTTAAGCTTGATGCCAAGCAGCATCGGAAAATCCGCGAGTCCGAGCAAAATCCCGCCAGCCCCTGTCCCAGCCCCTTCAACCGCGGCAATTTTCCGATACCTGGAAAGAAGCTCCTCCGCTTTCCCATCGCGCTCCGCTAGCGAAAGGCCGCGCAGAGGAAGCCCCGCCGGCACATAGCTGATCCCAAACAGCGTGGTCTGAATGATCCCTTTGACCGTGGCGGTAATCGTTGTATGCATTTTGTCCGGAAGAAGACGATTGATGCGGGTTTGCAGAGCTTTAGAGGTTCGCTCGACGAACCCAGGCGGCTGTTGAAGTTTGATTTCCCAGCGCTTTAAGGTCCGCAGCATCTGCTGCTCGTAGAGGGTATATTCGGGTTCCATGAGCTTCACCGCCTCGCCTAAGTTGGATTCAGTATAGTATACGGCGAACAGGAGCTCAAGGTGGCAGGTTGCGTCGGCTAAAGTTACACGACTCCACCGTCCTGTCAAGGACAGGCGAGGTTACTGATGGCATATAACCACTTCGCGGATATACGTTCCAATATGCGGACGGCAAAAACGCCCACAATACGTCATGCGACGAATCGAGGCGTTTCCTTTTGCCTGTCCAGGGCTTAGAGCTGGAACACATTGATTTTGGACTTCAGCAGATTAGCCTGGCTTCTCAGCGATTCTGACGAAGACGCCAGCTCCTCCATCACAGCCATCTGCTCCTGCACGGACGAAGCGACTTGTCTCGTTTCAATTGAGATTTGATTGGCAATGTCCGCCACCTTATTCGTCTGGCCCAGCGTACTTTCGATAAGCCCGATCTGCGCGGCTATGCTGCCTGCAATGCTTTCCACGGCTTGCGCCGTCTCGAGCACCGCGCGGTTGATTCGATCCAGAGCCACTTGCCCCCGCTCGCCATGAACGACCTCGCGACTGGCGAGCTGCTCCTGCGCGGTTATTTGCTCGACGACGCCGGCAACATCGGATTCAACGCGGACAATCAGTTGGTCAATGTCCTTGACCGATTGGGAGCTTTGCTCGGCCAGCTTGCGAATCTCATGCGCGACGACCATAAAGCCGGAGCCGTGCTCCCCCGCTCTTGCCGCTTCGATGGAAGCGTTCAATGCGAGCAGATGCGTCTGATCGGCAATGCCTCCGACGACACCGGACATGATGCGAATCTCTTTGGCATTGTCGTGCAGCTGCCTGACGACCTCAATCGACGTCCGGCTCGACGCTGCAAGATTCAACATGCCCTGCACCAGCGAGCGTACGATACTGTCGCTTTCCTGAATCGTTCTCAGCATGTCTCTGGAAAGCGCCTGCGACTCATCGGCTTGCTCGCCGACTTCGCCTGCTGCTTGCTGAATCTGTACAACGGCCGTTAAAGCCTCTTGCACGGATGCCGCTTGCTCCAATGCGCCGTTTGATATAATCTCAGCCGCGCCGACGATGGATTCGATCTGCAGCGACGCCTGCGTCATGCCCCCGCTTAAGACCCCGGCATGATTTTCGGTAAAAGAAACGTTGTCGGCAATGTCCGAAATCGTTTGCCGCAAGCTCGCTATCATCGTTTCAAACGACACGCTAAGTAGACGAATCTCGTCATTCGGGCGGTACGCGGGAATCTCCACTTGCAAATTGCCGGTCGCGGCTTCGTTGGCGGCGTCCTTCAGCCGAATCAGCGGTTTGATGAACCATGACGCGCCAATCCACCCCAGCAGCCCCGTCCAAAAAATACCGAGGAGCAGCACAACAGAGAGATACATCCAATCGGGCACCCCCGGTGCAATCCTATCTTTCAAGTAAAAAATAAACAGTGCGCTGCATCCATAGGTTACGGTGGATACAATCGTGATTCCGGTTACGATTTTTTTGACTAAACCCATTTTCATGTCGACTTCACCTTCACTTGCCTGGAATGTAATGTCATGCATCCCTCTAGCGGATATATCCATTACACCATATGTGCGGCGGTCAAGCTGTGATTTGTGTCACAGACAAGGGGAATATCCCTACCAAAGCCCTACCCCTGCTGCATCAGCTTGCTATCTCTCGGCAACAGGAAGGCGCACACACCAAGCAGCGGCAGGAACGCGCAGAGCTTGATTGCGAAAGCAACACCAGTCATATCGCTGATCCAGCCGAGCAGCACCGAACCGAGGCCGGCCATACCGAACGCCAAACCGAAGAACAAGCCGGACACCGTACCGACATGATTCGGCATCAGCTCTTGCGCATACACGATGATTACGGAGAAGCCCGACATAAGAATAAGGCCGATGGCGCAGCACAGTACGAAGGCGAGTTCAGGCGAGACAAATGGCAGAAGCAGCGAAAACGGCGCCGTCCCCGCAATGGAAATCCAGATCATCGTCTTTCGGCCGAAGCGATCCGCCAGCGGACCTCCCAGCAGCGTACCGACCATGCCAGCGAACTGTAGGGCGAATAAACAAAGCTGAGCGCGAGACATCGGCAGATTGTAGTGATCCATAAAATAAAATGCGTAAAAGCCCGTCATACTCGCGATATAGACGAATTTGGAAAATAGCAGTGCAATCAGGATCGTCATTGCCCCGGCAATAAAACGCTTGGAATGCGGCGAACGGACGCGATGAACTCCAGCTGCCGCCGGGCGTCTAGCGGATCCACCAGCGAGCTGCCCCGCGTACCACCGGCTCATGTACAATTGCACAGCGATTCCGATGACGGCCGCGATCGTGAACCACAGAAAGCCCTTCGGCCCGTGGGGCATGATAATGAACGCTACGAGCAGCGGTGCGAGCGCTTGCCCGGTATTGCCTCCGACCTGGAACACGGACTGGGCCAAGCCGCGTCCTTTCCCCGCCGCGAGCCGTGCGACGCGGGACGATTCGGGATGCAGCACCGAAGAACCGACACCGATCAGTGTTGCGGACACCAGCAGCATCCAGAAAGCTTGCGAATACGCAAAGCCCAAGAGCCCGAGCAGCGAGAACACCATGCCCAAAGGCAGCAGGCTCGGCATCGGTCTGCGATCCGACATGTAGCCGATCACAGGCTGCAGCACAGACGCCGTAATGTTCAGCATGAAGGCGACCCATCCTATTTTGGTGAAGGAGAGGTGCATCGTGGATTGGAAAAGCGGAAAAGCCGATGGCACGGCCGTCTGCATCGCATCGTTCAGCAAGTGGGCAAAGCTGACACCGATGAGGATCCAGACCGCCGAATAGCGCTGCGCCGGGAGGGCCGCTGTTTGAGTCTGATTCATGGAAGAATCCCCCTTTCAATTTTCACAAGTATACCGAATCCAAGGGGTACGGGTCGTTGTGAAAAGTGCTGCGTAATGCGCAATTTTTGCTATAATGGGGGCAGGCAGGTGATGACCATGGAAATGAAGGCAGAAACAGCTTGGATCGAGCTGTGGCAAGGGAGCAATGAGTTTAGAAATATTCCGCATACCCACGAAAACTGGATGCAGGTCACGCTTCCGGTCAAAGGTATGTGTTACTTTACACAAGAAGCGCGCAGCTATTCGCTGGGGCAGGGCAGCGGTCTGATTCAGCCGCCGGGGTCCAAGCACCATTTTCATCTAGGGGAACAAACCACTGTCATTATCCTCAAAGTACGCGAAAAAGGGCCTGGCGGCATGACGTCTATCCAGCCGCAATTTGCGGCAGGCGCGCACCATGATGTCCGGCAAACGTTCGATCCGAGCGCACTCGTCGGCCGCTTCCAGCAGTGGATGCTCGCGCTCATGCAGGGGCAGACGCTTGCCGACCCTCTCGCGATAGAGCACGTGGAGCAAGATGTCCTGGCGTATGTCGGCGACTGGCTCGGCGTAAGCTTGTCGGATTCTGTACCGGGAGCAGCGCCGATCGAGAGGGTTGATCCCCACATGCAGCGGGTGCTCGCCTATCTCCACGATTGCTACCAGCAGCCGGTCAGCGTCGATGAACTGGCTGCGCTGGCGCTGCAAAGCCGGTTTCATTTTATCCGTTCGTTTCGCAAAGCAACCGGCACCACGCCGTATCAATATTTGCTCGGCCTGCGTATCGAGGAAGCGAAGCGCAGACTCCGCCGCACGGAGACACCGATCGGCCAGATCAGCGCAGACTTGGGCTTTTCGAGCACGAGCCAGTTTCATCGGGCTTTTCTAAAAATGACGGGGGCTACGCCGCAGGGGTATCGGCAGGGGTAGGAGGGCTTGTACAGGCCGCTCCTCTCTTAAGCCAGTACCCTTTTTAGTACGAGCCTCTCAACCGCTCCCCCTCAAAGCGCGCGCATCGAACGAGTTTATAAAGAATCCCCATTGCCTCTTCGACGAGGCTGCAGATAGGAGAAGTTATTGCCCCTTTAGGCGAGAAGCTGCTTTTCCTACAACAAATTTAGAATAATAGCGGGATTCTGCGAAACATCCTGCATTTCATACAGGTAAATTGCCGCCTGTCTCCCCATTTTCGAGCAAAAAGCACTCCACGACGAAATTTTGCTGTAGGTTTTACATGATTTTCAGCAATTTGGGCATTTTCAAGAGAATTACCTGTAGTTTATGCAGGAAATGGAATATTAGGTCTCGTCACATCGGGGCGTCTCTACCTCACGTTCGTAAGACACATGTCGGGGGATCGGTGGGAAAACGGAAGTTCACGGATTTCCACAAAAAAACTCCCTCGAGGTTCATCAGAACCAGCAAGGGAGTTTTTCTTATTTATGCGCGCACCACCCACAACACCACATACACCGCTACCGCCGCCACCGCCAGCAGCGTATCCTTCCGCCGCCAGACCAGCGTGCTCCGCCGCCTCAGCAAATGCTTGCCGTCGATCCGCTTCAGCTCCATCGCGACGGTAAACTGCTCCGCCTTATGGAAGGCGGCGAGCAGCAGCGGCACGACCAGCGCGGGCAGATCGCGCAGCCGCACGGTGCCGGGCCTGACGGCGGCTTTGCCGCGGGCCCGTACGATCATGGCAAACTGCTGCCACTCCCGCAGGAGCAGCGGAATGAACCGAAAGAGAAGGGACACCGCCAGGGCGAACGAAGCGACCGGCAGTTTCACCTTATCGAGATAACGCAGCGCCCAGGTCAGCCCCTGCACGAGCTGACCGAAAGGCGTCGACACCGCCAGCCACATCCCCGCCAAAAGCACGACGAACAGTCGTGCCAGCAGCAAGGCGGTGCTCCATCCGCTCGCGGTGTCATAGCCGATCGGCAGCGCGCCGCCGTCGCTGCCGGTGAACCGCACGCCTGCCAGCGCGACGGAGAACGCCAGGAAGAGGAGGTAGGCCACCGCCATCTTCCTCGCTCCGCGCAGCGCGCTGCGCGGCAGCCCGAGGCAGGCGCAGCCGAGGAGCCCTGCCGCCACCGCGAGGCCGCTCCACGTCCCCTGCTGCATCGTCCCTAGGACGAGCAGCAGGTAGAGGAGCCACTTCGCGCGCGGATCGCGCCGCAGCCACGCGGTCTGCGGCGGCTCCGCCGCTGCGGCTCCGCCAGCGCGCGCGGCGGCCGCTTCCGGCGCCTCCGCGGGCGGCGCCGCCGGACTAGCGCTGCTGCGCGAGCGCAGCGCAGCCGCAATCGCCTGCGCCGTGGCCGCAGGCGTAAGCCCCTCCGGCGCGATGGCGAGGCCATGCCGCGCCAAAGCCACGGCGGCCTCCGCGCAACTCGGGAGGCCCACCCCCGCGCGCACCAGCACGTGCGGTGCGCGGCAGAGCGCCTCCGGCGAGCCGTCGAAGACCAGCTCGCCGGAGGCCAGCACCAGCACACGATCCGCCAGCGGCAGGAACGTGTCCAGGTCGTGCGTGGCGATGACCAATCCGCCACGGGTGCGCGCCCGCAGCGTGCGCAGCAGCTCGCGCACGGCCGCCGCCTCCAGGCCGGCGGTGGGCTCGTCCATGAGGAGCCAGTCCGGCTCCGTGGCGAACGTCGTCGCCAGTGCGAGGCGGCGCTGCTCCCCGCCGCTCAGCGCCAGCGGCGAGCGGTCGGGCGCAAAAACGCCGCGCGGGTCAAAGGCTGCGCAAGCGTCACCGATGCGGCGCTCCTGCTCGTTCGCGGCGAGCTTATAAGGCCGCAGCGAGTAGGCGAACTCCTGCCGGATGCTTCGGGCAAACAGCTGCGCCTCGGGAAACTGAAACGTCAAGCCAAGCCGGAGCAGAAGCTGCGGAGCCACCTTTCTTTGGTGCCAAAGCGATTCGCCATCCAGCAAGACCTCGCCCTCTTGGGGCTCAAGTAGCCCCGCCATCACCTGGAGCAATGTGGATTTACCCGATCCGGTATGACCAATGACTAATGTTAAGGAATTGGGGTGAAGCGCAACGCTCACCGCATTCAGTAACCGCAACGCTGGGTTATCCGGTGCCGTCACCGACACCCGCTTCAGTGTTAAAGACATGAGATCGCCTCCGCCAATTCGTCCATGGATAGGGGCAGCGCGGTCAGCGCAACCCCTTGCTCGCGCAAGTGCCGAACGGTTTGAACCACAAAAGGTAGATCAAAGCCTAGCGCTTCACAGGGAGAAACCTCCCCCTCGCCATAGAAAAACAGATGCGGATCCCCGTCATACGTCACCCGCCCCTCGCCGAATCCGATGACACGGGTCGCTTCCGACGCTTCTTCCAGCCGATGCGTAATCCACACAATCGTCGTGCCTTGCCGATAAGCCTCGCGGACCGCCGCGAGGACATCCATCCGGGCCGCGGGGTCCAGCATCGCCGTCGCTTCATCACAGACGAGCAGCTTCGGCTTGGTCGCCAGTGCGACGGCCAGATTGAAAAGCTGCTTTTGCCCGCCGGAAAGCGTGAGCAGCGATCTTGAAGGCGAAATCTCCAAGCCTACGGCAGCCAGAACCTCCCGGTACCATGCGGCGCGCGCTTCTTCCGGCAAGGTCTGGGCATAGGGGATCCAATTCAGCTCATCCTCCACCGTATCGCCGATAAACTGTGCCTCCGGCAGTTGGAGTACGCCTTTCATCCCATTGTCCAAGCCTTCGTACCGTGCAACCGTTCCTTCAGAAATCGGGCTTAGGCCAAGCAGGACGCCGGCCAATGTGCTTTTGCCGCTGCCGTTGGGGCCCACCACCGCAATCCATTCCTTCTCGTGAATAGCAAGGGATACGTCCGACCAGACGGGACGGCCCTCGCCCGTCTCAGTGCGATAGACGACCGAAGCCTTGTTCAGCTGAACGAAAGGTTCCCCTATCGACATATGTTCGTTCCTGGACGGTACGACTACAGATGATGTAGTGCCGCTTCGTGGATACTCTTTCCGATTCACTCAAAAAGTTCCTTTCCTTTTCGAAACTTGTGTGCTATGATCTCCAATGTAAACCTAATTCGTTTTATTTTGGTTGACAATAAGTTAACAATATCAGAAATAGGAGCGATCAACAATATGAAACTTACGTTACGCGGCATTGTTTTTAGTGCACTTTTTGCAGCTATTCTCGTTGTTTTCAGTTTTTTCAAAATTCCAATGGAACCTGTGCCGATTACTTTGCAGACACTGGCGGTCATGTTGGCGGGCGGTTTGCTCGGCGCGCGGTACGGCTTTCTGAGCATGCTGCTCGTCGTCGTCCTGACCGCGATCGGCTTCCCAATGCTGCACGGCAACGGCGGAATCGGCACTGTTCTGGGCCCTACAGGCGGCTTCATTATGATGTGGCCGCTATCCGCCCTGATGATCGGTCTGCTTCTGCCCCGTATTCGGATGAATGGCGTTCTGGGGTATGTCGGAGCGTTCCTCGTGCTTGAAATTTTCGGTTCGCTCTTCGCCTATCCGCTGGGTGTAGGCTGGTTGATGTACAAAGTGCCGTCCTATACCTTCGCCAAAGCGATGGCGGCAGGCTGCTACCCTTTCCTCGTCGGCGATGCCATTAAAGCGGTTGCTGCTACCTTGATTATCGCGCCGATCCGCCAAGTGTTCCCGCCGCAGCGGCTCACCGGTTCTTCTTCTCATAGCGTCATTATAAAGAACGAAGCTTCTGCCGGCTAGAGGCTGCCCGGTATCCTTAACATCCGCAGCCTAAACTGTAACGAAATTGAAATATTTCATTCATCTTCTTTTAATGAACACTGGCTATAATAATAACCAACCCCCCTTTAAAATATAAAACTTAGACCCACGGCCCGTTGCTGTGGGTCTCTTTTTTTGTAAGCCCCGGCTGGCCTGCGAATCACATAATTTCCCACAATGTTCAGACAAGATGTCCACAATCTTTCGGTACAGTAGGTGTTGTGAGGGAGATGCGCAAGGACAACCGAACAAGGCGCCTCCCCGCTAAACTATCCCCCTTATCGAAAGGAGCTTGACCCTCATGAAATCTTGGAAAAAACGTACGCTGCAAGCCAGCCTGCTCGCTGTGATCGGAACGATGACCCTTGGCGCCGTAAGCGCCTCCGCAGCTGATAAATCCAGCGAAGCTCAGCCTGTCGCCACGGCTGCGCCTGCTCCGGCGGGTTTACAGACCGTGACATGGACGTCGATCAAAGACGCAAGCGGCTCCGCAACTGTAAGCGCAGCGCCTGCGGCAACCATCGCGTTCCGCGCCGGCGGCTTTTCCGTGCTCAGTCAGCCAGCTTTGGAGCGGAGCTACTGGAAGCTGCTGGCCGCTACATATGCACCGGAAACGGCTGCAGATTGGAAAAAGGCTCTCGATGACCGCAAGCAAGTCGAAGCGCAATTGCCGAAGACAGCAACCTTTACCAAAGCCATTCCAGCACCGCTGTTGAAAGAAGGCAGTAACATCGAAGGTCAAGCGCTTGATGACACCGTTACATTGACGCCTGCGCCCGAGTCGCCGGATTCCGCGGAAGCGAAGCCTGTTGACTCCCTTCCCATCTTGTCTCCACTCCCGATTGCTGAAGGTGTGACCATCGTTACTCGCGCTATACCAGCAGATGAGGCAAGTTCTCTCACCCAAGCACTCCCAGTTGAGGGGCTTCCCGCCGATGTTATAATGAAAGCGGAGCCTTCCGAAGAAGCGATTCGTCTCCAAAAGCTGGCTGAAGCCGTAGACGCGGACGATGCGACCGCCATTCAAAGCTTGCTGCCGCAGTTGCTGCAGGATTACATCAAACAAACCGATGAACTGCGCAGCATGGTGAAACATCTGCAATCGGAAAAACCTGCTGACAACGAATAGCAGATACTGATGTGCACAGTGGAACCAGCCTTCTTATAAGGGGGCCGGCTCCACTTTTCCCTATTATTGAAAGGCAGGTGCCAACGGCCTTGTACCGTATTTTTTTAGTAGAAGATGAAGAGCATTTGAGAGGCTTGCTGGCCGCTTATTTGGAAAAAGAGGGGTGGCAGGTGCGCTCGTTCCCGGACGGCATTTCCGCGCGAGACGCGATTGCGGAGCGGCCGGACCTGTGGGTCCTCGATATTATGCTGCCAGGTGTGGACGGCTTTCAGCTTATTCGTGAAATCAAGGCCGATCTCCCCGGTATGCCGGTGATTTTCGTTTCCGCGCGCGATGCGGATATCGATCGCGTCATCGGGCTTGAGCTGGGCAGCGACGATTATATGCCCAAACCTTTCTTGCCGCGGGAGCTCGTCATTCGCGCGCGAAAGCTGCTGGAGCGCGTCTACGCCGGACAAGCCGCGGGTTCGGCTGCGCCGGTGGAGCAGCCCGTCAAGCTGCCAACGATCGCTTCGTATGCGATCGACGAGCCCGCCCGCTCCGTCAAAGACGGACAGGGCCAACCGCTCGAGCTGACGGCCAAGGAGTTCGAGCTGCTGCTGTATTTTTACCGGCATCTGGGGCAGGTTCTTGAACGTGAGCAGGTGCTCAGCGCAGTATGGGGCGCGGATTATTTCGGCACGGATCGCGTGGTTGACGATTTGGTCAGGAGGCTGCGCCGCAAGCTGCCGGAGCTGCCTCTAGAAACCGTATACGGGTACGGGTATAGGATGGTGAAAGCATGAGACTGCGGATCGGAAGCTGGCCGCTGGCCGTCAAATTGTGGGGCGCTTTTGCCGCGCTCACTATTGTCATTTTTGGGTCCTTGGCGATTCTTCTGCCTTGGACGTTAAAAGGTTTTTTTACCGAGCAATTGTACGACATTCTCTTGGATACGCAACAAGGCATTCAGATCGAGGCAACGGCAAGCTTGGTCGCCGTGCCGAGCCTTACGCTGCCTGCGATTCCCTTGCAGACCCAGGCGTTGGAAGCCAAGCCGGTTGCCACTTTGGAAGCGCCACTTCTTCAGGAATGGGGCAGTGTTCAGCCTGCTCCCGTGTCAGCTAACAGCAGCGGTCTGGCACCTCAGGCTTCCGTCATCACCATTCAAAGCGGAACGACGGTCACTGGCCCTTCCATCCGTCACTTCATGATTCAGGGCTCAGCCGAAGCCGTCAATGCGGAACCCGCGGCTGCAGCAACCTTAACGGCCAGCACAAGCAGCTCGGAAGCTTTTGTCTCTGCAATGGAAAAGGACGCTTACGCACAGGTCCAACCCGTTGCCAAGTATACGCGCAGCATCGATGACCGCAGCATTTTTTATGTCATTCGAAAAGAGATGGTTCAAGGCACGCCCAGCTATCTGGTCTCCTATGCCTGGGGCAACTACCGCAACGACCTGGTGATGACGATGTTCGTTCGGCTGATGATGATCATGGTCGTTCTGATCGTGCTGAGCTGGCTGCCATGCCTAGGCATCGCTCGGTATTTCACGCGTCCGCTCGTTCAAATGGAGCGGTTTGTCGGGCGAATGGCCAAACGGGACTGGCATGATCCAGTGGAAACCGGCCGCAAAGACGAGATCGGCCGCTTGGGCCGGGCCATTGAATCCATGCGGCAGCGGCTTGTCCGGCAGGACCGGGCGCAGCAGTTTTTTCTCCAGCATACGTCGCATGAGCTGAAAACGCCTGTCATGGTCATCCGCAGCTATGTGCAGTCGATTCAGGACGGCGTTTTTCCTAAGGGCACGCTCAGCGCGAGCCTCGATGTCATTATGAAGGAAGGCGAACGGCTGGAAAAGCGGATTCGCGATCTCCTGCTGCTCAACAAGCTGAACTATTTAACGGTGAAAGAGAAGCCGTTTGCAGCATTTGACCTGAAGGCGGTAGTCTGCGATGTCGTGGAGCGGCTGCGTTATCGGAGACCTGAAGTCGCGTGGGAGTTGGACCTCGTGCCCTGCACGCTGGATGGGGATCAGGAACAGTGGAAAATCGCACTCGAAAATTTGCTCGATAATCAGCTTCGCTACGCCGAAAGCCGTATCGGGGTCGTGCTCCGCGCCGAAGGCGGGCAATTGGAGGTCCGCATCTTCAACGACGGTCCGCCGCTCGATGAGGCGATTCGCGACAGTCTGTTCGAACCATTCCGAACAGGAGGCGATGGGCAATTCGGGCTTGGTCTGGCCATCGTCAAACAAATCATGGACCATCACGGGCTGGCGGTCGATGCTCAAAATAGAGAGAAAAACGGCGTAATCTTTACGATTACGCCGAGGTAATCTTACAGCCTCCGGTTCGATACAGGGCGAAAGTCCTTCGTCACGCCGATCATTTGACCACCATTACGATAATAGTCATCCTGGACGCGCCAGGTATGGCTTTTTTTGTTTTTGCGGCGGATGTAAACATAGTTGAACGGTGTGGTGGCGTACGTTTTGAAGCCATGGCTGCGGGCCGCCCGGAGGAAGGCGACGTCTTCGCCCAGCGAACGATCCGGAAATCGCACTTTGCGAAGCACGCGTCTGCGGAACAGAATCGTGCCGCCCTGCACGAATTCCACCTCTTGGTCGCGATCATGCGGCGAACGAATCAGCAATTGCTTGGACGCGGTCAAGTAGATGAGGCAGGCATGCTTGCCAACGATGTCGCTGCGGGTGCGATAGAGCGCCTTGACTTGCTCCCGCAAGTAATACGGCGAGTAATAATCATCATCATCAAACTTGGCGATCAACGGGAAGTGTGCCTTGACGATGCCGCAGTTAAGGCATTGCCCGAGCGACGTTCGCTCGGCGACTTGGTAGACGCGAACGTTCGGCACGCCCCGCACTTTGCGGCGGTATTCAGCAAGCGGCATGTTATCCTGATTTAAAATGATAATGAGCTCCTTCGCCGGATACTGCTGCCTCTGAAAATTGCGCACAATATTGTTGAAAAATTGCGGGCGGTTCGTGCACGTAATAATAGATACGCCCGGAATTGCCCTTTTTCTCATGCCGGCTCGTCACTCCTTTCTACGCTATGAACGGTTCAACATATGTTCATGGCCGGGCGGACGTGTCGGCAGGTGTCTAGGACTCCGGGCGATTGCATAAGTTAGGCGGCGGCTGAAGCCGTGGGTTTGGACTGTCTTTTCGCCGCGGACATCACCGTCAGCACCAGTCCCGCCGCGCCGATCCAACCCAGCGTCCACATCGGTGCGTTAAGATTCAAGCCTTGGCCGAAGTAGAGCACGTCGCGCAGTCCGGCCGCGCCAAAACGCAGCGGCATCCACGTATACAGCCAGTCATGGCTGAAGCTCGGGAGCATTTCCGGCGGCAGCGCAAGCACTGGTGCGCCGAAGAAGAAGACGAGTACGAAAAGCGGCACCCCTTTTAGACCCAGCCAGGAAACGATGGCGGTTTGCAGCAGGAAAAAGGCAAAGCCAGTGAACCATAAAAATAACCAAGTTTCACTGTAATCCGGAATCGCTAGCCCGAGCCACGTCCCTGCAACGAGCACGATACTTCCTGCCGCAAATGCCGACAGGACGGCACCGCCAAGCAGCTGCGCGAGTCGTACGCGGAGGAGATGCGTGACGGAACCGGCTTGCGCGGCCGCTTTGCCTGCGGCCATGAATAACAGCAGCGTTGCAACCATCGCCCCAAACCAGGCGAGCTGTGTGAGCGCAACAGGCGCGTTGCCGTTCATGCTGCTGGTGCCGACAGGGTTAACCGTCGTTGTGGTGAGTTGGATCGGTGCCGCAAACGCCTTCGTCTGCTCCGCCGTCAGCGTGCCTCCCTGCTTGGCGATTTGCCCAAGCAATTGCTCGCGCACTTGGCCGTTCATACCGGCCAGCATTTGATTCAGGATTTGGTTCACCATCGTAGCCGCGGTGTTGTTCATGCCTGGATTGGTGTGCAGCACTGCTGCCGCAGGCTGTCCTTGCGGTGTCGTCAAGCTCAGCAGCTTTCGGCTAAAATCCGCAGGAATCACGACCGCCCCGTACGCCTGCTGCCGGTTCATCGCGTCCACCGCTTCTTGCTCGCTAACGGCAACTGTCCATTGCAGCGGAGAGACAGCGCCTTCCTGCGTCGGAGCAGCTGTAATTTTGTCCTGCAGCAGCTTGCCAAAATTCATCTCTTGCCCAGTCGGCAGCTTCTCGCCTGCGTCTTGCTGGACGAGGATGACCGGTAAATTCCGCGGCACCGGATTAACCGACGAACCGAGCTGCGCCAAGCCCAGCAGCAGGATCACGGCAAAAACCGCGACGAACGCGATGTAGACGTGCTTTTGTCTTAAAAATGTTTTCATAAAATCTCCTCCTCGATTGTTTGTTATTTCACTCAACGATGTGTGAACGAAATTAGTAAAAAAACATCACTTCCGCCATAACGACACAGTGAAAGTGACCATTTTTCTCAAATATCCATCAAGATCCGATTGCACCAGATTAATTGCCGTCACCTGACTCATCACGACCATCAGCCCCACCGAGATCACTTGTCTGGCCGCCAAATCAAAATCCATTTCGCGAATTTCGCCCGCCGCCGCTCTTCTCGCTAACGCCGCGGTCAAGTCCTTAAGGCGCTGCAACACCATATCCGACATGAAATGTTTAT
>NZ_RXHU01000034.1 GCF_003955665.1 Paenibacillus whitsoniae
CTGCGGGCCCCCTCCCGCCGCCCGGGGAATGAAGATTTGCGCAGATAATTCAACGGCTCCGCTTGGCGTCATGTCCACTCCCGCAGCAAGTACAATGGCCAAATCATTGATTTCCTTCCTATCCCAGCAGCCAGGCAAAACAAGCAGAAGAGAGAGGATTAGGGTGATATGGCCCCCTCGTTCCACCAATAATCGCCAGCTCTTTAATCCTGTTCTCCAGACGTTCATTCGGGTGAAGGAGACCGGCTTTTCCGTATGGCTGCAACAAGCAGCAGAAGGCCGGGCAGCAGAATCAGGGCAAACAACGTGTATAGGTTGCCTATGGCGCCAAGCTGGCTAGCCAGCTCGCTCTGATTGGATATCACCCAGAACGAGAAGGCGACAGTCAGGAAAGCCAACGGAAACACCAGCGGCCGATAATCCTTCAGTTGCAGCAATTGGGCAACGGAGAGCGCGTTCAGATAGAGAAAAAAAGAAATTTTAATCAGGATCCCGGTTATCCAAATCGTAATGATTACTGCCTCCAGATGCTGCAAAAAATCCGCATAGCTAATATAACGCGCTGCGATCATCATCGGATAGACGAACCTGTCCGCTACATCGCCTAACAGGAACAGGCAAGAAATATTGACGGCCATCATCGTGAAGGTCGTCACACCCAGTGAGATCAATGAAACCCGCCATATGCGCTCCCGCTTTGTAACGAAAGGAAGTACAAAGCTGAGAAAGAAGTATTCGCTTAGCCAACTGGCCGGAGCCACCGCACCTTTGAAAATCGGCTTCACCCCTTTTTCCGCAAACGGAAGCCATTCGTCGGTTCTCCACTCTGGAATCAGCAACAGCAAGACAATGGTCAGAAGGGCCGCCATCAGCGTCATGAGAATGACAGCGGTTCTGCCTAGCACTTCTAAGCCGCTGATCACATTGACTGCGCATAAGAACATCAGACTGCCCATAACGACAAAAAGAGGCGTCTGCGGAAGGATAGCGCTTAGAATGAATTCCCCGTATTCTCTAAGCACGATTCCGTTCAGTTGAACCAAGTAGAATACAAAAAACAGGCCTAAAAGTCTACCTGGCACTTTGCCCAATATCAAGACGCTAGATTCGATAGGTGTCAGTTGCGGATGACGAATGTTCAGACGGTAGGCGATGTAGATCGCCAGCAATCCTACGAGAGAAGCCAGCAAGGGTGTCATCCACATGTCATGACCTGCATAGCCCATCGTTACACTAGGGACGCTGAGAACTGCAGTCGCAAGAATGGTCGGGAACATAATTGCACTCATCTGCAAAGGGGGAATTCTACCTTGTTCCATCATTGTTCTTACCTCTTTTCATATCGACATTCCCGCGATTCGGCTTCTCGGGTCCCTGATCAGCGCTCAACAGCTCGGGATTCCCCGTACCGCTCCAGATCGGTGCGCGCATAAACACATCCTTAAATTCACGCAATCGAGTCGGTGTGACCGGAGTGAGATACGGAAGCCCGAATGAACGAAGTCTGCACAAATGAATGATCATGGCGATTAACCCGAGCATGACGCCCACGAGACCAAGCGTACCGGCCAAGAACATGATCGGGAATCGCAGCAGCCGAGGCGGAATGCCAAGAGAATAGCGCGGAATCATAAAAGAGGATATCCCTGTGATCGCAACGACAATCACCATGGGCGCGGATACAATGCCCGCCGATGTAGCCGCCTGCCCGATCACAAGTGCCCCGACGATACTGACGGCTGAGCCGACCTGCTTCGGAAGCCGCACCCCTGCTTCCCGCAGAGCTTCAAACGTAATTTCCATGATAAACGCCTCAACCATGGCCGGGAACGGGATCTCCTCTCGTGATTTGGAAATATTGAGGAGCAGCACGGTTGGAATCATCTCCTGATGAAAGGTCGTGATCGCGATATAGGCTGACGGCAATAGCAATGAAATGACAAAAAAAACGTAACGAAGCCAGCGAATAAACGTGCTTACAATAATATTTTGATAATAATCCTCAGGTGATTGGAGCAACGAGAACAGACCGACTGGCGCTACCAGCGCAAAAGGGGTGCCGTCGATTAGAATAGCGACACGTCCTTCAAGCAAATTAGCACACACCACATCGGGTCTTTCGGTTGAAAGCAGTTGAGGAAATGGAGAGAATGGATTATCCGATATCCACTCCTCAATCATTTCGCTTTCCAGTATCCCTTTTGCCTGAATAGCCTCCAGACGTCGGCGTATCTCCTTTACCAGTTTCGGATTAGCTAGATTTTTTATATAGAGGATAATCACTTCTGTCTTTGAGTAGCTGCCGACAGTTGTGCTAACCGTTTTCAAGTCGGGCGTTTTAAGCCTCTTGCGTATAAGAGGGAGATTGACCCCGATCCCTTCAGTAAACCCTTCACGCGGCCCTCGAACCGTTGATTCCGCCACAGGCTCTTCGACTTGACGATGATCCAGCTTGATAAGGTTGAATGACCAGGCTTTGGCAGAAGCATCCAGAAACAGGACGGGATAACCGCCACAAATTTTATCCACGATTTCATTGATCCCAGCATGCTCGGTAGGGGACACCGAATTAATGCGATCCTGCAACAATCCGTCGTAGGATTCGAGTGCATCGTCAGTAATAGCGCCAATCGCCGATAGCACCTGTTTTTCGAGTGCCAACGTGTCAGAGTACCCCAGTACGTATACAACGCAGCAGCGGACAGCATCCGCAATGGTAGAAAAGTGGAAAACGATATCGTAACAATCCTCAAAGACATCCAGAAGGTAGGATATATTGTCATCCAGCGATTCCGACAACTCCACATCACATTCGGCGGCCGAATTGGAAAGAGGGAAAGGGTCTGCCTTGAGCATTTCTGTTCATCTCCTATGACAGGGAGTGTATGCTTTCTAGTCCATTCCCATTATTCCCATTCCATGAAACTGTAAACTTTCTCTACCCGCTGAGCTCCAACTTCAATTGACTTCGGACCCTCGAACCTCCGCATTCAATATTCTCACTTCAAAATGCGGCTTGATGAGCAGTTGAGGATAATCCTTTCTCCACTCCAACGTTGTCCACAGAACTGGGTGAAATGCTCTTAACTCCTTCCAAATGCCAATAACGTCGGAATTCGCTTCTTTCCAGCTCCAGCAGGCAGCCCAATTGGTTCGCACTCTGGAGCACTTCGCTAAAATAGCTAGGTAAATAATTTCCCAAAATCAAAAGATGCAAAAAAAGGAACTTCGATGAAAGATGCAATCAACAATAGGTCCGGTGCTTGGCATCCTTGTATAGTCTGGAACGATGTCGAAGGGCATTCAACACTGATCTTGCTCGTGGCTGGATCGTTATTCGTCACATTTCTCTGCTGACCCACGCCGCGGCCGTTCGTAATACGACCCGCAAGCGTACCATATTGCTCTGTGTTCGGAGATAGAATTGGATTATTCAGCTGCGAAACTGCTGCCACCGTAATCGATTGCGAATCAGCTTTGAGCACATCTCCAGAATTAAAACCGCCACCAGAAATTTCAGCGCATATTGTTTCTCCATCATTGTGAACATTCGCTGCATCCCCAGGTCCCTCTACATAGTTATTTGAGCTGTACGCATCTGATCCAGCAAACTGTGTGAGTCCAGATTGAGTTCGTTATGCACGAATTCATTATAGACCAGCGAAAAAAAAGAACACACNNCTGTAAAGATGGCATATAAAAAAAAAAAAGCAACACTGTCTCTTTCATGGGACTTATTCGATCTGCCCTTTGGATAATTCTTAATCAAACTGGGAACTTTATTTTTATTATTTTTGTCTATGCTAGATTTAGGGGACAATCAGAAGTCAAAATTATACCGAGAAGGGAAGACATCTTACTTTGGTAGTCGTCATTTTTCTCATGTTCGCATGGTACTGTATCCTCTTACAAATCACGCTCCCGAGTAAGCTGCCTTTGTTTGTCAACCTGCTTTTGTTTATGGCAATTGAAGTCATACTCACAAACAAACTGACCATAATTGGTTATAATCTTGGGCTATTCCAAATCAACACAAAAAGTATCCCCCACTTTCTATCTATGATTCTTCATAATGATCTCACCGTTACTTTCGTCCTCCTTACCTTTGCCAACGTATTCCTAACTACCACCAAAGTCAGCATTCGTTGGGCAATATCGGTATATGCGTTTCTCTTCCAATTGTTAATCGGAGCGATGCTTCGATGGAACTACGTCCTCATCGATACTGGCTGGAATTTCGGAATGGAATCCATAATGATCCTAGTTGTAATGATCTATACACTGCTATTGGGATATCTTTTTCAACGAATGGCATATAAGGAAGGATGGGTACGTTGATGGAAAATATCATTTATGACAATCATTTTAATAAGAATGAATGGTTTGTCATGGGAGTAATTCTAGTTAGTTTGGTGCCAATTTGGTTGTTTCCCCGTCGGTTTTCGCCTACCCAAACTATCTTTAATATGCTTATTGGTATTGCATTCGGACTTGTTTTCGATCATACAGTCGCGACACCTCCATTTGACCTTTATGATCTAGGAGACGAATCAACATTCGAGTTGTTTGACCTGTTCTCTTATATTATGTATGCACCGACGGGGTATTGGTTTATTTATTGGTATGAACGTGCACGGATGTTCGAAATAATGACGATTATCTATATTCTCTTTTGGGCCGGAATGGCAGTCGGACTCGAATGGTTGGGAGTAAAGACTGGAGAATTCCATTACAAAAACGGCTATATGCTGCTTTACTCCTGCCCAATCTACTTGTTTCTAATGAGTATTCATCTATTCTTGTATCGTATGGCGTTCACATCGGAGCGTTGGCAGGGGAAAATAACAAGAGAATAGGCCGCCCCAAATACGGGACAGGCCTAGCTGTCGGCGGCATTCGCCACAACGCTTATTGCACCAAGATCGCGCCGTAATGCCCCTCAACCGTGAGCGTGACAGAACCGTTGGAAACTGTGTAAACGGTTCCACTTTATTTTGTCGGTGACTGTGCTGCCGTTAATAATGCTTACTTTGTTCACAGGTACGGTTACAGAATGGCTTACAAAATCATTGTTCAAGACAACTGCGATGCGGTTCGTATTGTCAAAGCGCGCATAGGAATAAATCTTGTGGAGATCGTCTGTCAATAAGGTCATAAATGATCCTATACGCAGAGCTGCGTACGAATTGCGGATCGCTATAAGCTTTTCGTTAAAGCAACGGCACTGTTCGATGTCGTGCCTTGATTCCAATCGATGGTGCGTCGGTTATCCGGATCTGCTCCCCCTTGCATGCTGTATTCCTCGCCAACAGCATTCATTCTTCATCAGCAGCTGTGATATTCCATAAATAATTAGAAAACGGAACCGAAAACCCGCTCGGTTTCGTTTTTGTTGTTCCAGATTTGTTTAGAATTCAATGAACTCCAATACAAAAATCAAGGTTTGTTCCTGAATTCTTTAGAAAAATTGCTCCTGCCACTTGATCATCAGGAATCATCTTTTTTAATCCCCATCGGTAGCGCTCTGTGTTGTATGCGAGCATATATTCGTTGACTCTTTGTCGTAGCTCTTGAATAGTCAGACAGTCTTCATATTCTAGTTCGTCCTTCATGTGGCCGAAAAAGGATTCCATGGGGGCGTTATCCCAGCAGTTTCCCTTCCGGGACATCGATTGCTTAAATCCAGCTTTCTTCACCTTATTCTGAAAGACAGGATGGGTATAATGCATACCTTGATCAGAGTGCAGAATAGCTAGCTTCTGGGTGAATCGTGTAGTTCATATTGCTTAGGAGCCCTTCTAATGTTTTTTCCATAATCCCAAGTTCCAGGGACGTTGAGAGAAAATGTGCAAGTATCTGGTACGTTGACCCGTCTTTGACACAGGGAAAGATACGCCTGCTGTCCATTGCCGTATTTCATGTAGGTAATATCCGTTAACAATACTTTTATTGGGCTCTCCTTGGTTAAATTGCCGCTTATGTACGATGGGGTAGGATGCCTTGCCATATGTGGAGGCTATCAACTGCTTGGCAATTATTACATGACCTCGGACGGTACGCCAATCAAAGGGCTGGATGTTTGTGAGTTTTATTCGGAAGAGAAAAAAAATCGCATGGTAGGCAATGTTGTCGTAGACACACCGGACTTTGGACACCTTCTGGGATTTGAAAATCATTCCGGGCGAACATTCCATCAGTATGAACCATTAGGCAAAGTGATCAAAGGTTATGGCAATAACGGTGAGGATGGAAAGTAAGGTCTCGTCTATAAAAATTTGATCGGATCCTATCTTCACGGCCCCCTCTTACCCAAAAACCCGCTTCTGGCCGATCGCATTATAGCTGCAGCCCTCGATAGGAAATACGGTAAGAAAGCGTTGCAACCGCTGGATGACCGACTTGAACATAAAGCTCACTCGATTGCCAAAGAGATTAGTTTGCGTTCCCCTGTTTGACCCTCGAAAAAAATGTAAGAAGGTTTGAACAGGCGGCTTGCCTGCTCAAACCTTCTTGATGTTACTTATTCTTATTAATTCGAGTCAGTTCTCTATTTAGGGCATATAACAGCTTGTCAGTGAAGTGGTCGGGCGCCATTTCCGCCAAGGTATCGATCTTAAATCCTTGCGTCATGCTATACGTCGGTCTCTCTCTAAAGCTTTCTCCTAAAAACTGATGTAATACCGCTGCTGCTTCTTCATTCTCGAAAAGCTCTTTAAACGTGCAACGCGTCGAGTAAACATCATCCGTGATATGTAATTCTTCTAGTTCTCCATCCAAATCAGGCATTTGGAACCAGTTCTGAACTTCTTCACCTTTTTCCTCAACAGGAGCCTCGTAACTTGGATTTGGTTCGTCTACTTTGTTAAATTTCGCAATATCTACATAGAAATCATTATCTTCAGCGGAGACTGCTCGTATTTCATTCATACCCTCCATTAAGGGGACATGCTCGAAAATGAACACTTTATCATCACTGATTTTGGTTTGAAACTCTATTCCATTAATATACAGCGTTACTTCCTTGCAATTTGAATACACCTTCACACACATGCTGCTCTCTGCTCGGTCCACATGGCGCTTGCTGGTGATGTGAACAAATTTATCGTCCGACCAATGCGCTTTATACATGTAAAAGGCATCTTTCTTGATCTTTCTGTCATAGGTAACAAGCCCTTTATTATTTCTTCCCTTCACGCCGCCTTCATCTCTGATGTTCGCTCCAAAATCAAACATGTTCCATACATACGTCGCCCACAGGAATGGTCTTTCCGCGAAGGTTTTCCAAACGATTTCATGGAATAAGGCATGATATTCTTCCGTATAATCTTTTACCTTTGGATCCGCACTATGGTATTGAACAATGCCTTCTGCCCCATATTCGGATATACACAGCGCTACATCGGGGTTAATGCGGTGAAACTTATCCAGCCAAGGTGCAAAATCCTCAGCCTTCCCGTGGTACCAACCATAATATTTGTTGTAACCAATCACATCCGTCATCCGGTTGTATTCATCTTCCTCATTGACAAATAGAACATTGGCCATCGTCGTTAGCCTTGTGGGGTCTTCCTTTTTCGTCAATGCATTCAGCTCTCGAACGAGTCTTCTCACCTCTGGCCGTTCGCCGCCGATTTGAATTTCGTTCTGAATTCCCCAGAAGATGATGGAGGGATGATTATAGTTCTGCCTGATCAACTCGATCATCTGCTGCTTCGCATTGATCCCATCTAATTCATACTGCGACATAATTGAAATGAAGGGAATTTCTGCCCATACGACCATGCCTTCTTGATCACATAAATCATAAAAGAATTGACTGTGCTGGTAGTGGGCTAACCGGATGGAGGATGCACCGATTTCTCGAATATATCCCATGTCTTCTACCTGCTCTTTTTCCGAAATGGCCCAGCCCATGTCCTTCCTGTCTTGGTGTCTGGATACACCGTGCAAAGGCAGATGCTCGCCGTTTAAGAAGAAGCCTTTTTCAGGATCTACATGAAAGTATCTGACGCCAAAAGGAATCGACAACGCATCGATCGTATCATTAAAGCTAATCAACGATAGGCTGGCACTGTACATATACGGATTTTTCCGCCCCTGCCATAGCGTTGGATTGTCAATGATGCAAGGCAGCTCTACGGTTTGGGACTCTCCAGCGGTTAGCACAACTTCCTTCGTGGCATAGGTGACAATTTGATGATTCGCATCGTAAATATCGACCCAAAGATTAACCTTTTTCTCTTCTCCACCGTCATTAACAACGATTGTTTTAATATTCAGCTTGGCTTTTTCTTTCGATACTTGTTCCTGAACGATATAAACACCCTGTGAGCCATAATCCATCAAGTCAAAATGAACAGGCGCCGTAACAACCATATTCACATCGCGGTAAATCCCTCCGTAGAACGTAAAGTCTGCTTTCTGCGGATACACATCATCAGCTACAGTATTGTCCACTTTTACCGCGAGTACATTGGCAGTGCCGTAGGTAACGACGTCAGTCACGTCAAACCTGAAGGTGGCGTATCCACCTTTATGCTGACCCAAATGTTGGCCGTTAACATAGACATCCGTAATGCTGTTCGAGCCCTGGAACTCAATAAAAAGTCTATTTCCTTCGCAAGAAGGCTCAACTGAGAAAGTCTTCCTATACCAACAGGCGCCTTGATAATATTCATAGCCATTTGCACCATCAATCGCGTTCCATGTATGAGGAATCGTTACATGCTGCCAATGCTCATCGTTGAACGCTTTACGTTCAGCTTGCTCCACGTCTTGACGAATAAATTTCCAAGCCTCATTCATCCCAATCGTTTTTCTCATTGTGCAGCCACACTCCCAACTTGAATTGTAAACTGATATTCGCCGCTTCCCACCGTAACTACTATGCGTCCATCTTCATACCGCGTATCTGGGTAATCGCCCAATACAACCTTGAGATCATCTTGCGTGCCTGGCAGCATGATCGTCGCCGTCGTATTTGCTGGCACCTCAAACTGATAGGTTACGCCTTGATCCGTTATTTCCCAGTTTGATTTGATCGTGCCGTAAAGGGACTCATAGGTCGCCGATGCTTCCGTCAACGATCCGCCAACCAAAGGCTTCAACATAAAATGCTTGTAACCAGGCGTCTCCCATACAGGACGAATGCCCGCTATACCCGCAAAGAGGAAGTTGCACACGGCTCCATACGAATAGTGATTCAGAGACCCCGACAATTCGCCGTCAGGTTTAATCCCTTTCCAACTCTCCCAGATGGTCGTCGCGCCGTTGCTGACCGCATACAGCCATGAAGGGCACGTATCCTGCTCCAACAATCGGAAAGCGATATCCGCGTATCCGTAGTCCGCTAACACTTGAAGAACGAAAGGGGTGGATAGGAAGCCCGTATTCAAGTGGTACCCCTGGTCCACAACCAACTGCGCCAGTTTGTCAGCGACCGCTTGTTTCTTATCCTCAGACGCCAAGTCAAAGGCAAGCGTACGGACATTCGGTGCCTGTCTGCCTTCCAAGATGTAGCCATCGTCTTTAATCAGATACTGGTTGTATACGCGTTTAATTTTCTCGTATAACGCTTGGTAATTGTCTGCTTCCTCCGTCTTCCCGAGCACAGCTGCCATTTCAGCCAACAAACGCGTCGAATAGGCGAAGTACGCGGTGGAGACATCCGGATGGTTTCCTTTTGTTTTGGTCAAAACGGCCATGAGATCTTTCATTTCAGTGTCCGTTTCAAGCCACTCCCCCCAATGGAACCTCGTATCCCAGATGTAATCAGCATCCCGTTCCCCATCCGTAAAATGTTGATAAGCAGGCGAATCTTGAAATAGCTCATTCGCATTCTTCGCACTGGCAGCCATGTAATCGACCCATGCTTTCGCTGAATCGAACTGCTTATCTAAGATCGCCTTGTCTCCGTAACAAAGATACATCGTCCATGGAATGATAACCGCCGCATCGCCCCAGCCGGCAGAACCGTCAAGAATACTGGCTGTACCGGGCTTGGGTCGGCGCATGGCCGCCATCGGATTTTTGTTTTCAGCCATGAATCGTTCCCATTCTTCCATGCTGTGGTGCCCAATAACGGTTGGCACCGTACTGCCGACGGAACCGTCAGCAAATTGCTCTGCTGCAACGTCAGCCATCCACTTCTCAAAGAAGGGGTACACATTCATGAAATCTGACGCTGTTCTACAGAACACTTGCGCATCCCCCGTCCATCCCGCTCTTTCCCGAGTTGGACAATCGGTAGGCACCTCCATGAAGTTGCCCTTCTGGCTCCATTTGGCGTTAGAAACCAGCTTGGTGATTAATGGGTTCGAACAAGTGAAATCACCCGTTTCGTCTAAGTCGGAATACACAGCAACAGCTGTAAAGTTCTCGGGTGTTATTTCTCCCGGATAATTCTTAACGCGTACATAACGGAATCCAAAAATCGAAAAACGTGGACAATAACTCTCTACACCATTGCCCGCTGTGATGTAATGAACCTCTTGGAAATCCTCCACTGTTCCATGCTCGGCTAGGTTTTGCAAGGTGAAGTTGCCGTGCTGATCTAAGGCTTCCCCATGAATGAGCACAATCTCAGTCCCTGCATCGCCTTGCACTTTCATTTCGACCCATCCCGCGATATTTTGACCAAAATCGAGAATCGTCTCTCCATTTGGCGTGCGCATCACCTGTGGAGTAAATCTTTCCTTCTCTCTTACAGGGACGCTTCGAGTACCGATCAAATGATCGAATCCATCGGTTGTGAGTTGGACGGGCGCCCAAGCAGAATCGTCATACGACGGTTGATTCCAACCATCGATGTTGATTCTAGCATCATACACATCTCCCGCCTTCATATCCGATTTCAGCAAGGGGCCGCGGGAAGTTCGAAAAGAATCGTCACTGCCGATGATTTCACGGCTGCCATCTTCGTAGTCCAACACGAATTGTCCTAAGAAAGCTAATTTATAGCCAAAATTGTTCTTGAGATTTGCTCCGCCTGTAGCCCCTCTCCACCAACCGTCTCCGAGGATGACACCTAATGCATTAGAGCCTTCTTGCAGCAAGGACGTGATGTCGTAAACCTGGTACTGCAAACGTTTATGATAGGAAGTGAATCCTGGCGTGAACAGATGATCCGTACCTTCAATACCGTTTAGATAAAAACGGTATAACCCCTTCGCGGTAAGGCAGGCTCTTGCCGATACGAGTCCTTTTTTTACAGTGAATTCTTTACGAATATAAGGGGCAGGTTTATACACGGCTATGTCCACTTCTGCCTCCGGTTCAATCCAATGAGCCACCCATTCCGAAGCATGCAACATCCCCGTTTCAAAGAATACCGGATCACTTAAGGTGCACTCGCCTTCTTGATTGCTCCAAACTTGAACTCGCCAGTAGATGCGCTCAAGCGATCTTAACTCCGGCCCTTCATACACAATGCCCTGCGACTGACTCGTCTCCACCTTGCCGCTGTCCCAGACTGTGTTCGTGAAGCCCTCGGTTGCTGAAGCTTGAACTTGATAGGCAATTTGTAAGACATTCCTGCCGTCACTGCGGAGCTTCCAGCCTAGACGCGGCCTAGCTACATCCAGTCCCAATGGGTTTTCCAAATATTCCGTTCGCAATGCTATGACTTCCAACATGTTGACGACCTCCCAAAACTACGATTTATCTTTATAAGCTCCTTATTCATCAGATACAGCAGCTTTTCTTTGCGAGGATCCTGCGAGAAGGCAGTCAGATTTTCCAAATTCATGGAAAGTACCCTATCATTCATGGAGCCCTCCATCCTTTTGAACAATTTATCCAAGTACTTCTCCGCAATAGCCTTTGCTTCTTCATTAGCCAATAGCTCACGCAGCTCAACTTTTGTCGAAAATACATCATCCGTGATTTCAAGTTCCTCCATGAGGATATCTTCCACATTCGGAACCGAAAACCAGTTGGAAACCGCTTCTCCCTTTCCTTTTTCCGGAGATTCGTAGCTCAGGTTTGGTTCTTGGACCCGATGAAACCGGGCGACATCACCGAATGTTAGACCACCCTGCCTCGATACGGCCTTGATTTCATTCATGCCGTCTTGCAGCGGAATATGTTCAAAAATACAGATGCGGTTATCGCTTGTTTTCGTTGCTACTTCGGTCCCGTTGGCGTATAGCGTTATCGCTTCACAGTTGGAATAAATTTTGACTGTGATCTCGCCGTCTGGACGATCCACATATCGTTTGCTTGTAATATGAACAAACTTCTCATCCGACCAGTTGGCTTTATACAGATAGAATGCATCTTTTTTCATTTTACGATCGTAAGTCACTAACCCTTTATTGTTTCGTCCTTTTACTCCGCCTTCATCCCGATGGCTAGCGCCAAAATCAAACATGCTCCATACATAGGTTGACCACAAGTACGGACGTTGGGAGAAAATGCCCCAAACCTTCTCATGACACAAAGCATGATATTCCTCTGTGTAATCTTTCACCTTCGGATCCTTGCTGTGGTACTCAACAATCCCCTCCGCACCGTATTCAGAGATTCCAAGGCATACGTTCGGATTTTGTTTATGGAAGCCATCCAACCAAGGGGCAAAATCCTCACATGTCCCGTTGTACCAACCGAAGTAACGGTTGTAACCGACCGTATCCGTAATGAAGTTATACGCATCATCATCTTTCACGGTGTAGACATTGGCCATCGTGGACAACCGAGTGGGGTCTTCTTTCTTGGTCAGTTCATGTAACTCTGCGACAACTCTCCTTACTTCCGGTCGATCGCCGCCGATTTGGATTTCATTTTGAATCCCCCAAAAAAGGATAGACGGATGATTAAAATTTTGACGGATTAATTCGATCATTTGCTGCTTGGCGTTGATACCTTGCAATTCCGAATTCGACATCATCGTAATAAACGGAATTTCCGCCCACACGGCCATGCCCTCACGGTCACAGAGATCATAGAAAAATTGATCATGCTGGTAGTGCGCTAACCGTATGGAGGTGGCTCCCATTTCTTTAATCAATGCCATATCTTCCTCTTGATCGTTCTTCGTGATCGCCCAGCCCACATCTTTACGATCCTGGTGCCTGGAAACGCCGCGCAACGGAAGATGCTCCCCATTTAGAAAGAAACCTTTCTCCGGATCTACATAAAAATGACGAACGCCGAATGGAATGGAGATTTCGTCCAGCGTATCATTGAAACTTGCCAAAGATATCTTGGCTTCATAGCAATACGGATTTTTCCGCCCTTGCCATAAGATCGGTTGCTCGATCACAGCCGGCATCTCGACTTCCTTCGTTTCACCGGCAGCCACAATCACTTCTTTTGCCGCATAGGCCACTTGCTTCCCTTCTGCACTAAGAAGATCTGCCCACAATCTCACTTTTCTCTCTTCATCGCTGTCATTGGCAACCCTTGACTTGATCGTTAACTGAGCTTGAACGGCGGAAACCTGATCTTGCACGAGATAAATTCCCTGTGAACCGTAATCTAAGAGGTCAAAATGAAGCGGATCTACAATTACCACATTTACATCGCGATAAATACCGCCATAAAACGTAAAATCAGCAGCCTGCGGATATACATCGTCGACGACGGTATTATCAACCTTCACAGCCAGCGTGTTGATTTGGCCGAACTCAACCGCTTCCGTTATATCAAACCGGAAGATGGAATAACCCCCTCGGTGCTGACCGAAATGCCGTTCGTTCACATAAACGTCCGTCACACTGTTGGAACCATGGAATTCAATGAATATTTTATTCTTTTGTTCTTGCGACGGAATGACGAACACTTTCCGATACCAGCAAGCCCCTTTGTAATAGTCAGACCCGCTTGTACCGTCAATGGCATTCCACGTATGCGGTAAATGAATGGCTTCCCAATGGTCGTCCAAGTAATCCTTATGCATGGCGCCGCCTTCATCTTGTCGAACGAATTTCCAGTTCATGTTTAGGTTAATCGTCTTTCTCATGCACGCATCCCCCTTTTTTATCATCATAAGATTTTATCAAAATGCGCACTAACACTCTCACGACGTATCCATAACGTTTTACCGACCTCTTCTCCAAAAAACAAAAGGCCTTCTAGAGATGCTTTCTAGCAGGCCTTAGATTTTAAGCTATGATTTCAGCCGTAATTGTTTCCTTACTCGATTACTGTGAAAATTCCGCCTTCCGTTATTCCCTTTTCATTAAAAGCATCCACTCTAACATATACAGACTGGCCTTTGATCAATGCACCGATATCGACCTGATTCCTCCCGAACACCATATAACTGTGATACAATTTATCCGGCGCGAAGCCCCAAAGCACATTGTATCCGACAGCATCACCGTCCTCCCATGTTACGGACAGGTCCAGTTCGCTTAAGAGTTTTGTTTGAACGCCATTTACTATCCTCGGCAGTTCACCTTCACCATTCCCGAACACGCGCAAACCGGAAATGCATGCATTCTGGTTAAACGGGAGCTCCTTTACGGTGCATCTGATATACCGTGCTTTAACTCCGCCTTCTTTTACAACAAGGTCATGTGATAAATCGGTATCTGCCTCCGATTTATCTTCTATTACAAAATATTCGATTCCGTCAACCGAGCCCTCTAGGAGCCACCTGGTAACATGCTGCCGCTCGTCAAGGTATCTTCGCGTTTCACCGACTTGCTTTAGAGTTGCTCCCTCAGGAAGCGGAAGGTTCATCTGATCATCCGCAAAATTAAGTTGTACGGCATGCACATCGCAGACATGCTTCAGATCAACCTCAAGCCATTCACCAGACGCATTGGTTGCTGCTTTCCACCAGCTTTGAACATTCTCATTCGTAGCCTTCGAAGCTTCTTTTCCCTCTTCACAGGAAGACGCCTTGGCCGGCTTGCCATATGAGAGAAGCATCCATTCAGGATCACTCCATGGATTCATTGCAACCTGTTCGATCTTCATAGGCCAGTCGCCATAGCGTTGGTTGCAGAATAATTCCCCGTCTTGGTCGAAGCCGGCAGGCCACAGTCCCAAACGTCTTTCAAAAATGTGATTGACACTAATTCTCATCGTTGACGCATGCCACCAATTTCCGTACTTGTCCTCGAGCGTGGATCCATGGCCGGCGCCGGGCATAAATCCGCCCGGCTTGTACGAGTAAGGGTTATTTTTAGCTAAAGTAAACGGTCCCAGCGGATTGTCGGATACGTAAACGCCATCGGAGTAAACATTATATTGCGTTCCAGGGCTGGAATACTGTAAATAATAGGTCCCATTGTATTTATCCATCCACGCCCCCTCAATGTATGGATCGCTGTTGCTGAGAGCAGCCCTTATCAGAGCCATCTTCTCTTCAGGCAAGTTCAAGAGTTTGGCGTAGGTTTGAACCATTTCCTCAATTTGTTCCGGAGTTCTATTGATAACATGATGTTCACCGTTTCTTTCAAACCCATGCAGGGTTGTGTTGCTATAAATTAGCTCGGCCGGCTTGCCTTTCGGTTGCATATCCTCTGGATTCAGTTCCACTCCATAAAGAGGCGTTATATTGGAGCAACCCCAATAGAAATAAACTCTCCCATCGTCATCAATGAACAGATTCGGATCCCAAAAGGGAAAACTCCCAGGTATCTCCTCGAACTCCCCTCGTACGGGATCTTTGGTCCTGAAGAAGGAGCAGCTATCACTTTTGGAAGATGCGGAAAAATACATGTATTCACCGATTACCCGTACATCCGGAGCATAGTCATAAATCGGTACGTCTTTCAGGGGATGGAACTCCCAATCTGCGAGATTATCACTTATAAGAAAACCGGCTGTCATCGACGGAAAAAGGTAATACTTATCTTTAAACAGAATCAATGACGGATCCGCCGCTTCTCTGTTAATCATCATCTTTCCCATGTCGATATACTGATATTTGTATTCCATATTGATCGGATTACATATAAATTTCATCTCAGACATCTCCTTTAATAAATAGGATTTCCATTAAATAGCCAGCATGGTTAACCGTTTCGCTGATCAATGGAAATCCCGTTTCGATCTTCTTTATTTTTTGTTTGCAGCTGCCCATGCATCGAGTTGTTTTTGCTTCTCTGCGATGACTTTATCAATACCCGCTGCTTTCAGTTTGGCTCTGAACTCTGGTAATTTATCGGCCGGATCGAGGGTGCCTGACTCCAACCCTTTCACATACTGATCAGTTACATTCTTAAGCGCCGTTACTTCATTCTTGACCGGCTCCGCATTGAAAGTGAAGCCCAGCGCTTTTGATTTGATCGCTTTTTGATTGGCTTCCGATGTTAATTTCCACATGTCTTGCAAATCGGATTTCATAAGATAAGCAATGGATGGATTCGCATACAACCAGCTATCCCAAGAATACCCTACTGTCTTCTTATCAATTCCAGTTGGATAATCAATCGTATTATCCGACACTTTCACATAGTGCTTCCCTTCAATGCCATAGACGAACAAATTGGCAAGATCCTTATCCGTGTACATGAGATTCAATAACATCATAACTCGTTCAGGATTCGTGGAATTTGTAGATATGGTCCACAATCCCGCCTGTGTGTCAGTTGTAGTCGCATAGATGTTGGACATGACCGGTGCGAAGACGAGATCTGTGCCATAGGTGCGGATTTCCCTTTCCAGGTTGCCCGGTTTAAGGCCGATGAAGTAAGAAAATGCCTTGCCTGCTTTCAACAAATCCGCTCCGCTAGCTTGTGTTGTAGCGGCATCTTTGTTGAAATACCCCGCCTTATTCCAACTATGCATCTTATTCAAATAGTCTTCATACTCTTTGGTCTCAAACAGGTTCACGATCTTTAGCCCATTGTCATATCCAGGCAATACACCTAACCGATCCCCCAATTTATCATACCAAACATACGTTTGCGATGGCAGGGATAATCCAGCTCCCAATGGAACAACATTGGGCTCATTGTCCTTAATCGTCTTGTAAATCCGATCAAGGTCGTCGATATTCTTGATGGAGGATACATCAATTTTGTACTTTTCCACGAGATCTTTTTTCATAAGAACGCCTGGTACCCCTGTGGTATAATCCTTGTAAACAGGGATGCCATAGGTTTTGCCATCAATCTTGGCACTGCTTAGATAAGCGGAATCAATCTGTTTTTTGATGCCCTCGCCATATTTATCCAGAAGATTATCAACGGGAACCATTTTTCCCGCTGCCACACCGGTACTGTATCCCGCACCGAATGTAAAGTATAAGTCCAGTTTCTCCCGGCCCGAGGTCATCAGATTCATTTGCTGCTCCCATGCTCCGATACTGATGGGCATGATCTTCACCGTTGCATTGATTTTGGCTTTCGCGATTTTGCTGATTTCATCTTGCACGGCTTGCATATCCTTCGAGACTGCTCCGAATACCGGTATGGCAATAGCAATCTCATAAGATTCCTTGGGAGCACTACTCGAACTTGTGCTGGCAGCTGGAGTTGCATTAGCAGCACTACTCCCTTCATTTTTCGAAGATGAACACCCGGCAATCACTCCCGTTAACATAACTGTAGCAAGCGAGAGTGTGGCAAATTTCGCTTTCCTATTCATCGTATTCCCCCCAGAAGTATCATTGATTACACCTTCATCATAACGTTCAATCGCTTGAGCAACTAACACTCTACCGACATCATAATAGCGTTTTCACGACTTATTGATCTTTGTTGTTTTGACTTCTATATTCCATCGGCCCTACTCCGACATGCTTCTTGAATAGCTTGGTAAAATAGGAGAAATTCGTGTAACCTAAGGTTGATGCAATGGCACTTACAGGGCGCTCCGTTCGAGACAATAGCTCTTTGGCCACTTTAACTTTTTCAAGAACAATATAATCGGATAGAACCAAACCCGTCTCTTTTTTGAAAATTCTCGTTAAATAATCGGGATGAAGAAAGACTTGATCTGCGATCATTTCGCGCGTCATATCTTGATCCAAGTTCAGCGAGATATACGCTTTTACGGTCTGAACGATCTTTTCTGTCTCTTTAACCGCGTCGGCATGAATCATCGCTTTACTCACAGCATGGCGAACCCAGACTAACATTTCGGATATGGACCGCACCGCTGACTCCGAAATGTGTCTTGACGCTTCATCACCAAATAATTGATTGGCCTCAATGCCTCTCAAATTCAGATAGGAGAATACGACTTGGGTGAAATTTTGATTGAATTGGTGTAACATTTCAGCATTGATGCCATGATTATTGATAAGACTCCTTACAATGGATTCCACTTCATGAATGACTGCATCCTTCGTCGCTGTCTTCATAAGCGAGGCGACGACGCCCAAGGCTGGCAGCTTTGCATGCGGTATGGCGGCTTCGAATTCATGATGAAGAAAGACTTGATTCACGAAGGCAACATTGTTTCGATCATGTCTCCGCAATTGTGCGACCATTCCGGCCATTTCATAGGCTTCTACGGCATTTCCAAAATAACAGGAGAGATCACAATAGAAATAAGCGTTACAAGAATGGATATATCGTTCGCATGCTCGGTAAAGCCGTTCATAATCCCAATTCGTTCCCCTATTTGCGACCATGATGACCAAGAGCACTCCTCGATCCAAATGGAAACAGATCCCGTTAGCACCGTCCCCGATCAGAATTTCCTCAGCTGAATTTTTAAGTGCATACTCAAGGATCTTCTCGTCTCTTCGATTCATCTCTTTTTTCCATTTTTGGACCGAAATGAGGATGGGAAGAAAGACCGACTCTTCGGTAATCGGAATATGATGCAAATCCACTTGATCGCGTATCGCGGCTGGCTGACTAGGTATGGAATGGTTAATTAAATCCACCCAGAACCTTTCAATAATAAAAGCATGATGCTTGAGCCATAATTGATGGGATTGACTATTTCTTTGGAATTCACTGTTTCGCTTAATAATGGCCTGTGCTTTGAAAATGGCCGCTTCCAAGTCAAGAGCACGAACAGGCTTGAGTAAATAGTCAACACTCCCCAACTGCAGCGCTTCTTTTGCATATTTAAAATCAGCATGACTTGTAAAAAAGATCGTCACCGTATTCGGATGATGCTCTCTTACCCAGGTCAGCAATTCAAACCCGCTGCCTTGCGGCATTTCAATATCACACAGTAAAATATCGATTCTTTCCCTCTCAAACAGTTCCTTAGCTTGTCTGATATTAATGGCCGTGAATAGCTGGCTGATGCCCAACTTCGTAAGATCAAGATCAGATTTCACCCCTTCAATAGCGAGAACCTCGTCGTCTACGATGAGCAAATGAATCTTCATCTGGTTGCCTCCATTCCAGGATTCGTAGGAATAATCAACTCTATTGCAGCTCCATGCCGATCTGTATCATTATCAAATACAAGGGATGCGGAATCACCGTACAACAGGCGTAATCTCCGTTCCACATTCCAAATCCCCGTATGCTCTCCACGTTCATTCTCCACGCTTCGACCTGCCTGCAACTTATCGAGGATTTCAGCCTTAAATCCAGGCCCTGTATCACGAATGCTGATTTTCATTCTGGAGCCGATCTCTTCAATTAGAAATTCAATTCGAACCACAATAGTCAGCGGCTCATCCAACGTAACCGCGTGTTTAATGGCATTCTCAACAAAGGATTGAATGACGAGCGGAGGGATAGGAACATCTACCAAGAACTCCGGTGACTCAATGGTCCACTTTAATTTCTCCGGAAAGCGTAAACTCTGGATTTTCAAATAATTACGCGTATGATTAAGTTCGTCTTTGAGCGGTACAAAAGAGGTATTGCTGCGGAACATAAATCGGAAATATTCAATTAAAGACATCGTCATTTCCAAGATCAACTCGTAATTCTTTATTTTAGCCAGATTATAAATGATGTTCAGTGTATTCAGGAAAAAATGAGGATTGACTTGCAACTGCAGCCGCTGTAATTCCTCTTTTTGCTTATTTAACTGCTCTTCATAGACGTTAGTGCGGAGCCGTTCAACCTCTGACATCATGGCATTAAACGCTCCGCCCATCAGTTGAAATTCCCCGGAAGTATGGCTAAGCGCTACCCTGCTGCTCCAATCTCCTTCTCGAACCTTCTTCATCGTGCGCAGCAACCGATATAAGGGCACCAAGACAGATTGCCTCATGGCATACAGCCCTATAGGAATAAATAGGAATGCAGCAATCGTGATGAACCAAACGATGGACTGTAGATAGGGAAGCTTCGCCAATATATACTGATCGGGTATTAATGCGATTAAATGGAAGTCGCCTCGGTTAGACGGGGCTCCAACTACAAGAAATCTCTTCTTGGTACCTGAAAGATAATACGCGTTTATTTGTGGTTGCAGTTCAATCCCATATTCGCTTACTCGTTGAGAATCGGAAATAGGTTCGCCTTGCCTATTGGCTAAGAGAACCTCTCCCTCTTCACCAATCTGAAGAGCGCGAAGGGGCTTCAATAATTCTTCCGTACTCACCAAAGCACCAAGGAAGGCGTCTCCTGCTTTCACAATGTCTATGAGGTAATTTTCTTGATTAATCTGAACATATTTCCAAGCTTTCGAGGAACTCCCCTTGGAAAATTGATCAGCATGAATATAATCAACAATATAACTTTGTATGATCTCATTTTCCTTAATGGCAGAAGGGTTATTCTTTGAAATGTTAAAATAATCTTGCCTGTGATCCGTATAAACAAAAAATGAACTTATCGGATTGTACAAGTTAATATCTTTCGTCAGCTTATTAAATAAATAAATTTTAGAGCTATAATACTCGCCATCGTTAACCTCTTGGCTAAGTGATAGCAAATCATAACCAGAACCAGCTAAGGTTCGCATATACGAGTCAATATCGTCTAACTTGGAATCGCTTTGAGTCGTGTACAGATTCAGCATGTTGTTATAGGAATCCGCAACCTGACCGCGAACGACATGGATCGCATAATAGTTGTTGTACAAGAGCATCCCCACCAGCGGCATCGTCATGATCAATACGCTGATGATTAACTTTGCTCGCAATGAGGCACCTCTCCAGTACCGTGTGGGGGTAAACATGATCGTTACAGCTCCTTTCGGGAAATAGATGTAAACCTATCATACTCCTATACGAACTGACAACGCCACAACCGTAGTCAATCAGTTGTGGCGTTGAACATATCTAGATGCATGCGGCCTCTTATCCTTTAACAGCACCAATCATAATGCCTTTGATAAAGTATTTTTGGAAGAAAGGGTACGCCACCAGAATCGGTAGAACCCCAATGACGGCAATCGCCATTTTCACAGCATCTGTAGGCATTTGTTTCATGGCATCGCCTGCATTGTTCGTCATATTCGTGCTTATGAATTGAATATCTTGCATGATACGATTAAGTAAATTCTGTATACTGAACAGTTTAGGATCCGTAATATAAATCATGCCCAGCTGCCAATCGTTCCAATACATGATACATTCAAAGAGACCAATGGTTGCCAAGATCGGGGTAGAAAGAGGAAGCACAATGGACCATAAGGTCCTGTATTCTCCCGCTCCGTCGATTTGTGCAGATTCAATCAATGCACTTGGAATGGTCGTTTGAAAGAAGGTTCGCATCAACATTACATAAAATCCGTTCATGAGGAGTCCCGGCACAATCAAGGACCATATCGTATTTTTAATATGGAAGATTTGCGTGTACACCAAGTAGGAAGGAACTAAGCCTCCATTAAATAACATGGTGAAGAAGACGATAAACATAATTAAATTGCGTTGTGGGGTCACACTTCTGGATAACGGATAAGCCAGGAGCGCTGTCATCGTGACTCCTATTGCAGTCCCGACTACCGTAACGAATATGGTTACCCCGTAAGCACGGGCAATTTCTCCCCCTCTATCATAGAGGTACTCGTAAGCAGCTGTACTAACCGTATGGGGGATAAACGAATAGCCATTTGCGATAATGTCATTCTGATCCGTTAGCGAAGCGGAAATCAGCAGAATGAAAGGGAGAATACAAATGACTGTGAACAAGAACATCATGATATGGCTGAACCACGTCAACCCTCTACTCTCATTGTTCATAGGTGTCTACCTCTTCCTATTTAGAATAATGCACTATCTTTGCTGTATCGTCGAACTGTATAATTCGCCAGCATGACAAGTAAGAATCCAACAATCGATTGATATACACCAGCAGCAGTGGACATGCCGATATCGCCATTGCCTGTTAAGCCTCTAAATACGTAGGTATCAATCGTAGCTGTTGTGTTAAATAAGGATCCTGAATTCATAGGAACCTGATAGAAGAGTCCGAAATCTGAATAGAATATTCGTCCGATACTTAGCAGCGTCAGCATGATGATGACCGGTGTTAGAATAGGTAAAGTGATATGGCGAATTTGCTGCAATCTGCTTGCACCATCGAGTTTCGCCGCTTCATAATACTCCTCGTCAATGCCGAGTAATGCTGCAAAGAAAACAATGCTTGAATAACCGACACTTTTCCAGAAGTGAACCACCGTTAGAATCCACGGCCAATACTTGTCTTCGGTGTACCAAGAGATCCCGTCTTTGATTCCAAACCAAGGAAGAACCGTGTGATTTAAGAATCCCGTATCTGCACTTAAGAGGGCATAGACCAAATAACTGACGATAACCATGGAAATGAGATGAGGCAGCGTAATGATACTTTGATAAAACTTGAGTAAGAGTTTGTTTTTAATCTCATTCAACAAAATCGCGCAAGCTAGTGACAAAATGGTTCCTAGCACAATAAATACGATGTTGTATAGAATCGTATTTCGCGTAATGATAAAAGCGTCCGATGTCTTAAAGAGATACTCAAAGTTTTTGAACCCAACCCAGTCGCTGTCTAGAATCCCTTTAGCAAAATTGATTTTTTTGAAAGCAATGGCGATCCCAAGCATCGGTAGATAGTTATTAAACAACAGGTAGAGCAGACCAGGGGCCATCATCGTTAGAAGCGGCCAGTATTTGCGGTACCGATTCTCTCTTTTCTTGACCTGGATCCCCACCTGCGGTACAGTTGCCGACACGGCTTTTTCCATATTAAAATCCCTTCCCTTTCCGTTTGTTACTCGATTGACTTACCTTGATCATAATGGATATGCCCTCCCCCCTCTAACAATCTAACGACTTCCTAGTGACGTTTTAACGACTTTCTCTTTTTCCAGAAAAAAGCTGACTCGGGGATATGCCCGGTCAGCTCTTATTGGCAATAACGCGTTAGATCGCGTTTCTTCTTGCGATATTACCGAGATGGTACCCGCTAGGTTTCACGGTCCGCTCTTGCGTGGCACGGTCCACTGCAATGAGACCAAACCGTTTGGAAAAGCCCAGCTGCCACTCGAAATTATCCATCAAGGACCAATGCATATAGCCCAATATCTGGTAGCCATCCGAGATACAAGTATGGACCCCTTTCAAGGCGCGATCGATAAAAGCAACACGACGAGTATCATCATCCGTTGCTACACCATTCTCTGTAATCATAATCGGCATTTTCAAGTGCTGGCTGACATAGCGGACAACTGCACCAAGCGCCTCTGGGTAATATTCGTTCCCCATCTGTGTTGTTTCCGCATTTTCTGGTATCGGAAGAAGGCCATCAGGTCCATACACGGCACGCGTATAGTTTTGCAAACCGAAAAAGTCATCCTCTTGCAAGTAGGATACAAATTGAAGGAACTCCTCTTGCCATGCCTCCTTCGCGTTCTCTTCCCCGCCAGGCGCACTTTGAATGTCGTAGAGCGACAAGGTAACGCCGACTTTGGTTTGCGGACTGATCTGCCGAATGGCTTCTCTAGCTGCCACATGCGCTTGAAAGATAACAGCCAAGCCCTCTTCCGATCGTGGGGCCAAAAAGGAATGAACTTCCGTAGGCGGAACACCAAATGCTTTACTAAGTTCCATATAGTATTTTTGCATTTGTGCCATTTTCTCCATATTCATGCCAACCTGTGCACCTGGAGAGCCGGATTTGAGTTCATAGCGCTTCATGATTTTCTTGATTCCGATGGAAATATTCGCTTCATTAATCGTACAGACATAAGGTATCCATTCGCCTAATTCACGCATGACATGTGTACAATAGCGGGCAAATTTTGCTGGCGTCTCCGCTGACTCCCACCCCCCAAGACGAATCAGCCATTGCGGCGAACTGAAGTGATGGAGCGTCACAATCGGCGTGATTTGATATTCTTTACAAGTTAAAAGAACATCCCGATAATGTGCGATTTCTGCGGCATCGTACTGCCCCTCCTCTGGCTCGATGCGAGCCCATTCCAAAGAGAAACGATAGGCATTCAAACCCATTTTCGCCATCTCTGCAATATCTTCCTTGAATCGGATATAGTGGTCTACCGCACTGCCAGACGGCTCCGCGAATACCGATCCCTCCAAGTTTTCCATCAGCCAAAAATCAGAATTTGTATTATTTCCTTCTACCTGATGCGCTGCTGTTGATGCCCCCCATAAAAAACCTTCTGGAAAGTGCGCCATGCCTACTCCTCCTTAATTGCTGTTAAATAGCTTCAACCTCATTTTATAAGGATCCGATTGCCGCAACTAACAATCTAACGACGCTTCTCTAACGTTTTGACGACTTTCGAACTGAGGATGAAATTGTCGTATAAGTAGCAGTAAATAGTCGGCAAAACGTTAGTGAAGAACCAAAGACTGACTTAAGCTGGTAGTAGATGCCAGCCGAACAGGCATGCTCGAGTCACCGTTATTACTTTATCATTAGGAGGATTATATTCATGACAGACTTTTCGAGTGTAAGAAACAAAGTCGCTATTGTGACTGGCGCTTCGGATGGCCTTGGTAAAGCCATTGCCCTGTGTTTTGCAGATAATGGGATGAAAGTCGTTGTATCGGATATTAATGCCGAAAAGGGAAATAAGGTCGTTGACGAAATTAGAAAGGCAGGCGGAGAAGCAACCTTTTTCAGAACAGATGTAAGTCAAGAGGAAGACGTTAAAGGACTGGTTAAATTTGCTGTCGATACTTATGGTCGTTTAGATGGCATTGTAAATAATGCCGGTATTAGCGCTGAAAGCAGGCCAACTCATGAGTATTCGCTATCTGAATTTGATCAATTAACATCGATTAACCTAAAAGGTGTATTTCTGGGCATGAAGTTTGGAATTGAAGCGATTCTCCGGTCGAAAGTGTCTGGAGGATTCGTAATCAACGTTGCCTCCTTAGCCGGCTTGTTAGGCAACAGTTCCATGGCTATTTATACTTCAGCTAAGCATGGTGTCGTTGGTCTTACCAAAAGCGCGGCACTCGATTATGCACCCTACAACATTACTGTTAATGCCATTTGCCCGGGGACCATCAAGACTTCCATTTGGGGGAATGCGCCTGAGGAGGTTATTCAACAATATGCAAAGTTGCTGTCCCCGAACGGCAGACTTGGCGATCCAAAGGAAGTTGCCCATTTAGCCTTATTTTTAGCCTCAGATTTAGCTCGTTACCTAAGCGGTTCAGCAATCACCGTCGATGCGGGGTCCAGTGCTGGCAAGCTTACTCCTACGCAGTGGGCTCATCCCGAAATATTGGAGTAAATTAGAGACCATCAGATCTCACCAAAAAGCCGCGATTATCGCGGCTCCAAATGAATAATATTCTTCATCAAAATCTTCGAATTGCAGTATTAAGGTTCCGTTACTACTTAATTTCAAGACAAAGCAAGCCTTAAATATTTCTCTTCCAATTTATCACTTCCAGCTTTCAGCGCATTTATGGAAGCGTGCCTAATTTAACATCATTTACAAATTGTTTTATCCAGTCCGCCGCTTTAAGGCCTTCAAGTAGAAGCTCACTTCGAATGGCTTTTACACCACGCAGCGGGCATTCACGGGCGTGTCTCGAGTGGAGAACAAATTCAGGTAGATATCGGACCTTCTGGTGAGCAAATAAATGGCCAAATCTAAACCAAGAGTATATTGTCCCCAAAGGAAAACCTGCCCTAGAATTTCAAGGGGCAGGTTATAGCTTTATCCGTATCGTTTATTTCACATTCGCATACTTATTCCCAGCAAGATCTTTGCCTCTCGCCAACCAAATTTTAAATTCTTCCCCCCGATGATCTGTATCTTGCAGTACTTTAATATTCGTAGAGAAGTATCTCATTGTGTAACCACATCTGCGATATGGACTTGTATTCGCTGCAGCCCCATGAATAATTCTAGAATCGTGCAGAGAACATTCGCCTGGTTCTAACTCAAAGTATACTGCCTGTGAATCATCGACATGTTTGATTTGTGTGTCGAACGTATTCTTAACCCCATCCACTGCCTCATACTCGGAGAAACCGTTACGATGAGTACCAGGAATAACGCGCATACAGCCATTTTCTTTATTGCTGCGGTCCATAGCTAGCCATACGGTGATGATTTGATCAAAGCCATCTACGCGATTTTTCCAATAAGCAGAATCTTCATGCCACGGTGTTGCACGCCCTACAAAGGGATCTTTACAAATAAAATGGCTCGACCACAGTGCGATATTCGGTCCAATAAATGGTTCAACTAAGTCCAACACCTCATCGGACAATAGAAACTCGAGCAAACGCTCATCCCGAAAGTGCGGTGTATCCAACTCGTCCGAAAGCTTAGAGCCTTTTTGAGCCAGCTGCTCCTCGAAAATCTCATTCAGCCTAGCTTGTTTTTCTTTTGAAAATAATTGCTTCTTATGCAGATGATATCCATTCTCCTGATACGCCGCCACTTCTTGATTTAGAATTAAACTCATAGTTTGATCTCTCCCTTGTTATGATTTGAAATTGAGTTGATTGGAATATCCTCATCATACGATCTCTTAGGTTTTTCATGCTTATGCCATCTTCTGAATAAGTACGCTTATTTTCGGGTTTATTTCGACGCTTTGCCCTCACCTGAAAATAAGTTGAATGATTCTGAACATAGGTAAAGTTCCCTGCTAGAATTTCTTTTATAATGAGGCTAAATAAAATTAAAGGAGCTGGTATAATGAAGTTGCAAGTGTTTAAATCACTCTGGGAGTGGGACGGCAACTGGCAGGGGAAACTGGAGATGATAGCTGAAGCAGGATATAACGGGGTGGAATATACACCGCCAGTACAAGCAAAAGAAGATGCTACTTTTCGACGCGCCCTAACCTCGCATCAATTAGAATATATTGCGCAAGTTGTCACACGCGGCCCTGATCATTTCACATCTTTTCGTGAACAAGTCCTTCGTGTTGCAGAACTTGGTCCCGTGCTTATTAATGCACATAGCGCTGCTGACCGTATGACGCTGGAGCAGCAACTTGAATTCTTTAGTGCCGCGCTTCGATTAGAAGAGGAAGTTGGCGTTCCCATCGCGCATGAGACGCATCGTGGCAGAGCCTTTTTTACACCATGGCAAACGGCAGCCGTGCTCCGTTCATTACCAGAACTAAAGCTTGGTGCGGATTTCAGTCATTGGTGCGCTTCCTGCGAAAGCATGCCGAGTTTACACGATGAAGATGTCATACTCAGTATGCAGCGCGCCATCCACATTCACGGGCGTGTAGGCTATCCTGAAGGACCTCAAGTTGCAGATCCTCGCGCACCTGAGTACGCGGAGCACGTGAACACCTTTATCGCATTATGGCTGACTATTTGTCAGAATCGGTTTACTGCCGGTGCCAAGAGCATGACGTTTACACCCGAGTTCGGTCCACCACCTTATCTGCAGGTGCAGCCATTTACCCAACAGCCTGTTACTGATTTATGGGAAGTGAATACATGGATGTTCCATACATTCCAAAAACACTATCAAGATTGGATGTCTTCCAAAAACAATGAAAACCACACCTAACCGGCTATTGAATAAAACCTTCTTTCACGATGATGTTGACGTTCAATTACAAAAGCAAGTTCTTACAGAATCCTTTGAGCTGCATTGGCATGAATTCTATGAACTTACGTTTGTGTTAGACGGTCAAGGAACCAACTGGGTGAATGGCATGCCATATAGCTTGAAGCAAGGAGACTTTTTCTTGCTGACTCCCGCTGATTTCCACGAAATTGCACCAGAGCCGGGAACTAAACTTGAGCTATACAACCTAATTTTCTCGCAATCGATGCTGTCGGATGAAATGGTCAAGCTCTTGTTCTCTCAGAACGATGGACACTATGCCACATTCCTGACTGGAGATTCATTTGCAGATGTGCTTTTCCGATTAAACAGTATGATGAAAGAACAACAATTCCGTTCTGTAGGCCGAGATATCGCCTTGTCAGGAGAACTTAACCGCCTGCTTCTGGAATGGCATCGAAATCGGCCACCTAAGACAAACCTAGTTGAAGGCATAGATAAAGATCAGAATCGCTCTTTTCATTCACCTTCTCATCCAGGTATACAAAAATCACTGATCTACATTCAGCATCATTTTCGTCAATCCATTACTTTAGAAGAAGCCGCTAAACAAGCACATTTATCCCCCAACTACTTTAGCGAACAGTTTAAAAAATCAACCGGCATTTCCTTTCAACTTTATTTGCAAGGACTTCGTCTTCAATTCGCGCATGCCTTGCTCCGTACTTCACAGCTCCCCGTCACGGAAGTATCTTTGATTAGCGGCTTTAATACCTTGACCCATTTTGAACGCGTATTCCGATTGCACTATGGCAAGTCGCCTCGCGAAGCACAAAAGGACAGCACCTATTAGGGGTACTGTCCTTTTTGTACTTTACATCAATGGTTATTCATATAAACGCGGTACAACAGTACAGCAGCTTCTGCTCTTGTTGTTGCGCCAGTAGGATGGAGCTGATTGCCATCACCTTGCACGATTCCTGCTTTAACAAGAGCTGCAATCGGATTCTCCGCATAGGATGCAATATCCTTACGATCCGTGAAGATGCTTACAGCTTCAATTGATGATTCTTTTAACTGACCTTTCAAAATCATAGCTCTTGCAAGCAAACTCATGAGATCTTGACGCGTAATCGGATCTGTTGGATTAAATTGATTGCTTTCATTACCCTGCGCAATGCCTAATGACTTGGCAATTTGGACGGCTTCGGCATAGTAGGCTTGGGATGACACATCACTGAATGTATTTTGAGAATCTGCTGTCAATTGCAGCGTTTTTACTAATAATAAAATAAAATCTGCTCGCGTAATTGAGTCGGCTGGACTAAATTGGTTCTCTGCAGTGCCTTCAATAATACCTTTGGATGCCATCACTTCAATTTGATGATTAGCCCAACTGTATTTGGCCAAGTCTCCAAAGGACCTTACTTCATATCCAATGCCATACTTACTAAAATGTGTCGTGTCAAATGTTACTTCACCTGTTGCAGCATTGTATTTGCCGGAAGGCACTTTGATTACGTTACCTTCTCCATCAATGTACCAAATGGCAATATGCTCTGAATTTTTCAATTCTTCTGGCGACGGAGTATATTTAATGGATACAGTTACTGGCGCTTTATTATTTTTCCATTCAACAAGTTTGCCGTCCAATAGTACCGTAAGCTCTAGAAGCGGCTTGTTACCTAATTGTTTTTTTACAGCATCCTTTAATTGAGATTTATCCCCTTGGCCGATGATAACTTCAAATTGGGAAGCGTTACCCGCAATCTTCGTGTTCATCATATTGTCGGGAATTGTAACGGTGCCTAGAGATGTTTGGATTTCCAGCTTTTGATTACCTGATCCTGATTGGAACATCGGTACAGGTAGTGCTTGCGAATAACGATCGGCCCCCTCCACTGGTTTAATTTCAGCAACGGCGATTCGAACACCAGAAGGGTCAGGGTTAACCTGACTTAGCGCAGTAGTTATAGAAGCTTGTGTGAGGATGGATTTGGCTACGTCCCCTTCTACTGCAGGTGTCACCCGAATGACCCCTGCAGGTGTTACTGGTGTTGGCGGTGTCCCTGCACCTGAAGGCGGCGGTGTTGGTGTTGGCGTTCCGCTTCCGATTGTAATTATAGCCGTAGTACCTAACATTATTGGTGTTGAAGCCAGGTTTTTGTTCACGCTCATAAAACGATCCCATATAACAGTTGCAGTCCCGCTTATGTTATTTTTGACAGAGAAGGTCAGTACGGTTAAGACCTTACTGCCATTCTCAACAGCTGCATTTCCCAATTTCGTAAAAGCAAACACAAGTTCGGAACTACCTGCTACAGGCGGTACACTAAATCCACTCGTTAGCGATGTTGTCGCCGAGATGAAATCGAGCTTTGTCGCATCATACGAGAATTTCGATTCGAATGCATACATATCCGTTACATTCCCAGTCGCCGTTACGGTAAAGGTTCCTCCTGGAGCAACTGTTGCACTGCTAGTCGATAGCGAAAATCCAGAAACTCCCTCTGTGGTAGCAAATGCTGCCATAGTAAAACCGTATACAGTCATAATTAGTATAGTAACGAGACATGTTAAATACTTCATCGTTTAAAACCCCTTTTTCACAAATAGTTTCGTTTAATCCTTAGGTATAATCTTAATATAATCAATGCCAAGCTGATAACCCGTTCCACTTGTTCCTGTTACATAGAATTTAAATCTGCGATCTCCAGCTGCTAACTGGACATTATTCGCGATTGACAATTCCGTATACTGGGCGGAAGCTGCGTACAAATCTTGAATAGTTCCTATGTTCGCACCATCAATCGACATCTGAAACTTACCACGGGTGTTCATTTTTTTGACGCCAACCTTAATATCATACTTCCCATCATGGGGCACGTTGGCATAATAGTTAATATAGTCACCGACACCGTTACTATCAAAAATTTGACAAACCCCACCACTGCAATTAACATCACTAGAATTGGTGAGTGTTTCTCCTGATGTTGTTCCGAGTGTCATCGATTCTGCCTGATAAACTGCTTGCGGCCAGCCATTCCAGAGCTCAAAATTATCCCAATATAGCTGCATGATGCCGCCATTGTTACGGATATGGTCAATATACTCCTCACCCGTATAGAGCTTCATCGGATTAAAATTGGCCAGACCGACCGGTGAAGGATTGTTCGTATTATAGGTCCAATTTTTCACATCGAATAAAATTTGGCGGCTTCCTCCACTCGGGGTAGCGGCTACATAGAATCTTCCCGTTGTTGCATCTCCTTTCTTGTAATAAAACTCCAGCGTGATCCATTGATTGTAGGTTACAGTAAACGATTTGGCATCTGAACGCCAGACCTCAACTCGGGTGTTATTGTCCATGTTTTCTGAGGAAACGCTAAAATACAATGGTTGATTGGACCCTGCATTCGCATCCTTATTCAAACCGAACGTAATGCGGAATGGGTAGCTGCTGCCCGTCCACGTGGGGTCATTCCAGAATTCCGCTAATGTGAGCCAAGGAATGGCGTTGCTGAAGCTCTCCAGTTTCTGCATGTCGGGATGCAGCTTTAGACGTACCTTATAGTACATTTCATTCAATGATTGCTGCGGATTTCCTGGTTCATCATAAATACTGGTTTGAATTCTTCCTTTCATAAAACCATTGTCTTGTATTGCCGCATTCTTCAGCCAATAATGAAGCACTTTATTACCAGAATAAGCGGGGTCAGTAATGATACTCGCATAACGATCTGTTGCTGCTCCCCCTTCATACTGAATTTTAAATGTACCAATTTGGGCATTTCCCTCCAGATCAGTCACCCAGTTGTTTTTCGTGGAGTACGAAGTATCCGTGCCTGTAATATCATCATCCTGCGCGTCAAGCTGAGAAAGCGTTGAACCGCTTTCAAAACCAGATTGGAAAATAACCGAACCAGGTGTTGCTGCAAACGCAGGAGTTACGCCAATTACCATACTTATCATTCCTAGGCATGTTAAAAGCTTCAAGAAACGTTTCCCTTGTTTTCCCATTCATCATTCACTCCTTTGATTGTTTAGTACGTTGTATCTTCCAAACCTACCCCCTATTTGATAAGAGACCAGGAGAGATGAATCTCTCCCCCGGTCATTCTTTGTCTAAAACTTTAGTGCGACTGCGGCAAGATCAACTATATTAATGATGCCATCGTCGTTAATATCACAATTCTTAATCGTTTGCCAATCTAAGGCTGCTGATGTTTTGCCATAGTTCTTAGCGACTAAACCAAGGTCAACAATATCGATACCGCCGATGCCATTGACGTCTTCACGCTGGCGAGCATGGACGGAAGCTGTGAAGACACCAATTGCCGCTTCTAGTGTAGTTACTGCTGATGTTACTTGAGATTGCGAAGCAGATGTATTGTCCCTTACAGCAATAGCAGCAGTAATGGCTGAACTCAGTACATTCTTGGAACCGGCAGGGTATTGTCCTGCATATGTTCCTTCTACAGCGTTAGCAAGCAAGGTTTGCGCAGATGTGATCATCGCTGATAAAGCCGTTTTATCAAGCGCTGGCAATTGTATACTTAGCGAACCGCTGACTGTTGTCTTTTTACTAACCGTATCTGTAATATCGGAAACTGCCGTGATCACGGTTGTACTCGCAGTAGCCGAAGATTTGCCTCTGAAACGAAGGGTAAGCAAATTCTCATTTCCTGTAACGACTCCAGCTTCACCAATACTTGCCATCTTGATGCGAATTTGTCCTGGCGTCAACTCTGGGTCACCAACGATCGTATAGTTTGGTTTTATAGAAGCAGCGCTGACAAACTCCAATTTGCTTGTATCATAGGAGATGAGAATATCTTGTGCATAAATCTTCGGATATGCACTCTGAGCGACACCATTTAAGTGATACGTATAAGCCACTTCTTCACCTGCATTGATTGTCGCTGCGCCTTCAAGCACATTGGCAACTGAGCTTGCTATTGTTAATGGTGCCACCTCTGCCGCATTTTCACTTTCCCAGTCATTCTTAATTGCGCTAACCGTGACATAGTAAGTTTTCTCAACATCTAGACCCGAAATGACATTGCCTTCCGTAAGCGGAGCTTGAACGGTCATCACATTCGTATATTTGTGCGATGCATCACCATACTTGATCAGATAGCCAGATGCACTAGCAATTGCACCGAACTTAACGGTCGCTTGACCGTCACTAGGAACAACAGAAGTAATCACTGGCTTAGCAAGACCGCCAATGCTTTCTACTACTAAGTCATCGTGATAGACATACATGTCTGTAGAAAGGAACCCAGGACTTCCACTCTGAAGTGTTGTAGATTGTGTGCTATCCGTGGCTTCCAACTCTAGGACACCATCAATATACAATTTAATTTGATTGCCAACGAACTCACTTCTGAATACATGCTCAACATTTGTTGTGATTGTCTTTGACTTCTGGACTAATACAGACGTAACGTTATCTTGCTTTTTCTTAATGTACACCGTATAACTATTCGAGCCTGTATTCATTTCATAGCCTGTTAAATAATAATTTGCTGTACTTGACGCTCTGCCGAGCACAAAGATCTGATTACTTGCAACTTTCGTTGGTGTAAATAGAGCTTTGACAGTAACAGCATAATCCTTCCATTCCTGCCCTTTCTTCAGCCACATCCGTTCAAAGGAGGAACCGTCTGCTTTCAATCGTGGCGTTGTGCCGTTATTATCAATGGAGTAGCTGCCAGAAGCTTGGAACCAATCGTCAGCAAATTTCCCATCATTGAAGTTATTGCTATAAAGAACTGCGTTATTGCCAGAGGCACTCAACTCATTCGAACTTGTTCCATCTCCTTTATCATTTGTAGGAACCACCACAAAATAATAAGGCGTGTGTGACGCAGGTAATGTCACCGCGTAGCCGGAGTACGTGACACCAGATACTGTTCGCGTATAGGTGCCAGATTGCTCGCCAATTTTAATCATGTAAGACGTATTAATCGGATTGGTCGTGAAATTGACAACCATGCTGTTACCATCGCTAATAACACTGGTCAACTGTGGCGTTACCGCGGTAGGCGCTGACGGTGCCAACGACCTTTCTTGTGAAAGAGGGCTTTCACCAGCGCCAGATATTGCACTCACTGCGAAATAATACGTCGTATTATTCGTTAATCCGGTTATCACTGGATTAGTTGAGCCTGTTACCACCGTGTTGGTATAGTTCCCACTCGTTGTGCCGTATTGCACCTTGTAGCTGATAGCGCCTGGTACGGCATTATAGTTTAATGTGAGCTTTCCGTTGCCTACAGTGATGGAGGACCATTGCGGCGCTGGCGTAGTCGCATTCTGAACAACAATTCCGTCAAATTCACCTGTAGCATGATCTGCAAAAACACCAATTGCCCCCGTAGCATAGGAAGAATCCGTTGTTGTTAATTCTTGCTGTGCATTCACGTACAGCCTGATCGTACTTCCTGTGAATACTAACTTAAAGCGATAAGCTTTATTCGAAGTAAGCGTGTATGCTTTTTGTACCAGCGTTTGTACCGTAGATCCACTTACTTTACTGATGGTCAATTGACCATTGGCATAAGACGCTTTGTAATAATGACTAGCATCTGTGACTCTGCCCAGCAATCCAACTTCTCCACTAGTTGTATTGGACATTTGTACCCAGGCGTAGTAATTAACATTCGCAAATTGCTGTGTCGTGTAGGCCAATCCTTGACCAGATGGACTCTGAATTTGAAGTACCTTCTCCTCAGGATCCTTAGGTGTTGCACCGATAGCTGAAGTTAAAGTTTGTTTCGTATTATACGGTATTATCGTTTCTTGAGATATACCTACCCCACTGCCGCTAACATTCCAGTTGGTCGCCATCGCGGCTGCACTCGCATAATTAAAGCTTTCATTAAAGATGGAAACATTAATTAGGTTCGTTGAAGCCAAGAGCTCAAGCGGCAATGCCACATAAGGAGAACCGCTAAACTGCTCCGTATGCGTACCCAACCAAGATTGTGTATAGTACCCATTTAACCCTTTCAAGTAAAAATCAGAAACACCCACACGAAGCAGTTGCATAATGTGTTCAACTCGAGCTTCATTACCTGGTGAGTCCATATAACCGAAATATTTCATCAGAACCAGATTGATATTGGATGAGGAAACACCATAACTAACATAGGAGAGTGATTCCCTTGGACCGCTTGCATCCGTACTCGCAAACTCGTGCGCCATGCCGGTTTGACCGATATAATCCCCTTCATCAGCCGAGTGTGTCCATGTATACGATTGCGTTGCTTCGAAGAGTTCTACTGGATTACTCAAGAACTGATCCAAAGAGACCCCTTTGAACGACCACTTCGCTTGTGTGATTGTTCCTTTGATTTTCGCTGCTTTGTCAGTCAGCGAACTGAAGCCAATCGTTTTTTCAAAGCAGGTTTTAATTGAACTTAGCCCTAGTGCATTCAACTCGGCAATAAAAGCCGTATGATCATAATTTTGTAAAATACTTTTTACATTTTCAGTCCCAAGAACAAAAGCCGCTGAATAGAACATCGTCAAGTTTGGCTCCCAATAATTCGGTCCTGTTCCTATCCAGGTATTGGTATCACCATTCATCGCTGTGCGATTACCAGGTCTAGCATTGCCATTCTCATCAAAGTCACTGATGGTGTAAGCTGTAGACACTAAAGCCGCTTTCATAAAAGTAACAAATTTGGATCTCTCTGCAGATGTGAATTGTGACATGACCCCTTCATCGTTCCATAATAGAGCGAGCGCGTAGACCATAGGCGCTTGAGCTCTTGAATCAAGTCCCCCTTGCAAATTGGGCATATTTGTTCCGTTCGTAATCATCTTACGCATCGTAGATACATATCGCTCGATAAGCTCTGGACTACGATTACCTGAAGCAATCGCTTGAGCGATAGAAGCAAATTCCGTCGTAGTGACAACACCGCCATCACTTGCCGCATCCGCATTTGTGAATGTAATATTCCCTGTATCCAACATGGCTTTATCTAAGTAGGACTGCAACGTTGTTGCATAAGGATAACTGACATTACCAGCCGCAAAGAGTGCAGATGTCGTGATATTGGGTATCACATTATTGGATGCATCTTTAATTGCGCCAGCCGCTAACTGAATCCGATTGTTATTGCCTGTAAGAGCACTTGAGAACGACAAGACAATTTTATTGCCGTTTGTCGCCACGGTAGCATCAGTTGGTAGCGCTTGATAGGTGCTTCCCCCATTATTGGATATAGTTAGAGCTGCCTTTAACGCTGTGATGTCGGATAGGGCATTAACGACATTCTCATTAAATGTCAAATTAATCTTTTTGTTAAAGTTATAAATATACGTGCTTTGCAACTCAGGCGCTGAACTATCTGCTGTGATCGGCAAAGTTGTATAAGCAGTCGTGATCACATTACCTGCTGCATCTTTCAGCGTGTTTCCCGCTAGCTTAAAGGTATTAGCCGTTCCGTTCAGCGGGTTTTCCAAGGTGATCTTCATCACACCTCCACTGATCGTTACAGTGTCATTAGAGCCAAGTGATTGATAGGTGGTCCCGTTCGCAGCGAAAGTTACAGCTGCTTTCAGTGACGCAGCATCCACCGCGTTACTAAACAGAGGCTCATCCCCGGTTATGGTGACGATTTTGTTGGATGTATCCAAGCTAGCTGAACTTACGAGATTAGGTGCTGTTGTGTCATATTGTAATGCTTCTGTTCTCAACTCTGTTGTCAGGATGTTATTATTAGTATCTTTAAGCGTATTGCCAGCAATGATGAGTTTGGCTCCTTGTTGCATCAATCGATTCTGGAGCACAACTGTCAGTTGCTTGTTTGCAATTGTCACTTGATCCCCTGCACTTAGTGGAGTAGCATTCACACCATCAGCAGCCAAACTAATTGCTGATTTAAGGGCAGCGGCGTCAGCTTTATTGTTTACAAGGTTATCGTCAAAGTTCAACGTAATTGTTCTGTTCTCATTACTAACCACTGAACTTGTATATACTGGCGGCTGAGTATCGTAGTGCAGAAGCAATTGTGGGCCTGTAGCACCGCTTTCTCTATTCGCAACTACCCGATTCGAGTTTGAAGCAGAACCAACGACTAAGATAGATGCCGTGCCATCTGCTATAACTTGAGATTGAATATAATTGGTCACATCCCACTCATACCAACCGTTCGTAATGCCTACAGGTACAGTACCTAATAGAGCACCTTGTTCAGGCTGCGTATTATACGTCACACCACCTGCACCGCTCTCTTGCCAGGCATCGCCAATCGCATAAATACTAATTGGATCTACAGTTGACAAGGTCTCTGTAAAATAAAGCCTTAGCTTAGCCGAGTTAAACGTATTGGCATTTGCTAGATCAAACTTGACCAGTACTCGACGATTAAACGCGCCTCCTCCTTCTTTCAGAACAGAAGTAGCTTCGGTACCGAAATTGGAGTCAATGTTCGTTGCCCCGCTATCAACCCTAGCATCCGCAGTAGCGGGGATGACTTGATTGTTCGCATAAATTGGAACGTAGTTTGCGCCTTGTAAAGCAATTGTCGTCGTGTCCGTGGTAAGGATATTATCTAAATTATCCTTAATGGCATTACCAAGCAGCCTTATTTTGTTGGTCGCCCCTACTATCGCAGTGGCAAAATTAATCGTAATACTAGATGAATTAAGGACAACTGTGTCTCCAGCACCTAAAGGCTGGAAGTTGGTTCCATTTGTTGCAAATCGTAAGCTGTCCTTAAGATTCCCGCTTGTGTTGTCAAAAATGTTCTCGGAGAAACTTAGCGTAACTTGCTTATTATCGGAACTAACAACCGCACCGGTTAAACTAGGTGCATCTGTATCTGCTGTAAACACAAGTACAGGTTGTTGTGACACCGTAGAACGATGTCGACTATAGATGTTTTTTTGGACGTCAACACCAGCAGCTGGCTCAACTTGTAGTGAGATGCTCGCTAAACCGTCTCCTTGCATCTGCTGCTTGACGTAAGATGTAAGATCGACTTCCGTTGCTACACCATTCGTAGCAGCAACAGGAAAAGAAGTGATTAATCCCATACTTGCAGGTTTATTATTCCAGGTAATATAGTTGTTTTGTGTTCCTGTGGTATCTGAGAAATCAGCAGCCGTATATTCATTCCAGTTATCCTCCGTGCCATAGACATAGGTTGTTACAGCATTTGATGTGGCATTCACTGAGGTCACTCTTAATTTTACACTCTTTATTTTGCTAACAGCTGGCAATATCGTGTTCTTGGCAGGGTTCACATTAAAACGCATATAAGCGCGATTCTGTACCGTTGAACTCTCCCTTATTAGTAACTGCCCCGGACTATTGTTGGAATAAGACACATTTGGGTTTTGATTATTAATATAGGCATCTGCTTCAGGTGCTAGTGTTGTCGTCGTATCTGCATATGCGCGATCAATCGGTGTCAGTGCCCCCCCTAAAGTGGCGACAACCAAACTGAGCATTGCCAGCCCACTTATTGCTTTCTTCCACCATTTCCTTTTAAACATAATGGTTACACACCCCCAACTAATGTTTACGCTTTCATTTTTTTCATAAAACGGAATGTGAGAACTCACACTCCCACATTCCGTGTATTGCAATCCTACTTTTTCCCGTTCGCGTTATACCAATCCGTCGCTTGCTTCACCAGATCGTTACCGCCACGCGTCTTCCAATCCTTCACAAACTGATCGAAGTAATCTAGAGGTTGATTGCCCAAAACAATCTTTGCAGCTGTTTCAATGAACATTGTACCAGGAACACCGAACTCACCGATTTCCGGCTGTGTGGACTTGAACGTCGGAGCTCCTAATAAAAGATTCGGTTGTCCTTCTTTTTTGCCCACTGTAAAAAACTCTTCTAATTTCGCTACAGCATCAGCGCCAATCTGAACCTTCTTCAGTTCCGGGTTCCAACCTGCGAGGTTGAACATCTGGCTTCTCCACAGGATCGATTTGTCATCTGTATCTTTTTGTTTGTTATACGTGATTTTACCCGCTCCATCTTTAGTAAACGTATTACCAGGAACACCGAAATTAATAAATTCTTGACCTTCTTGCGTCACTAACCAATCGAAGAATTTGACGATTGCTGCTGGATCTTTTGCTTTTTTGGTCACGGAGAACGTTTTGTTGAAAGCGGAAATGCCAAATCCGGCATATTGAACGCCTGGTGCTTTAGGAGAAAGCAGTGGAGCTACTATAGCACCTTTGCCTGGCAGTGCTTTGTTCAATTTATCCTGCCAATCCCACGCGAGGTTAGGATCGTGAACCCATACACCAACTTGGTCATTTTGAATTTTTTGTTCCCATGTGTTACGCTTATTCGTCATAAATTCGCTGTCCAACAATTTCTCGTCATTCAGCTGTCTTAAATAGGCAAGCGCTTGTTTCATTTGAGGACTCGTATTGGAAGGAACCAGCTCCCCATTAACTAAACTAGCGCCGAATTCATTGGCCCCAAACATCCCTAATACCGTATCTAACCAGGTAAAATTTTCCCGTCCGGATAATGGGATTTCATCCTTTTTACCATTGCCGTTCGGATCTTTATCACGGAATGCACGCAACATATTCAAGAATTCGTCTGGTGTTTTAGGCGCTTCTTTAATCCCAACTTTATCCATCCAGTCCTTACGTACGTAGAACATCCGATTGACAGGCGAATCTCCTGCAGCTGATTCAGGTATTGCGTAAATTTTTCCGCCTCGCGTCACGCCATCCCATGCTGCTTTCGGGATGACCTTTTTCAAATTCGGTCCATATTTATCAATATACTCATCTAGGGCAACCAATTGATTGTTTGCAAATAGATCGCCGTTAACCCCGTAATCCATGATAACATCCGGCAATTCCCCACTCGCAAATTTCACCTTCTTAAGCTGTTCAGCTTGAGCGGCTGGCAAGAAGGTGATATCTAAGATTGTGTTCGTTTTCTCAGCCAAATATTTAATTGTAGGGTCTTCCATCGGATTGCCACCAGGAACAGGCTGATTATTGTCAGTTAACAACATGCTGAATTTAGCAGGTGCTTTCGGCGCTTCTGTACCTTTCGCAGTTGCAGCCGGACTAGTTGTCGAGCTACTTTCTGTTGCTTTAGTTCCACATGCAGCAAGTACACTGACCATCGATACAGCTACAGCTAAACTAACCCATTTTTTTGATGAATTCATTTCGGTATTTCCTCCCTTTTTGTGTACATCGCTGTAATTTATTATATATGAAGACTAGCGGAAAATGTCGAACGCATACGGCATGAAACATTTCCCAAGTGTCAACATAGCGACTTATTCTTTCACTGAGCCAAGAGTGGCTCCTTTCACAAAATGCTTCTGCAGGAAAGGATACAGAATGACGATCGGTGTTGTAGCGAGCACAATGGTTGCCATTTCAAGTGCCTTCGGAAGAAGCTTGCCCCCCGTATCACCAGCGACCGCAGCAGCAACATCATTAGAGCTCCCTGCAGCGATCAAGAAGTAAATGTACATTTGCAAAGTCTGAAGATGACGATCGTTAATGTAGAGCAGCGGAGCAAAGTAGCTATTCCAATGACCAACAGCGTAGAACAATAGCAATGTCACCATGATTGGTTTGGATAACGGAACTACAATTTGCCAAACGATCCGATAGTCATTCATGCCATCCACCTTGGCAGCATCAAATAGCTCCTCCGGCAAATTGCGGAAGAAGGTAATACACAGAATCATGTTGAATGCGCTAATTGCGCCTGGAACAATTAAAGCCCAAATGGAATTAATGAGGTGCAATTCTTTGACTACCAAATAAGTAGGAATTAAAGGAGCCTGGAAGACCATTGTAAAAATGATGAACAGCATGATGCCCCTGCGGCCTCTTAAATACGATTTGGACAGCGGATATGATCCCACAATCGTGAGTACCATATTGAGCGCTGTGGCAATCACGACTACTTTCACCGTCATCCAGCCAGCTCGCCAGAAAGTATTGTTGGCGACGACATATTTGAATTGCTGCAGCGTTGGCTCGACAGGCCAGAATGAAACTCTGGACTGTATGAGCGCATTATTCGAGGAGAATGAGCCGGCCACGACATGAAGAAGCGGCAGCAACGCGAGAAGACTCATGATTACCAACAATGTGATATTGAAGGCATCGAATGATTTCTCGCCCATGGATTGTTTGATTTTCATCGGAAGCCTCCTAGTATAAACTTTCACCCGTTGTTGATTTACTAATTTTATTCGCGCCAACCAAAAGAACAAAGCCAATTACCGACTTGAATAATCCGATTGCCGTTGTTATGGAGAATTGTCCGTTCATAATACCTAATCGGTAAGCATATGTGTCTAGAATCTCCCCAACTTCAAACGTAATGGGGCTTAAGAAGATGTATACCTGTTCGAAACCCACATCCATAACATTTCCAATTTTCAGGAGAAGGAGTATGGTTATTGCCGGAAGCAAACCCGGGAACGTGACATACTGGAATTGCTTCCAACGACCTGCGCCATCCATTTTCGCCGCTTCGTAAAGAGATGGACTAATACCCGATAGGGCAGCTAAGAAAATAATGGTGCTCCATCCCATCTCTTTCCAAATACCAGCCGATACAACAACGCTCCGGAAAGCCGAAGGCGATTGAAGGAAATCAAATGTCGGTAGTCCCACGCCTTTAAACATGTCATTTACAAGGCCGCTTTGTTCCGAAAGCATCATGTAAGCCAAACCGTATACGAGTGTCCAAGATAAAAAGTGAGGCAAGTACAGTACGGTTTGAACCGACCGCTTAAAGGCCATATTCCGAATCTCGTTCAATAGACAAGCTAGAATAATCGGCGCTGGGAAAGAAAACACAATCTGATATAGGCTAATCAACAACGTATTCTTAATTAAGCGAATGTATTGCGGATTTGAATACATCAGCTCAAACCATTGGAATCCCACCCATTTACTTTTAAGAAAACCTTCAAAAATATTGTAGTCCTTGAATGCAATTACACTGCCCAGTAAGGGTACATATTTAAACGTTATGAAATAGATAAATACGGGAATCAACATGATGTAAAGCGCACTATTTTTTCTGACAAATCCGATGAAACTAAGTTCTCCCGATCGCTTCCCACTAGCAACAGTAGACTTGATCGATTGGACCGATGCCACTCCTATCGTCTCTTTATTCAATGCTCCCACTCCTTCTCTCTGTATACTCCAATTATATAAATCATCATTCTACGGTCCTAGTAGGGAATCTTTCGAAGTTTATGGTAATCTTCTGTTCTTTTTTCAAGATTCGACACAATACGCGATGGTTCGATCTTCCAAGCTCGAGATCACCATAGGCACAGTCCCCTTTTCCCAATCCGCAAACAATAGAATGGGCACTTGAAGGGAACCTCGAATGGGGGCAAAAGATTTTGTCCCACGGACCGCATCATATACGAATCCTGCTGCTGCATCTAGATATCCGAACACGGCTACCCCTCTTGGATAGAAGCTCAAGCTGTTGCCGTAAAATGTTTCGAAGAACATCGCAAGTTGCTGCGAGTTCGTCGTACTTTGCCAGCTCCAGTAGTTTTCCGTGAGATGTAGAAGGTCCAGCCCTCGATATGCCGCAGCGATGTCTCGGAGCATATTCATGGAGATCCACCCCACCTTACGAGAATGGCTTGCCAGCCCTGGAACAAAGATACTCTTATCCTGCATATCGATATAACTGGTGTGACGGCAACCATATCGGCCCAATGTTTTCTCTGAAGCCAATGCCATATCACGATAGAGCCTTCCATCGCGCAAGCCTGTTTGATGACCGACCATATCGAGCAAAGATAGACCGTTAGGCGTGTATATATGATAGGCATCCCAACCAAGAAGCTCGCCTGTCTGAGGTTCCCCAGTCCATGGATCCACCGTGCCGTCCATCGTTCGTGATAGTGTAACGGCGTAATGGTCGTCCAGCCAACCGAACTCTTCAATCGTAGCAAGGGCGGTTTGGGTAAAATGATCATACGCCTGTAACTCCAGCACTCCAACGTGCCGCAAGATCTGAGTCCCAGCCTGAATTGCCGCCAAGGACTTCACACCTAAATATACTTGTTCAGAGCCATATTGAATGGCTGGCGATGCATCATCTACCGTATTGGCGCAGCCTTTGTCTGGAATTCCATTGCCCGTCGTATCACAACGAACAATAAAGTCCATTAATTGACGGATAAAACCCGCGTGTTGCACAATCGTCGCGTCTCTTCCTGTTCGTCTCCAATGCGTGTAAGCAAGCAAAATGTAATTCGTGCTCTCCTCGACTTCCATCTCATGGTGATAATACTGTTTCGTGCTATCGCCAAAAACACCCATATCGTGTGATAAAAATAAGGTGCCCTCACCTCTTGCTCCCAAGACTCGCTGACCATCTTTGCCGAACAACGGCCATTCATTCAGCTCAAGCTCTAGCAACTCTGGCCAGAAGGCTAAGTAGAAAGGTCCTTGCGTATATTCAACATCCACCGTGGAGTGGAAGTAACAATTCCCCTCCCACACGGTGAACCAGTCTTGGCCGTTATCCCTCACAACCCACCACGTATTCATTAACCAAGCGTGCAATGTTTGCGCCAACAATTTAGAGGTGGTATCACCTAGCGTGTGATTGGATATAATACGATCCACTTTGATCGAATTCTCTCGCACATCATCGGCATGCTGGATCGACCAACTCACGACCTGTTCCACATTCTCAAAGCGCGCTGTGTATTTGAAAGGGCAACGTTTCCCCAGAACGTTTAGCAGCGGTTGATCCCATACACACCAAGCGAGTGCAAGCGTCGTCCCTTTCCTCCCTTTGCGCAATGAGAACGGTGCCGTAATACACGCTCCATCCCACTCGCCTGATAAAATAGCAATGTGATCCTTGCAAGCAATTATTTCTTCATTAGAGCGGATTGCTTGACGATGGTCATCCTCTTCGTAAGGACGTAAAATCACCGAATTGTACGTCGTCTCAAGATGGCCTGACGCTGGATGAACTTGGAAGTCGAACCCTTTGCCCGAAAAGCCAAGAAACACCTTGCCTTTTACGATTTCGTCGTACTGTGCTGTCCATCGAAACGAAGAGGGTAATCGTTTCACTTCTAATTCCAAGTAAACAACCGGTACAGTACTGAAGAAATTATCTCTTGGCCGAAAAGGAATGCGTGCCGTCAGCTTTACATGAATCCCTGTTGTCGGGTCAATACCGCATAATGACATCGTCGTGGCCGTGATTTCTTGATCCATGAATTCGAAGGATTGCTCTTCACCAGCGAGAGGCAAGGTGATGATGCGGTCTCCCAGATCGATACCCGCATGAAGTTGAAGCGGTAATCCGGGATGGTTACCGTGTCTTACTAGAAAAGCTTGATGATTGGCTGGATCCCAGGCAAGTCCCAACCTTGATCCCAGCACTGTTAATGCATCTCCCATTAATTGCAATGTTCATTCCTCCTGAAAGTTCACATGTAGCGAAGTATAAATCCAATTATAAAACTAGCCTATTCCAACTGAAACTGGAGCAAGTTTCGATTTACTATGACAATCTTCGGAAAATCACGGCGTCTAAAAAAAACAAAAAAAAAGACCGTACCTCACCAGGCACGGTCCATCCCTTATTTTAAGTTAGGATTTCATACGTTTCTTATAGTCCAGCGGACTTAACCCGTAGTGTTTCTTGAACAGCTGCGAGAAGTACGTTACATCTTCATAACCTACTTGATTGGCAATCGTATAAATTTTCTCTGACGTTTCCATCAATAGATTTCGCGCTTCCTTCATTCGAATGGCTACGGTGTACGTTCCAATCGTCATCTCAGTTTCTTGCTTGAATAAGGTGCACATATAGGTTTTATTCATGGCGACATGATCCGCAAGATCCTGTAAGTTAATCTGATCACCATAGTGCTGATCGATGTAATGCTTGATTTTATGAATTACCTTCACCGATTGCTGATCGCGGATGCCTCGCATAGTGTCGACTAATTCGTTCGCACCTTCCTCGAGCCTCCGCACCGCGCATAATCGAAAATAGCTTCGAACTGCTTGAAGCGTAAGCGTCGCATCTCCGAGTCCAAAATCATTTCCTTCCTCAAGCTTCAAATTGAATCGTTCAGAGGAGAGTTCTTCGATAATTGTACTCAGCCATAAGTTGCTAAGCGGGTTCAGCAAGTTAAAGTTCCCTTCCACCCATCCTTCCAGCAACTCCAACGTCTCAACGATAAGTAATGGAAGTGTTTCCACATGCAGGGTGCGGATATGTTCGAGCCACTTGTCCACCATTTGCTTATGATGGGGCAACTTTCTTAGCATTAACTGAGCAGCATCACGATTGCGATCTTCATCCAGCCTCTCTTTAGCCTTATCCAAGGCACTGAAAAGAATTTCTTCATCTACAGGCTTCAGAATATAATCCAGAGCATGAAGCTGAATGCTCATTTTCGCATATTGAAAATCGTCATAACTCGAAACGACCAGGCAACGCACCCATGGATAACGTTGATTAACCTCACCGATTAAGGCCAACCCATCCATGACAGGCATCCGGATATCCGTTATACAGAGATCGACATAATGAAATTCCAGCCAATCCAAAGCTTTTGCACCGTTGGCTGCCGTACCTGCAACAACCGTTGTATGATTATAATTTTCTATGGATGCCGATAAACTATCTCGGATCAGGGAGGAGTCATCGACAATAAGTACACGTATCATCCGTTAATTCTCCTTTATCTTTTTGGGGAATATGACACTGACTCTCGTGCCTCCATCCTCTGAAACACGTTCAACCCGAATCCCGGTAAGGTTATGATGCGGGTAATACGTCTTGAGACGGTAGTGAACATTCAACATCCCGATCCGTGACAGCTGCAGAAATTCTTGTTCGGTCCTCACCTGATTGAGCGCTTCTCTGATCTCACTCAACTTCTCATTAGAGATACCAATTCCATCATCTTCAATATCGATGCGAATATAGTCGTGTTCATAACGGTAAGCTGTGATTTCCACACGCAACTTCTCACCTGTCATTTCGTAACCATGCTTGATACAATTCTCTACAATGGGCTGCAAACAGGCTTTAAGACACGCTGACTCCGCAATGTTATGATCGATTTGAAAATGAAACTCCAGTTCACCTGGATATAGGTTATTCATGATATGCATGTAATCTCGAATATGATTAATTTCCTCTTCTAGGGTAACCAAAGATTCTCTGTAATTCGATGTATAACGAAGCATATTGGAGAGGGCTACCGTTGACTTGCGAATCTGTTGATGCCCAGCCAAATTGGCCATTGCATTTATCGATTCTAACGCATTGTAGAGAAAATGCGAATTAATTTGCGATTGCAAGGCAGACAAGACAGCCTGCTGTTGGACCACCTTGGATTCCGCTAACAGATGAATTGAATCGTCAATCCGATCCAGCAGCAGATTGTATGTTTCCGCCAAATCCGCGACTTCATCCGTGCCTTTTACATCAGTTCGTATATCAAATCGACCAAGTTTTGTTGTATTTATCGTCCTACGGAGCAGCTTCATTCGTTTCGTAATGGAATGCGATACAAGATAGACGAGTACAATGGCACTGATTAAACTTGCCAAAGCTATTGCCATCGTCCAATTTCGAATCTCAATAATGCGTTCTGCCAAATCTCGATATGGCACAAATACGATAACATGCCAATTTACTTTGGGAATCGACTGATACACAATCATCTGTTGATGATCTTGATCATAGACATAGCCTGATGCCTGATGACCCATTTTCGCTAAAATATCTGCATCTAACTTCGTATCAATCATCTTCAAATCTGGGGCTGAAATAACACTTCCATGTTCATTCGTAATCAACGCTTGCCCATTTCGACCCAGCTCAATCTGATTAAGAATCTGCTGAGTCGGCATTAAGGAGATATCAACAGCCAGGTATACGGTTTGTTCATTATATATGATCTTTTGCACATAGGTAAGGATGGGAAGCTCGATGCTTTTTCTGTTACTATTTTTGTAATCTTGACGCAATTGAACAAAGGACTGCATGCGTCTCGAATCTGTCAAACGCTCCATAAATCCTGATTTTAGAAAAGAAAAATCCGTATCCAAAACGGTATCCATATTACTATTGCGATATACGATCTGATTTCCATTTTCATTATAAAGCACAATTGAAAGCGTTTCCTGATGAAAGTTAATGTAGGGCTGGATAATTCGATTTTCCATATCTTTAATTTTACTGTAATTGCTATACGAATCGCCTGGCTGTACGTTCGCCCAATCCTGAAAGTCCAGACTCAAAATCAACATTTGAAAAAATTGCTCATTATCATTAATATAACGCGTTAAATTTAACGTCGCTTGCTTCAAAATTTGATTGCTGAAACGCTGGGCATCGGATTCAATCGCTCGTGCGCTTTTGTAATAACTGAAGCTGCCAATCGTAATAACAACCAAGATGACAATGCATGAGATCATGAGAATGAGCTTCCATTGCAAGGAACTTTTGATAAAGTTGTACAACAAGGATGCCCTCCTTCCTTTCTATCTAGCATGCATTATACACCTTAAATGGTTACTTGTTTAGTATTGTTTGAACTGAAGGATAACAGCATCATTGGCGGCCACTTTTACGGTAGATCCTCCCTCGCCATGCTGTGGATCTCTGCCGTACAAACTTTCGCCAACTTCCCAACCCTCTCTCAGGATTAGCGATACCTCTCTTGCATCGGGTGAATAATTTATCAGCACACAAATTCGTATATGAGAACTAAGTGCATGCTCGGTTACCCCAATGTGTGGCTCCTTAACTTGAACAACCCTATTACTGCGTACGTCCCTAGAAATTACTTCATACAATTTCCAGTATGGATAAAGCTCTGGAGTGTAGCTTACCCCTGGTTGTGTAGACATCGCCAACTCCAGTGGCAGTGCGCAGAAATACACAGTTCCCTTGCCATAAGTTGCTTTGGTCAGAACTGGATTGCCATCCGTTTCCACGGCTAAAACTTCAGCACAATCATTGCTGAAATCCAGTTTAAATGTGCTTGGAATTGACAATGGAATGTCGCCGTGCTCATCTTGAAGGATCGCAATGGCTTCACTTGCTCTCCGACTGCGATTTTGCACGGTTAAGCCCGTTAACTCGGAGAAATTGAGCATGTATCCATCGTTCGAAGATACATAAAGAGTTGCTCCCTGACGAACTTTATTCAGCAACTGCTCCCAACGCTGCTTCGGTACGCCATATACGCCTGTTACACAAGGCAGCATATAGAAATTAGCATCCGGGATCGGTTGATCCTCGAATCGGAAATCGATATCAAAGCCCGTTTGCTTCGCTAATAGAAAGGCTCCGATGGCTGTTGCCCAATGATCCTGTGTACTGTTTAGGATACAAACCGCCTCAACACTGTGTGCAGGTAATTTCCCAAACGGCATATCTTGAATGACTTTTTTGAGAGTGCCCATCTCTTGAAGCGCAGGCTTTATTCGCCCTACTTCTGTTATTAGGCCAAGTTCACCTTCGCAAGCTACCCAATCATAGGGTGCATGATTAAGCTTCGTTTGATCATTTGCACACCACCATAATAAGCCTGGTAGACCATGTGCCCACTGAGATAGCATGCTTGTACGGGCAAATGCTGCAGCGACTTCCTCACTGCACACCATTGGACCCATGGTCCCCATTTCTTCAGCGAAGCAAGGTTTCTCACCAATTTGCGCATACAACAGACTTTCCATAGTGGCGTGAATCGTTGGACGCATAGAAGTCAATGGATCAAAATCCATATATGGCGTCCAGAATGGGTATGGGTGTGTTGTTAATATATCGGTGAGCTCCCCTTGATCCTGCATCGTCCAGTTGCCCTTTGCCTGCAGGCTGTGCATGCCCGAAATAAGCGGTCGCGTTGCATCAGCGGCCTTAATCGCGTTCGCAACCGACGCTGTCCATACGAAAGCTTCTTCCTGGGAAGCCACTTTTCCCATCACATTACACTCGTTCCCAAGGTCCCACGCAATGATAGTGTCATTATGTTTCATATGATTCACGAAATATCGCACGAAACGAACCTGCCAGCGGATCGCGTCGGGATCGGTCAAAATCGCTTTGCCTCTTAGTGCTGGCGGGACGAATAACCGACCGCTCATCCATCCTGTAATCAAGCCAACTATTAACTTGATGTCATATTTCTTTGCGATTTCCGTAAAAGCCTGGAATCGCTCCATCATGACAACGGACATCCCTGCTCTCCCAGCCTCAGTATCAGGAAGTCTCTCTTCCCCAAAGCGGTAACCGAAGTGTTGGCCTTCACCCGAGTACATATTCTCAATGGGTTGAAAGTCGGGCCACAGCGGGAATACACGAATAACCTCAATGCCCGCTTGGGATAATCTTTTCAAATCGATTTCCACTTGCTCCGGCATCCAGTCCGACCACATCGCGGTTCCAGCATGTGAGGCCCAATAATTACAGCCAACAAAAAAAGTGCTTGGCAGATCTAGTAAATGATTCATGATAAGTTCCCCCTAAAAGAAATGAATGATTGCATATCCTAAGCGTACAAAATATCCATTACTTACTCTATAATAGAACTATCAAAAAATATAACGATTCTATTTATCAGATCTGAGGGGACTAGTTCGTGATTCAAATTAACCAACCTTATTTTGAGCAAAATAAAAACCAAAGCGGATTGCGCGATATTGATCGACCTTTCTATGTTGGTATCCAAAATACGGAAGATGAAGGGTACCAAATCGCTTCACATTGGCATTATCATATGGAAATCATCTACGTCTCAGCAGGAAATGCTTGGATAACGATTGGTAATGAAAGCTTTGAAGCTACCGCGGGCTCGTTTATTCTCATTCATCCGTGTGAAGTTCACAGTGTCAGGATTGCAACGAATCAACCCTCCAGACACTATGTCATTGGCTTTGATTCTGAGTTGTTGAACCCAATGCCGCAGCTTGCTTTCGAGTTGCAGTATTATTTGCCATATACGACTCCCTTGTACGGACTTCAAAAATGGATTCAACCTGAATCCACTGACCTAGCTCCCTTACACGCATTAGTCGAGAATATGTACAGGGAATATCAGGCCAAGGCATTTGCCTTCGAATTAGCAGTGAGCTCCAGCATTTACAAACTCATTCTCTGGCTGCTTCGCTATCAGCGCACGCTTTTTTCCCCATCTGCTGCTGAGAATATCATCGATGACTCGGTCAAAATGGCTGCTCTTCGAGAGGTCCTCATCACGATTAATGAGAATAGCTCTCTGCCGATTACGGTTGAAGAAGCTGCCAAGATGTGCATGATGAGCTACAGCCAATTTGCTCGGTTCTTCAAACAGGTAATGAATACCACATTCACACAATACGTCATGTTCATCAAAATACGAAGAGCCGAGCAGCTTCTGCTCGACCACACGAAAAGTATAACGCAAATTGCATTAGAGACTGGTTTTCAAACTTCCAGTTATTTCATTAAACATTTCAAGCGCATCAAAGGCATTTCTCCAAAACGGTATCGAAAGGAGCGGTTGCATTTGGAGGTGGGTGCAGTTAAATCGCTGTAGTTTCAGTAGACATTAAACCCGCTGTACCCTCCTGACTCCGTAAGGTTCTATTTCTATTTTGCCTGCTACTATTTCTGTTGTAAGGCAATTTCGGACAGATTCCTTAAACTCAACGAACTGGGAATGGGACGTATAATTGAGAAATATCGCTATCTCTCCGCTGGGGTGATTTCTCGTAACGACTTCTACTTCCGCAGGGGCATGAACCCAAAACTCTAATGGATCGATAAGAGGAATATTATTTAATAGCTGGTCCGTGTTTTCCTTTGTGAAAAACGTGCCAAAGTAAATGACCTCACCTCGCCCAACCTTATGTCGAACTATGGCTGGACTGTCTTTATAATAATCTGTTGTATATCGCGCTACAACCTTTGTTTGCGGTGAATCCACTTGCAGAATTTCATTAAGGCATCATATATGCACGGTTCGATCGGTCCTTATATCCGCTCCTTGGGCCCATCACTAAGGTCCCCCCTTGTTCTACATAAGCGGATAACAAGGCTGCATCCTCCTTGTCTAAAAGTTGAGCATTTGGGGAAAACAGTACTTTATATTTATACAAATCACCCTGTTGTTCTATTACTTGTATGGAAATCAGATCCGTTAACACATGCCACTCATTTAATTACTGATAGATGGCTTCTTCAAGTCTTCTATGTGGTTGATTGCCATAATGATTCAAACCATGCCATAAAGTTTCTGCACCAAATGTACAAGTCCGCCATCGAAAAAACAATACACTATCCGCTCCATGCGCGATAGATTGCCACGCCCAAAGACGCATTTGGCCAGGTTTAGGCGTAACTTGTAAATAATCGCCAAATCCCTGTTGATTCAACACACTGCCTGACTGTCCCCCCAGGTCCTGCCTGCTGTTGCCTACTATCTTTTCCGTAACGCAGTAGGATAATCTTAATTATCCTTTAGGGAACAATCTGTTTAACGGTTTATGGAACATTTCTATTTATATATGGAATTTGACACAGAAGCAGCAGTATTTCCTCATAGACACATCCCAACTTAAGTGGTATTATATTGGTATTAAATAAATTTAATATTGGTCTTATACGAATGGTGGTCCCCCCGGGATGAAGAAATCTCCGCTTTTGAAAGAAAAACTAACCGCACAGCTTCGCGAGCAAATCCAGACACTACAAACCGACCAGCTCGTCAAAATTCCTTCGGAACGCGACCTGTCCGAAAGCTTTGAAGCGAGCCGGGTCAGCGTGCGCGCAGCGATTCAAACGCTAGTTCAGGAAGGCCTGCTCGTTCAACTTCAGGGCAAAGGCACGTATATCGTTCCCTCTGTTCATGTGGACACGCTCTATCTGATGCGTTCGCCGGACATCAAAGGAAATGACCCGTACTATACCAATTTCCTCGTCGAAATTACGAATTTGGCGGCGAAGCAAGCGATCCGACTATCGATGGTTAATCCGGAAGGGCCGTTGGATGCAGCTGTGAAGGGGCCGATCATCGTCATCGGTCAAATGGACGACGCCAAGCTCGATGAGCTGAAGGCTGCGACCGGCCAGCTGTATGCGGTTCAGCGGTATGCCCATCGCGAGGACATCGTCCAGATTTACTACGATGACTACCGCATCGGCAGCAAAGCTGCTAAGACGCTGTATGACGCCGGACACCGTAACTTCACGCTGCTGGCCGGGCCGGACAAGTACGACTCTTCCCGGCTTCGCAAGCAAGGTTTTCTCGCCTATGCCCAGCAAGTCGGGATAACCGTCCAGATCATCACGGACAAAATGAACTGGGAAGGCGGCAGGCGCGCCGCCGACCAACTCCTCACCGGCGAGCTGCCCCACGCGATTTTCGCTGTGAACGACTGGATGGCCGCTGGTTGTCTGCAAGGGCTGCGCGAGCACGGGCGCAAAGTGCCGGACGACATCTCGATCATCGGCTGCGACGATATTCCGTTGGCCTCGCAAATTTCACCGAGACTCACGACGTTCTCGCTCGATGCCAAGCATCTCGTTGAAGAGCTGCTTTCTGTCATTCATCGGGGCAGTCGCACGCAAGCCCACGGCACACACGAGCAAATGATTCTCACGGCCGCTCTCATCCATCGCGAGTCGGTCTCCACCACAACCCATAAGGAGTAGATCCCACCATGGCAAAGCTGACGATTCATGCGAATTCACCGAAACAGACGATTAACCGAAATATTTACGGACATTTCTCCGAGCATCTCGGCCGCTGCATTTATGAAGGCATCTGGGTTGGGCATGATTCCCCGATTCCGAATACCGAAGGCATGCGCAACGACGTGCTGGACGCTTTGAAAAAACTGAACATCCCCGTCCTCCGCTGGCCCGGCGGCTGTTTTGCCGACGAATATCACTGGAAAGACGGCGTTGGCCCTGCCGAGAACCGCAAACGGATGATCAACACGCACTGGGGCGGCGTTGTGGAGAACAATCATTTTGGCACGCACGAGTTTCTGCGGCTTTGTGAATTGATCGGCGCGGAGCCGTACATCTCCGGCAATGTGGGAAGCGGCACCGTACAGGAGATGTCCGAATGGGTCGAATACATGACCTTCGACGGCGAATCGCCGATGGCGAATTGGCGTCAGGAGAACGGCCGTGAAGCGCCGTGGAAGCTGACTTATTTTGGCGTAGGGAACGAGAACTGGGGCTGCGGCGGCAACATGCGTCCTGAATATTACGCAGATCTGTACCGGCAGTATTCCTGCTATGTGCGCAACTACGGGGACAATCGCGTGTTCAAAATCGCCTGTGGCGCCAACAGCGGCGACTATCACTGGACCGAAGTGTTGATGCGTGAAGCGGCGCGTAATATGGATGGTCTCTCCCTCCATTACTACACGGTTCCGACCGGTAACTGGAAGGACAAAGGCGCGGCGACCGACTTCACGGAAGCGGATTGGTTCAAGACACTGCAGCAAACGTTCAAAATGAAAGAACTGCTCGTCCGCCACTCCGAAATCATGGACAAATACGATCCGGATAAAAGAGTCGCTCTCATCGTCGATGAATGGGGCACCTGGTATAATGTGGAGCCCGGCACGAACCCCGGCTTCCTCTATCAGCAGAACACGATGCGCGACGCGTTGATCGCCGGCATTAACCTGAATCTGTTCCATCACCACAGCGACCGCGTGCGGATGGCGAACATTGCGCAGGTGGTCAACGTCCTGCAAGCCGTGATTTTGACGGAAGGTGCCGACATGGTGCTGACACCGACATATCATGTCTTCGATATGTACAAGGTACATATGGATGCCAAGTTCTTGACGACCGATGTGGAGAGCCCGGCCTACACGATGAACGGGGCGCACCTCGATCAGCTTAGCGCTTCCGCATCCGTGAATGAAGATGGGCATATTCACATTTCCTTGTGCAACCTGCATCCTAGCGACGCGCTGGAAGTATCATGCGATGTTCGCGGTTATACCGGGCAAGCCGTTCGTGGCACCATCCTGACCTCCGACACCATGCAGGCACATAACACGTTTGAACAGCCAGAGGCGGTGAAGCTGGCGGCGTTCGAAGCGTATCGTTTTGAAAATGGAGAACTGCACGTCACCCTGCCAGCACGCTCGGTCGTGACGCTTCGGCTCGCCTAAGGAAGGGGTAGCTTGCTATGATCCCCTCCGTTAACCGAGACGAAGAGATGTTAGCGTCCGCATGCAAAGGGTGCACCGCAACCGTCCATGTCACACCCGAGGAAATCGCCAAGTTGTTCGGCGAAACCCTTCGGGTCCGGAACCTTAAGCTGACAACCGAAGTGGAGTACGAGAAGCGGATGGCCGCCTGCCGGAGCTGTAATGACTACCAGTTCGGCACGACGTGCCGCTGGTGCGGCTGCCTTATGGATGTCAAAGCAAAGCTGAGCGCTGCACGCTGCCCTTCGCCGCAAGGATCGAAGTGGGCATGAGCCGGCTGGGTCGCATCCACCGGTCACATGAACATCCCGTTGGCTGTACGGATCGAATAACGTCCAAATAATAAAACGCCGCAAGGCTGTCGTTCTGACAGTTTTTGCGGCGTATTTGCATAATGGCTGTGCAAATTAGATTGGCCAGTAACTCCGCAGAGGAACGTAAGTGCGCCATCTCAGCTTAACAACCGAAAACAAGAACGTCAGTTCCCTGTTTTCGGTAAATAGATTCTGTCCCCTGCACCTCCATTAATTCTTGTCGAAAATTCTGTACAAAACCGCTGCAGCCTGTGCTCTGGTGGAGAAGCCTTGAGGCGCAAATACGCCCTCGCTTATTCCATTCAGTATTGCCGCTTGCTGCATGACGGTTACCACCTCCGAAGCATACCCTGCAATGTCGTCTTGATCGCTAAAGCGGCTTGCAGAATCCCCCGGTTTCAATCCATAGCCGAATGTCCGGGCTGCCCGATACATCATCACCGCCATATCTTGCCGCGTTATTTTATCATCGACGCCAAAGGTGGTGTCGTTCTTTCCTTCCACGATGCCTAATTTCTCAGCCGTTGCAATCGGTGTATAATACCATGCCTGTTCATGAACGTCGGAAAGCGAGCTCTTTGCCGTTGCGTCGGCAAGATCGAACAGATTGACCAACATCGCAATAAACTCCGCGCGACTTACATCGCTATTGGGACTAAATCTGTTGTTTCCGACGCCATTCACCGCTTTTCTTGCGGCTAAGGCTTCGATTGATTCCTTAGCCCATGCCGCTTCCGACAAGTCGTTAAACGTACCGCTTTCATGAGTTGGGAAATACATGCTGAAATGCTTCGGTTTAAAGCTTACTTTCCCCGTTGCCGGATCGTATTTCGCATTTTTCACCACTTCTAGCTGGCCGCTATTAGAGACATAATATATCACGATATTGCCCGGTTTTTCCCCTGGTTGAAGCGTGTAAGGCACCTCTACCGCCACTTCTTTTCCGACAAATTGGCTTACACTTCTTCCATCCAGCTTCAGATCAAAATCATATATCGGATGGTTGCCTACAATTGCGCCAGCAGCTGCCGGCAAAGATGATGCATCTACTTGCGACACGGTAAACTGCAAAACGGAAGCGGATGAGCCCTCTCGAGCAAATAAATCTTTATTCATGTACAGCGTTGCAAGACCGCTATCGATGCCAATCATTTGAACGTTTTTGGAGGCGGCGTATCGAATTTGTTCCATAGGGATTTCTACTTCAATCTTCTTTACTTCGGCATCGGATTGAATTGCAATCGTGACGCGATCCCCAGCCACTTGATCGATGACGCTCTTCAGATTGCCGGGATCCACGCTAATCTGAACCACTCCATCCTGGTTAGGGGACGCTGTTATTTGAAGCTGGGAGCCGGAAGCTTGCTGTCCATTTCCTTTTCCGTTATTCCCGTTATTCCCGTTATTCCCGTTATTCCCATTGTTGCCGTTGTTGCCACCGCCAACACCACGATCATGAATGACAGCCTGGGCTTGGACATTCGGTGTATATTTCGTGAATTTGTCCTCCGACTCCCCTAACTGTCCTACCAAAATAGAACGGAGTGTAAAGGTAGCGGACCCGTTAGCTTTCGCTTTAAACTTCACTTTCCCTAGGATCACATCTCCATTTTCACCTGCTGAAGCACTTATTTTCGTATATACCGCTTGAAAATGTCCTTCGCTCCACAAGTTCTGTTGTGTCACAGAACTGAATCCTGCCAAGCCCGAGCTGTATTGAATTGCGCTTGTATCCCACAATTGAGGATTAAAATAAAGATTAAGCTCGAAGGCAACCATATCCTTGACCTGACTCGCCTTAATCTCCACTTCGATCTCTTCGCCAACAGCCGGAGCCGTTTTCGAAACCGACAATGAAAACCTTGGCCCCTCCTCGGCAAATGCGGCGCCAGGCAATACGATACTCATCAGAAGGATCATCAAGCCGAGTATTCCTAACTTTTTCGCCAATGCATTCATCGTCCTTTCTTCATAATGTCACCTTCATTGATACATCGTAAGAAAAAAGCGTGTGAATGAACATCCCCATTCACACACTTTGCATTTCTCACGAGCCCGCTTCCTCGAAGTGCTCGATAAGAGCTTTTATTCTCCGATAATTTTCCCTGCAATCATTGTTAGATCTATCAAGCCGATTTCACCGTCATTATTCAGGTCGGCCGCTTTATACAGACTCCATTCCGGATCTGCGTCGGTTTTGCCGTATATGCCGATCAGAATGCCCAAATCCCCGATGCTGAACTTGCCGTCACCATTCAAATCTCCGAGTTCGATGGTCAGAATCGACACCGGAAGTGGTGCGGTAACAACTTGTGATTCCAATCCTTTACTATTGGTGATCACATTCGGCTGCACCGTAAATTGGCCCTCCGCCTGTTGACCCGGCGACAAAGATTTCGCGATAAACTTCAGCTTCAGTACGCCGCCGTCAGCAGTCACCGCACTGCCGATGCCGCCCGTACCGGCCAGGATCAAACGGACATTGTCCGCATTAACCTTTTGAGTGACAATGGCAACGTTCGGCAAGAGAGAATCCACAGAGACAAATTGGAACAATGCAGGGTCGAACCCGATCGTCAAATCTTCACCCACAATTTTGCCAGTCACCTGCTCCAGGCTGAAAGTAAGCTCATACTCCTTCCCTCCCTGAACAGTCGGTGAACCGGTTAGTGTACCGGATGCCGTTACCGGAAGATCAGCCCCGTTGGTTTTCACTGTGGTGACCGGTCCGTCCGCACTCCAGTTGCCTGCTGCATCGCCCGCTTGCACCTGGAAGGTATAGGCCGTATCCGACGACAATCCGTCCACCGTGTAGGCCGTTCCGGCTACAGTCGCAACCTCTTGGCCATCCTTGTAAACCCTGTATTTCGTCACTCCGATATGATCGGATGCGCCGGACCAGGCCAGTGACACGGAAGTGGTGTCTTTGCCCATGACCGTCAATGTACCTGAAGTCCAGACAGGAGGCGCCACATCACCGGGCACCTGCCCCTGTGTGACGATGACAATAGCCTCAGCCCTCTTGCCTTGATATTCCGCCGTCAGCTTGGTCGTACCTGCCGATACAGCTGTTAGGATCCCCGATCCATTCACCACGGCGATTTCCGGATGATCCGTCGTATACGTAACCCCATAAGTCACTTGCGTGACGGATTGATCGGTGTACACAGCCTGGGTCACAGCGAGCCTGCTTTCGCCTACGGCTAAGCTGATCTGCTCCTCATCCAGACGGATCGACTCGATTACATTCCCTTGACCCTGCATAGGCTTCAGTTCAATTACATTGTCTCCGTTATTATAGGTGTAGACATTGAGGTATCCTTCTGCACCGATCCTGGTGTTCCCGTCATTATCCAGATAGTTCAGCACCGGATTCCCATCTACGTTCATAATAAAACGTACGCCTGCCGGGGTCTGAATCGCCCCGATGTCAATTTGATATTCCCCATGGGGCAGCAGTGCGGTATTCGGCAGGATTTCCAACATCTTCTGTCCCGGCTTCCAGGATTGCAGCTCAATCTGGTTTTCCTTGATGACTACCAGGTAGCCTGTATTGGACCCCACCCATGCAGGATCACCGGTCCTTTCGGAGCGTACCGCAAAGCCATACCACCCGCTGGTTGGCCCGTACTCGTCGATTTTGGCTTTAAACCGGATCAATCCGCTGCCAAACTTCGCACCGTTGTAGCCATATACACCGTTGCTCTTCATCTTGACGGTGCCGTTGCCGAAAGTCACCGATTCCGACTTCGTCCAGTGCTCTCGGTCGTTAAGATGCTCATCCAAGTTAAAAATGGGGTATTCCGCCGCAACAACCGAAACCGGTATCTCCGCTTTCACCGTTTCATCATCCAGGGAAACGACCGTAATGACTGCCGTACCCGATGCAACAGCGGTGACCATCCCGGTGTCCGTAACCGTGGCCACAGCCGGATTGCTGGTGCTCCAGCGGATCCTGCGATCGGTCGCGTTCGCCGGCATGACCGTTGCCTCGATTTGCCCGCTTCCGCCCGGCTCGAGGGAAAGGTTTGCCGGAGTCGCTTGAATGGCCGTTACAGGTAATTTGACAATCGATACCACTACATCGTCAAACCACATTTCACTGAAGCCGCCCACGTAGAAGCCGATAGTTCCCGATGGATTGGAGGTGGGATTAGAGCCTTCCAGCCGCAGCACGCCATTCACATATACGCGGATATTCGTGCCGTCGGCAATGATGCGAATCTGATATTGGGTATCCGGCTTCAAGTCCTGATCAGGCATATTTACAGCCTTGAGTGTGGCCCAATCCTTGTTATATAAAATCCATTGTGATGTGCCGTCGGCTAATTTCTTGTATCCGATGATGCCCGACTTGCCGGAAACCTGACGGTCATACACATAGAACGATCCCAAATCCGGCATCACGGCCGGCGTCTTCAGCTTGAAGGTCAGATCGTAGTTCTGGAATATTTTCGGATGAAGCGCATTCGCGCCTTTGACAATCCTGTACATCTTGTTGCCATTCACCGTCACGATGCTGCGGTTCGGATCCACCGGCCACCCGTTGGCGCCCGAATCGAAATTCGTGGAGAGCATAATGTCCGATACGTTGATCGTAACAGAAGCGGTGGCAGCCGGATTGACAGCCGATGTAACGGAAATCACCGTCTCTCCTTTAGACAGAGCAGATACTACGCCATTTTCATTTACAGTAGCGATCTCCGGATGGGAGGAATGCCACACGACTGCACGGTCGGCGGTATCCGACGGGTCGTAGCTCACCACAAGCGGCAGTTCTTCTCCCATCACCATGTTGTAACTGCTCTTATCGAACAATAAACCGGTAACGTCCTTACCTGGGACTGAGAACTTGATGTCGTCGAACAGCAGATTGTTGAAGCCCCCGGCATAGAATCCGACTTGGCCCGATGCATTATGCGTCGTGTCGGTAGCCTTCAGCTTGAGCTTGTCGTCAACATATACGCTGATATCCGCTCCCTTGACGATGATTTTGAAATTGTAAACCGTATTCGCCTGCAAGTCCTGGGTAGGGAGCTTATTCTCTTTGACGGTCGCCCAGGTTCCGTTATAGAGAATCCAGGAGGAGGTACCGTCTGCAACTTTCCGGTACCCGATGCGGCCTCCGCTGCCGCTCTTGTTCTGCCGGTCGAAGACATAAAACGTTGCCGTCTCCGGAATAACCGGCGGTGTCTTCATTTTGAAGCTCAGCTCATAATTACTGAATTCGCTTTCATTTAGCGTCGTTGCGCCCATCAACAGCTTATACATATGGTTGCCGTCGCCCATATCCACGATGCTTCGATTGGCATCGCTCGGCCATCCGTTCCGGCCGCTTTCAAAATCCGTATAATCCATGATCCCGTCACCGACTTCAACCGTGACATGAATTTCATCCTTCAACAGCGGGTTGTCTGCAGAAACCGCAGTAATCACTGCTTCTCCCAAATTAACCCCTTTCAGCTTACCGCTCGCATCCACCTTCACGATATCGGGATTGCTGGAAGTAAACTGGACGGCTGGATTGGTTGCGTTCCAAGGAAGAACGGCATAATTCAAGGAATACAATTTTCCGATTCCAATAGCGACCGCATCCTCATATAGTTTGACGCCGTTAACAGGGATCAGGTCGGCGGACAGCAATGGCCCCACCTTGCCTGAGGTTCCCATCTCACTGAACGGGATATTCGGGAATCCCGGAATATGCTGGAATACTTCCGCATCCGGTTTCAGATTCAGATCGCCGCCCGCCAGGTTCACGAAGCCCGGATCCCGGTCCGCCACCCAGTTGCTCGCATACTGCAAAAGATTGCGGGGATCAAGCGCCCCTTGCGCATTTGTGCTGGCATTTCTCGTCTTCGTCGGGTTGTAGACCACATTATTCTGGAACGTGTTGGTATCCGGATAATAGCGGTTTTCCGTGAAGAAGTCTGCCAACTCCGGGTATTTCTCCATATGCGGCGTGCCTACAAAGTTATTGTTTTTCTCGAACAAAGTATGCCACGGCCCCATATAGTTCTTGTTAATCTGTTGATCCGGGCCGTCTCCCAGGTAGAGATCCGCAAATTCGTAAGGAACCTTGGCATCGATGAACAGATTGTTGCGGGTGCTGATATGAGAGCCGCCATTATTCAGAACCGCGGAGTTGCCCATCTTATAGAAGACATTCTCTTCAATGGTAATACCCATAGTGAAGTTGTCGGGATAAATCCCCTGCACCCCGGCTTTGCCTTCCCCGATGTTATGGAAATAGTTCCTCCGGATCACAGAGCCCCGCTCCTGCGGCGATGCGCCCAGATTCATATAGATGGCGCCGAGATCCGAGAAGGTTTTGCAGACATCATAGATATTGTTGTATTCCACCAGATGGTCGTTGCCGAAAATCAGGATACCCGGATGAGGGGCATCATGTATCTCGCTGTGTGTGACTCGGTTCCCCACCCCCGTCAGAATCACAGCCGGGTTATACGCCTTATGATAATAGGCGAAATCATGAATGTGGCTGTTCACCACGGCATTGTTGCCTGGTACGAGCGACTGCTTATCGCCGCCGTTCAGGATGACGGCCGTTCCCCCAATATGGTGGATATGGGTGGAGATGACGGCATGGTTAACGCCATCGGCCTTGGCGAAGTCGTTGTACAACCAACGGCTCGGAGCATTGATCCGTACGCCGCCGTTGGTAAAGTTGCGGATTTCGCTATTTATAATTTGCACATGGTCGCCGCCCATGATCACTGCCGCCGAATCCCGGCCATTCTCCAAGATCAGGTCCTCAAAATTTACAAACGACGTATTGACCGTATTGATAAGCGGAGTTTTCAGCATGGAAACGGTAATCTCGGGATTATCGGCTTCAAAGGCAGCCGTTGGCAAGAAATACAGCTTGCCCTTGCTTCTGTCGATATAATATTCCCCCGGCATATCGATTTCTTCCAGCAAGTTTTGAGCGAAATGGAAATCCGGATACCAGTTTTTGAACAAGCCGCTCATTTCTCCATAGGCCAAGGTGATGGTTTTATTGGTTGTGTTAATGGCGGCAACTTTGTTGTAGGACCATTCCCAGCTATAGCCGAAAATCCCATCCAGCCAAATATCGTCCGCCTGTGTCCACAAATCTGGACGTTCATAGGGGTACTTGAAGGTGCCTCCACGAGTCTGCAGGTCGGCATCCTTGCGGGTCGGGCCCGGATCCAGGATGTCGCCCATCTGGACAGTTCCGTTGTTGGGCCAGCGGGCCAGCGTCATGCCTTGCCCGTCGATGTAGAGCTCCATCGGCGGAACATCGCTGACATCATTGGCCAGGTAATATCCGTGCCGGCTCATGACGCCGTAATCGGTGATGCCATGCCCGCTCAGATCCGCCTGCATCACCTTGGTTCGGGCATCCGTGCTGATGATCCGGTTCAGAACGGCAGTGTCCGTCACAGGGGTGAACCAGCTTTTCTCCAACTCCAAGCCCCCGTTCAATCGTACACTTTCACCCGGATAGGCTTTGTAGGTAATCGGCTTATCCGCCGTTCCGGAATCCTGCTCCCCCAGCAAAAAGCTGGACAACCTGCTGTAGTTCCCGCCACGAAGATAGACCGTCACGCCGCCGTCCGGCAGACCTGAGGTTTGCTTCAGTTGGCGGATGACATCTCTAGCTTTTTCCAAAGTTTGGAAAGGTGACGCCAGTGTGCCAGAATTGGAATCGCTTCCATTATTCGATACATAAAAAATGGCACCGGGTGCAGAAGCCTCCTCCGCCTGAACTCCCCCGAACGGGATGCCGGTGAGCAGCAATGCGGTAAGCAAAAAGACGATAACCTTTCTTCTCCACATGATCTTCATTCCTCCATTCAAATATGGCATGGAAAAGCCGCAGGCCGGCCATCTGTTTCCGTTTGATGACTGAACCTGCAGCACTCCTTAAACCCGATGATTGGCTATCCTTTCATAAACGGCCGCCATCCCAACTGCACAACCGCTTACTTCACCAGTCCCTTTTTCGTCAGGTACTCGTTAAACTGCTTGGTAACCTCTGCCACGTACTTGTCTTCGCCCGCTTTCTTCAGTCTGTCGTACAAAGCCGGCCACGTTGCGTCAAAATCAAGGGTACCTGTCGTAAGACCCTTCTTATATTCGCCCCATACCGCGTTCAGATTGGCGATTTCCGTGATGACCGGCTCGGAATTGAATTTAAAGTCGCCGATCGGATTTACGTTCTTGGTAGCGTTGATTTTCTTAGTCTCCTCCCAGATGTTGGCCGGTTGGCCTTCCTTCAGATAGGAGTTGAACACGCTGCCGAATACCCAATCCATATTCGGTTTGTAGCGGGAATCCGCCTTCGCTTTCACTACATTGTCGGATAGCTTGTCGTAGTGGACACCCTCAATGCCGTTGGCAATCAGGTTGTACAGCGTTTTGTCGGAGTTGACCAGATCAAGCAGCATCATAGCCCGGTCCGGATTCTGGGACGTTCTGCTGATCGCCTGGTTGGTCGTGGCGGAATAGCCGTTAGAGAACCAGTCGGTTACCGGAATGGAAATGATATCATTGCCGCCGTTTTTCGCCTTCACTTCCGCTTCGACGCCCGGCTTCAGGACATTGTTGAATTGAACGGCCATTTGTCCCTTTGTTTCATAATCAGCCATCTTGGCCGTTGCCGCATCTTTAAAGATATAGCCGGCCTTGTACCATTTGCTGGCCAGTCTGAAATTGTCAAGATCCTCTTGCGGGTAGCGGTAGAGCTTGTAGCTGTTATCTCCCTTTTTGATATAGAAGTGATCGTCGAGCCCAGGCACAACCCAGAACATCTCGCTGTTCAAGCCGGTCACCGCGCTGCTGAATGTACTGCCGAACGGAATGATATCCTTCTCGTTTTGCTTGATCTGCTCCAGGAACGGCTCGATATCCGTAATCTTTTTGATCGAAGCCGTATCTAGCTTGTATTTGTCCGCAAATCGCTTTTGAATGAGGAAGCCGAGGCGGTTTCCGTTAATCTGCTGGTTGGGGATGCCGTAAATTTTGCCGTCGATGCTCAGTCCGTCCCACATGACTTGCGGTACATCCTTCTTCAAGTTAGGTGCGTTCTTCGCCAGCAAATCATCCAGGGGTTGAATGGCGCCCTTCCGTACCAGTTCCTCCTGCTTAAGCAGATAGCCGGTCCAGAGAATATCGAACTTCTCGCCTGCGGCCAGAATGGTGTTCATTTTTTGAGGATAGTCGCTGATCGGCACCGGCATCATCTTTACCGTCGCATTCAGTTTTTCCTTGGTGATCTTGTTGACTTCTTGCTCTACCGTCTGTTGATCCGGCTGCATCTGGGACAATGGGTAATACCAGGTGAGCTCGACCGGAGTCAGCTTTTGGTTTGCTGCCGTCGCAGACGCGCTGCCCGAAGGTGATGCGCTTCCTGCAGCGGTTGAACCGCCACCGTCTTTTCCACAACCGGCGATGACCGTAGCGACTAGCGATAGTGCCAGAGATGTCTTTATCCATTTTTTCATTCTGCATGACCTCCTGAAATTCTCGTTATGTTCTATGTTAACCCTTAAGGGAGCCAACCGTTAAGCCTTTTACAAAAAATCTTTGGAAAAACGGGAAGATGACCAGCATAGGCCCCCCGGCCAAAACCGCAATCGCCATCCGGGCGGAGTTATTCGGAAATTCCGACAAGTTAATCCCCATCTGACTGGAAAACTCCGAATTGGAGGTCAAGTACTCCATACTGTTCAAAATCCGTACCAAGAGGAGCTGCAGCGGAACCAGCTTCTGATTGTCGATATACAGCATCGCATTGAACCATTCATTCCAATAGGTGAATGAAATGAGCAGACCCATCGTAGCCAAAGCCGGTTTGGAGAGCGGAATGATGATCGTAAAGAAAATCCGGAATTCTTTGGCACCGTCCATTTTGGCAGATTCAATAATCTCCTGCGGAATCTTGGACATAAAACCTTTCATAACCATAATATTAAAAGGTGAGAGCAGCACAGGGAGAATAAGGGCAAACAGCGTATCCTTCATATGCAGATACTGCGTGATGAGAATGTAGACCGGAACGAGCCCCCCGCTGAACAGCATGGTGAAAAAGACATAAAAAGTGGTAATCCGGTTATAGCGGTAATCCTTCCTGGAGATGACATAAGCGGTCATAGCCGTCACGAACAGACCGGACAAGGTGCCGACTACTGTGATGAAAGCCGTGATGCCGTAGGCTTGAAGGATAATTTCCGGAGTCTCAAGAACATATCGGTACGCATCCAGGCTAAAAGATTCCGGGATAAACCGGTAACCGTTCTTGAGAATACTGGCTTCACTCGTCACCGAAATAATGACAACTAACACAAAGGGCAGCACCATCAGGATGGAAATGATGATAAACACCAGATGGATAAGACCCTGATACGGTTCGAATTTGGTTTTCATACAAGGCCTCCTTTCAGTACTCCCACCAAAGTGACGCCTATGCTCTGAAGCTTATTCCGATTACTTTGGCGGGGACCCTCAATTTTACTTACCATAAAGAGTGATCCGGGTTGATTTTTTTGACGATGCCGTTAGCGAGAAGCACCAGCACCAGGCCCACAACGGACTGGTATAATCCGGTGGCGGCGGACATCCCTACATTGCCCAGCTCGCGAAGCGAACGGTAGACATAGGTGTCGATGACATCCGTGGTCCCATAGATGAAGCCGGAATTATTCGGAATGAAATAGTGCAGACCGAAATCTCCCCGGAACATGCCGCCAATGGACAGGATCAACATGATGATGACCAGCGGCGACAAGAGAGGGATGGTAATGCTTACGGCCATCTGTCTTTTGGTTGCGCCGTCAATCTTAGCGGCTTCGTAATACTCGCTGTTAATGCCCATAATTCCCGCAAAGTAAATCAGCGTGGAGAAGCCGACCGCTTTCCAAATATGAAAGATGACCAGAATAAAGGGCCAGACTCCCGGTCTTTGATACCAACTGATCGGATCCACCCCGAAGGAAGCCAGCATCCCGTTCAGAAAGCCTTCAGAATGATTCAGGAACGCATACGCGATATATCCGACCAACACCCACGAGAGAAAATGAGGCAAAAACAGCGAAGTCTGATAGAATTTCGTCCATTTGGCCCGGATTTCATTCAACAAAACAGCAAATAAGAGCGCGATACAGGTCGTCAATATCATATAAGCGGCATTGTATAGGACCGTGTTGCGGGTGATGCGCCAGGCTGCATCCCCGGTGAACAAGTATTTGAAGTTATCCAGTCCCGCCCAATCGCTTCCGAATATTCCTTTATCGTACCTGTATTTTTTGAAAGCGATGATTAACCCGACCATGGGAAGGTACGCGAAAATCAGTTTGTACACGACACCCGGCAGGGATAAAAGAAACAGCTCCCGGTTTCTCCAGAAATGATGCAGTTCTCTTCCTACAAAGGATTTAGCTTTGGGCTTCCGGCTGAGCGCTCCGGATAAAGCGGCTTGGCTCGTTTCCCCGCTCATAGCGGAATTCTCTTTACTCAGCATTAATTAGCTCCTCCTGTCCGATATGCTTGCTACCGCCTTGCAGGTCTAACAATAGGGGAAGGATGGGAGAAACGCTACTGTACATACGCAAGATTTCTGTAAAAACACCTGTACATATTCCATTTTGCTGAAGCCGAAGGCCTTTCCCGCCAAAGATAAGCTCGCTGACATGTAAAAAAGCCCTCCGTTCATAGAACGGAAGGCTTGGACTGTACAAAGGTTTTGAGCAGGAAAAAGGTTCGAGAAATGTGAACGCTGGGCTGCTTCAGGAATTACGATTGATGGCCGACTTCAGCCGGTACTCCTTGGGGGTTGTGCCATACTGCCGCTTGAACAGCCGGTAAAAATAACTTTCATTGCCGAAGCCCACTTTCTCCATGATCTCCGTCACGGTCAAATCCTGGTATTCCAGATAGATTTTCGCCTGGGCCAGTCGGGTCCGGTTAATGAAGTCCACCACGGTTGCGCCCTCCTGCTCCTTGAAAACCTGACCAAGATAAGTATGACTCATCCGCAGCATGTCTGCAATCTTCTGCACGTTCAGGTCCGGGTCGGAATAGTGCTTCTCTACAATCTCTTTAATCGTATCGGCGATCAGCCGTGACTTCTCGTCGCGTCCGCTTTGACGCTTATCAAATACTTCACCGATCGCATCCATCAGTACTTCATGGATTTCCTCCAGAGTTTCCATTTCCAGGATACGCCGGTTGATGGCCTGCAAATTGACGGAAACCGGATTAAGCTTGTTATGGTTCATTTCACTGAGCGTATTGTTAAGCGTCACTACCATGTGCAGCAGAGCGGAAAACATATTCTCAAAACTGAACGTGCGGACAAGCTCCATCCACTTCAGCACAACATCGTTAATGCTTTCCCTGTCGCCACTTTTTATACCATCTGTCAGTTGGCGTTCCAGCTCCTGAGGGATGTGAAATTGCCCGCACTCTTCGTTATTTTTTACTCTATCGGGATCAATAATTGCCTGCTTGCCCACGATCATCCGGTAATTGGCATGCCGTAGATCCTGCGAATAATGGGCCGTGATGTCCCGGTAAGAGTCAAAGACGCTGCTCAGCGTAACGGAAAAAGTAATGTGGTAATAATTGCGGACGGTCCCCTGCATGTCCCGGAATACCTCATGCAGCCCGTCAAGCCCCATCCCCCCGCTCTTACTGATGACAAAAACCAGATGGTCGCTCTTCATATCAGCAGCTTCACAGCTATAGCGGCGGCGCAGCAGTTCCTGCCCGATGTTCGAAATAGCAAAATAAAGCAGCGACATGGCCGTGTCAGCAGTCCGGCTGGAGACATCGCGCAGGTTGTCGATCCGCACCAGGGCAACAACCAGGCTTCCTTGCGGTTCGATATCGATGTCGTACTGCTCTCTGCTTTGTAAGAATTCCTGTTCGGATATACTTTGACTCGCCGTGATCAGGCTCCGCAGTTGGTATACCTTGGCGATATTGATTTGGACTGCCTGGTCCTTCTCCAGGTCCTTCAGCTTGTCCATAATCTCCGAGTAACTTGAGGCAATAACAGACAGCTCGTCCCGGGGCTGGTTCGTTTCTTGGAACCCATCGCGTCTGATTAATGTCAGCAGATGGCCTACAGGCCGGTAGAGCCGGATGGAAAAATAGATGGAGATCAGCACCGTCATCAGTACGACAGAAAATGTGACTGCAGCCGCCGTCCATTTCAACTGCCGTACGTTGCTCATCATCCGGTCGTAATCCTGGAGGCTAATAATCTGCCAATCATTCAAGCCCCGGGTAAGGTACGTCACCTTATATTTTTTATCCTCATGACTATAGGTGAAATTATCCAGCATTTTGCCCGAGGAGGTAATGCGCTGAAGCAGGGAATTCTTGATATCCATCTGTTTTGGGAGCATTCGGTCATTGGATATAAGCACCTTGCCTTCGCTGTCCGTTACAAAGATCACATCATTCTCCCGCTCCGCCAGCGCATTAAGCGCTTCCAGATTGTGAAGCATCCAGGTCGGCTTAATATTGAGAACAAGAAAATTCCCGCTAACCGAGTTGACGGAGGGGCCATCGTAGACAAAGAAGGAAAACACGTCAAAGCTATCCTCCTTTCCATCCAGCTCCATAGGAATCAACTGCAGCTTGGGCACCGTTTCATGTGACTCCACATAATGGCTAATGGCGGCGTACAACTGATTGTTATCGAGATCATGATTAAGGGAGGAATAATAGCGACCTTGCTTGGAATTATAAAAGACAATCGAATGGAGATACGGGGATGTCGCAACAAGCCGGTTCAGCTTATCCAGCTTCAGGATGCTCTGCTCGAAATCGGTCCCGGATTTTAATGCGATCATATCATCCTCGTTAAATAAAGAAATGGCCAAATCCTTGACGATGCCATTCATGTTCTCGATGTTATAATTGATCTGGGTCAGCAGCTTGCGGTCCGCGTCATTCTGCATGCTGATTACTTTGCTTTGGGCATTGAAATATTGGACGACCGACGTGACCACGAGGATAACGACAACCAGCATGAAGCTCAGCACAATCCGCTGCAAATATTTCCGTGACCGAAGCGATTGAAGGACCCTCATTTGAAACCTCCCCGAAGTAAACTTGTGCCAATACTATATATTGTAAGGTTCCCCTTGTCAATCTTAGTTACAACCTAAATATATAATTTCCGCGCTCGGCCGGACAGGTTCATGGGCGACTTTTTATAGCACATTTTCTACCATTCAACTCATTCGTGACCACCATCAAGAAAATCCGATGATTGCAGCACGATCTATGTCTGTACCGGTGGATGTTCATTGACAGATTTGGTAACACTACTCCTGTCCATTCTGTTTCTCATCCTACTCTCATGAACTCTTCTCCTTCTTGTGATAACATAACGGTAAGGCAGGTGAGAAAACATGCATCATCTTCACTTCATCACAATGTTGACTCATTACGGTTATGCAGGAATGTTCCTGTTGCTCTTCTTAGGCATCGTAGGACTACCTTTTCCCATTGAAATGATCCTGCTGGGAGCAGGCTATATCGTTACAAAAGGGCATATGCAGTTCGCTGCACTGATCGGTATCGCTTGGCTTGGTGCTAGTGCTGGAATGATGTTTAATTATATGTTGGGCAGAAAGATTGGAATTCGTCGTATCAGCCGGATCACGAAGTGGATCGGCCTGACAGAACGTAAACTTGAGGGGTGGGCAGCCCGTTTCACCAAGCATGGCTCCTTCATTCTACTCATTGGATTTTATATTACAGGGTTCCGTCATGCCGCTCCTTTTATCGCTGGGGCAACCCGAATGCGGCCGATTAAATTTATGACGATTTCAACGATCGGCGCTTTATCCTGGATTCTAATCCTTGTTTTTCTAGGTCAAAAGCTCGGAATCGTCTGGGATCTTCTTGCGCATCATCTAGATCATCCAAGAATGGTTGTTGCAACTGCAGCTGGTGTTTTACTTAGCCTAGCAGTCGTTAAACTTCTAGTTCGCCAAAGAAGGTTATTCGCATGAAAAAAAACCTTCAAAACCATGACTATCCAAGTCTTGAAGGAAGCTCCCAGCCCATAAAATTTAAATTTCGACTTGCGTTTGCACTCGTTTTAAGCATCGTTTGTGCAACTGGATTTGGCTTAATCGGAGTTATCATATCTGAGAAACACATCAACTATTTCGATGAAGCGATCATAACGTCTATACAAGGGCACGAGTCACCCATGATCACCTGTATGATGAAGGTATTCACGTTTATAGGTGGCGGCATTCCCGTAGGCATTATCACGATCCTTGCGATTCTATTTCTATATTTCGTGCTCCACCACCGGGTGGAGTTGACCTTACTCATTGCCGTTGTGATTGGATCGGCTCTAATTAACACTGTGCTTAAAACAGCCTACCATAGATCCAGACCCATGATTCACCGCATCATTGAAGCAAATGGCTTCAGTTATCCAAGTGGACATTCTATGACTGCATTTAGTTTGTATGGCGTTTTGGCGTTTTTACTTTGGCGCCATATCAAGACGAGTTCAAGCCGCATCACGCTGGTTGTGCTTAGTAGCTTGATGGTTCTGCTCATTGGTGTCAGTCGCATTTATCTCGGTGTCCACTATCCGACAGATGTTCTTGGAGGTTTCCTGGCAAGCGGTTGTTGGTTGACGGTTGCAATCTGGTTCTATCAATGGTTACAAGAAAAAAGGTGGGAGAGACGAAAGTTCGGACAGTAGCTGTCCGGACTTTTTGTTAGGCCTAACGCTTTTTTGGAGATCCCTCGCCGCGACTAAGCTGGAGCTTACTCCTCCACCCGGCTGTACAGCAGCGGGTTCTGCGGCGAAGCGGCCAGGTCCCCCGGCTTCAGGCCAGGCAGCCAGCTGTTCAAATCATTTTCGCGCGCCCGGCTGTCCGGCTCTGCAACTTTCGTGCCGTCAGCGAAGTAAATGACGGTCATCACCTTGCGCATCGCATCCGTGGGATTGCCCGGCGCGCTGTGCAGTGTCCAGCCGCATGGAACGTTGCATCCCCGGCAGCCATGGCGCCATGCGACACCGTTGCAAAGCCTTTGCCCTCGATGTAGCCGGCGAGCGTACGATGGGACTCATCCGAGATGACCATCTTGTTGATATAGCCTATGAGCTGCGACTCCGAGGCAAACGTCATCGAGCCGACTTCCTCCGGAATAGGTACCAGCGGCATCCACATCGTGATCGTTTTGTCCGTATCGAGCGGCCAATAGATCTGATCCTGATGCCACGGCGTGTGCCCGCCTTGCGGCTCTTTGTACAGCGCTTGATCATGATACATGCGCACGCCCTCCACGCCCAACAGCTCCGCGGCGATGCGAGCAAAGCGCTTCGCAAAAACAAAACGGCGGATCTCCTCGCTTTTTTCCCACAAATTCGAAATCTGAATGAACGCTTTCCCGTACGTGTCACGCTGATCCAGCGGTTTGTCCTGATTGTTCAGCTGCTGCACCCATCGCGTAATAATCGGCTCATACATCTCAATCACAGCCGGGCTCGCTACGCCGCGCAGTACAATGTGCCCATCCCGCTGATAAGTGGCCACTTGCTCCTCCGATAGCGCATAAGGGTCTGCCAATTCCGGTAATTCTCGTTCTGACAACTTTTCTTGATTGCTCATCTCTTAACACCTCATTATTTGTCGATTTCTATTATGAGTATAGCGGTGAGAGCGATAACAATCTTTGTCAAACCTCACTGAATGATTGTCAAAAACAACTGGATTTTCCTCCCCGTCGCAGCTACAATGGAAGCTGATCCTGACCAATTCCCAGCAGAAGGGAGTCGCTCCGCCATGTCATTACCTCCCGGCCCCACGCAGTTCCCCCAGGCTTTAAGCCCGATCGTTCCTTACATACGCGAATCCGATTTTGCCGTAAGAAAACCCTGGAACTATCCCAAACGCAGGCTGCTGGATTATTTGCTCGTCTACATTCAGGAAGGCACCTGTCGGTTCTGGATAGATGACGTGCCTTATTTGTTCACGCCGGGGCAATTTTGCCTGGTTCAGCCGAACCGCCTGCTCTCCCTGGAAGGGCTGACCGCTACCGTGACCCCGTATCTGCATTTTGATCTGGCCTACAACTCTGACCGCGAAAACAGTTTTCCCACACGCCCCGGCCAGATCGACCTGTCTGCCTATCAGCATCTCATGCAGCCGGATCTGCTTGAGCTGTTCGGCATCCAGGTGCCGGTTCATGTGCAGCCCCTGAACCCGACGCACGTGAAAGAAGCGATGCTGCAAGCGATCGAAATCACGCACTTGTCTGACGCGCTTGCCCAGCTGCGCATTCAGCATCAGATGCTGGACATTCTGATGGCTTTGCTAGAGCCCTATCACAGAGCAGTTGCCAAAACGCCGTCGCTGAACTGGATGACTTCCTATTTATCCAACTACCTGAGCGAGCCGATCTCGATCCGGGATATGGCAAACCGGGCGAATTTGTCCGTGTCCCGATTCAGCGCTATATTCAAACAACGTTACGGGCTGCCGCCGCACCAGTACTTGATGAATTTGCGGATCAACCATAGCAAAGAGCTGCTGACAGGCACAGATCTCTCCCATGAGGCGATTGCCGCGTACTGCGGATTTGCCGATTTACATCATTTTTCGAAAATATTCAAGCAGCGCACCGGCTCAACGCCAGGCGATTACCGGAAATCGACGCAGAAGTAGATCTGGGGGCTGCCGCTCCTTCCCCATACAAAAAAGCCTCCCTCCCATACCGTGTACAGGAGAGAGGCAATTGCCCGGGAAATAGACTTCGATTAGTCGAAATAAACAGCTTGTCCCGTCCGCGCCGATTCGTAAATCGCTTCTAAAATCTCCGACACCACGCAAGCCTGCTCAGGCGTTACCACTGGCTCGGTATCGTTTTCGATCGCCTGAATCCATAGACGCATTTCCAGATCGGAAGGACTTTCCGTCTTCCCATCATAGAATGCAACGCCGCCGGCCTTCAGCTCTACTTCCGTCGTGAACAAGCGGCTATGCTTCTCGCCGTTGATGCGCAGACCGTCCTTCATGTCGGCGCCGCCTTCCGTTCCGCAAAGCGTACATTTCGCTTCATCGACTTCCAGCGTATTCAAAGCCCAGCTCGATTCCAGAATAATCGTCGCGCCATTCTTCATCGTTATCATACCGAATGCGGAATCCTCTACAGTGAACTTGCTAGGGTCCCATGGGCCCCAAGCGTTCGCTGCGTTCTCGCGCTGCGATAACTTATGGTACGACGTACCCAGCACGACCTTCGGCTCATAGTTGTTCATCATCCAGAGCGTCAAATCCAGGGCATGGGTGCCGATGTCGATCAACGGGCCGCCGCCTTGTTTCTCCTCATCGAGGAATACGCCCCATGTCGGAACTGCGCGTCGGCGAATCGCATGCGCCTTCGCAAAATAAACCTCGCCCAGCTCGCCATCCTGGCACAACTTGTACAAGTGCTGGCTGTCGCTACGGAATCGGTTGTTGTAGCCAACCGTCAGCTTTTTGCCGGTACGCTTGGCCGCTTCCACCATGCGTCTTGCATCCTCCGACGTTTTCGCCATCGGCTTCTCGGACATCACGTGCTTGCCCTCTTCCAGCGCAGCAATCGTAATCTCCGCATGCGAGTCATTCGGCGTACAGACGTGCACAATGTCGATGGAGCCGTCTTGCAGCACCTCGCGATAGTCCTCGTAGACACGCGCTTCGCCTTTGCCGTATTTCTCCGCGGCTTCACGCGCACGCTCCGGCACGATGTCGCAGAATGCGACCATTTCCACATTGTTCAGCTTGCTGAGACTCGGCATATGCTTGCCGTTCGCAATGCCGCCACATCCGATAATTGCGATACGATACGTTATTGACATAATAATCCTCCTCGGGACGTTCTTGGATTGAGTCCTACATTCATTATGTAACCTACTCTTCCAATTATACGAAACCCGATATGGAAAGAAATTTCAGATTGTGCGGAGATCCTATTCAATTGTGCTGTTTCACTTTTTGATCATGCTGGCGATCAGCTTGTAGCCGACCCCGCGAATCGAATCGATCTGCACCGATTGCTGATTCATTTCCAGCTTCTTACGCAGCGAGCTTACGTGAACGTCCACCGTCCGCTGCCCGCCGATGTAATCGAAGCCCCAGACGATGTTCATCAGATCGTCCCGCGTCACGACGACGCCAGGGCGCTGCACCAAATAGAGCAGCACTTCGAACTCCTTCGGTCGGAGCGGAATCGACTCGCCGTTCAGCACGACTTCATATTTTTCCGGATATATATAGAGCTCGCCGGCTTGAATGACCTTCTCGTTCGACTTCATCATGTCTGGCGCCGCATCATCCGATTGCGTACGGCGAAGCACCGCCGCGACGCGCGCCAGCAGCTCGGCCACCCCGAACGGCTTCGTGATATAATCGTCTGCGCCATGCTTGAGCCCCTGCACGACCTCGTCTTCAGCGTTGCGCGCCGTTAAAATAATGACCGGCGTGCGGTTCCCCTTTTGCCGCAGCTTCGTCAACACCTCAAACCCGTTCAAGCCCGGCAGCATAATGTCCAAAATGATCAGCTCATAAGACTGCTGCAGCGCCTCTTGAAGGCCATCTCCGCCATGGTCGATGACTTTCGTGTCGTAGCCTTCCTGCGAAAGGTTATACGAAAGCAGGCGAGCCAGCGTCGGCTCATCTTCAATGACTAAAATCTTGTGTGCCATGGGATCCCCCGCATTTACAGATTATTAACAATTGCACAGTTCCAGTGTACCACAGGTTTGTAAAATCATTGTAAAGCGATTGTTACCCCCGTGTAAATCCGCTCGATAATCCGTCTTTTTTTAATGAATCACGGGCAGTTCAATCGTAAATCTCGTGCCGATACCGACCTCGCTGTGCACCCGAATCGTGCCTTTATGCAGCTCCACCAAATGCTTGACAATCGACAAGCCCAGCCCTGTGCCGCCTGAGCTGCGCGAGCGCGCCTTGTCCACACGGTAGAACCTTTCGAAAATGCGCGGCAAATCCTTCTTCGGAATCCCCATCCCGGTATCCGAGACGATGAGACGCAAGCGTTCGTAATCGCCGTCCGCGTTGGCATCCAGCGGTTCAACGCGAACACGCACCTTGCCGCCCTCCTGCGTATACGCAATGCCGTTCGACAGCAAGTTGATCATAATTTGCCGCAGCCGATCCTCGTCCGCTTCAATATATATATCGTCATCGACCTGCATGCTCAGCTCAATATGCTTCTTCTCGGCTTCTTTGCGCAGCACGCTCAGCGATTTTTCCAGAAATTCGGGCAAGTATATTGGGGAAAAATTCATCGGAATCCGCTTCGACTCAATCTTCGAAAGCTCCAAAATATCGCCGATCAACCGGTTCAACCGTTCACTCTCGTCCAAGATAATTTGCAGAAACGACACCGCCGTTTCCTTATCGTTCAGCGCGCCCGCCAGCAGTGTTTCCGCAAAGCCTTTAACGGCCGCAATCGGTGTCTTCAGCTCATGCGACACGTTCGCTACGAACTCGCTGCGCATCCGCTCCAACCGCCGCACGGCGGTAATGTCGTGAATAACGATCAGCACGCCCGACCATTCCTCATCCTCATGCGCAATCGGGCTGAGATGAATGTCCAGAATGCGCTCCTCCGGATAATAAAAAATCATTTCATCCCGAATGGTGTCCTGCAGCTCGATACATTCCTGAATCAGCTGCGCAAATTCGTACTGCTGCTTCGCCTCATTGTACCGCTTGCCCAGCAGCTCTTGCGAAGAGAAGCCGAGAATCGTCTCCGCCGAAGGATTCATCAGTGTAATCCGCTCGTCGCGGTCGATCATCATAATGCCGCTCATCATATTTTCCATAACGCCATTCAACCTGCGCTCGTTCTCTTGAATGCGCGCCATTTGCGCCTGAAGGCTTTCAGACATCCGGTTGATCGCCTGCCCGAGTTGGCCAACCTCGTCGTTGCTGTAGGCGGGAACGCGCGACGCATAGTTCATATTCGTAATCTGCTGCGCCACCTTCGTCATCCGCTCAATCGGACGCGTAATGCCTCTGGCAATCCGATAGCTGACAATACCCGCGATCAGGAACAGCAGCGCCAAGCCGCCGATCAGAAACAGCCACACGCTGCGGATCGTTTCCTCCACCTGTGCCAAACTCATGGAGATGCGCAAGTAGCCGAGGATTTGTTGATTCTTATCCTTAATCGGGATGGCTGCATACAGCATATTCACATGGAGCGTATCGCTGAATCGGGTCATATATCCGACCCCCTCGCTCCTTGCTGCAGCGATTTCCGGGCGAGTGAAATGATTATCCATGTGCGTCGGATTCTCGTCGGAATCCCCGAGCACCTTGCCGTCTGCGCGCACGAACGTCACCCGCTCATTCGTCGCCTGTTTCAACCGAATGGCCTGGGATGAGTAGTACGACACCAGTTCCTCTTCGGTCCCGGTGCGATCCCAAACGTTTGTGGCAGCGATGACCTGGAGCTCGCGCTCCATATTTTGCTTTAAAGATTCGGTATGCGAATTCTCCAGTACTTTCGCCATAAAAATGCCCGCAACCAGCATCGAACAACCTATCAGTACAATCAAAATCAACGTGAGCTTCGCTCGAAATTTCGTCATCATAAATGGAAAACCTCCGGATGGTTGTCTAACTCCCTTAAACGATGAATAAAGAAAAAAGGGCTACTCTAAATAGTAACCCTTTCCATCCGGAATAATCCAGTTATTATTTTGTAAAGATGCGCTTATTTGAACACGGGTTCTTTAAGCAGAGACAGCTTCTCGAATGCATTTTTTTCCACGTCGGCATGCAGGCTGTTGCCGTGTGAATCCATCGTCACAATGGCCGCAAAACCTTCGGTCTTCAGGTGCCACATCGCTTCCGGAATACCGAATTCCATGAAATCGACGCCTTCGACTTTTTTGAAGCAGCGTGCGTAGTATTGTGCGGCGCCGCCGATCGCGTTCAAGTACACCCCGCCGTGCTCTTTGAGCGCAGCCAGCGTCTTCGGACCCATGCCGCCCTTCCCGATGACCGCGCGGATCCCGAATTTCTTGATAATGTTGCCTTGGTAAGGCTCCTCCCGAATGCTCGTCGTCGGGCCGGCCGCCTTCACATGCCATTCGCCCGCCTGATCTTTGCTCATCACCGGACCGCAGTGATAGATCGCAGCCCCGTTCAAATCGAGCGGCGCATCGTGATCCATCAAATATTTGTGCAGCGCGTCGCGGCCTGTGTGCATCGTGCCGTTGATGACGACCACGTCGCCGACTTTCAAGCTGCGGATCTGCTCTTCGGAGATCGGCGTCGTCAGGACGATTTCACACGGCTCTTCATCCGGATTTTGCGCTTCCGCACTGCTGGCTTCGAACGCATCCTTGAAGGAAACTTCAGTGCCGCGCGGGTAGGACCAGCCGTTGATTTCGCCGGTTTCCGCATTCAGGATCACGCCCTGACGACGGAACGCCCAGCAGTTGTACGCCACGGAGACGAAGAAAGAAGCCGGCAGACGGTTCATCACGCCGACTTTGCAGCCGAGCAGGGTCACTTGGCCGCCGAAGCCCATCGTGCCGATCCCGAGCGTGTTTGCGTGCTCCATCACGTACTCTTCCAGTTGACGCAGCTCCGGATGCGGGTTCACATCGTCCACATGGCGGAACAGTTGATGCTTCGCCAGCTCATAGCCGGTCGTACGGTCGCCGCCGATGCCCACGCCGATAAAGCCGGCGGAGCAGCCTTGGCCTTGCGCCTGATAGACCGCGTGCATGATGCATTTGCGGATGCCGTCGAGATCGCGGCCTGCTTTGCCAAGCCCTTCCAGGTCGGCCGGAAGGCTGTATTGGATGTTTTTGTTCTCGCAGCCGCCGCCTTTGAGAATCAGTTTCACTTCAATATCCTCGCGTTCCCACTGCTCGAAGTGTACAACGGGTGTTCCTGGTCCAAGGTTGTCCCCGCTGTTCGCCCCTGTCAAGGAATCGACCGAGTTCGTGCGCAGCTTGCTCGCTTTCGTCGCATTCGCGACAGCTTCGAGAATCTGCTTTTTCATAATGATTTGGTTTGCCCCGACCGGACAGTGTATAATAAACGTTGGCATGCCCGTATCCTGGCAAATCGGAGATACGTTGCACTCCGCCATATGAATGTTATCCGCAATTCGGGACAGCGACAGCGCGGAACGCGTGCCTTTGTCTTCTTTGTCCTGCGCAGCCTGCACGGCGCGGCGTACGTCGCCCGGCAAATTCGTGGACGTTTCCACAATCAGATCATAGACGCTTTGATAGAAATGCTGCATGATGATTTCCTAGCTCCTCTCAATTTGAAACAAAATTCATTGCCCTCGTATCTATGATTATATCATACCTTTTTAGAAGAGTTCGAATCTTATTCCACTTCAAGGATACTCTTTCCGATATGCTGAGGCAAACAAGGAGATTCTCTGACATGTCCAAAAGATTGCTGCTTACAGCGCTCATCGGCCTGATCGGCATGACGCTTCTGCTCTCGCCCTTGCAAGCCGAAAAGGCGGGCGATGTGTATTACCAAGACCAGGTTGCAGTACTGATGTACCATCACGTTCACGATACGGATACAAGCTCCAGCACCATCACCCGCAAGCTGCTGCAGGATCAATTGCAGACGCTGCTGAGCCGCGGGTTTCATTTTATCACGCTGGATGAATTCAGGCAGTATATGAACGGCGCGTCCGTGCCGTCCAATGCGGTGCTCGTGACGTTCGACGACGGCTATCAAAGCTTCTATACATCCGCTTATCCGATTCTAACGAGCCTGCGTGTACCCGCGGTGAATTTCGTCATTACGACGGATCTGGCGAATCCGCTCGGTTCTTACATCCCGTCCATGTCCAAGGAGCAGATCAGCGAAATGACGCATAACACAAACTTCATTGATATCGGCTGCCATACGGACAATATGCACCATAAGCTGCCCAGCGGTGAAGCCGCCCTGATCGGCTTGGACCGCGGCGAGAGTGAAGCCGATCATGAGCAGCACGTGCTCAAGGACGCGAAGGCGTGCGTCGGCAAGCTGACGCCGCTGACGGACCGTCCGCTCGACGCGATGGCGTACCCATTCGGCATCACGTCGCCGGCGGCGACGGCGCAAGTGGCGAAGGCGGGCATCCGCTACGCCTTCACGATTTCGCCGGAGATGGCGACGCGCAGCGCCGATCACCTGCTCATCCCGAGGATCAACGCAGGCAGCCCGAACATCACGCCGGAGCTGCTGGTGCGCTCGATCCAGCGCAGGGTTGTCGCGCAGCCGGGGCACAGCCCGCTGCGCATCGATGCGGCCAGCGCCGCCGCGCAGCTCGGCGGCACGGCCGCGGTGGAAGGCGGAGCGCTGCAGCTCCGCCTTGGAGACACCGCATTCACCCTTGAGGTGAATGCGCGGACCGCCACGCGCGGCGACGCGCGCGTGAAGCTGCAGGAGCCCGTGCTGCGCAGCCACGGGCAGGTCACGATCGCGCTTGACGACTTGCAAGCGCTGATCGGCCGGCCGCTCGTGTACAACGCGGCCACAGGCACGATCGCTGAGCGCGTGCCGCTCAGCGTGAAATAAAGGTAGCAAACCGCTTCTATATTAAGGTTAGGTTGTCATCGATTTACTTGGAAATAAGCGTGGCAAACTACGCCTAACGAGGCGGAACGCGGCTATTTTGACTGCGAATCGACATCATAAGCGTGGTTTACTACGTCTATTTTATAAATAAAACCTGATCATCACAAAATAGCGGTAGTTGACCACTTCTAATTTCCCATCTGCCGGCCATCTGTCCCCTTAACAAAAAGCCTTCGAGTCTGCCGACAACGGCAAGCTCGAAGGCTTCTTCTATTGCACAATCACATCGTCGAATTTCGCATTGGCGCGATGGGCGTTTAGTCCGATTTTACCGGAGCTGAGGCTCGTATCGGTTGCCGTTAATTCCAAATTCCCGTTCACCCAGAATTCCAGATTACTGCCGTTCAGCACCGCTTTCAACGTGTACCAGGTGCCGGTCGCAAACGGGTAGCTCTTGACCGCAAGTGTCGTGAACACTCCGCCGATCTCTTTCTGGATCTTCAATTGGCCCGTCAGTTTATAGTACTGGAAGCTGTAGCTATTATTTGCATCCTGGTACCGGGCATCGAGGCCGACACCGGCATAGCCGCCGGGATCGAACGCGTCCACCTTCACTTTGCTGCTTACCGCATAATTCGTCCAGCCCGCATTCCCGTTCAGCGCGTGCGTATCCGTGGCTGTAGAAGCACTTTGCTGATACACTTTCGAGCCATCCGTCACCACAGCCCAGGTGCCGCCGGTCGTCGTCCACCCGCTCGCTGTGCCGGATTCAAAATTGTCGCTGAAGGTAGCCGGCGGCGGCGGTGTCGTCGTCGTTTGGACCAGCTTGATGACGTCGAAGTACAGCTGATAGCCGGTACTTGCCGCATTTTTCCCCGTAACCGTGTACTTGAACGTATGGTTGCCCGCTGTCGTGAACGTGACGGTACCCATATCCGTTTTCTTATAGCCGAGTCCATTCTGGGGGTGAGCCGGCGCCGCTTCATAAAGCGAAACGGGACTGCCTTGATTTACCCCGTCAATACTAAGCTGGAAGTCACCGGCTGCCGGGCCTGTCGCGTTGTAACTGTACAAATGATACGTCCCCGCTGTCGGCACATTGATGTTCAGGTTCACATAGTCGTTGACCGCCGTTGACGTCATCCGCATGCCGAAGCCGTAATTCACGGAATAAGGTACGGTGTAGTCCGAATAGAAGCCGATGCCCGGCGTATGTGTCTGATACGGCCATTGATACGAAATAATGTAGGTCGTCGGCTTCGGAGCCGGCGTACCGGTGAAGCTCCAGTCCCAGCCCGGACTATTGTCAGGCACCGATTCAGCCGGATAAGTCGGGTCTATCACTGTTCGCGTCGTTGTCGTATTCGTCACCGTAAGCGGTGCGGATCTCCTTCGCGTCAGCTCCAAATAAATCGCATTGCTGCCGATAATATACGGACTGAACGTATCCATATCCAGCGCCGAAGCGTAATAAAACCAGGATAAATCCGTGTTCGTGTACAGTGGCGTCCAATCCTGCAGCGTCAACGAAGTTGCCGAAGCAATCGTGTTGTTATACATCATAAGGTACTTGCCTATGACGGAGCTGTAGAACACATAACCGTTTGAGCCATTAACCAGGTCTGAAGCATACCCCCCGCGGCCCAGTTCATTCCAATTGCCTAGATAAAAGTTCCGCCAGCACGTCGGATCGCCGAGCTGATTGATCGGGCATCTCGCCACCCGCTCGCTCTTGAACATGCCTTGCGCAAAGGCCGGAGATCGCAAATCCGCCCAGGCATGCACATAGAAGATATATGCATACCCACCGGCTTCATCCACATAGAAATTATGGTCGCCTGCGCCAAAATCATAGTAATTCCCTGTGTAATCGACATACCCGTGAATGTCCGAGTTATCGCTCGTAATAATATCACCGACTTTAGTCACACTGGCGAGGCCATTCGTCGATTTGTACATTTTAATTTTCCGGTAATGGTGTGCCGCCACGCTGCCGAGGAAATAGTCATACTCCACATGCGCGGTGACATAGAAGGTGCTTGTCGCGTTATCGTAATACAGTCCGACGACCCAATCGTCCGGGTCCATCCCCGTAACCGTCGTTTCCGCGGCCGTTTCGAGTCCGGCATACGACGTAGCCTTGCGCAGCTTGAAGGCGTTGCCCCGTCCCCACACCGCATATAAGTAGCCGTTCGCCGTCGCAAATCCGGGTCTGGCGTCCCCGCCTCCCCAAGTCATCGTCGTGAGCGGCCCCATTGTTGTCTTATACGGCGTGTTTACGGTTGCGGCTTCCGCCGTTCCCGCTTCGATAACAAGCATCCCCACCAGCATGGATACAACAAGCGTGAGCGACAAGAGACTTAACCAAATTTTTCTCACGTTACATCCCTCCTTTTAACATTCAATTTGTAAAGTTTAAGAACCATCATCCCTTCACTGCGCCTAAAGACAGCCCTTTCACGAAATATCTCTGCAAAAAAGGATACAGCACCACGATCGGTGCCGAAGCCAGCACAACCGTCGCCATTTGTGTGGATACCGGAAGAGGAAGCGCCTCCCCTGCACTGAGCTGCGAATAGATGTCGCTCTGCCCGACGAGGACAACCTGCCGCAGCAAAATCTGCAAGGGCCAGAGCGACGATTTGTTTAAATACAAAATCGCGGAAAAATATTGGTTCCAGTTGCTGACCGCGTAAAACAACGTAAACGTAGCCAGCGATGGAACGGATAGCGGCAGCACAATTTTCATGAAAATGCCCAGATCGTTGCAGCCATCAATCGTCGCCGATTCAATAATACTTTCATGAATCGATTCGAAAAACTCGCGCATCACGAGCAGGTTAAACGCCGAGACGGCCGTCGGAATAACGAGCGCCCATAACGAGTTCATCAAACCGGTTGCTTTGACAACCAAATAGGTCGGTATCATCCCGCCGCTGAACAGCATCGAGAACAACACCATGAAGAGAAGCGCCCTGCGTCCGCTGAAACGCTGCCGGGAACACACATAAGCGAGCAAGGCAGTGACAGTCAAATTGACCAAAGTACCTACCACGGTAATCCACACTGTGTTGCGAAGCGACGAGAAGAACACACCTGTGTTGAAAATGTAATGATAAGCCTTCATGTCCATCTGTTTGGGCCACAGGATGAACTTGCCCGAGACGATCTCATTTAACGAAGCGAACGACATCGCGATCACGTTGATAATCGGCAGCAGGCACATGAGCGTCAGCAGCGCGAGCACAATAACAATCGCGATATCCATCAGACGGTTGGACAAGCTGTGCGTTCTCATTGCCGTGCCTTCCAGGCTTCCGTCATTTCGGTCAAGGCATCCTTGCCGCCACGCGCCTTCCACTCCTCGAATATTTGATCCAGATAATCGACAGGCTTATCACCGACGATAATTTTCACAACGCCGTCCACGGTAAATTTGTACAGCTCTGCACCTTTTTCCGCATACGTCTTGGAGTACAAGCCCACATCCTGCGGCGAATAGGCTTTGCCTTGCAGCGCTTTGGCGAAGGAGTCCTGCTTCAGCTTTGTCGTTTCCGGCGTATCCGAAGCGCTCAGAATCCATTCGCCTTCATTGGCATGATTCGTCAGCTGATATTTGTTCGGTCCTTCGGTTGTACCAAGATCGGTAACGACCTTCTTGCCATTCTCGGTTTTATAATGAACGCCATCGACGCCCCATTTGAAGAAATCCGCACCCGCATCCCCGATCTGATCGTCCAACATGTGCAGCATCTTATCGAGCTTCCCGGGATCCTTCTGCAGCTCTTTGTTCAGCGCAAACACCCCGAAATAGCCGCTGCTCTTGACGTAACCACCCTCGGAGCCGTCCGGTGCCTTGAGCGGCGGAACCGCGATCAGCTCAAACTTCGGATTGGCGGCTCGCGCTTTGGCAAGCCGTTCCGGCGTAAAGCTTGTGTAGCCCCAGCTCGCGACAACGCCCGCTTTGCCCAGCAGGAAATCGTCCTCGACCTGTTGGTCCTTTTTAATGGCAAAATCCTTCGCAATCAGCCCGTCTTTGTACAGCTTTGCCAAGTAGCCGACGGCCGTTTTATTGTTCGGTGCAAACTCGCCCGGCACAATGCCGCCTTTGCCGTCTTCGACCCAGCCAACGCTAGGTCCCGCTTTCATGCTCGCCATAAGCCCTACGAACGGGTATGCGCCGTTGACGCCTGCTGCGCTGTTGACGCCGGCCGCCAGTCCGTACGTATCCTCTTTGCCGTTGCCGTCCGGATCTTTTTCTTTAAACGCTTTCATGACCGCATACAGCTCATCGTATGTCGTCGGCACCTGGAGCCCCAGCTTATCGAGCCAATCCTTGCGCATGACAAGCGTTGCCCCAGGAATGCCCCGAAGGCGTGGGATACCGTAAATATGGCCTTTATATTTGAGCGTATTCATCACGTCCTTTGGCAATTTGGCCAAATTCGGATATTTCGCGCTGTCCGCCAAATAGCTCTCCAATGGAAGAAACTGATCGCTGCCAATCGCGTTAAAATAAACCGCATCGAGATAAGGGAACAGCACGGTATCCGGAATATCGCCGGAGGCGAGCGTGACGCCCATCTTGTTGTTATACTCGCCGGAAGCGACAGGCAAATAGTCGAATTCGATATTATAGCGATCCTCAATCGCCTTCTTACCTGTACTGTTGTCCGGCGGCGCGGCCCCGTACAAAATATTCATCGCACGAATTTTATACTTTTTATCCGCTTTCTGCGCAGGCTGCGAAGCTGACGCCGATGGCGAGGTACCGCCGTCCGTCTGCTGCGGCGCCGGATCGCTGCCGCAAGCTGCGAGCAGCAAGCTTATCATCGTTACACCGGTTGCTGCTGTAAGGACTTTCTTCATGCTTTTCATGGTCAAGATCAACCTTTCGCCTATGATATGGTCTTAATACACGCCTTTCTCGCCGAACGACCGCGCCAGCCGATTAGCCGCCACAATCAAAATCATACCGACAAGCCCTTTAAGCAGCCCTACTGCTGTCGTAAAGCTGAAATTGCCGTTAACAACGCCCATGCGGTACACGTACGTATCCAGCACTTCCCCCACTTCGGACACGCTTGCATTCAGCATAAGGTACACCTGCTCAAATCCGACATCGAGCACCGTACCCAACCGCAGGATAAATAAGATAATAATCGTTGAACGAATGCCCGGCAGGGTCACATGATAGATTTGCCTCAGCCGGCCTGCGCCGTCCATTCGTGCAGCCTCGTAAAGCTCGGGATCGATACCGGTGAGTGCGGCCAAATAAATAATCGTGCCCCAGCCGGATTCCTTCCAGATCACCTGCAGCACCAGCATCGCCCGAAAATTATGCTCATTAGACAGAATGTTGATCGGCTGCAATCCCCAGTCCACCAGCAAATGATTCACTTGCCCATCGCTTTGAAAGAGCAGATAGAAGATCCCCGCCACGACGACCCACGACAGGAAATGCGGCAAGTACAGAAAGGTTTGCACGATTTTTTTGAAAAACGCAAACTTCAGCTCATTGAGCAGAATCGCAATGAGAATCGGCACCGTGAAAGCGAATACAATTTGATAAAAGCTAATGATTACCGTATTCATGAAATATCGGCCGATTTCCGGCGAATCAAAAATGCGGCTGAAATTGTCCAGCCCGACCCATTCGCTCCCCAGAAAGCCTTTGGACGGAATGTACTTCTGAAACGCAATGACGATGCCCAGCATCGGGACATACTTATAGATTAAGAAATAAACGATGCCCGGTAAAGCCATGAGCCACAAATACCTTTCTTTTACGATACGCCTCCGCCACGTTACCCCTCGTCTTTCCGCTTGCCTTTCCATAAGCTGTACAGTGCCCCTCTCCTCATTGTCATCTGTTGTCACCCCCTTGCCACTCATCATAGGCAGAGGTTAGCCGCACGGCAATCAACCATTTTTACGCAAAAAAAGCGCATGACAAAGCCGCGTATTCACAGGGAATACACAGGCTTAAACGGGCGGATACACTTTTTTTGCAGCCGGCGCCCCGCCTTGTAAAAAGTGTGTGCGGCCAATCGCACAAGAAAGCTTTCTCGTTGTGATATACTGAAGCCAATAGGATGCGAACTACTACCCGCGAAGGAGATCGAACATGGATACGCATGCATGGCGCCGACTCAAGCATTTCCTCGAAACGAAAACGCCGGGCTGGAAACTCCAAAACCGGCTGCTGATTTCACTCATCCTTTTGTCCAGCATTCCTGTTGCCATAGTGGCGATTTCCTCCTCCCTCATCAGCAACCGGATTCTCAGTGATCAGACCGACCAGATGCACCAGGTCTTCCTGAATCAAGTCGAGAAAGAAATGAACAATCAATTCAAAAAGTTTGACGAGCTAATGCTGCAATACACCTACGATAACTCCTCGCTCAGCCGATTCACGAATGAGGATTTGACCTACCGCAATTTCGGCCTTGTCAACGATCTCTACACCGTTTTGACCAATTTAAGAAGCGGCATGGAAAATGTCGTGGAAATTGATTTTTACAGTACACCGTATCAAAAAATCGTGACCTCCAGCGGTCTGCTGCTGCAGCCCGACGAATTTATGGATCCAGCCGCGCTGCAAAGCTCCCGTTCGTTAACCCGATACGGCAGCTGGATCGATACACGTACGCACCTCAATTCGCGCTTGGAGCGCCCGGTCATTACGTACATCAGACCCACGACGATTGCCGGTTCGAATGTTGTGAACAGCTTTTTTATTGTTTACTTGGACGCTGCTTCGTTAAGCGCCAAGCTGAAAGCCAACGTAAGCGACCCCGCAACGTATTTGGTGATCAACGCTTCCGGCAACGCTGTGATGCATTCCGTTCCGTCCAAGGTGGGGACCGTCGTCGATTTTCCGCATTTTCGCGAGGAGCTCATGAAAGGCAAAAACATGGCGAATTACCGCTTCACCCTGCCGATCGACGGCAAAGCCTCGCTTGTCAATTCGGTCTATTCCGCCAATCGGGACTGGTACTATGTGTCCATTCTGCCAATCGCACTGGTGAAGAAAGAGACGAATCTGCTGCGCAATCTTTTATTCAGCGTCAGCATCGCGTTTATTCTGCTTGCGGTTCTCATTGCCATTCGCACGTCCAAGCGTATTTATCTCCCTGTTCACAAGCTGACGCAGCGGGTGTTCAAGCAGAAAGCTGTTGCCGACAGCAAAGATGAGATCGTTTACATTACCGAACATATCCAACACATGGAAGCGCGCAACGATCGTTTGCAAAAAACGGTCAGCCAGTATCACTCCCATGCCGAGCAATATAGCTTGATGAGTCTCTTAGTCGGTACATCCAGCGACACGACCCTGCATCAGGATACGTTTCAAGATCTGCCGGTCTGCTTGCTTCTGCTGGAAACGGATGCTGTCTACCTGCAGGCGCACTACTCGCGAAACGACCAATTCCTGCTGTACTATGCGATCGAGAATATCGCCCAAGAGGTGTTAAATGCGAAAGGCATCACACGCAGCCTGATGATTCAGCCCGGTCTTTTTGCCATTGTGTATCAGCCGCCATCAGCTTCCCCGCAGCAGTCCCGGGCCGATGCAACCGAGCTGCTGGATGCCGTTCGTTCTTATTTAAAACTGAATATCGTCATCTCTGCCGATTATTCGGAGCGCGGCCTGCAAGGCATCCATGACGTGTTCCAGCAAGCCAAGCATGCGCTCCGGTACAGCTTCTCGCTCGGTACCAATCAAGTTATCATTGGCGGTGAGCTGGACCCTTCCGTCTCCGATCAAGCCGATGCCCTGGTTGAAGTTGAGACCCTCATTTTGCATTCACTGCAAAGCGCCCAGTACGGCGAAGCGCAGGAGTTGTTCGCGCAAATCATTCAACTGCTGAAAGATGACAGCTCGCTGACTTCCGAGGTCGTGAAAGCCTACTGCTCGCAACTGCTCGGCGCCATGATGCACGCTGTCGGAAAAGACTTCCACAGCGACACAGAGACGATGAATATGAAGGCGTTGACCGTCGAGCTGGATCGGCAGCGAAATTTGCAAGAGATCGAGCGCTTCTTCCATACCCGTTTCTTTGACAACTTGATGGCCTCCCATCCGGAGAAGTCCTCCCTGGAACGGCTGCAAATCGAACAAGTCGTCACCTTTATTCGGAATCATTACGATCAGGACATATCCCTGCAATTGTGCGCGGACCTTGTCGGCCTCAGCAGCTCGCAGCTCAGCCGCACTTTCAAAAAAATCATGGGCATGAACTTCGTCGATTATGTCATTCAACTGCGGGTGAACATTGCCAAAGAGCTGCTCAGCGATTCGGCCAATTCGATTCAAGCGGTGACCGATAAGCTGCGATATACGTCCGTCAATAGCTTTATCCGGATTTTCAAGAAAATTACCGGCACCACGCCAGGCAGTTACCGGAAGGATGCGCAGGACATGAAGCTGTAGCCGTAGACGCGCAAGTTGACATCGATTCGCCTAAGTGATATATCTGTTAGGATAATCTTTTGCAGATGCTTTAGGAGGAACCGATGAATCATCATTTTTTTGCCTACTTATACCGTCTCAAATATATTGACCGCTGGAGCCTCATGTGGAACATGCGCCGCGAGAATGTCGCAGAGCACTCGTTCTACGTCGCCTCCATCGCCCACATGCTGTGTACGATTGCCAATGAGGTCTACGGCAAGCAAGTGCCGACCGACCGCGTCGTTTCGATTGCCTTGTTCCACGACGCTTCCGAAGTGCTGACCGGCGACATTCCGCAGCCTGTGAAACACAACAACAAGGAAATCCTGCGCAATTTCCGGGAAATTGAAGATGTCGCCGCCGAGCGCCTCTTGCAGACGATTCCACCGGCCATCCGGGATACGTACCGCAAGCTGATTCAAGAGCCGGAGCCGGAGCTATACACCTGGGTCAAAGCCGCCGACCTGATTGAGGCATACATCAAATGCCTGACCGAGCTGTCCACAGGGAACCGCGAGTTCGTCGTCGCCAAACAGCAAGTGCTCGCTTCCCTGCAAAAAATGAACATGCCGGAAGTCGACTACTTCCTGAAGCATATGAGCGCCTCTTTCGAGAAAACACTCGATGAAATCACGTTGACGGAGACGGATGCCGCGTCCGACAGTCAACCAACTTAACAGATGCTTTAACTCCAGAACTACTTCTCCTGAACGTTAAAAAGCTCCCGGACCCACTTTTGGAAGTGGGGCCGGGAGCTTTTCACTGCGTGGCCTTAGGATAAAATTTGCGGATTCGTCATAATCAGAATCGCCAACACGACTGCGATTGCCGCGATCCAGGAGAACGATTTGATTTTACCTGCATCTTCCGATGCCGATTGGCCTGCTTGGCTGTTCTTCACCATTTTCTTGATGCGGCTGCCCATCATACCGGTTACTGCGCCAACGATCAGCAGAAGCACAACCGCAACACCCATCCACAGACCGGATGGCATCGGATCGATTTGGCTTACCATCGCACCTCCCGATAAGAAAGCGACAATCAAAGCGAATTGTCCCACACGGTTCAGCGAGGACAGCAGTCCTGCAAAGCCTTGCAGCGCCGCGCCGGACAGACTTGCTGCTCGTCCCACAATAAACGGAAACACTACGTAAGCTCCTAGTAATAAGGCACTAAGCACATGCAAAAAAATCATAACCTGATACATTTCGTCAACCTCCGCAAGTTCTTCATTAGAATCGTTCTCTTGTAGTATACAGAATCGATACGATTTGAACAAGAAAGCGATGTCATCCCGAAACGAAATTCACGATTTCTCCATAAAAATGTGACGGAATCGGGCAGCAAGAACCCCGTTCACCAGATTTCCAAAATGCCGCCTCCCCATCCGCATCTGCGCCGTAATGACAAGAGCCCCTCTTCGCATAGGAAGAGGGGCTCTTGCGATTATCGTCGACGGGTGGTTACCCGGTAACGATTTTCACGACATTCCGAACGGAACTCGCCGTTTTATCCAGCGCCGCTTTCTCGGCATCCGTGAGCTCGATGTCCATGATTTTCTCAATGCCGTTCGCGCCAAGCACAGTCAGCACGCCCATGAACAAGTTCTCATACCCGAATTCGCCTTCGAGCAGCGCAATGGTTGGGATAATGCGTTTCTTATCTTTCAGGATCGCTTCTGTCATTTGCACAAGGGAAGCTGCTGGGGCATAATACGCGCTGCCGTTGCCGAGCAGGTTCACGATTTCGCCGCCGCCGGTGCGGGTGCGCTGGACGATCGCTTCAATCCGATCCGCCGGAATCAGCTTCTCGATCGGAATGCCGCCAGCGTACGTATAACGCACGAGCGGTACCATGTCGTCGCCGTGACCGCCGATCACGACCCCTTGAACGTCCTCCACCGACACGTTCAGCTCCTGCGAGATGAACGTTAAGTACCGAGCCGTATCCAGCACGCCGGATTGGCCGATCACGCGGTTTTTCGGGAAGCCCAGCGCTTGATACGCGACGTAGGTCATCGCATCGACCGGGTTGCTCAAGATAATGACGATCGCGTTCGGCGCGACCTCTTTAACATTCTCGCACACCGATTTGACGATTCCCGCATTCGTGTTCACCAGGTCGTCGCGGCTCATGCCCGGCTTGCGAGCGATCCCCGCGGTAATGATCACGATATCGGAATCCGCCGCGTCCGCATAGTTGGATGTTCCCGTGATTTGCGCGTCAAAGCCTTGCACAGGCCCTGCTTCGAGCATATCGAGGGCTTTGCCCTTCGTCGGATTCTCCAGCTGCGGAATGTCCAGCAGCACGATATTCCCCAATTCTTTCTGAGCAAGCATCAGAGCTGTTGTCGCACCGGTGAACCCAGCGCCGACAACCGTAATTTTATTACGACGGATAGCCATTTAAAATTACCTCCTGAACGACAAATTTGCGGATCTATCGTACCTTTTTCAGGTCAGTCAATTACATGTTTTTGATGATTTCGTTCGCGAACTCGGAGCACTTGATTTCTTTCGCGCCTTCCATCAGACGTGCGAAGTCATAAGTAACGGTTTTGTTATTGATGGAAGCTTCCATACCTTTGTAGATCAGCTCAGCCGCTTCCAACCAGCCCAAGTGCTCAAGCAGCATAACGCCGGACAGAATAACGGAACCAGGGTTTACTACGTCAAGACCTGCGTATTTAGGCGCCGTACCGTGCGTAGCTTCGAAGATCGCGTGACCCGTCAGGTAGTTGATGTTAGCGCCTGGTGCGATACCGATGCCGCCAACTTGTGCTGCAAGCGCGTCGGACAGGTAGTCACCGTTCAAGTTCAATGTCGCGATGACGTCGAAGTCAGTTGGACGTGTCAAAACTTGTTGCAGCGCGATGTCCGCGATTGCGTCTTTTACGATGATTTTGCCAGCAGCTTCAGCATCTTTTTGCGCTTTGTTAGCCGCTTCAACGCCTTGCTCTTCTTTGATGCGGTCATATTGTGCCCAAGTGAACGTTTTGTCGCCGAATTCACGCTCAGCCAGCTCGTAACCCCAATTTTTGAACGCGCCTTCTGTGAACTTCATGATGTTGCCTTTGTGAACCAACGTAACGGATTTGCGGCCGTGTTTGATTGCATACTCAATCGCAGCGCGGATCAAACGCTCCGAACCTTCGGAGGATACTGGTTTTACACCGATACCGGAAGTTTCTGGGAAGCGGATTTTCTTAACGCCCATTTCATTTTGCAAGAAAGAGATCACTTTTTTAACCGCTTCGGAGCCAGCTTCCCACTCGATGCCCGCGTAGATATCTTCTGTATTTTCACGGAAAATAACCATGTCAACCAGCTCAGGACGTTTAACCGGGGACGGTACGCCGTTGAAGTAACGAACCGGACGGGAGCATACGTACAAGTCAAGCTCTTGGCGAAGCGCAACGTTCAGGGAACGGATACCGCCGCCGATTGGCGTAGTCAGAGGTCCTTTGATGGAAACGATGTATTCGCGCATAGCTGTCAATGTGTCGTTAGGCAGCCAGTTGTTGAATTTGTTGAAAGCTTTTTCACCGGCATAAACTTCGTACCAAGCGATTTTTTTCTCGCCTTTGTACGCTTTCTCAACTGCAGCGTCAAGCACGCGCACGGATGCGTTCCAGATGTCTGGGCCTGTGCCGTCGCCTTCGATGTAAGGGATGATCGGGTTGTTAGGAACTTGCAGAACACCGTTTTCGATCGTGATTTTTTGACCTTCTGTTGGAAGCTCGTAAGTTTCGAATTGTGGCATGGATATGGTTCCTCCTAATGATATATGTAAAATTAGTTAAACACCTGGACACACAAAAAGTGACGGGAGTCGCGGTACTCCCCGGTAAATCCTGCCGGGATCGGGTACCGAACTGCCCGCACCTTGAGTTTGAAGCTTAGCCAATCAGCGTTCGCTGATGGGTACGTATTTTTGGTTAACCGGACCTGTGTACTCTGCGCGAGGACGAATCAGGCGGTTGTTTTCATACTGCTCAAGGATATGCGCCGTCCACCCGGAAGTACGGGAGATTGCGAAGATCGGCGTGAACAAGTCGCGCGGAATCTCAAGCGTAGTGTATACGGATGCGGAGTAGAAGTCAACGTTTGGTTTCAAACCTTTGAGACCTGTTACGAGTTCTTCCGTTTTGATGGACATTTCGTACCATTTCAAGTTGCCTGTCAGTTTGCCCAGCTCCAGGGACATTTTTTGAAGGTGCTTCGCACGCGGATCGCCGCCTTTGTAAACGCGGTGACCGAAGCCCATGATTTTATCCTTGCGCTCAAGCTTGCCGTTGATGTAAGGCACAACGTTCTCGATCGTGCCGATTTCTTCGAGCATCGCCATAACCGCTTCATTGGCACCGCCGTGAAGAGGCCCTTTGAGCGTACCGATCGCGGATGTGATACCGGAGTAGATGTCAGTCAATGTTGCAACGGTAACGCGCGCCGCGAACGTGGAAGCGTTCAGCTCGTGATCGGCGTGAAGCACAAGCGCTTTATCCAACGCTTCGATCGCAATTTTGTCCGGCTCTTTGCCTGTCAGTTGGAACAAGAAGTTCGCTGCGACGGAGGAATACCCTGGGGACGCGAGCGGCTCTTTGCCTTCGCGAATGCGTGCAAATGCGGCCACGATCGCCGGAATTTGCGCTTGCAGTTTAATCGCTTTACGCACGTTCGCTTCTTGGCTCATGTCGTTCGCTTCCGCATCATACAAAGCAAGTGCGGATACCGCCGTACGCAGTGCTGCCATGGAGTTTACATCTTTTGGAAACAGTTTCATTTGGTTGATCACTTCAGCCGGAATGGTGCTGGCAGCGTTCAAGTCGCTTTGCAGCTTCTCAAGCTCCGCCCCAGTAGGCAGTTTTCCGAACCAAAGCAGGTAAATCACTTCTTCAAATGTCGCATTTTCAGCGAGGTCATCAATATCAATGCCACGGTACGTAAGAACACCATCCACAATGGAGCTGATGGACGAGGTTGTGGCTACAATTCCTTCTAAACCTTTGGTTGCAGTCATTTGGGGAATCTCTCCTTAGCTACTCTATTAGCAAAAAATTGCTGCTTTCCTTTTCTTAATAATAAAGTATTTTACGCGCTAAGTGAACAAAAGAAGGCATAAAACTTTATTTTCACTACCATTAAATATTCTTTTTGGCGAAAATGAGCTATTTTCGTTGCTTTCCGCCTTAAAACACACGATAGAAGTTTTTGTAGATTCCGCCGATTTATGCAGATACCTAGGAAAAAATTTGTAGACGCAAACAGAGATTGATACAATGGGTACACAAAGATTAACGGCTATCCCTCCTATCCAGGACGGAAAGCCAGACCCATGATTCCCGCTAACAAAGGAGATCTGCATGAGCACATCGTCTTCCCAACACATCGGCATTATCGATATTGGCTCCAACTCCATCCGCCTCGTCCTTTACGAAGTGAATTCGTTCGGCGCCTACCGCGTCGTCGGTGAATATAAAAATTCCGCCAGACTCAGTGAGCGCATGGGGCCTGACGGCCTGCTCCCTACAAAAGACATTCTGTCCATCGTGCCGATTCTGGCCCATTATCAGCGACTTTGCCGCCTGCATGGGGTCGGCACCATTCGCGTCGCGGCCACCGCGGCGATCCGCAACAGCGGAAACACCGCCGACATCGTTCGGCTACTGCAAGAGCATACCGGGCTGCACATTGAAGTCCTGAGTGGATACGAGGAAGCCAGATACGGCTATCTCGGCGTCATCAATGCCATCGACATTCGCGATTGCCTCATCATTGACATCGGCGGCGGAAGCACCGAAGTAACCCTCGTGCAGGGCCGCGAGCTGATCCAGAGCGTATCGTTTCCTTTCGGCGCCGTCAATACGACGAGACAATTTGCCAAGGGAGACGTCCTCAGCGAGCAGGCGTCTCACAATATCCGCAGCATGGTCGTGCAGGCGATTGCCGAGCATCCGTGGATTCGGGAAACGCCGGGCTTGCCGATGATCGGACTGGGCGGTACGATTCGAACGCTCGGCAAAATGAGTCAGCGACGCAAAAAGCACTCGCTTTCCCTTGCGCATAACTATGAGCTCAGAACCGGCGAGCTGCGCGAATTTCTATCGCTCCTATCCGCAATGCCTCTGGAAAAGCGCAAGAAAATCGACGGTCTTTCCAAAGACCGCGCAGACATCATGGTACCTGGTTTGCTCATCATGGACACGATCTATGAAGCGGCAGGCGCATCCAAGGTCGTCATCAGCGGCTCAGGGCTCCGCGACGGTCTCTTCTACGAGCTGTTCAGACCTGAGCAGCCGGTCAAACCCGATGTGCTGGAAGCGTGTCTGGATAACCTGCTTGGTTTGCATCCGAACGCCGCTGTGCAGCATGTGCGTCACGTGGATCGCTTCGCCATGCAGTTGTACGACGCACTGGAAGCGACGGCCGGCAACGGCAGCTCCCGCGACAAAGAGCTCCTGCATACAGCAGCTCTGATGTATCGCATCGGCGCGAGCGTCCACTACTATCAGTTCCTCAAACACACCCAATATGTCATTCAGGGCGTTCATCTGGAGGGGCTCAGCCACCGGGAAATCGTCATTGCTTCACTGCTCGCTACGTTCAAAACAAAAAGCCGGACCCAGCAGCAGGCGCTTGCCCACAAAGACCTTTTGCTGGAATCCGACCTCTCTCTGATCGTCAAACTGGGGATATTGTTAAAAACGGCTATTGCGTTGGATATCAGCGAGACACAGCCGGTACAAGAGCTCCGAGTGGCGAAAAGCGGCAACCTTCTTACGCTTCACCTGGTCTGCACCCACGATGTGGGTCTCGAGCTTAAAGAACTGTCCAACATTAGCAAAGATCTGGAAAAAGCCTGGAACCACAAGCTTAAGATTGATGTCGCAGCTTCTTCCAGGAAGTAATGCGCAGCGCTTCGAACTGGCTCCGATAAGGGGTCAGTTCATTTTTTATCCGCGTGTACATGCCATTAGATTGAAGTTCACGGGCTTTCACATTATCGTTCAACGTGACGTTCAGAATCTGAATCATGATCTTCTTCACATCCCGATCCAACACGGGACACATCAACTCGATGCGGCGCGTCAAGTTCCGCGTCATCCAATCCGCCGAAGACAGATAGACGTCGGTGTCCCCACCATTCTCAAAATAATAAATCCGCGAGTGCTCCAGGAACCTATCCACGATGCTGCGTACCGTGATGTTCTCGCTTAGCCCCGGTACGCCTGGACGAAGGCAGCACACGCCGCGAACGATCAGTTCGATCTTCACGCCGGCTTGCGAAGCCGCGTAGAGGTGATCCACCATTTCCTGATTGGAAATGGAGTTCATTTTTGCAATGATCCGCGCCGGTCTGCCTGCTTTGGCATGAGCGGCCTCGCGCTCGATCAACTCAAATAATTTATCCTTCAAATCCGTCGGTGCCACGGCAAACGACTGCCAATCATGCGGGGCCGAATACCCCGTTATCTCGTTGAAGAGCGCGGAAGCGTCCTCCCCGATGATACTGTTCGCTGTAAATAGACCGACATCCGTATACAAACGGGCGGTGCTGTCGTTGTAGTTCCCTGTTCCGACATGCACATAGCGGCGCAGCGTCTGCTCTTCCTGACGAACGACTAACGTGATCTTCGCGTGCGTTTTCAGGCCGACGAGTCCGTAGACGACGTGACAGCCCGATTTTTCGAGCATTCTTGCCCAGGCGATGTTGCGCTCCTCGTCAAATCTTGCTTTCAGCTCCACCACGACTGTGACTTGCTTACCGGATTCCGCGGCCCGCGCGAGCGCCTGAATGATCGGTGAGTTGCCGCTTGCCCGATACAGCGTCATCTTGATCGCCAGCACCTGCGGATCGTACGCCGCCTGAACGATAAAATCCGTCACCGCATCGAACGTCTCATAAGGATGATGAACGAGAACGTCCTTTTGCCGGAGCGTAGTGAAGACGTCTTCCGCCTCTTCAAATTCAATCGGATACTTCGCCGTGAACCGCGGGTATTTCAGATTTTCAAACCCTGTCAAAGACCCCGCCAGCTTCATAAAATACGTAATATCAAGCGGCCCGTCAATTTCGAAAATTTGATCCTCCAGTTCAAACTCCTCTTGCAGCTGAGCCAGCGCGTAGGGATGAATCCCTTGCTGCACTTCAAGCCGCACCGGAGATCCCCAGCGGCGGCGGCGAAGCTCCTTCTCAATCTCCTCCAGCAAATCCTCCGCGCCCTCCTCATTCAGCGTCAGATCCGCATTGCGCGTCACTCTGAAACCATGAACGGAAATCGGAATGTAGCCGCTGAACAGCGACTGGATATGATGTTCGATCAGTTCTTCCAGCAAAATAAATTCCGTCTTCTTGCTGTTCGTCCGGGTCGGCACCGGGATACAGCGCGAGAGATTGCTCGGCACTTGAATAATGGCGAAATACGGCTCCTCATCCAATTCCTCGCCATCGCGAACGAGCAGTACCGCCAAGTACAGCGACTGATTATGTACAAGCGGGAACGGCCGGCTCTGATCCACCGCCATCGGCGTCAGCACCGGAAATACAATATCGTGATAATAAGCGTCCATCGCCTTTTTCTGCGAGATGTTGAGATCTTCATAATCCGTAAAAATGATGCCTTCCTTGCCGAGTAGACGGGTCACTTCCCGGAACGTTTTATATTGCTCAGAGACCATTTTGGCCGTGCGCTTCATAATGCGCTTAATAAGTCCGGCCGGCGAATAGCCTGTAAAATCTTTTTTCGCATACCCGGCTTTAATCTGATCTTTGAGTCCTGCGACACGAACACTCATGAATTCATCCAGATTGCTCGATACGATCGACAGAAATTTGACTCGCTCAAGAAGTGGTGTGCTCGGATCCTGCGCCTCCTCCAGTACACGCCAATTGAACTCAATCCAGCTCAAATCCCGGTTGATATAGCGGGTCGACACCTCTTTGAGTTCCTTGAGCTCTTTAACTTCCCTTAAGTCTGGTTCGCGCGCGATACTCATACGTCCTCCAATTTTATTACAAAATTAAATAGATGATGACATTATTGTACTATGCGACACCTTAAGCGACAATCTAATCCCCCCCATTTCACTATATTAAGATTTTGTAAATCTCATGATATTTCCGTATTTATCCATGTTCATGCTACAATAGAAGCAACCTTAACAAGGAGCGAAAAGGCGTATGGGAATTCTCAATCCGAGGCTGGTTCATCAAATTTTCAGAGGCATTTGGGTCGCCATGATCGTCGCGATGATCGGATTGGCCTTCTACTATATCATTCCCCTCATTTATCCGTTTATTTTTGGCTGGGTGATCGCGCTGCTGCTGAATCCGGTCGTGAACTTCTTTCATTTCAAATGCAAGCTGCCGCGCTGGCTCTCCGTGACGCTCTCGATGGTATTATTCCTGGCGCTCGTTGCCGCGGTCATAACCCTGCTTGTCGCCAACATTATCGTCGAGCTCGGCGCGCTTTCCGACAAGATTCAAATCCAGGTCAACAAATGGGTGGAACAATTCAACGTCTTTATCAATTCCACCACATTTCAGGGCTGGATCAACCGAATGAACGAGTTTTTTGAAAATAATCCGAAATACCAGGAGACGGTAAACAATCATTTGTCTTCCTCTGCCGGCTCCATTGCCGATGTGAGCAAATATGTAATTGCCACAATTTTTGACGCGCTCAAGGCGTTCCTAACCTCCTTGCCGAACATTGCGACCATCACCATTATCGTCATGCTGGCGACGTTCTTTATTAGCAAGGACTGGTACGGGCTGATCACCAAATACAAAGGACTTACGTCCGATGTCATCGTCCGCACGACGAAGCTGATCCGCAACGATTTGCAAAAAGCGCTATTCGGCTATATCCGGGCCCAACTCATTCTCGTCTCGCTGACCGCGCTCGTTGTCATTATCGGCCTGCTGATTCTGCGCGTTGATTATGCCATCACCATCGGACTTCTCACGGGACTAGCCGATCTGATGCCCTATCTAGGTACTGGCGCCGTCATGGTACCTTGGATCCTGTACGTCTTCTTCGCTCAAGGCGACATCGGCCTCGGCATCGGGCTCAGCGTCCTGTACGGCGTCATCGTCGTCGCCCGGCAAATTATGGAGCCGAAAGTGCTCGCCTCTTCGGTCGGGCTCGACCCGCTGGCTACGCTCATCGCGATGTTTGTCGGCCTCAAACTGTTCGGTCTTCTTGGGCTGATCATCGGGCCGGTTTCGCTCATTCTGATCGGCGCCTTCTACCGGGCACGCATCTTCCATGACATTGCAGCGTACATACAAAAAGGCTCGACGCCTCCCTCTTGAGGGGGCCCGAGCTTTTTTATATCGACGTAAGATAGCGAACTTTCCGCTACCTCCGTCGGATGATTTGCATGTTGCCTTTGCTGATCATGCGGGTGATCAACGCAAGCAGCAGCGCCTTGAAGATGGGCCGGGTATACGGAAAAACAAGCAGAAACCCGACGATGTCCGTCAAAAAGCCTGGGGTAATCAACAGTATGCCGCCGAGGAAAATGCAGATGGCATCCATAATGTGCCTTGTCGGCAGTTGCCCCTGCGACCACTCGAATTTGGCATATTCCAGCACTTTACGCCCCTCGCGTTTGGCAAAGAAAGCGCCCAGCACACCGCTGACGATGATTAACGCAAACGTCGTCCAGCCGCCAATGGCATGTCCGAGGGCAAACAATACAATCAATTCAACAATCGGTATTCCGATAAGGATCGCAAGGATGATTCGAAACATCGGCTCCACTCCTTTACGTCATATACGAAGCTAACAGCGCCCATAATTCAGGGGCTTCTCTCTCTATACGTACCGGCCGCCAGGATGGGTTCACCCATACATGACTCGTGGTGCCGGTCACGAGCAGCTCCTCACTCTCTCCGTGACGGATTTCATAGCCGAATTGAAGACGAACGCCGCTAAGCTGTGTGACCCGTGTCAGCACCTGAACCAGATCGTCGTAGCGCGCAGGCTTCTTGTACACGAGATTCGCTTCCGTAACCGGGAGCAGCAGCCCCATTTCCTCGACTTTCCTGTAAGGAAAACCCAAGTCCCGTATCAGCTCCGTTCGTCCAATTTCGAGCCATGCCAAATAATTCGCATGATATACCACACCCATCTGATCGGTCTCGGCGTAGCGCACCCGCAGCTCATGACGGTGCCATTTGTCCTGTGTCATCTCCTGCATCCTCCCTGCTAATAAAAAGAGTGAAGCCACGGCTGGAAGATCAACCTGCTTCACTCTTGGTTCTATGCACTTACAGCACGCTGGCCAGCCCGGAGTAGATCACGCCTACTTCCGGATAAATGGATACTTCCGTGCCGTCTTTAATCAGGTTTACTGCATCCTCAACGCCCACGATAACCGGAATGCCCAGGCTCAACGCCACGACAGCCGCGTGAGAGGTAATGCCGCCGACTTCGGTAATGAGCGCAGCTGCGCGTTGTACCGCTGGCATGTATTCCTTGTCTGTGGATACCGTTACGAGAACAGCGCCGTCTTTCATTTTCGAGATCGCTTCTTCCGGTGTGCGTGCAGTTACGACAGTCCCGGTTGCCGTTTGGCGGCCAATCCCCGTGCCCTTTGCAATCATTTCGCCCACATGGTGAACTTTGATCAGGTTCGTTGTTCCGGAGCGGCCGACAGGCACGCCAGCGGTGATGACAACGAGATCACCATAAGTAACCATGCCGGTCTTGATGGAACTGTCTACAGCAAGGTTGAACAGTTCGTCGGTCGTTTTCGCTTGTGTGCCGAGAACGGGCTTAACGCCCCAGATCAACGACAAGCGGCGAATAACGCGCTCGTCCGGTGTGACTGCGATAATCGGCGCTTTCGGACGGTATTTGGATACCATGCGCGCTGTATAGCCGCTTTCTGTCGCGGTCAAGATCGCTTTCGCATTCAGCTCCAGCGCAGAGTTCGCTACCGCTTGAGAGATCGCTTCTGTAACTGTCACTTGCTGTGCTTGCGCTTGACGAAGGAAAATTTCTTTGTATTCGAGTGCCGCTTCCGCACGCTCTGCAATACGCGCCATCGTCTGCACGGACTCTACCGGATATTTCCCTGCCGCCGTTTCGCCGGAAAGCATGACGGCATCCGTACCGTCGAATACGGCATTTGCCACGTCGCTCGCTTCCGCACGTGTCGGACGCGGGTTGCGCTGCATGGAATCCAGCATCATCGTTGCCGTGATAACCGGTTTACCGACCAGGTTACACTTCTTGATCATTTGCTTTTGGACAACTGGAACGTCCTCTGCCGGAATTTCAACCCCTAGGTCGCCGCGGGCAACCATCAAGCCGTCGGAAACTTCCAAAATCTCGTCGAGGTTGTCGACGCCTTCCTGGTTCTCGATTTTCGAGATGATTTGGATGTGCGATGCATTGTGGCGCTCCAGCAGCTCGCGAATTTCCATAACGTCGCTAGCTTTACGTACGAAGGAAGCAGCGATAAAATCTACACCCTGTTCGATTCCGAACACGATGTCATTCGCGTCTTTTTCCGTAATGCCTGGAAGGCTGATTTTCACACCAGGCACGTTCACGCCTTTTTTACTCTTAATCGTACCGCCGTTGACAATGCGGCATTCGATTTCTGTTCCGCGAATGTCCACAACCGTCAGTCCGATCAGACCATCATCGATCAGGATGGTGGAACCGACCTGCACGTCGTTCGGCAGATCAGCGTACGTCACGGAGATCCGGTCAGCATCGCCGAGAATCTCATCCGTCGTCAAGACGATGTGTTTGTCTTGCACAAGCTCGATCGGCTCTTCTTTCAGTTTGCCCGTGCGAATTTCCGGACCTTTGGTGTCCAGCAAAATCGCAGCGATTTTGCCTGTCTCAGCGGAGGCAGCGCGAAGGTTGCGGATCCGGGAGCCGTGCTCCTCAAAATCTCCGTGGGAGAAGTTAAGGCGCGCAACGTTCATTCCCGCTTCCAGAAGTTTTTTCAGGTTTTCTTTTGATTCGCTGGCTGGTCCGATGGTACAGACAATTTTCGTTTTACGCATGATTACCCTCCTGAGTGAATGTGAAACGGCCGATCTCTCTAAATTTGCGGTAACGGTCCTCTACAAGTTCCTGCTCGCTCATCGCGAGGAGAGGCTGGAGCTGCTCCCATACCGCTGTTTTAATCATGTCCGATTGCGCAGCAACATCGCGATGCGCGCCGCCTTTCGGCTCCGGAATGATGCCGTCGATCACGTTTAATTCCATGATGTGGTTTGCTGTAATTTTCATGGCTTCTGCAGCATGAAGCGCCTTGGAAGCGTCTTTATAAAGAATGGAAGCTGCGCCCTCCGGAGAGATAACGGAGTAAATCGCGTTCTCCAACATTAACACCTTATTCCCGACGCCCAGCGCGAGCGCGCCACCGCTGCCGCCTTCCCCGATCACGATGCAAATAATCGGCACGCGAAAAGAGGCCATCTCGAGCAAGTTGCGGGCGATCGCTTCGCCTTGACCGCGCTCTTCAGCCGCGTTGCCGGGGAATGCTCCCTTCGTATCGATAAAGGTCACAATCGGGCGTTTGAATTTATTCGCTTGGCGCATCAAGCGCAGCGCCTTGCGGAAGCCCTCCGGATGCGGACAGCCGAAATTGCGGGCGATGTTGTCTTTGGTATCTTTCCCTTTTTGATGGCCGACAACCGTCACCGGTATGCCGTTCAGTTTGGCAATCCCGCCAACGATCGCGAGATCATCCCCATACAGACGGTCACCGTGGAACTCAATGAAATCGGTAAAAATCGCACCGATATAATCCAGTGTCGTCGGCCGTTGCGGATGACGAGCCAGCTGCATTTTCTCAGCGGACGACATCGTAGCGTAAAGCTCGTCCTCCAGCTGAGCGTAGCGTTCCTCCAAACGGCGAATTTCCTCGGAAAAGTCGATTTGCTTCTCCGTACCGAATTTACGCAGTTCGGCAATTTTGCTTTTCAGCTCCGCGAGCGGCTGTTCAAACGGCATTTCACCCGGCATTCGTCGTTTCCTCCTTCGCTCCGTGCATCTCGAGCAGCTTAATTAACGTAGGTCGCATATCCTTACGGCTCACGACCTTATCGAGCTGACCATGCTCGAGGTTGAACTCAGACGTCTGGAAGTTGTCAGGCAGCTTCTGCTTAATCGTTTGCTCAATGACACGGCGACCTGTGAAACCAAACGGCGCAGCCGGTTCAGCTAAAATAATGTCGCCCAGCATCGCAAAACTTGCCGACACCCCGCCGAAGGTCGGATCGGTAATAATCGAAATGAAAAGTCCGCCTGCTTCGCTGTGTTTGGAGAGTGCCGCACTGGTTTTCGCCATTTGCATCAGACTGAGAATACTTTCCTGCATACGAGCGCCGCCCGATGTCGAATAAATAAGAACGGGCAGTTTATGCTCGGTCGCATATTCAATCGCGCGCGTAATCCGCTCACCTACAACGGAGCCTAGCGATCCGCCCATAAAGTCAAAGCTCATGGCGGCGACAACAACCGGATGGCCACCAATCGTCCCGTGTCCGGTCAGAATGGCATCCTGCAGCTTCGTCGCGTTCTTGGCTTTATCCAATTTGTCAACATAATCCGGAAATTGCAAGGGATCTTCTGAAATCATGTCCGCATCAAATTCAACGAATTCACCTTCGTCTAGCGTAATCTGGATGCGTTCCGACGCGCTTAATCGATAATGATACCCGCAAGCCGTGCACACTTTCAAATTCTTCTCAAGCTCTTTGCTTGTCTGAATCGTGCCGCACTTCGGGCATTTATTCATTAAACCTTCAGGGATTTCACGTTTCGTACGTTCGGAAGGAATCGTTGCGTATTTCCGCTTTTGAAATAAATCCTTTAGCACATTTCCACCTCTACTTGGCTATTCTCTCGGTTTCCTCGATCAGCCAGGGTTAGTTACTTCTATCATCGCTATTTATGTAAAATAGAGTTCAGCACTTCCTGTACTTCTTCAACTTCACCTGCAGGAACGACGATTTCAAATTGATTCTTGGATAATGAAATGCCCCGGACTTGTACCAAAAACCCCTCATCGGTAAGTCTTTGCTTGATCCGTTCTGCGATCTTCGCAGTAGGAGCTATATAAATCACCGTCCACATGTAAGAAACCTCCTATGACGAACAACTTCAACCATTAAGGCGATTTAGCAAATAGCGATGATAATTATCACAAATACGCATAGGCACACACAATGGAATAATGATAGCATAATTTCACTTTTGCCCGCAACAGAGTGCTGGGGCAAAACAGCTGCCCTATGGAAACGCTTGGAAAAAAGCAACGCCTGAACTTGCCTCGGCTAGTCCAGACGAATTTGGCTACTATAATCGGGCGCATGCTCGTTCTGATGAGCAATGCGGGCGGATGCGGCAGCGGCCAGACCGCAAACCAGGTCATCCAAGAAGACGTGCACGGCGGAACGATTATCGTTCAGTTCGCGAATAATGCCAATTTTTTCTTTGTCCAAAAATCCGAAGCTCGTCAGTCCAATCATGCCGTACACGTGGACGATACCGAGCGCCAGCGTCTCATCGACGCCGTACAACGGTTCGTCGGCCTCGAGAATCGCTTGCAGCGGCTCAGGCAGCAGCTTCTTCTCCGCCATCTCATCGAGGGCGATGCCCGTGTACAACGTGTACTGTACCTCCCGCTTGGACAGTACCGCCAGAACGCTGTCGACGCAATCCTCCATCGCGAGCTGCGCGTTGTAAGGCTTTTGCAGCTTGTAGACGATCTCCGCCACCTGATCGACGGATACGCCGCGTTTTTTTAAAAGCTGAACCATATGTTGTTCGGTCATAGCTCCTCCTCCTTGCGTGGGAACCCGGAAAACAGGACCAGCCCTCTTAGCTACCGCCGTTTCATGCGTAATCAGCTTGCACGGTTACTGTTAAGCGGGGCCATACTGGTCAAGAACTTTCAAAAATACCGGGTTCCTATATCTATGCAGGAGGAGCCTTTTTTATTTCACGCGTACGCAATCTTTTCCCATGATCGTCTCGATCATGCGGAACAAATCGGGCGACGGATTCACCAAATATTGGTCGCTGAGCGCGAGCAGCTTATTGCTGCTTTCGTAGAACAACGCGACCGCGAGCGGGCCCTTATGCAGCTTCAGCAGCGCCTTCAGCTGCAAGAGCTTATCCGGCTGCTCCCGGTCAGCCGGGATCTTCACAAACACCCGCTGCGGCGGCGCAGCCGCAGCGGAGTCCTCGCGCGGCGGGGGCACAGCCCCTGCGCCGCGGGCGTCCGGGCGGCCTCCCGCAGGGGCCGCCGCCTGCGCGGGAGCGGCGCTGCGCGCGCCGCTCGGGCCGGCCGCGGGCGCCGGACGATCGCTGACACGGTCAGCGGATCGTCCACGCGCGCCAAGCGGCCGGCGCAGCCGCTGGATGCCCGCAGGGTCATCCAGCGCGGCAAGCTGCTCCGCGAGCAGCTTGGGCGGGTCCTCGTCCTGCAGCTGCAGCTTCCCGCGGACGAGGACGAGGCGCCCTTTCTGCACCAGCGGAGCGGCGGTTTTCCAGGTCTCGGGGAATAAGACCACCTCGACTTTATCAATGCGATCCTCCATATCCATGAAGGCCATGGGCTGTCCTTTTTTCGTCACGATCGTTTTGCTGCCCAGGATCATGCCGGCGACGAGCACCTCGCTGTTATCCGGCAGCTCGACTAATTGATGCAGCATGACAGCGTCCAGGGCGGCCAGCTGTTCCGTGAAGCTGTCCAGCGGATGACCCGAAATGTACATGCCGAGTAGCTCCTTCTCCAGCTCGAGCTGACGGCTCTGCGGCAGCGGCGGGATGTCCGGGATCTCGACCTCCCAGTTTGGCTCCTCGACGAACCCGAACAAGTGGAGCTGCAAATCGTCCCGCTCCTTGCGCCATTTGGCCGCGGATGCGATCGTTTCGTCCAAAATCGCAAGCAGCTGCGCGCGATGACCGCCTAAGGAATCGAATGCGCCGCCTTGAATTAGCGACTCGATGACCCGCTTGTTGCACACCCGCAAATCGACGCGGCGGCAAAAATCAAGCAGGCTCTCGAACGGACTCTTCTTCCGTTCGCTGAGAATCGCATCAATCGCATGCGTGCCGACATTCTTGATCGCGGCGAGGCCGAAGCGGATAGCGCCAGCCTTCGGATCAGGCGTAAACACTGTGCCGCTGCCGTTCACGTCCGGCGGCAGCACCGCCAACCCGACGCGGCGGCATTCGTCGACGTACTCCGCCACCTTGCGGTGATTGCCCATGACGGCCGTCAGCATCGACGCCATGAAATAGATCGGATAGTGCGCCTTAAGATAGGCCGTCTGGAAGGCCAGGACGCCGTAAGCCGTCGCATGCGCCCGCGGGAAGCCATAGTCGGCGAAGCGCACGATCATATCGTACACACGGTTGGCTTCCTCCGCGGTGAAGCCTTGCTTCAAGCTGCCAGCCACAAAGTGTGCGCGCTCTTCGTCCAGCACTTCGCGCTTTTTCTTCGACACAGCGCGGCGGAGCAAATCCGCTTCACCGAGCGAGAAGCCCGCCATGGAGGAGGCGATCTGCATGATCTGCTCCTGATACACGATAATGCCGTACGTATCCTTCAAAATCCCTTCCAGCGTCGGATGCGGATAGACGACCTCTACCTGTCCGTGCTTGCCTGCTATATATTTCGGGATGAACTCCATCGGGCCCGGACGATACAAGGCCAGGACGGAGATAATGTCTTCGAACTCCGATGGTTTAAGCTCCTTGAGCACCTTGCGGACGCCGCTCGACTCCAATTGAAAGACGCCTGTCGTTTCGCCGCGGCTGAGCATCTCGTAAGTAACCGGATCGCGGTCCATGTCCAACGTCTCGAACGCGATCTCGACGCCTTCCATTTCGGCCAGCCATTCGACGGTCCGTTCAATAATCGACAGGGTCCGCAGACCCAGGAAGTCCATTTTCAGCAGCCCGATCGATTCCAGGTGCTCCATCGTGTACTGCGTCAGCGCAGTTTGCGCTGTGCCTTCCTGCAGCGGCACATACTGCGTCAGCGGCTCCCGCGAAATGATAACGCCTGCGGCATGCGTCGAAGCGTGCCGCGGCATGCCTTCTACGCGCATCGCCATGTTCAGCAGCTCAGCGGTTTTCGGCTGTCGCAGCACAAGCCCTTTGAGATCCGAGCTCGTCTGCAGCGCCTCAGCCAGCGTCACGCCGAGCTGGTGCGGAATCGCCTTGGCCGCACGATCCACATCGCCGTAAGGGATGCCAAGCACGCGCCCTACGTCGCGCACCGCCGCTTTGGCCGCCATGGTACCGAATGTTATGATCTGCGCGACATGCTCGCGCCCGTACTTGGCCACGACATAATCAATGACTTCGTCCCGACGCTCGTCGCTGAAGTCAATATCGATATCCGGCATCGTGATCCGTTCCGGGTTCAGGAACCGCTCGAAGAGCAGCTTATACCCCAGCGGATCCACATTCGTAATCCGGAGCACATACGCCACGAGGCTGCCTGCCGACGAGCCCCGACCCGGACCGGTCATAATGCCTTTTTCATGCGCATAGCGAATAAAATCCCACACGATAAGGAAATAGTCCGAAAACCCCATATTTTCAATGACGCCGAGCTCATAGGCGAGCCGCTCCTCCGCCTGCCGTTTGAGCGGGTCCTCGGCATCCTGCCACTGCGGTTTGGCGCCGTAGCGCTGCTCCAGTCCATTCTGACACAACTGCGCGAGATAAGCTCCCGCCGTCATGCCCTCGGGAATCGGCCGGAAGCTTGGCAAAATCGACTTTCCGAACGTCAGTTCGAGCTCGCAGCGATCCGCGACAACCGCGGTGTTCGCCAGCGCTTCTGGCGCGTGCGCAAAAAGGCGCCGCATCTCCTCGTCGCTTTTCAAATACATTTGACTGGTGCCCATTTTCAAACGATCCGTATCGGCCACGGTTTTGCCCGTTCCAATACAAATCAGAATATCCTGCACGACATGATCCGGTTCCTTCACATAGTGCACGTCATTTGTCGCAATAAGGGGAATGCCGGTTTCCCCGCTTAGCTTGATCATGGCGGCCATCACTTTTTTCTGCTCGATCATCCCGTGATCCTGAATTTCCAGGAAATAATCGTCTCCGAAAATGTTCCTGTACCGCTCCGCCGTGCTCCGCGCCTCCTCATAGCGGTCGTGCAGCAGATGCTGAGACACTTCGCTGCCCAGACAGGAGCTGAGGCAGATCAGCCCTTCGGCATATTGCGCAAGATGCGCCATATCGATGCGCGGTCTATAATGAAAACCTTCCAGATGCCCGATCGAAACGAGCTTCATCAGATTATGATAGCCTTGCATATTCCGGGCCAGCAAAATCAAGTGATAGATCGGCTGCTCCTGCCTCGAGCCTTTGTCATGCAGAGAGCCTGCGGTGATGTACACCTCGCACCCGATAATCGGCTTGATCCCTCGCTGCTTGCAAGCTTTGTAGAACGCAATCGCCCCGTACATGACACCGTGATCCGTCAGCGCCAGCGAGGTCATGCCAAGCTCAGCCGCCCGGCCGACCAGTTCCTCCATGCGTGCGGCGCCGTCGAGCAAGCTGTATTCACTGTGAACATGGAGATGGACAAATGAACTCATCCGCTTTTCCCCCTTCCGTCCATAATTATTCCTTCTATTTTATCATAATCCACCCGGCCAGTCCCATAGAGTATAAGAGGAAGTTGTCCTCATACCATCACTGGAAAGGAAGCGAGCAGACCATGGTTAGCTTTTGGGCCAATGTTATTATGCATTTCGCCATCGCCTTCGGCGTCGTCTTCGGAGGCAGTATGCTCAGCGGCGTCGCTGCCGTCCTCACCCTTCAATCCCCCACGGAAAAAATGCTAACCATCGCCGAAAACATTAAAATCTGGGCAATGGTCGCCTCCATCGGCGGTACCATCGACCCCATTCGCTATATTGAAAGCCATGTCGCCATCGGGCACCTGAACCCGGCGATCAAGCAGATTGTGTATATCGTCGTCGCCTTTATCGGCGCGCATTTCGGCACCTCCTTGATCCAAATGATCTGCAAGGGAGGCACCCAGCCTTGAGAATCCCGCATTTTGCGTTGTATGCGCATCTCTTCAAGGGCTTCGCACTCGTCTTGTCGGGCGCCATTATCGGGAGCGCGGTCTATATGAGCATCCACCAGCATGCGTACAATGAACTATATATTCAAATGCACAAATATTTGGAGGAGAACGCCGAACTCAAGGACGACCTGGACAGCTTGACAAAAACGAAAAACAAGCAATCCCTTGTCAGTGTCGTTAACGTCCACCTGCTCCCCAAAAACCAGAACGAGCTTATCAGCGAGGATATCCAAAAGGAAATCGAAGGTGACGTAAAGGGCGAGCTCAAGCTCGTCATCGGCCAAAAAGCCGCCTATGTCCGCGACTCCCAGCCGCTCTACGAGAGGCTCATCACCCAACGGACCTACATCCTTCACGAAAAAAAATATGTGGTAGAAGTAAAATCCATCGTCCTGATTCAGAACGAGCTGACGGTCTGGATCACGGCGGAAGAGAAGCGCACATAATCGCGAATGCCCGCGAAATATTGCAATCTCCGGTGAAAATCGCTAAAGTTAACAGTAAAACGGACTAAAGGACGGTTTTCACTTATGCTTGCAGCTCAAACGATTCTCTTCTTGCTCATCTGCGTCATGCTGGCGCTGACCGTATTCTACAGCTTCCGGTACCGCCGGGAAGCGGAGCCGGTCAAACGCGGCCTCTATACGGCGCGCATGAACATTTGCATGGGTCTCATGCTGGTGCTCATCGCCATTACGCAAATTTTCTTCTTCAGCGAGTCCAGCTTCCGCCGCATTTTCGGCACCGTGCTTGTCTTGATCGGCGTCTTCAATTTCTTCGTCGGCGTGCGCAACCACGGTCACTACGACCGGCAGCTGCGCGGTTAAGGCGACTTCCCAAAGCCCCCTAAATGACCTGTGCGGTCAGCATCGCCTTGGACACGAGCGAACCCGCGTGATAAATTTCAACATCAATTTTACCGAACTTCCGGCTCACCTCGATGATGGTGGGCTTTATTTCGATTTTTGCATCGATCTGCAGCGGTTTGAGGAAGTAGGTCGACATGTTATCCATCACGAGATCGCCTTTCTTGAACTCCTGCACGATCCGATAAGCGGCCTGCGTCATCAGCGTCGTCAAGACGCCTTCCGATACGGTCCCGAGGTGGTTCGTCATCTGCGGGGTAATGACGCCATGGAACTGCAAAGTCCCCTTCTCATCCCGCACCTCTTCCAGCCCCGACCAGATCAAATCCTCGAACGTCTCGCCGTTCTGCGGCTGCTTCTGGATATACTGCATCGCCTTGAGCACGTCGCTGCGGTTGAGGACGCCAAGAATTTTGCGGTTGCCGTCCACGACCGGCAGCAGTTCAATGCCTTCCCACACCATCATGTGCGCCGCCGAGGCGACGGAGGTTTGCGGTGTGACCGTCAGCGGATTGCGCGTCATTAATTTATCGACCGTCTGCAAGGCATGTGCGCCGACCATGTCTTTGGAAGTTACGACACCGATAATCCGGTTCCACTCGTCGACGACGGGAAACCGGCTGTAGCCGGTATCCTCGGACAGGCGCTGCCAATCCTTCAGCGTACTGTTGGCTTTTAAAGCGGATATGGTGACGCCCGAGGCCAATATGTCCTCCACGAGCATAATTTTCTTCTTAATTAAACGGTCGTAGATCGCCCTGTTAATCATGGACGCGACCGTAAACGTATCGTAGCTGCTGGAGATAATTGGAAGTTCCAGTTCATCTGCCAGCACCTTCACTTCCGTGGAGGTGTTGAAGCCCCCGGTGATCAGCACGCCGGCCCCTTGTTCCAGCGCGCCCAGATGGGCCCGGTTGCGGTTTCCGACGATGAGCAGACTGCCTGCCTCAATGTAACGCATCATCGCATCCTGCTCCATCGCGCCGATGACGAACTTGTTCAGCGTTTTGTGCAGCCCGCGCGCACCGCCGAGCACCTGGCCGTCCACCATGTTGACGACCTCGGCGAACGTCAGCTTGTCGATATTTTGCCGCAGCTTCTTCTCCACCCGCACCGTGCCGATCCGTTCCTTCGTCGAAACGAGCCCCTGATTCTCCGCTTCCTTAATCGCGCGATAGGCCGTCCCTTCGCTGACGTCCATCCCCTTGGCGATCTTGCGCACGGAAATCCGGGTCCCCAGCGGAAGCTCCTCAATGTGCCGCAGGATCTGCTCATGCTTCGTCGTCGTATCTCCCGTTTGCAGTTCCAACTGTACCACCTCACCCATCGTATCCTGTACTATTCTGTACTACCAGTATAGCGTTTTTGCAAGAGGAGGACAATCTGCTTCCGGCTGTGGCTGTGGAAAAAGAAACATCCAACCCTATTCAGGATCGGATGTTACATTCTCATTATAACAAACATATGTTCGATGTCAAAACCTTTAAGGCCTTCTACTTATTTGCGGAATTGCAGCAGCTTTTTGCGGCCTTGGAGCAGCTGCTCCGTTTGCCACTTTTTCATCCGGTTGATCCGGCTGAGCTCTCTGCGCTTCTCCTCGTCAACGCCTAGAATTTGATGCAGATGCGCCGCAACCACCAGCAGCGCCATCACAATCCAGACGCAGCTGAACACCATCTGAATGGAACCGACGTCCCTGAACTCCAGCATCGGAATGGAATAGAACAGCATGCCTGCCGCCATGCTCATGAACACGACATTTTTGAATCCTTTCATGGGATCATCACACCTTTCCCTAGCAAAATAACCACACCTTCTCCCAATGTATGAGACAAGTTGTGGTTATATGACTGGGGGCGGGACGCGCGTTCGCTACTCGATCTCGAAGCCTTGCCCCTGCAAAAAGGCTTTCATATGCTTGCGCGGCCGCTGCGTCTTCGCGGCCATCTCCTTGGACCACGTCGTATCGGCCTTGCCGCCGGTCCGACGGTCCATATAGTCGCGGATCGTCTCGTCGTAGACGTCGATCGCGACGGGGTTGTCCGTGTACCGATTCTCGTGGTACACGGCTTCGAGCGGGAGCCGCGGGCGCAGCAGCGGCTCCTGGTCCGGCATGCCGATGCACATGCCGAACACCGGGTACACGAGCTGCGGCAGGCCCAGCAGCTCGCTGACCTCCGCGGGCTTGTTGCGCAGCCCGCCGATATACACGGCGCCGAGGCCGAGCGACTCGGCGGCAACGGCTGCATTTTGCGCAGCTAATGCAGCATCGACGGTGGCAATGATGAAGTGTTCAGCATTGCCGGTGATCGGAGCGTCCGTGTGACGACCGGCCGCCGCCGCGAAGCGGTGCAGGTCCGCGCACCACACGAGGAAGAGCGGGCACTCGCTGACGTAAGCCTGGCCGCCGGCCAGCTCAGCGAGCTGGTTTTTCAGCGCTTGATTCGTCACATGGATCACGCTGTAGGCTTGCATGTTGCTCGAGGTGGATGCGGCCTGAGCCGCTCGTAAGATCGCCGTACGCTGCTCAGCTGTGACCGGCTCCGACGTAAATTTGCGTATGGAACGGTGCCGGAGAAGTAAATCGATGACTTCGTTCATGATTCAAACTTCCTTTCTGCAAAGCACTACACTTTCAACATGTTCCGCCCCTGCCGATACAGCAAGGTCAACAGCCACGGGATCGTCACGATCAGCACAAAGACGATGAGATTGTATAGGTTAAAAAGGACGATCGAGCCCGGCGTCTGCACTTTATACTTCCAAAGCGAGAGCAGGGCGGGGTGCATGAGATAGACGCCGAAGGAGACCGAGCCGAGGGAAATGAACATTTGCCCGATATGCGCCCACTTCTCCAGCAGCCACTTTGACAACCAGATCAGGCTGATGCCAATGCCGAGGCTGTACAACAGCCAGAACAGCTCGTACCATGTATTTTCAAACGTATAGCCCTTCAGCCCCGCTAGATAGAGCCCGGTATAAATCAGGCCGCACAAGAGGGAGGCGGGAATGAACCAGCTCTTGCTGCGCTCCAGCCACGCCCGAAACGCCGTGTAGTTCATACCGATGGCGCCCCCAATCAGGAAATAGCCGAAATAGGTGATGCACAGCTCAGGCTTATGAGCGATGGTGCCGAACCAATGCGTATAAATGTATACGCCAACTTGGATGGCCAGACCCCAAAAAGCGAGCGTTCGGCGGAACCAGGCCGCATTGCGGACGGCCCACACGAGCAGTGGGAAGAGCAAATAGAACTGCACGATGATGATCATAAAATACAAATGATAGCCGGAGTCAGCCCATTTCAACTGCTTCAGAAAAACTTCCGGTTCGATCTTGATCGGATGTCCGGGCGTCCATAACCACGGATTGTATATATAGTAGAAGAATGACCAGACGATATACGGCACCAACACTTGGCGGACGCGCTTCCAATAGAAGATAAACGCCTGTTTGCCGCTCCAGTTATCGGTATAAATATAGAACAGCACGATACCGCTCAAAAAAATAAACACAGGTACAGCAAAATAGCTGATCTTATTCAAAAACAGAACCAACAGCGCCGTACTGCTCCCTTTCAGCGCCGGATCAACGGTCCAATCGGCTGTGACGTGGATTAACACCACCGCCAGAATGGAAATCGCTCTTACGATGTCGAGTTCGGTAATCTTTGCTTTTTTGGCCACGTTGTGATGCGATCCTCATTTCCTGCTCAGATACCTATTAATATAGCCCCTTTCGACGCTTTTCGCAACGCATCGACACGTAGCGTCCTGCTGTGGCCGCGATGAGCGCGAGCACGGCTGCTGTATACATCGCCTGCACGATGCCGAGATGCCGGTCGGTTCCCAGCATAAGCCCGTGGATCAAAGCCAATACAAAAATCGGATACGACAGCATATGCAGCGTAAGCCACAGTTTTCTGCGAAGCTTCTGGCGCAGATCCGTCGTGAGCAGCACAAGCAGCAAGCCGTACAGCGCCACGGTCCCGATTCCATTCAAAACAGGATTGTGCTCAGCCGTAAAAGGAACCAAAATCTCATGCCAATCAAACGGCATAAAGGTATCGATGATGAGCAGCACGGCATGCAGAAGCGCCAAAGCAGTCCCCGCGTTGTTCAGATACGTATGATAGCGGTGTAGCTGCGCTTTCTTCTTTCCTTTCATTTGCGGATAGCCATACATAATTCCGATAACCATACCTGCCGATAAGCTCAGAAATGAGCCGATGCCCAAAACGCGTACCAGCGTCCATACCGGCAATTGCACGAACCACGTTATCATCCTGTCTTCACTCCCTTCAGTCCGTGCCAAGCGAGCTCCAGCTTTGGACTGCTCGCTTGAATCAAATAGCTGTCTCCGCATTTCGTATAAAGCAAAGCTTCCAAATCCGGCGCATTTTTCTTCAATAGTGCCGCACCTTCCTCCAATCCTCGCAGGCAGAGCACCTTGGCCCACACCTCGCAATCCTGGAGATTGGAGCCTGCAACCGTACACTGTACGACGGAAGCTTCGCTAGGCCGCATCGTCCGCGGATCGATCAAATGATGCCGCCATCCTTCCGCCCCTTGCCATCTGCGGCGCAATGTACTTGAAGTTGCAACCGCGCCCGTCATCAGCTCGGCAACCGCCTCTTCCTCAGGCGGAAGCCCAAACGGGTGCGAGATCCCAATGCGCCACGGTTCATCAGGGGCCGCTCCGCCCCACACCGCAACATCGCCGCCGGCGTTCACAAGCCCTTGCGGCATTGCCCACCATTTGCGAAGGCTCGAGGCGATTTGCGCCGCTGTCCAACTCTTGACAATGCCGCCCAAATCCATCGCGACGTCCGCAGGAATCTGCACGGATTTCATCACCGGATCGAGCTTAAGGCGCACATGTTGAACAGGAGGAATCTCCAGCCCCGCAGTGCCAGTAGCCCTTGCAACCTGCGGCAGCTTTTCAAACGAGCGGTCATAGCCCGCAAGCTGTAAGCTTCGGAGAATAAAAATGTTAAAAGCGCCTTCGGTTACTTCCATATAATGCTGCGACAGCGAAAGCACGTCCAACATCGCTTCGGAAATAAAGCATCGTTTTCCCGCCTCCCGATTCAGCCAGGAAAGTTCACTCTCCGCCAGAAAACGGCTGAAACGCTGCTCGCTGCGGGCAAACCCCTGCTTGATCCGCAACTCCAGTTCCGGCTCATCCCGTTCCGAGCCCAGCACCACTTCAATTGCGGTATTCATGGCACGAAAGTGATACGAACGCATCATGCCTTCTCCCTCCGTCTCGATCAAGATGCCGTGCTCCGCGTATGGGTTCTGGTCTGGCCTTGAGAGGATTGCGGCGATGTCTGCGACTGGGGCTGCTGTATTTGCGGCTCTGTTCGCTCCTGCGTATTCGGCTGTGACTGCCTTTCGCCGCCGAAGCTGCTGCTGCGACCATGTCTCCCCCTACCCTGACTCGGCGGCTCCAACAGCGGGTCGCTTTGGCGTTCCGGAGCTGCCGCAACGGCAGGCTCTTCCTGGGCTTGGGAAGCTTTCTTCACTGCGGTTAGAAATTCGGGGCTGCCTTTAATGTGCTGAAACAAATAAAACAGCACCACAGCCAGTACGATGCCAATTTGCCACTTTGTCCATTTCGTCCATTTCCCTATCGCGTTCATCTATGTTATCCCTTCCTCTCAATCTTGGCGATCTACTAACTTGATTATAGCGGGAACTTTAATCTTCGTCCTGAGTACTCCCTAAATCCTGGCTGAATCTCTGCTGAACGTTTAACAGCCCAAAGATTGGGCGTTTTGGGCTATCCGCCTAAGCACCAAGGAATATATGTCCTCATATGATGGAGTAGTTTACTTTGCTTAAGCAATGCCATTTTTGATGCTGGAAGGAGTGTATGCTAATGACCAGAACGAAAGTTGGAGTATCCATTCAAAGCCCCAGCATCTACTTGGATGATCGGACCGTTGTTCTAAGTGAAGGCATAGCAAGAAAATGGAAAGTTCCGTCTAATCAACCAATGACCTTGCGATTTGGTTCTTCGATTCATGATGTCAGAGTGGTTACAGCGAAAGTCTCGAATTGCCTTCGTGTAGACCCGAAGCTCGCGAGCCGATTAGGGTTACACCAAGGCGCAAAAGTCAACCTCCACTATAAACAGCAAGCCAATACGCTGTCGGTCGGACCTTTAATCGGCGTTATGATCAGCCGTGTCTATGCAGGCTCGCCAAGCCGCCCTTTCGGCGCGATTACGGCCTTTTGCCGTGAATTGACGACTGCTTGCGAGCAGGCAGGCGCGGTCGTTTACTTTTTTCCGCCTCAAGAAATGCATGCCAATGCCCAGTCCATTGCGGCTTATTCCTACTCAGGCGGCAGCTGGACGAAAAAAACGTTTCCGATTCCCAATGTGATCTACAATCGGCTCACTTCCCGCAGATATGAAAATATGCCGAATGTACAGCAATTTCTGAAAGATGCCAAGACGAACCACGGCACGCACATTTTTAACGAGAAATATTTGAATAAAACGGAAGTGTTCGATGCGCTGCGCAAAGACAGTTCGCTTCACCGCTATTTGCCGGAATCGCACCTGTTCAAAAACTATACGATGCTGCGTTCAATGGCTTCACGTCATCCGGTCTTATTTCTGAAACCGATCACGGGCTCGCTCGGCAAAGGCATCATCCGTATCCGCCGTGAAGCGGGAGATGTCTTCACCGCGCATTCCACGACGCTCTCCGGCGTGCGGAGACAGACATTCCCGAGTCTCTCCGCCGCTTTCCAAGCAATCGCCGGCAAGCTGCGGGCGCAGCGCTATCAAATTCAGCAGGGTCTAAACCTGATTACGGCGGAAGGCAATCCGATCGATTTCCGTGCACTTGTACAGCGCGGAGCCACCGGGCAATGGGAGATTACGTCGATCGTGGGGCGCATCGCCGGCTCCCAGCACTTTGTTTCCAATTTGGCGCGAGGCGGCAGCCTAAGCACGGTGCCAACAGCGTTGGCCAAAGCAGGCTTCAGCCCTGAAAACCGTTCAGCCATTAAAAAACGCTTGCGCAAAGCGGCCCTGGATATTGCCAAAGGGGTCGAGACGCAAATTCAGAGCCATTTTGGCGAGTTAGGCATTGACCTCGCCGTCGATACCAGCGGCAGAGTATGGCTGCTGGAGGTCAATTCCAAGCCGTCCAAAGACGACAATACCGCCCTGAATGCCGATAAAAAAATTCGGCCATCTGTCAAAACATTGGTCAAATACGCACGTTATTTAGCGAAGTTTTGAGGTGAGCTTATGCGCTGGACACCGCATCACCGTCCCCGACTCGGGGTTATGGTGACAGAACGAAACCGGCCGCTTCCTTTTGCCGATGCCGCCTTCTACCGCAGGCTGAGCGTCTACGGCGCCGAACAGGGCATCGAGGTGTTCGTCTTTTCGCCGAACCGTATCGATTGGGCGCAATCGGTCGTGCAGGGCTACGTCTACGATGAAGCTGGCGGTTGGCAGGCGCGTCAGTTCCCGCTTCCTTCGCTGATCTATGATCGCTGCTTTTTCTCCAGCAAAGAAGGTTATACCGCTTACCGCCATCACGTTCGCAAACTGCGAGCCCGGCGGGATATCCGGTTTCTCGGCAACGGACTCGGGGGGAAATGGGAAGTCGCCCGGATGCTGGCGAAAGACAGCGCCCTGCTCCCTTACTTGCCTGAAACCGCAAGACTGCACAGCGGCGCACAATTGAAAGCGTGGCTGGCAGAGAAGCAGGAGGCGTTTTTAAAACCGGAAGGCGGCAGTCAAGGCAAAGGCGCCCTGCATGTGCAGCGCACAGAAGAAGCCGGCAGCGAGCGCTACGTGGCGGAAGGGCGCGATGGACGAAATCAGCCGTTATCAAGGGCGTTTCCCGACTTCCTAGCCTGCTGGCAGTGGCTCCGCATGATCATCGGCGCTAGACCTTATCTGCTTCAAGCGTACTTATCGCTTCATACCGCTGAGGGGATCGCCTACGACGTCAGATCGCTCATGCAAAAGAACGGGCGCGGCTTGTGGGAAATGACCGGGGTCGGCGTGCGCGCAGGCAAACCCGGCAGCCTGACATCCAACCTTCATGGCGGGGGCAAAGCAGAGGAAGTTTCTTCCTTTTTGACGCGCCAGTTTGGCGAAGCCAAGGCGAAAGAATTGCTGAGCGTCATCACGGAGCTATCCTTGCGCATCCCGCCATTGCTTGAAAACGACCACGGACGGCTGGTCGAGCTCGGCCTTGATTTTGGCATCGATACCCAGGGGCGTATCTGGATTCTCGAAATCAATTCCAAGCCGGGACGCACCTTGTTTGCCGAGCTGCGCGATGAGCGCGCCCGAGCCGACTCGATCGCCAATCCGATCCGATATGCACGTTTTTTGCTTCACTGAATGCCTGGCTAGGGCAACTTAGCGAACCAGTCCGCGACAAGGAGGCAGAGCGCAATTCGCTGCCTGTTTTGCCACGGAGAGCCCTGGAAGGGCAACAAGTTTAGGAGGGTAACCTAATGAGTTTGACATCCTGTATGCTCCACGCCGTACCTCGAACCGACAAATCCGTCTACTTGACCAGCGATCTCGCCAAAGCTTTGCGGTTAACCGGCAATCGCACGATAACCTTGAAGGTTGGCAGTAAATCCGCCCTGCTCCCGATCCGACTCATCAAAAAAAGCGGCCAGCATATGTACATTCCGGCATCCCTCATGACAACGCTGCGCATCCCGCGCGTCGGCAATGTCATGGTCGTCAGCAATTCCAGCCGAGAATTGCGCATCGGGCCGGTCATCGGCGTCCTCACCAACATCGAAGGAAGCTCCAGACCCTTCGGATCCATAACCGGATTCATTCGGCAGGTCATCAAAACGAATTCCGCCAAATCGTTCAGCTTCGCCTTCAGCCCACGCAACGTGAACTGGATTCAGGGGACGGTGACAGGCATCGTTCCGACCGAAAGCGGCGGCTGGGCGCGCAAAACGTTCCCGCTGCCGGACGTCGTTTACAACCGGCTTTCCTCCCGGAAAGCGGAGAAATCGGCGGGCATGGAGCATTTTAAAAATCGCTTTGTCCGCAAAGGCATTCCGATCTTCAACTGGAGCTTCTTCGACAAATGGGACGTCTATAAGCTGCTCGACGGCCACGACGCGTTCCGTTACGTACCGGAGTCGCGCATCAATCCAACGTCCGAACAGATTCGAGAAATGCTCGATAAACATAAATTCATCTACCTTAAACCAACGGCCGGCAGTCTGGGCATCGGCATCTTTCGCGTTACCTACAATCCGAAGCGCGGCTATTTTGTCCGCTATCGCAAAGCCGGCAAGAACGTCCTGATCCGCTACGCCAAATTCGAAGGGCTTATGGGCATGCTCGGGACCGATCGCGGACGCCTCTCCCATTATGTGGCGCAGCAGGGCATCCGGCTGATCGAGATCGACAACTGTCCGATCGATTTCCGGTTCCACCTGACCAAGAATGGCAGCAATCAATGGGTCGTCGCGGCCATCGGCGCGAAGAAATCCGGCAAAGGCAGTGTTACGACACATATCCGCAACGGCGGTATGTTGATGACACCGGAGCAAGTGCTGCGGCATGTGTACGGCTCTCGTTCGGAGCAGATTTTGCAAAACGCCAAAGATGCCGCGATTCAGCTTGCGTCGGGCATCGAGAGCAATTACAGCCATTTGCTCGGCGAGCTCGGTTTCGATATTGGCATCGACCAGAATGAGCGCGTTTGGATGTTCGAGGCGAATGCGAAGCCGGGACGCTCCATCTTCAAGCATCCCTCGCTCAAAGCCGGTGATACCGCTACGATTCAGAACGTATATGAGCATTGCTTGTTTTTGAGCCGCTTCCGCTCAAGGAGGGATGGCTAGATGGGACTCACCCTTCATGAAAAAAGGCAACGCCCGACATTGGCGATTCTGACGGTGAAAGACAGCGATCGCGTGTTCCGGGGGAATTTAAATAACTTTGTGGATTTGATCCGTACCGGCGAACAGCATGGTGTCGACGTCTACGTGGCCACGACGAAAGACCTCAAGCTCAGCGGCGCGGACATGTACGGTTACCGCTACCACAGCGGTTCCAAACGCTGGATTCGCGAGCTCGTACCTGCGCCTCAGGTGGTGTACAACCGCATTCCATACCGGAAAATGGAAATGAGGCCCGAAGTCCAGCAGACGCTCCAAACGTGCAAGCGAAGCACCAGCGTGGAGCTGTTCAATCCGTCTTTTTTTAACAAATGGACGTTGTTTAGTTGGCTGAGCAGCGCCCCAGAGAGCAAACCCTACATTCCCGAAACGGTTCAGCTGAACGGGGTCAGCGATCTGTCCCAACTGATTCAGAAACATCCCGTACTCTATCTGAAACCTGTCAAAGGCAAGGCCGGCAAAGGCATTATGCGTGTGGACCGACCGGCCGGCCGCCCCGACAAAGCGTATCGCCTCAGCCGCCAAGAGGATAAAAAAATGGTGCACAGCTTCCATCTAACGGCGGACGATATCTGGAGGGAATGGAACCGGCAGCGGATCGGCCAGGACTATATCGTCCAGCAGGGCATCGATCTGGCCCGCCACAATGACCGCGCCTACGATCTTCGGGCGTTGATTCAGAAGAACAGCAAAGGCAACTGGAGCGTCTCCGGCATCGGCGCCAGAGTTGCCGGCAAGGCGAGCATCACGACGCACGTCCCCCGCGGCGGATCCATCGGAGAGCCGCAAATGCTGCTGACGCATGCGTTCGGCGCCAAAGAAGCCAAGAACATGCTCAAAAAAGTTCGCACGACCGCGATCACACTTGCTAAACAGATTGAGAAATCGTCAGGCGCCCAGCTCGGAGAGATGTCCATGGACATTGGCGTTGACAGCAAAGGGCACATCTGGTTTTTTGAAGCAAATTCCAAGCCGATGAAATTTGACGAACCAACCATTCGCCGTAAATCGCTCGACCGGATTATTGAGTACAGCTTGTATTTAATCCACAACCGAAAAAGAAGGTGATGAAGCTTGGCTCCATTACGACTCGGCGTACTAGCGATATATATGGGGGGATCGCGGCTTGAAGAACTGGCGTTCTTTAAAAGGCTCAGCCAGGAAGGCAGAAAAATCGGGGTTCAAGTTGAAGTATTCACGCCAGGCGATGTCAGAGGGGAATCGGCGCGTACGCTGACTTATGTCCCGGAAAAGGGGACTTGGATGCGCAAGCTTGCCCCCCTGCCGCCGATCATCTACGATCGCTGCCGGTACAAAGCCGCAGCGAATTATCAGATGCTGAAAGCTTTCCGCAATCGGCATTCCAAACTGATTTTTTTAAGCAGGCCGCTCGCCAATAAATGGTCGATGCATCAGACGCTGTCCCAAAGCACGGAGATTAAGCCGTATTTGCCGGCGACGGTCCGCTATACGTCGGTCCCCGATCTGCTTCGCTTTTTGAAAAAGCATAAGCTCATTTACGTCAAGCCGAAAAACGGCACCGGGGGCCGGGGCATCCTTCGCATCGAACAGGTCGGGGCCGATCGGTATCTCCTGCAGGGCCGCAATCATAGCCGGACGATCATCTCGCCGTTTCGGGCAAATGAAAGGCAGCTTGAAATCAAGCTGCATTCGCTGCGCCTAAGCCCCGATTATGTCGTGCAGCAGGGCATTCCGTTGACACTGCGCGACGGACGTGTGCATGACTACCGGCTCTTGATCCAAAAGAACGGGCAAGGCGAATGGGAAGTCACAGGCTGTGCCGGTCGGATCGGCCCACATCGCAGCATTACGTCCAACTTGCACGGAGGCGGAAGCGCCGTTCCCCAGGACCGGCTGCTCGGCTATCGATTCTCGCCGGATAAGATTACCGGCATTAAAAACGAAATGAATAATTTCGCCCATAAGCTGGCCGATTTCCTCGAGGGCAAGTTCGGCAAGCTCTGCGAGCTTGGCATGGATATTGCCGTCGACCCCAAAGGCGGCGTCTGGCTGTTGGAAGTGAACCCGAAGCCGTCGCGCGAAGTGTTCCGCCGTATCGGACAGCACGGTGTTTATCAGAAGGCGGTTTCCCGTCCGCTGGAGTACGCGCTGTGGATGTCTAAACAAAAAAAAGCTCCGCTCTCGGAAGAAACCAAGACGGAGTCCAACTAAACGAGAAGAAAGCCTGGTGAGCGTTCAAAAGGCTTTCTTTTCGCGTTAAATGCAGGAAAGCTATGTTTCCAAATGCCCCAGATGCCCCATCGTTTGGACGAAAATTTGCTCGATATGCTCATCGTCCAGGGAGTAGTAAACTGTCTTGCCTTCCTTGCGGCGCTTCACGATACGCAGGTCGCGCAAGTACCGCAGCTGATGGGAAACCGCGGACTGCTCCATGCCAATCAGCGTCGCCAAATCATGGACACAAAGCTCTTGCTCAACGAGGTAAAATATGATTTTTACCCGCGTCGGGTCGCCCAGCGCTTTGAAAATATCGGCCATGCCCGCTGCTTGCCGATCTGTAATCCGGCGGTCAGCCGGAATCGCATCGGCATGTGAGCAGGAGCAGGTGGCTTCCGAGCCTGTTGGCATCACCATGTTTTCCATTGCATGAATCCCTCCGCTCCTTCTGGTTATACTGGCAATGCGGAGTGTGCGTTCGTAGATTTCTCGATCTGCACCGTCGCATGCGTAATGTTGAAACGCTTCTCAATCCGTTCAAGCGCCTGCTGCAAAATGAACTGACTGTCCTGATCATCCTCAATCAGCAGATGACAGCTCAGCGAATCCATACCCGACGTAATCGTCCATACGTGCAGATCGTGGACATCACGAACACCGGCGATGCTAGCCAGCGTCTGCTTGACGGTTTCCAGCTCAACGGTTAGCGGCGCCCCTTCCATGAGTATGTGCAGCGTCGATTTGAGGACGTCCCATGCGCCACGTAAGATAAGCAGCGATACGATGACACTGATAATCGGATCAGCCACATACCAGCCGAAGAGCAGCATCGCAAGGCCAGCCAGGATCGCTCCGACGGAACCGAGAGCATCGCCGAGAATATGCAGATAAGCGCTGCGCAGGTTCAAGTTGCCGTGCACGTCGCCTTTGCGCATCAGCGACCACGCGCTGAGCAAGTTCGCAAGAAGCCCGACGAGCGCAATCACCATCATCGTGCCGCTGGCCACCGGGGCCGGGTGCCGAAACCGTTCAACGGCTTCCCAAATGATGAAGCCGGCAATGACGAACAACGTCACGGCGTTGAACAAAGCAGCCAAAATTTCAAACCGGTGAAATCCGAACGATCTCCGCGGCGAAGCCGGTCTTGCCGCCAGCCACATCGCAAACAAGCTAAGCGCCAACGACCCGGCGTCGCTCAGCATGTGACCGGAATCCGACAGCAATGCAAGGCTGTTCGTCCACAGTCCGCCGACAAATTCCAGAATCATGATGCCGGCTGTGATCAACAGCGCATAGGTCAAGCCTTTGCGATTGCCCGCTCCGTGGTGGTGGTGACCGTGATGCCCATGATGATGACCATGATGGCCGTGGTTGTGGCCCGCGTGACTGTGACTATGATCGTGGGCATGGTCGTGATCGTGATCGTGATCGCCACCATGCTTATGACTGCACGCTTGCCGATGTTGAGATTCTTGCGGCATGGACTCCCCTCCTTATGTGACCATCTATTCATATGAACAATTACTCATATGTTCATCATAACGAATCGTGCAAGCCAAAGTCAATAGACAGGCGCGAAACTTGTCGGTAAAACAAAAAGACCGCCTCCCCCCATGTTTCAAAGAAGGGGAGATCGGTCTTTAAATAGGAAATGGCCCGATTGTTTCCTAGTGTGACGTTTTTTCTGGATTCGTGCCGTCAAGGCGCAAACCTGCAATTTGGCATGCCCCGAAAATAGGCCATGCCAAGCACAATTCCTGCTTACATGCAGGTTTAGAAGACTAACCCTCACGAAGTCCCCTCATAGGGGTTAGCCATTTACGTTCCTGTTGCCGTTTTGTTCGCCCCCGCATCGATGCCGTCGGGATCAAACGTGATTGTAGCGCTAAACAGTGTCGTCGAGATTGAGAAATCACCCGTGATGCCGCCGCCCGCACCCGCATACGACTTCGAGGCGCTGGTCGGAGCGATAACGCAAGTATCGCCGTTGACCAGGTTTCCTTCATTCCTGATGATGTTGAATATTCCTACAAAAGAAGGCATGCTGATCAGCACCTTTACATCAATGTGCTACAGTCTATGCCGGGCGGGCGGCGTTTGCGACAGTTTATTGCGCAGGCACGTGATCCAACAGTTGGGCAAATCGTGTCAAACGAACATGCGCCCCCGCCAGCTCGCCGGACTCCCTGAATCCGGCATAGTCGCACGCAACCACTGTCAAGTTGTTGCGCAGCCCAGCCTCCACATCGGAGGAGCGGTCGCCGACCATCCACGCGGATTCGATGCCGTGCGTCTCCAGCAGGATGTTAACCAGGTCTACTTTCGATTTCGTCTGGTACTCGCCGGCGCTGTACAAGCCCTCGAACAAAGGGGCGACCCCCATAGCCTTCGTCACTTCTTTGACGTAGTCTTCAAGTCCGTTGCTGGCAACGAACAACCGGATGCCTTGCTCATGCAGCGCGCGCAGCGTGTCCGCAACGCCTTCATACAAGACGCCGCGACCTTCTTTGAGCCCTTCCATTTGATAATGAATCAGAAGTCTGTCCGCTTCCTGCCGCACTTCCTGCGGCGAATCAGGCATGACACGCTCCCAAATCTGCTCCAGAAGCATACCCAGTGCCCCGAGAATCCGCTCCTCCGGCGGTGTTGCCCCTTCGTATAAACCGCGTGCTCGCAGCGCGTCAAACGTGGCGTGATATGCGGGCAGAAGCAGCGTTTCCGTTTGAAATAACGTGCCGTCCAGATCGAACAGCATCGCTTGTGGTTTCGTCAAAGTCAGCATGATTTCGCTCCTTTTTTTCTCCAAAGATAAACGGCTTCGCCGTCCTTTCAAGGACGGGAGCGTGTACGGATGGCATAGAGCCACTTCGAGGATATACGTCCTGATATGCGAAAAAAATCGTCATGATCTTCATTAAGGATGGCAAACATACCCTTAGAAGTCAATGCACAGTCGGGTAAAATGGTTATTGCCGTAGGAAATAAATTCAGTTATGATTGAAATGTGAAGTATTTATATAACAAAATGAAATTTTCATTCAATAAAACGATCATTTTCACTCACCGAAAGCGAGGAACACTTTGATGAACATTCATGTTTTTCAGAATCAGCAGGAGCTTAATGAAGCCGGAGCCGGCATTATCACCTCTCTCGTCCAAATGCAGCCGAAAGCGGTGCTTGGCTTGGCGACCGGCGGCACGCCTGTAGGGATTTACGAGGAGCTTGTCAAGACGTTTAATAAGGGACGCGTCAGCTTCAAGCAAGTCACGTCGTTCAACCTTGACGAGTATGTCGGCCTGCCGATCGATCATGCCGAAAGCTACCATGCTTATATGAACCATCATTTGTTCTCACACATCGACCTTCCTGCAAGCTCCGCACATATTCCGAACGGCAACGCGGGAGATCTGGAAGCAGAGTGCCAGCGCTACAACGACCTGCTTGAGGAAGCCGGGCAAATTGATCTGCAGATCCTCGGCCTCGGTCATAATGGCCATATCGGCTTTAACGAACCTGACGACGCGTTGACCAGCGGCACGCATATTGTCGAGCTGAAAGCGGAAACGCGCGAAGCGAACGCCCGCTTCTTCGACTCCATCGACGAGGTGCCGACGCATGCGCTGACGATGGGAGTAGGGACGATTTTAAAAGCGAAAACCATCCTGCTCATCGTCCGCGGCGCCGATAAAGCGGAAATCGTTCATCGTGCGCTCACCGGCCCGATTACGACGGAAGTGCCGGCCACGCTGCTGCAAACGCACCCGCACCTCGTCGTACTGCTGGATGCGGAAGCTGGGAGGCTGTTCAAATGAGCGAACTGCTGATTACAGGCGCCCGTATTGTGACGGAGCAAGGCGTGATTGAAGACGGCGTGCTTCACGCCACGGAAGGTCGCATTGCCTTTGTCGGCACTAAAGCGGCGTGGCAGCCGGAGACGGCAAGCACGGCTGCCGAACGGATCGACGCGGCAGGCCGCTGGCTGCTGCCCGGGTTTATCGACGTGCATGTGCACGGCGGATACGGCGCGGATTTTATGGATGCGAATCCGGAGACGCTGGAGACGATCACGAAGTTTCATGTACAGCACGGCACGACCGGCATGCTTGCGACGACAATGACGCAAACGCGCGAAGCGATTGATCGCGCGCTCGGCGAGATCTACGCTTACTCACGCAAGGAAATGCCTTATGCGCAGCTGCTCGGCGTGCATCTGGAGGGCCCTTTCGTGTCGCCGAAATGGGCCGGGGCGCAAGACCCCAAGCTGATGCTCGACCCGCAGCTGGACTGGCTCCAGGATTGGGATGAGCGCCATCCGGGGCTCATCAAGCAGTTGACACTGGCCCCTGAACGCGAAGGGGGCCTGGCGGCGATCGCGTGGCTGCGCGATCGCGGCATCGTTGCCGCTTGCGGCCACACGGACGCCACCTACGCCGACATCGTGGCGGCGGCGGATGCGGGGCTCTCGCAAGCGGTGCACACCTTCAACGCGATGAAGCCCTTGCATCATCGCGAACCCGGTACCGTCGGTGCCGTGCTCACCGACGCCCGCATCAGCGCCGAGATTATCGCTGATGGCATTCACGTTCACCCGGCTGCGCTCCGGCTGGTGACGCTGGCGAAGCCGCCGCAGAGCGTGCTGCTCATCACGGACGCAATGTCCGCCGCCGGGCTCGGCGACGGCCAATACGACCTGGGCGGCCAGGCCGTGACCGTCACTGCGGGCGTCGCCCGCTTGACGGAAGGCGGCGCGCTCGCCGGCAGTACGCTGACGATGATCGATGCGCTCCGGTTTATGGTGCGCGAGGTCGGCGTCAGCGTTGAGGACGCGAGCCGCTTCGCGAGCGGCAACCCGGCGCGGCAGCTCGGCCTCAGCGCAACGCACGGCTCGCTTGCGGCAGGCAAGCAGGCCGACGTGCTGCTCGTCAGCGAAGACCTTGCGCTGGACGGCGTATGGGTGCGCGGCAAGCAAATGCTGGCTTAATGATGAATACATTCAAAAAGCGGACAACCAATGTTCAGGCATCGGTTGTCCGCTTTTTTTAAATCAAATCGCCCGTCGTCCCTCCAACGGTTCCTCCTGGCGGGAACGCATGTGCTTTCCTATACTCGCCCGGCGTCATCGCCTTCAACTCGCGGAAAATACGCGAGAAGGATTTAAATGAGCCGAAACCGACCTCGATGGCGATGTCGATCCCCGGCATCTGCGTCGATGAGAGCAAACTGCACGCATGGCGAATGCGAATTTCGTGCAAAAATCGAACAAACCCCGCCCCCGTATGCCGCTTAATCTCCTCGCTCAAATACGAGCTGCTGATCGCGAATAACTCCGCTACGCTCGACAACGTAAGCGGCTCTCTATAATGGGCATGGATATGGTGTATGATCGGCCATACGGACTTTTTGCCATTCCCGCTTGGCGGCCACACCTGATGCTCCCCCGCTTTCCTCCGCATCCGGTCAAAACGAGCAAGCGATTCCAACAGCTTCAGCTTCAGCAGCGTCATACGCCACACCTCACCGCCGGCATATTCGGACAGCATGTCCTCAAACGCGCCGGCCAGCAAGGCAGTCTGCTGCTCATTCAGATGCACCTGAGCGGACAGCTCCTCACCCGTCAGAAGTTCTTTCAGCCCCGGTCCAACCTCCAGCGATTGATACAACAGTTCCATGTCAAACATACAGTTGTACAGCCGCAGCGGCTCGTACGACTCCACGTACAGCTCATGCACCTGATAAGGCAGCAAGAAGGTCGCCGTCCCCGGCTTTAGCGAATGGCGGACGCCATTGATAATTTCAACGCCGCAGCCTCCAATGACCAATGAAAATTCAAGAAAATCGTGGCGATGCGGTGGAAAATGCCGCACGACCTCGTTAATCGAGACATGAAACGGAAAACTGGGGTGAATCCAAGGATAATCGGTCAAATGTTTGTTGGTTGGGTATAGGCTCATGCGTTCGGCACGCTCCTGTAACGAAAAATTGGGATAGTCTCACCGGAAACTGTCCTATCTGTCTTTTGATTGTAGTCTATGATAGGGCTATCAGCAACCTAATCATGCCAACACACAAGGAGGCTACACAATGTCCAGTCCAATCATTGGCGCACTCAAGTCCAGCTCGATCATTACGCGTCATCCAGCTAACCCGATTCTCACCGCAGGCGATGTGCCTTATGCCCCGGCCCTCGTTTTCAACGCGGGCGTAACCAAATTCCAAGGCCGTTATGTCATGGTATTCCGCAACGATTACGGCGATCCCCAGAAGCACACGCTGCTGCCAAGCTCGACCACGAACCTCGGACTTGCCTACAGCAGTGACGGTATTCATTGGGATGTGCAGCCGGGTCCCTGCTTCGGGCTCCAGGACGAGGAAATCGTCCGCACCTACGATCCGCGTCTAACCGTCATGGACGGGCGCGTGTATATGTGCTTTGCCGTCGACACCAAGCATGGCGTCCGCGGCGGCATCGCCGTTACCGACGATTTTGAAAAGTTTGAAGTGCTGCATATGACGGCGCCGGATAACCGCAACATGGTGTTGTTCCCTGAAAAAATCGGCGGCAAGTACGTACGACTGGAGCGCCCGTTCCCGGTTTACAGCCGCGGCGGCAAGGATCGGTTCGATATGTGGATTTCAGAATCCCCCGATTTGAAATACTGGGGCAACACTGATCTGCTGCTCGCCGTGGAGCACGTCGCTTACGCGAACGACAAAATCGGCCCTGCCGCCCCGCCGATCAAAACGTCCAAAGGCTGGCTGACCACCTTTCACTCGGTTGACCTCGATCCGAGCCGAGGCAAGAACGGCTGGGAAGACAGCTGGAAAAAACGCTACTGCGCTGGAATCATGCTGCTCGACCTGGAGAATCCGAAGAAAATCGTCGGCATGTACAAAGACCCACTGATTGCGCCGGAAGCGAGCTATGAAACGGACGGAGGATTCCGCAACGACGTGATTTTCCCTGGGGGTATGATTCTGGAGGACGACGGTGAGGTCAAAATCTATTACGGTGCCGCCGATACCGTAGAATGCTTGGCCACCGCGCACGTCGACGATCTGGTTCGTTTGTGCTTGGAAGGCAAATAAAAGAGGGGGTTCCCCCCTCTTTCTTCCCCATATCTTCTCACCCTCATGCAGAAGCACCGACGGTCCGGTGCACTCAAAAAATCTTCTTCGTCTCTCGATCCTCCTTCAAAATTTCAACCGCTTCCCGGAAGCGCATGGAGTGCACGATTTCCCGCTCGCGAAGGAATTTCAAGCTATCCTGCAGGTCTACATCATCCGTGAGATCGATCAGCCACTGATACGTCGCCCTCGCCTTCTCCTCGGCCGCGATATCCTCGTACAGATCCGCAATTGGATCCCCTTTGGCCTGGATATATGTAGCCGACCACGGCACGCCACCGGCGCTCTGGTAGAACAGTCCTCGGTCATGGGCGGCATAGTGATCGTCCAGCCCCGCGGCTTTCAACTGCTCCATCGTGGCATCTTTTGTCAGTTTATACACCATTGTCGCAATCATCTCAAGATGCGCGAATTCCTCCGTGCCAATATCCGTCAACAGCCCGATGACCTTGCCTGGAATCGAATACCGCTGATTCAAGTACCGCAGAGCGGCCGCCAGTTCTCCGTCTGCGCCGCCGTATTGCTCCAGGAGCAGTTTGGCCATGCGCGGATCGCATTTGCTGACCCGAACCGGATACTGCAGCTTTTTCTCATAAACCCACATGCCGCTTCCTCCTTCCTTTTCTCCGCTTGCCTATACTTCCCACGGCCAAGGCGACTCGATCCACTGCCAAGGCTGTCTGGTAAAGCTGTGCCCAAATGGCATGAGCGGGCCGAATTCCAATTCAAACTGCTGCACCATGCCCATTCTTTTTTGCGCAAATTGGTTGTATTGCTGGATGACGGCAAGGTCGTTCGGATGGGTATCCAGATACAGCGTCAGCTCCACCAGCACAAAATCGACCGCTTGCAGGTCGTGCAACTGTTTGTAAAAGCTCTCCGGCATGGCATGCGTCTCTTGTGAACGCTCCTCCATCAGGCAGGCCCTCCTACAGTCAGATTCGGCGTGTATGGCCCATACAACGCAGGCCACAGCGTGCCGGTGCGAAGCGCTTCATACGGACTGAATTGGGGCAGACCGGGGGGCTGAAAAGTCATATATAGTTGCGGCGGGGTGTTATACCATTTACAGCGGATCGGCGGACAAGGGTCGAATGGACCGATGTAGGGATACCATTTTTTGAATTGCGTATACATACGTCTCCTCCTCTACAGGACCTCTCTGTTCTTATATGCGGGAGAACTTGACCAAAATCACTCTTTTTCGAACTTCATCGCCGGAAAACCGCATAAACAGCAAAAGTCCCCGCCCGATTGCCGCAGCAACCCGAGTAGGGACTCACCTGAATCAATCCAATTTGAAATTAAAATGCAGCACACCCGACTTCCGCAGCGATTGATAAATGATGACGACCAACGGACCGAGAAATAGCCCTGCGAACCCGAACCATTCAAACCCGATGTAGAGCGAAATCAGCGCCGCCAAGGAGTTGATGCCAACTGCATCGCTAAGCACCTTAGGCTCGATGATCCGCCGCATAATCGACAGCACCAGGAACAGCACCAGCAGCCCGATCCCCATTGCCGTATGTCCGACCAGAAACTGATAGAGCATCCAAGGGATAAAAACAAGCCCGGTTCCGATAATCGGCGCAAATTCCATGATCATCACCAGCATCGATATCGCCAAAGGATAATCCGCCCGAAGCACGAGCAGACCAATAAACGTCACGATATAGGTGAACAGCGCCATAATCAGCTGCGCCCGTACGAACCCGAAAATCGCTTCGCGCAAATAGCTCAGCACCCGCTCCATCTTCACTCTCGCGGTCTCCTCGAACATAGAGAGGAATGCTGCTTTCATATTCGGCAGGCTGTACAAAGTCAAAAACAACGCAATTACATAAATCAACATCAGCAGGAAAAAATTCGGGATTTTACTCGCCATATTGAGGAAAAATCCGGATACACTGCTCAAAAAGCTGGTTAAAGCGCCTGTCAGCGTTTCCGTGCCCTTTTCCAGCCAGGTCTGGACTTGTGCCGCCATCTCTGGGGACAGCGAGTTATAGAAGCCCTGTGTACGGTCAACGGCCTGATCCACATAGAGATTGACCTGATCCATGTAATTCGGCGCCTTGCGGCCAAGCTCGATTAGCTCGGTCACGACGTTCATCCCGATAAAATACATAAGGGCCAGCAGCACCAACGTGAACAGCGTGCCGATGATCGTCGCGGCGATAAACCGGGTCATTTTGGCCCATCGAACTAGCAAACCGATCAGCGGATCGAGAAAAATCGCTGTCACGAGTGCAAGCAAGAACGGCAGTCCTATTGTAAACAACCCATACAAGACCACAACGCCAAGAAGCAAAAGTATGGTCGTTTTCGTCGACATAAGGACTCCTCCGATTATTCATTTCCAGGCAGCACGGTGTTGTTCTTCGTAATATGTATACGCAAAATACGCAGACGGTCGACCTCCGAAATTTCAAATACATGGTCGCCGTAAGTAATTTTCTGTCCTTTGACAGGCTCGCCTTCGACTTTCTTGAAGAGCCAACCGCCGATCGAATCGACGTCCTCATCCACAATGTTCAGATCGAGCAAATCATTCAAGTCCTCCAGCATTACGCGGCCGTCGACGGACGTATATTTGTCCTTCACTTCGACACCCGGACGATCGGTATCGAACTCGTCGTGAAGCTCACCGACAATTTCCTCCATGATGTCTTCCAGCGTCAACAGCCCCGCAGTGCCGCCGTATTCATCAATGACGATGGCGAGCTGGGAATGCATTTTCTGCATCAGTTTGAGCACGCGGCTCACTTCCATCGACTCCGGCACGTTCAGGATCGGGCGGATAAAATTGCGAATATCCTGCTCCACGTCAGGATCGGCCGTCAGCAGATCGGCAATATGCACGAACCCGACGATATTGTCCTTATCCTGATTAGCAACGGGATAACGTGTATGCTTTGTCTCGTGAACGTGCCGCAAATTTTCGATAAAGCCGACTTCGAGATACAAGCAGTCCATATCGGTGCGGGGGAGCATCACTTCGCGGGCGACCAGATCTGAGAATTCAAAAATATTGTCGAATAACGTCATCTCATCTTCATTGATATGACCGCTTTTGACGCTTTCGTCCATCAGAATGCGCAGTTCTTCCTCCGTATGGGCGGCTTCATGCTCACTGGCCGGCTCTACGCCGATCCACGAGAGAAACTTGTTCGCCGTACCGTTCAAGAGCCAGATAATCGGACGAAACAGCTTGTAAAAGTAAAGCAGCGGTGCTGACAGCCACAACGATGTAATCTCCGCTTTCTGGATGGCGAACGATTTCGGCGCCAGTTCTCCGAGCACGATGTGCAGGAACGTAATGAAACCGAAGGAGACGATAAAGGAAATCGCCGATGTGTAGACCGAAGTCTCAAGTCCTAACACATGAAACAAAGGCTCCATGATCAACTCTGAGACCGCAGGCTCCCCGATCCAACCGAGACCGAGAGAAGCCAGCGTAATGCCGAGCTGCGTCGCAGATAAGTACGTATCTAATTGTGAGGTCACTTTGCTCGCGTACTTGGCTTTTCCGCTGCCTTCGTTCACCAATTGCTGAAGGCGGGACTGACGCACCTTCACTAAAGCGAATTCCGCTGCGACGAAAAAGCCGTTGAGTAAGACCAAGACAATCACGAGAACCAAATTGAGCACGATCGAGCCGATGTCAAAGGAAGTATGCAACAGGGACTATCTCCTTCAAAAAAGAAATTAAATGATAGCTTTGCGTTTTTTGAAATCCACCGTCTTATAATACGAATCTGCAACCAGCAGATTCGGTCCGCAGCAGGCAGCCGCAGGGCAGAAGCAGTTCACGCGCTGGTTCAGCGGATTATGCTCCCAACGGGCAAAAATCGTGTCGAGATCATCGAGATGAATGCTCCCAAGCGGAGGTTCGTCCGCAAAATCCGTCACAAACACTTCGCCGGTAAACGTCGAGACGTTCAGCCTATTGCGGCCGTCCGGATCGTTGCGCACCGTCACATTCGGTTCCTGGCGCAGCCTGCGCACCAGCTCCCGATCCGCCTCCACTTCGCTGCAAGCGAAGAACGGCAAAGTGCCGAACAGCATCCACATCTCTTGATGACGGCTGTCGAGCAAGCGGTGAATGCTCGTACGCAGCTCCTCCAGCGTAACCATCGGCAGATGTGCGGCGAACGAACTCGCATACATCGGATGCACTTCATGGCGCTGACAGCCCATCTCATGAATAAGCTGGTGAATTTGCGGCAGCTTTTCATGTGTGCGGGTGTTAATCATCGACTCCGCCGAGACATACAGCCCGCCCTTGCTCAGTGCGATCGTATTGTTCACCATTCGCTCGTACATCGCTGAAGCCGTGACGTGCCCGACAGGCCGCTCCGAATTCACGAAGCCGACCCGATGGAAATCGTCCGCATTCAAATAGTTGAACGAGATGTGCATCACGTCCAGATAAGGCGCGAGAATCTCGTAACGGGCCAGATCCAACGTCAAATTCGAGTTGATTTGCGTCCGAATGCCGCGCTCTCTGGCGTATTTCAGAATCGGCAGCATGTATTCTTTGACGATTTTAATATGGTAGGAAGGTTCTCCTCCCGTTAGCGAAAGCGTCTCAAGATGCTCGACTTCGTCCAACCGCCGCAAGATGTCCGCTACGGGAATCCGAGGGCCTTCCGACATCGTCAGCGAGTCGCCGACCGCGCAGTGCTCGCACCGCATATTGCATAAATTCGTAATGGTAAGCTCCACGCTTGTCAGCACGTGCCTGCCATATGTACGCATAGACCGAAGAGGATCCCAAGGATCGTACTCCGGGGTAATCGCTTGTAAAATGACATTACTTCCGTTCCTGTTCATGCTGTTTACACCTGACCTATCATTTCCTAATCATGCGTATCGCTACGCTTCTTGCCTATACCTATGCCCTATATTGTAACTTATGATTGACAAAAAAGGAAACCGTCATGTATGACGGCCTCCTTTCCGCTATGGCGTATCCTTGATTTGCGGCTTCACGCGCAGCCATTTGGGCGCCCACCAGTTCGCATCGCCGAGCAGTTTCATCAGTGCCGGAACGAGCATCACCCGCACAATCGAGGCGTCGATCAGGACAGCAAGGCCAAGACCGAGCCCCAGCGCTTTCATGATTTCAATATCCGTGAAAATAAACGATCCCACAACGACGACCAGAATAAACGCCGCACTTGTAATAAGACTGCCTGTTTTCTTAAGCCCTTGTGCCGTGCTCCGATCATTATCGCCGCTTTCCTCGTACTCCTCCATGATTCTTGAAATGAGAAACACTTCGTAATCCATCGAGATCCCGAACACGACACAGAAAATAATGACGGGCAGCGTGGCGCTGACCGAGCCGATCGACGTAATATGCAGCATATCGGCCATATAGCCGTGCTGGAACACAAGCACAACGATGCCTAGGCTTGCGCCGAGACTCAGCATATTCATCAACACCGCTTTCAACGGCAGCACGAGCGAGCGGAAAGCCAGCAGCAGCACGAAGTAGGTGATGCCCATGACAAAAAGCAGAACCACCGGAATTTCATTCTGAATCCGATCGATAATGTCGATCCGGTACGCTGCGCCGCCGGTCACAACCAGATCAAGTCCAGGCTGTTCCAGCTTCCTCAGTTCACGTACGAGCGCATCCGTCGCCTCATCGTCCGGCTGTGAGTCCGGTGTCACAACCACTAGCGCTGTATGGCCCTTTGCGAGCTGCTTCGCTTCGAGGGAAGCGCGAACGTTCGCGCCTCCCAGCAGCTGCGCAAGTTCAGCATCTGTCTGCGCGCCAGAGCCAAGCACAGTGACCATGCTTTGCACGTCCTTAACGCCTTGCACGCCCTTCACCTGATCGGTCAGCGCACGGATCTGCGCAACCGACGAGGCCTGCCACACTTCCTCCTTGGCGGTGGCGACAATCTGAATCGGATTCATCGCGCGGGCATCATAGGCTTCCTTCATCAGCTCCGCCCCATAGCGTGATTCATAGCTAGGCGGCAGTACCTCCGCATTCGGCACGCTGAGCTTCATATGACTGACCGGCACCATGCTGTAGATCAGCAAGCCGCCTACAATAACGATCAATGCAACAGGCCGACGCATGACCGCGTAGGCGACGCGCTCCCAGAAGAGCGAAGACTCCTTTTTCCGCAGCCGTTTGGGCAGCACTTGCAGCGCATTGATGCGGTGCCCAAGGAGACCAAGTACGGCAAGCAGCATCGTGTTAGCCACAATCACCGAGATCGATACGACGATGACTCCACCCAAACACAGCGAACGGAAGAACGTCAAGTTGACGAACAGCATTCCGAATAGCCCTATCAATACGGCGATTCCAGAGAAGAAGATTGATTTTCCGGCCGTTTGGCACGTCATCGCAACAGCTTCCGCGACGCTCTTCTGAGCGCCCAGTTCTTCACGAAACCGGCTGACGAGGAACAGTGCATAATCGATGCCGACCGCCAGCCCCAGCATCGTCACCATATTGGGCAGGAAGTTCGATAACGAATGATGCTGGGCAATAAAATACGTGATTCCCAGCGTAAATGTTACGCTCATGAGACCGACGATCATCGGCACGAAAGCCGCCACCAGCGTCCCGAACACCACAAGCAGGACAACTAACGCAATCGGTAGACCGATCGACTCCGATTTGGCGATGTCATGCTTGCTCGCCTGCTGCATATCGTACAGAATGGCCGGCCCCCCGGTCACGTAAACATTCATCCCCGGAAGCTTATGTACCGCTGCCTTCAGCTCCGGATATTTGTCCAGCGCCTGATCGGTGTCCAGCTTCAGCGAAACCGCCACCGCCTGCGTATCCGCGAAGCCTTCGCTGCGCGGCGCTGCAACAAACGCCACGCTTGCTACGTAGGGCAGCTGTTTCAAGTCTTGCAGCGAATCCATAATCGCCTGCTGATTCGCCTTGTCGGTCAAGTTCAATGATTTCCCTTCATACACGATGCTCAGCTGTGTTTGCGACATGCCAAGCTCATCCCGCATAATCGCAAGCCCTCGATCAGATTCGCTGCCTTTCGGGGTGAATCCGTTATCCTTCAGCATGCCCGGGGTTTTCTGGGCGAATCCGGCAAACCCGATCAACAGCAGCACGCTCAGCACAACAACGAGCCAGCGGAAGCGATACATCGCGTAGCCCCAATGCCAAAATAAGCCTTTTACGGTCGTTTCCCTCATGGACGACTTCCTTTCCGCTTCCATATCTAGTTACGTAGGCCGTTTGCAAAAAGAACCTGGTTGCCCAGGTTCTTCTCGCTGTTTTCTCTATTTATTTTAAGATTGTCGGATTATCCACATCCAGTTTGAGATCGTCTACCTTAATTTCCCCAATTTCAGAAATTAATGTGGACAATTTTTTGGACAAGTCAATCTCATAAGGCTCTTTGAGGACAATGCCGGAAGCATTCTGCAAGACCCGAACAATCGGACGATGCGGAACCGCGATATTTAATTTTGATACGATCCCATATTCGCCGGTATTCAGACGTACCATGATTCCCAGCGGGTAAATGGCGATCTTATCTCGGAACAGTGCAATTTGGCTTTGATCGTACATCGTCCCGGAACCCGTAAACAGCTGTTCCATCGCTTCATGAGGAAGAAGCGGCCGGCGATAGACACGCGTCGTCGTCATGGCATCATAGGAATCGACCAGACCAATCCACTTGGCAAATTCAGTGATTTCATCTCCGTGCAGCCCTCGCGGATATCCGGAGCCGTTGATGCGTTCATGATGCTGATAAGCGCAATGCGCCGAGAGAAGCGGAATATTCGGTTCTTCCCTCAAGATGTTAAAACCATAGGTCGTATGATTCTTCATCTCGTTGTATTCTTCCGTCGTCAGCTGCGACGGCTTGCGGAGAATGCCAAGCGGCACTTTCGTCTTGCCGATGTCGTGCAGCAGCGCTCCGAGTCCCAGCGCCTCCAGCTTGTCCCGGCTGTACCCGTAGCTGATGCCGAGCATCAACGCATAAATGCTGACGTTCACGGAGTGTTGGAACAAGTAATTGTCTTTCACATTAATATTATTGAGCATCACCATCGCGCCTTCATGTGCGCTAAGGTCATCGATAATCATTTTCATGACATCGCGAAAGTTCCGTCCAATATCATAGTAACTGACGGCCCCGCGTTTATTCGAATCTTCCATGACTTTTTTGAACGTATTGCGAATTTCCGTAACAGCCCTCGTTCTTGTCTCGTCCTGAATGATATCCTTCTGAATGATATCGTCTGTGCGCGAATCTTCAATGTAAATGTAGTCAATCCCGTAGGAAAACAATCGGTCGATCAATCGCTGGGACAACTCAACATTAACGGCTAACAGGACCATACCATCGTCGTTGTAGATATTCTTCGCCAACCGCATTCCAGGTCGACACATGTTGATCGGCATTAACAGCATTTCAGGACCCCCGCCTAGGTGAGCATTACGTTCTACTTAAATGTAATAGATTTTAAACAAAAGTTCAACACAAAAAACCGCGTCGTTCGACGCGGTTCGAGGATACAGCGGTGCTTTTTCGGCTGGTTTTGTCGCTTTTATTGGAAGAACATATAGATGGCGAAAATGATCGCTACCGCAAAGCGGTAGTAGGCAAAATAGGTTAATTTCATATTTTGCACCAGTTTAATGAAAGTGACCACTGCGAGCAGCGCGACGACGAAGGCGACAAGGAAGCCCGTAATGAAAAAAGGCAAGTCGGTCGAAGACAACGCATCGTAATTTTTGAGGAAGTATACCCCCGAAGCTCCGAACATAATCGGAATCGCCATAATGAACGTGAAATCCGCAGACGCCGCGCGGCTGACCCCGGAAAGCATCCCGCCGGCAATGGTCGAGCCCGATCGGGAGAAGCCCGGCCAGATGGAGACGAGCTGCCACAGCCCGATGAAGAACGCCTGCTTATACGTAATATCGTCAAGTACGGTTGTCGTTGGCGCTTCTTTGCGACTTTCGGCAATGATCAGCAGAATCCCGCCCAGCACGAGCCCGATGAGCACCGTCGTGGAATTAAACAGCTTTTCATCGACGACATCGTTGAACAGCACGCCAATTACCCCTGCCGGCAAAATGCCGATCAGGATGTGCAGCAGGTTCAGCTTTCTGCCGTGCTTGCTTTCCGATCTGCGTTTGACAAGCCCGAACAACGATAAGATGCGTTTCCAGTAAATGAGGACGACCGCCATGATCGCTCCCAATTGGATTACAAAGTCAAATGTTTTCATCACGGCATCGTCATGCGTGCCCAGCAAGCTTTGTGTTAAAATCATATGCCCCGTCGAAGAGACGGGCAAAAACTCGGTCAACCCTTCCACGATCCCGATGACGATCGCTTCAAAAATAGTATGCATGTTATCCCCCTACTTGATATGGCTGTCTTCAACTTCCTATTCCGCCTTCTATTCTACCTTTTTCCCGCTGTTTCTAGCAACATCTTCGAACCTCGCGCGATGCGCCTCCGCGATCAGCGCTTCATCCTGCAGCTGCGACGCGAGCACGTCGCGGATGAATTCCGGGAGCAGATACGTAATCTGCTCCCCACGGCTCAGGGACAAATAGCCTGAGCCGAACGTGAACATGTCGATCGTGCCGACAACGTACGATCGGTTCGGCTCCAGCGGCGCCTCGCCGACGTACACGGCGAGCACCCGCTCGTAAGGTGCGCGAGCGCTGTCCACCTGGACGGTCAAGCCGTCCACGCTCAGCACGCCCAGCACCTCGCCCCGGAAGCCGAAGCCGCGGATCGGCTTCTCCATGAACTCGTCAAGCAGCGACTCTTCGAGCGCTTGCAGGAGGTCCGAGCCGCGCAGCAGCAAGCGGCACGGATTGATTGGCCCGGGGCAGATTTCGAGGAGTCTGCCCCGCGTAAGACGGCCCTCCTTCAGGGACTGAAGGAGCTGCCCGCTGTTGACCAGCCCGATGTCGGCGCTGGTCCAGCGGCGAATCCCGGCGGCAAGCAAGTTGCCCAGGGGGGATTCGCCGTACCAATCGAGGCGCAGCGGCTGCCGCAGCTGCGCGACTTCCTCGTCCAGCGCCGCGCGGCTGGCGATGCGAAAATGATCCAGCAGCGTCGTAATGCTGCTGTCCTCTTCGCGGCCGTCCGTCATCGGGATGACGCGGCCGTTCATCTCGACGATCCGGCGCTGCGCCGGGTCGTACGCCAGTTCCACGTGACCGGCGTATTGGCCGAACTTGCCGGTCGCACATACATAGGTGCCGCCCAAGTACAGCGGCTCCTCCAGCAAGTGATGCGTATGCCCGCCCAGAATCAGGTCAATGCCATCAAGCTCCTCCGCCATCCGCTGATCCATCCGCAGGCCGAGATGCGACATGACGATGAGCAGATCGACTTCTGGCCGGAGCTGCTGCGCATAAGCGGCAACGGCTTGCATCGGATCCGTCACCTGCCAGCCGAGCAGGCCGTAGTAATCCTGATACGGCGCGGTGACGCCGATCAGGCCGATCCGCAGGCCCGACCGCTCGAGGATCAGACTCGGCACCATCCAGTCCGGCGTCTCGCCCGTGGCACTTTCCAGAATATTGCTGCCGATAAGCGGAAAACGCGCGTGCTCTCGGATCACGCCTCGCAGCCACTCCGGCGTAAAGGTAAGCCCTTCGTTGTTGCCAATCACCATGGCATCATAGCCCGTCGCATTCATGATTTCGATATTGGCAATCGCATGCGTGCCTTCCGTCTCCGGACGCATCCGATCCATGTGGTCGCCAATATCGAGCGTCAGCACCTGATCCGGCGGCCACAACCTGCGAACACGATCGAAGTAAGCGCTGATTTTGGGCATCTGTTCAAAATGGCTATGCAAATCGTTCGTATGTAAGATAACAAGTCGCTGCAACGTGTCCGACATCCCGTCACCTCTCTTCGTATTTGCCTCAACAGCATGTCAATGATATGTATGCGCCCGAGGTGGGGCTCATTTCTTTAATTTCAAGCGGTTCCGCGCTCCGTACGCAAACTCACCACTCATTATACCATTTTCAGGCCAAAATATGATATGCTGTAAGGGATTCTAACACCAACCTTTAGGAGCAGCAGCTATGAACCTATCGATTCAAGTTTTTGCAGGTCTTGTCGATCTACTAGGGACGAACGTCCTTCACATACAGATTGAGGCTCCGTCCATTACCGTAGAGGCGCTGAAAAAGCAGCTGACGCGCGACTTCCCCGATGCGGCGCCGCAGCTCGCCATCTGCTTTTTGGCTGTCAATCAAGCCTATGCAGGCGATCAGGAGCTGGTTTCCGAAGCGGACGAGCTGGCGCTCATTCCGCCCGTTTCCGGCGGACAGCCCGCCTTGTATGAAATCACTTATGAGGCAATCGATGCCGCCTCCGTGGCAGCGAAAGTGAACCACCCCAACCATGGGGCGTCTCTCGCTTTTATCGGGACAACCCGCGAGCTGACATTCGGCCAACGCACCGTGCTGCTCGAATATGAAGCTTACGAACCGATGGCACTCAAAACAATGGCAGCGATCGGCGAAGAAATCGACACCCGTTGGCCCGGGACGCTGTGCGCCATTACGCACCGCCTTGGCCAAGTCGCCATTGCGGAAGCGAGCGTCGTCATCGCCGTCTCGTCCCCGCATCGCGCGGATTGCTACGAAGCAAGCCGTTATGCGATTGAACGCTTGAAACAAATCGTACCGATATGGAAAAAAGAAATTTGGGAAGACGGCTCGGAATGGAAGGGCAGCCAAACCGGCCCTTGGAATCCGCTCCAGCCCCCAGTCTCCCAAGAAGAACGGAGCTAACCGCGATGACCTTAGATTCATCTCATCTTACAGATCAACCTACCGATGCCGCTGACATTGATGCACGTTATTCCCGTCAGGTGCTCTTTGCGCCGATCGGAGCGGAAGGGCAGCGCAAGCTGGGGAGCGGCCGTGTCGCGATCGTCGGCATGGGTGCATTAGGCACCGTGCTGGCGAACCATATGGTCCGAGCGGGCGTTGGCTTTATACGACTCATCGATCGCGATTTTGTCGATAGCAGCAATCTCCAGCGGCAAATGCTTTACGACGAGGAAGATGCCGCCTCCACCACGCCGAAAGCGATCGCGGCAGCCGCACGCTTGTCCCGAGTCAATTCGCAGGTCGTGATTGAGCCACACGTCACGGATCTCAATGCACTGAATGCGGAGTCGCTTCTGCAGAACGTTGACGTCATTCTCGACGGTACCGATAATTTCAACGTCCGCTTCCTGCTGAACGATGTCAGCCAGAAGCACGGCATTCCCTGGATTTACGGCGGCGCTGTCGCTTCAAGAGGCGTCGCACTCACCATTCTGCCTGGCGATACGCCTTGCCTGCGCTGCTTGTTTGCAGGAGCGCCCGCTCCCGGAACGACGGATACGTGCGATACCGCCGGGGTCATTGGCGGCATTATTCATTTTGTCGCTTCGTTCCAAGCGACAGAAGCGCTAAAGCTGCTGGTCGGGGCCAGAGAGCAGCTTAATTTAGGCATGCAACAGTGGGACTTATGGTTCAACCAACAGTCCGCCATCCGTGTCGGAGGGGCTAGAAAAGCCGATTGCCCGGCCTGTGCGAAGGGGCAGTATGACTATTTGGACGCGATCGTGGACAGCGATACGATTCAGTCGTTATGTGGTAGAAATTCTGTGCAAATTTTACCCGTTGTTCCCCATTCCCAGCCGCTTGACTATTGGGAAGCTCGCCTGCAACCTCTCGGACCGGTGGAAAAGAATCGCTTTCTGCTAAAATTCAGTCCGACCCCGGACATTCAAATGGTCCTTTTCCCGGGCGGGCGGGTTGTCGTTCAAGGAACGGATGATGTCATTCACGCCAAAAGTCTTTACAGCCGTTATATTGGGATGTAGTATAACTACTATATACCTACATAGACCTACATGAGTCTAGGACTTGGAAAGGAGCTTCTATGCGTGTTCATGTGCTTCAGTTGATCGTTGGCGACAAATTGATTTCCGATTCCTTCAATTCGGTAGGACTTCATCTCATTTCGGCCGGTACGGTGTTGGATTCATCAGACATTCATATGCTCAATCGTCACAACGTCGATTATGTCGAGATTTACCCAAGGACAGACGATCCGGCGCCGGCTCCCTCCCAAGAGGCTGACCGGCCTATACATAACACCCAGCTTCGTTTATTTGAAAACGCAATCACTGGCATTAAATCGCTATTTGAATCGATTCAAGGCGGGTCTGCTATTCATGACGATGAAGTGGAATCCGCTTTCAATCCGCTCCTCGAGGATATCAAGGAGGAAAAAGATGTCGTCTCCCTGCTGCTTACGTTGAACAGTACGGATGACTACACCTTGCAGCATAGCGTTCAGGTCGGCATGCTCTCCTATTATTTGGCCAAATGGATGAACAAAAGCGAGAAAGAAGCGCATCTCATTGGAAAAGCCGGCTACTTGCATGACATCGGAAAATGTAAAATTCCCCCGGAAATTCTAAATAAGCCGTCCAAACTGACGGCGGATGAATTTAATGAAATTCAGAAGCATACCATCTACGGCTATGACATTATCCGCAAATCGCTGAAGGACGAAACGGTTGCGCTTGTTGCGCTGCAGCATCATGAGCGTATGGACGGAAGCGGTTACCCGCTTCGCAAATCCGGAACGGACATCCATTCCTATTCCCGTATTGTTGCGGTGGCCGATGTCTACAGCGCCATGATTTCCAAACGCGTATACCGCGACAAGCGCGATCTGCTCTTCGTGCTGCGTGAACTCCACAAAATGAGCTTCGGTGAATTGGATCCGAAAATCACGCAGGTGTTTATCCGTAACATGATCCCGAATTTTATCGGGAAAAAGGTGGTGCTGAGCGACGGGAGAGAAGGTGCAATCGTCATGACCAATCCTAGCGATTTTTTCCGGCCGCTCATAAAGATCAACAACCAGTTCCTGGATCTAAGCCAACTGGTCGACGTTGAAATCGCCACCATCTGGGTTTAAATAATCAGGGAACTTACCGCGATCGCAATCCCGATATAGACAGAAGCAAGCAGGATTCCGACGGCAACATTCCCTTCTTCTAACTGATCAGAAAGCTTAAATTTGGGGGTTACCCAATCGAATACCCAATAGGACGCAATCAAACATACATACCCTACCGCAAACCAAAGGCTCATATGTGCGATGGACGAGTTCGTATAGGCGGCAATTCCAAGAATGATGGCAGTTGCTATGAATTTGCCGCCCATCGTAATGCCCACGGCGACGTTGCCTTTATTGATTTCCTCCATGTCACGGAAAGGGGTCATGAGACTGAACACGAACATCCCTGCGAATTGTAAAACCACGATTACCACCAAGCTAATCAAAATATTAACTGCGATCATTGCGCCCACCCCCGAAATTTGGCCATGGATTCATCATAATTGTTGTAATCGTGCACTTCCTCCAGCACAACGCCAACCTCTTTTTTATTCTTAAAATCTTTGTAGTTCGCTTCTGTAATCGGCTGCTTCACAGCCTGCCCCGTCGGCAGCTCTACGACTGCAAAGTAGCGGAATTTGCCGCTTTGCTCCGTTTTGTACACGCCGATCAGCTTAACGTCTGTTTTAATCTCCACTTTCAGCTCGCTTAAATCCTTCTCCGCATCTTCTTTGGTTTTAAATGTTTTAATCGGATTCCAATCGGAAACCGTGCTTTTGCCGTCAGCATCCGTCGTAGCCTGCTTATAATCCATGACCCATAGGGAGTCGCCGACTGCCAAGTTCTGATCGTTGGAAATCCGGCCATTTCCCGGAGCCAGAATCAGATCCCCGCCATCTATGCTGCCCACTTTCGCTTCTTGAATTTGATAATCCCACGGCACCGTTGCTGGTGCGGCGGTCTCGGCACGCGATGCCACGCTCTTGCTTTCCGGGTTCGCTTTCGAATAGATCGTTTGGCAAACCCACACGAATAACCAGATAATCGCAATAATTCCGATCAACTTGAGAATCTTGCCTGATAACCCTTCATGCTTCAAGCTGAACTCACTCCAATTCCAACAAATTGACTTGCATTTCCTGTAATCATACCGCCTGCTCTTCCCAAGAGGCCGCAAGGCGTTCCGTTTAGCATAAACAGCCCGGTGAGCAAATGCCCGCTGCCATGGGCAAACTGAAGCTCGGGAAGATCAGCCCGCTGCTGATACACCCTTTTGAAAAAAACGCTCGTATCGTAACCTGCGTCATCCTTTTGCTCAAGTTCGCCCTCCTGGTTATACAGCTCCACTGAGCCGCCCTCTCGGCCGAACATCGCTTTGGACACATAATTGCCGGCCAACACCGGCTCCGTATACGTAGGCAGCATGTAAGCCTTAATATACAGCTGCTCCTCTTCCGTAAAGAGCTCGCCCTGCTCCTGCAGCTCCCAGATCAAAGCCTGCAGCCCTTTCGACTGCAAAATAACGGCGTGTAGCGGGTTAAACAGCTCGATGAACCCCTCCTCAATCGCATAAGACAGCGCTTCGCCGCCGTCATCGACGCCCATCCACTCCTTCGGATAGAGCGCAAACATTTTACGAATGATATGATCCTGACCGCTTCGAACGATGCCTTCGTCGACCCAAAGATCCAATACATCCAGACAGGTAATGTTTCTGCCGCTGTGCTTGACCAGTGCATCGATCGTCCCGGAATCCTCCAAATGCGCGCCGTACGCGATGCATGAAGCATAATCCGGCGCTTCCTTCGCCCATGCCGCGTGAATGTAATCTTTCATCGCCACATTGGGCGAGTCCACTCTGTATTGCTTACACAGCCAAGGCGTGGCGATAGCGGCTTCCACATAGCCCGTCGGCGTGTCGCTGTTCAGCTCCAGGAGCTTGATTTCTCCATACTGATTCACGCTAAAATCAAATCTGGCATAGCGGCTGATATAGCCCTTTTCGTTCATTGGCAGCCGATCCAAGCCATCCCACAGCACTTCGGGGATGCTCAGGTGTGCGTAAAACTCTCTATTGCCTTGCACATAACGTGCAGCTTTGTCAAAAATCAGCCAAAGCTTTTCCGCGGCCCGAATCAACTCTTCATAGACATCCCGCTCCATGCACACCAATTGATCGATCCAGTACGCTTCCTCTTCCAAGTCGGCCCAGGTGAACCCGAGTTGAGCCAGCTGCCGAACCCTTTCTTTACGATCCGCTGCCGGCGTTCCGATAAGCTGAAATACCATAGGTGATTAACTCCCTGAACTGGAGCTGGAGCTCGAACTGAATCCGCTCGATTTGCCGCCGATGCTGCCTGACGACGTCGAGGTCGATTTCGAGGAAGAACTGGAGCTAGAGCTGGAACTTGAGCTCGATTTGGTACTTGAGCTCGTGCCGGAGCTCGTGTTTGAGCTGGAATTGGACCCTGTGCTCGTGCCGGTTTTGGAACTGGATACGCTTGATCCGGTACTGCTGCCTGACGTTGTGCCGGTCGTTTTGCTGCCGCTCACCGTGCCGGCGCTGCTGGAGCCGGTGCTGCTGCCGCTCTTTGGCGTGCTGGCGCTGCTTGACTTGCTTGCGCTCGTTTTATTCACCGTGAACGTCCCTGTTCCGCTGGATGTTGTCGGCACTTTTGTCGTCGTTTTATTCGAGAATTGGCTCGGTTGATACTTCTTGCTCACATATGGCGTGTTCGACCGATAATAGGTTGTCGTGTGCGTATTTGTCCATCCGCTGGAAGAATACGGCCGCATGCTGTTAAAAATCAAATGGTACAGCAGCAGATCGTCCCAGCCGAAATGGGAACCTCCGTAGCCATAGCCGTTATTATTAATAATGGTCGTGTTGTTGCTGGAGTTGGACCCTGACGTTGGTGTCGGTGTCGGTGTCGGTGTCGGTGAACCGGCTCCCACTTCGTCTGGAATCGGCAAACTCCAGTCTACCGTCGGGTCGTAATATGCTTTGACCTCATCGGTCGACCACTCTACCAGTGTAGCCCCGCTTGCAGCCGGTGATGGCGATTCCGCCGCGTTAGTCGCCGAGACCAGCATCAATTGACCTGCCAGCAAAAGCGTTAGCGAGGCTGAGAATACTTTAAGCGGTCGTTTCACGCTTCAGCCCCTCCCTCATCGGAGCCTGCTTTGACCAACAAAAGCTCAAAAACATACAAATCCAGGTTCAACCGTCCCTCGATCATTTCATACTCTTTTCCATCAATGTAAATATAATTGGCTGACTGCAAAGATTGAATCACCTTTTCATCCCACGGGCGGTCGCTGATTTTGCGAAGCTCGCCATCTGGAAGCTTTTCATAAAGCGTAATCGTCATACTGATTTCCTCCCTTGCCTTACACGATTAATTCAAACTGATAATTAAAACGCACGAAAGTCACAAATGTTTCATTTTTCGTAAAAATAGTTAGCTTAACAACCATACAGAAAGAAAAAAAGTCTATCCCTAAGGATAGACGCAATCGGATTAATATACAATTCTTTTTGCTTTCAGAAACGTTTTTTTCCAGTATGCTTTATTAATATCCGTGATCTGTACGCCGTTCTTTGGCTCAGGAGAAGCATGGAGCATACGCATATTCCCGATATAGATCCCTACATGCCCGACGGTACGATTCGATTTAAAACGGCCCGGCACGTAGAAAAACATCAAGTCCCCTTTACGCAGCGACTTTCGGCTAACCAAATTGCCGCGCGTGCCCTGTTGGCGCGCTACCCGCGGCAGACTGACGCCGTACTTGCCGTATACGTATTGCGTGAAAGTCGAGCAATCGAAGCGTCCGGTTTTCGGGTACGGCCCCGTTCCAAAAAGATATTTCACCCCGAGATACTGCTTGCCTTTTTGAATCATGGCATTGATATTCACATTTTTCAGCACAGGGATGTCCTGTTCATTCCCCCATGTTGTCCAGGCCGGCAGGGCTTTGTCTAGCTGTGGGCCTAAGGCTTCCGCATTCTCGTCGCCGCGGAACGGATCTGCAGGATCATCGTTGAAGTCCAAATCGGGCGAAGTACCGGCCGGATCAGGAGCGTCCTCGTTCGGAGGCGTCGAAATGGTCGAAGGATGGATGCGCAATTCCTGATTTCTCACTTCGAACGACATATCATCCTGAAACAGATCCCCTACCGCAGATACTGGCAAATAGGCATTGTCGCCTTCTTGGACGACCGCATGTCCGAGCTGGATTTCAGCGCCGTCTTTTACCGCTTTGTTCGTATTCATGATCAGTTCGAAATTCGCATCATTATCGCCAATCTGCAGCTTCGTGTGGCCGTCTTCCCAATTGGATTGGTAATTAAGCGTTTGAATGAGCTGCGAAACCGGAATATAGTTGGTGCTGCCGATCACCTTAATGGGAATGACCGCATCCTCGTTAGTTCCTTGCGCGATAATGCCGCCGCCCTTCCGTGATAAGCTGCGCGCCGAATTGCCGTTCGTTGTCGACTGAGCTTTGGGCTTCGTCGTCGGCGATGGGGTACTGCTTGGGCTTGCTCCATCCTTCCCACAGGCCGTCACCGTTAAGAGCACAAAGACCATACCGCCAGCCGCCGCTGCTTTCCATATCCTCCACATGCGCTTCTCTCTCCTTCAGGAATCCATTGTTATCCTTCATAGAGTGAAGCAAGCGGGGGGCAAATATGCGCCAACTCCCGCCCAAAGGCATGGTGCTTACTGGAAAGAAAACTACTTTGGTACCTGCTGTGGTGGGCATATGAATCCTGCGGGGCGGAAAGCGAGGGGCACACGAATGCGGCACACTAGGAAAGTTCCTGCTTATTTGCAGGTTTTGATAACCAGCCTCTCGAAAGGCACCTCATACTGATTACGACGCTCGAAAAAGACCTTTGATCCAGTTAAAAAAATCGCCTAGAATCGGTATCAATCCAATCCCGTGCTGACCGATCGCTACAATGGCATAGGCCGATTCGCCAATGCCGATGACACCTACCGCGGTTTGACCAATGGCGACCGCGCCTAGCGCCGCTTCCCCGATGGCAACAGCGCCTGCGGCCCAATGTCCTATGGCGACCGCCCCAACGGATAGCCAACCGGAGACGGCAACAGCCCCTCCTGCCAAGTAATGCGTGACCGCAACGGCACCCAAAGACAGCAGCCAAGAAATCGCAACGGCCCCAATCGATATGAGCCCGAAGGCTACGCCTCCGGCTGAAATCAGGCCAATCGCGATATCCCCGACTGCGATAAGTCCGATGGCCACCTTTTTCCTGCCCGTGTGCGCTCCGCCGATCCGAATGCTGATCAGCGGAAGCGACGGCGACGGCCACTGATAATCAATCTCCCGTTGATTCCACCTACTCGTCTCCCACATCCCGTTATGCCAGCTCCGTTTGTGCATCGTACATAACCTCCAAGGTATCACCGTTTAAATTCGTTATATATAAGCATAGCATGTCTTTAGGGGTTGTAGAACCGTCCACAGGTCCCTGTGATCTCGGTCTCGGGACGGAGCTCTATTCAAAAGGAAGACCCGCTGCAAGCCTTAGTTGGTTCGCAAGCCAGTTATAGTAGGTCTTCTGCTCTTGCAACTTGTCCGTTGCTGTTGCGTCGTCTTGGCACGCCTTTTGTGCCTTATCCGCTTCGTGCCAAGCCGGTCCAATCCACGTATTGATAATCGTATTTGCGACACCCGGGTCTAATTTCAAGCTTTCCTCCTCCGCTCTTTGCAGTGTAAAGCCTTGCTGTTGGTTGCTGATCAGAATCTTAACCAACTTGTTCGCATAATTAGGATCTGTCGCCCATCCCGCGGCAGCGATCGCCTGGATCTGATCCATTTCAGTCAACTTCCATCTGACGTCGGCATACCGTCTGTTTTGAAGAATAAAATCCACATATCCCTCAATAGGGTCATCATACTTGATATAAAAGCCTCCTTCGGAGGCAGGGCGGGGCGTCCCCTTCAGGGACTGACTCATATAAGGCTGCCACGTCTGGCCCGCGATATTATTGTTGACGCGCAGATTTGAACTCGTAAAGTTGCCGGTTTCAAGCTGCCACTGGGCTAAAATGACTGTCGGAAACCAGCCTATTTCCAGGCTAGCTTCCCTGGCCTTGTTCCACCAATCAATCATGTTCATTTGGATGTGCCACCGACTTTACTTTTGATTAGCCGAATCGCTTCTCGCAATGGCTTGGGAAGCGGCAGCCCCAGCTTGCCGTAATTTTCACTGATCGAAATCAATTCGTTCGCTAAAAATGAATAAATAGCCCCCTGCATAATTATCGTTGTTCCTTGAACCTGGTCGAGCCGATGCGCGAGCATGATTGCGGTAAACATGAGCGCTTTTTTAATAAGCCCCCAGAAGCCGATGCTGCTTTGCGGCTGACCCGATTTAATCATGGCAAGAACGCCGGTGATATAGTCGACACCTGCGGCTATCGCCAATAAAACTAACAAACTCGTCCACCCCCCGAATGCATAGGCTCCCAATGCTACAAACAATGTCGACGCGATACTTTTTTCCATCCTCAACCACCTCCATTTCTAGTTAACAAGTTGGCTGCGAAAATCGTAAAGCCCTCGAACATGTAATTTTCGTAAAGTTACAGGAATGAAAAAGACGACTGAACCGAATTCACGGATAGCCGTCTTTATTTACATCAATAGTATGATTGCTTCCACCTACGTACCCAATAGCGCCGTTCTTAAATCTAGCCAATGTTGGCCTTTGCGGTTCTTCGTCGTGTCGATCACCGTATCAGGTGCCCATGAAGGTGCTGCCGTAGACAGCACTGTGTAAATGTCCGTGATTGCCTGTCTCAACTCAATTAAATGGACAGCCCTGACGTTTGTGGCCGATGCCCCGTTCGTCCAGTCTTGAATCGAAGTATCTGTCCATGCTGCAGCAGCCAAGCCCCGCGCCTGTCGGATTGCGTTAACTTTTGTTCGCAAATCATCTATCGTACGCTTGCTAATCGCTGTATCGTCTGCCACAATGACAGTAGGCCACGAAACGGCCTGAATCGTAAATGCCGCCGTCGCGCTCCACGTCCCCCAATCCTTGCCATCGTACGCCCTGATCCTGACGTAACGTGTGCCCGTTGACAAATCAGCTTGCGGCGTATAATAGCCTATGCTGCCGCTTGGTAAGCTGGTCGCGCTCCAACCCGCAGAAACAGCGCTTGACGTTGTGTCAATTAGCGTCGAAGAGAAGTCATTGACGGCGCTCACCTGAATTTGAAAATTAGTCAATGTGGCGTCGTTGGCATCCGTTACTGTAAACTTAAATTTAGGTCGCTTGTTGAGCGTATAGCCCAAGGCTGATAGATTGACCGATGTCGAAACGGAATAGCTGTTCGTTGTGAATGTCGTATAGTTCAACGTACTAACATTTCCGGCGTTGTCCGTATACGTCACTCCCCATCTATACTGTGTCGCAGGTGTTAACCCTGTCATGTTGTTTGTAAGGCCGACAACCGATTTAGGATAGCCGGACACGTTAATCCATGAACTCCCGTTCCATTGCTGTAAATACAGGGTTGTGAGCAGCAGGCCGGACGATGGCGCGGGATCGTTAAAAGCTGACCACGAAACGCCGTTAGAAGTCGCATATACTACGCCGTTTGTTTGCGTCGGCGCGTTTGGCGCTAATGTGTCGGTTGTAACTGTTGAGGCGGCGCTAGGTATGCCCCAATTTCCCGCGTTATCTTGGTAAACCACGTAAACGCGGTATTGCGTGTTAGCCGTTAGTCCTGTTATCGTGTATGACGTTTGACCAACAGCCATTTGTGTAGTTTGTATCCTTGTATTTCCGGCCGCATTATCAACGCATACATAAGCGCCGCCCGCTTGCCCTGAACTCGGCACCGGATCACTAAACGCGGAAAATGTAATTGCTGCTGTCGTGCCTGTTACGGTTCCAATTGTATGCGTCGGTTGATTGGGAATTACTGTATCAATTAATGTCGGCGTACTTCTCCCGCCGAAATTAGGATCTGGCCCCGCTCCGTTGGCGATATTAACCGTGCCTGATGCGTCCCACACCTTGACCCTAAAATAATAATTCCCATCCGCTGTTATAACCCCTGCGGGTATCGTGTAACTCGTTGCAGCCCCCGCGATATAACCAGAGTCCCATAGCTGCACTGTGTAGGAACTGTTGACAATACTAACGGCAAACCCCGCTTGCGTGTCCCCACTGTCTGGATCGCTAAATGTCCATGAAATTGTAGGCGTCCGCGTATTTGCGTATGCTGTCGGGCTTGTTACTGTTGGCGCGTTCGGTGCTGTATTAGCGACATAAGTAAATACTCTTGCGCCTGTTGATGATGCTCGGTAAGAAGCACCAACGATAGGAGAATACCCAACACTTCCGTTAGAATGTTTGACGAATCCGTTATAAGTCGTATACGTTGAACCAATTAATATAGGCGCATTTCCGACCGTTCCGTTGTTCGTGATTGTTTTGTAATAAACCGTACCCGTTGAACCGCCTGTAATAATAAAATAAATGTGAATTGTGCCTGAACTGTCCATCATGTAATGGTAGTAATAGCTTCCCGCAACGCCGAGCGTTGTCGAAAGTGTTTGCGTCCATGATGAACCGTCAAAACGGTTTATAGTAATCGTACCGCCTGAATTTGTAAGTATCACATGGTAAAGTTTGTTGTCTGTTGGATTTACAAATAATTGACCGCCTACAGGAGAAGCAGAAGCAACGGACGGGTATGCAATTTCTGTATACGTCATTGCATTAGAGTCAATTTTTCCAATCATGTAATTTGGGTATGAATACACTGGATAATAAACATATCCGCCTAATTCTACAGGCTCGGCCATACCATATTGCGGCGTGTACGATGACGTTCTCCACAATGAAAATGTACCATTCCAAGTACCTTGGTATAGACTGTATGTGTATGTGTCCCCACTTTCTCCGTCATGATAGGTTACGGAAACAAATATTTTGCCGTTTGATGCCATGACGGGATAAGCCGCCGTTGGAACATACCCGTAGGCGAGACTTCTTGACCACGAATTAGCTGACGTAACTTGGGAACCCACTGTAATTGCCGCCATATCGAAGCCGCCAATAGAAACAGTATCATAAGAACCCGCACCACCTGACGTTCCAAGAACATACGTATCACAAACCGTAATGTAAGATTTCACCATAACTGATGTTGAAGTAAGATCAACCCAACAATGTAAATAGAATGACGCTCCCTTGTCTTGGGAAACCCAAAATTGTAATCTATTATTATTGGTTCTATTTGTGTAAAAAACCCAACCATTACTAAGATAATAAAAATCCTGTATAGTATAGTCGGCCCCGCTTGGGAACATTTCGACATAAGTAAGTAAGCTAGAAGCCATTCAGTATTTCACCCCTTACGGCGCATATTTTTTAGCTAATGCAACCTGCGCCTCAACCCACTGCTTCGTCGCCGCATGCATGGCTGCAGTTGGATCGGCTGGCAACATAACTCCGCTGCCAGTAAACACCGGATTATTCTTTGGGGCCTTCCCCGCAACCGCTGCATCTAAAGCATCCATATTGTCATCAATCAGCGTTTTCAGGTTAACGTAGGTCGTCGTTGGTGAACTACGGTCAACTTTGTTTAATCCAAGATTCGGAGTAGTAGGCGTGGCCATACCACATCACCCCCATGCAAGATAGTCGAGCACTGTGTGCTCAAGCTGGTCAATCGTAAGCGCTTCTACCTCGGAAACAGAGAGGTATCGAAATGTATAAACAACTTCGAGATGTGCCGGTACAATATCGCCCACAGCAGCATAGACGTCGCTAATATTAGGAGGCGAACCGAGGACGCCAGAGAACCTCACTGTAATTTGATACAGAGACGGGTTTTCCGCGACATCAATTTCTCCATTTTGATAACTACTTACCACTTTCTTTAGCAGGTTGACCGTGACAGTTCCCGTCCCCCTGATCTTTGATTTAATCACTGATCGCCGTTGATCGTATGGCTTTGCAATGTCCGTAGCGATACCAAGGAACTCCTCCCAATACGAAAGCCCCCATGTTGCTCGATCAACAAATGCCTGGTCAACTACACCACTGAGTACAGTGGACAAGTCGTCTACCTCCACGCCCTCTGTTTGAACAAGGGCTCTCGTCTCATAAATGCTGTCATAAAATTGCGGCAGCTCATTTAGCATTCTGGCGCCAGCCGGACTTGTAATATTGACATCAGACACTTAGCGTCACCGTCCCCAAAACACCTAGAGCTTCGGCATCAATGCTTGCATTCCCACTAGCTCCATTGAGCAACAGCGACGAATAATCGGCCACGCCAGCCACATTCAACAGCATAGCCCCGACGCGCGCATATTTCACAGATGGGTCGGAGCTAAAGGCAATATCGGCTAGGTATTCGGTCAGCGCTGATTCAAAATCGATTTGCACCTGAGAAAGTGTTCTCGAGCCGTCTAATGAGATTGTCCCTGTGATGTTAATCTCGACGCTTGTTGCAGCGACGACCGTCACGGCAGCACCGATTGGTGCTTGGCCGTCCCCAGTGCCAGCGCCCGGGTCAATGTAAGCCTGGACGTTCGAGACGAGCGCCGGACTCGCCGGCTGCTTGTTGGTGTCGATAATAATAACTTTGACTGTGCCAGGTCCGTCCCACAGCGGAATCACCTGCGCGCCGCCTACGCCGTCGACCTCCAAAGCCCATTTTTTATAATTCGCCTTGTTGCCGCTCGTTGTTGGCTCCCTAACCTCCGAGAAGAAACGTGCCCGATAACTAGCGTCGCTCTCCCGCCCGGCGCCGGGGATGAGCACATCCGACAGGGTCGCACTCACCAGTCCGGCAATGTAATCGATGGGCAGCATGGTGCCATAGTGTTGATTTCCGACAACGCCTAGCGTCTCGCAGCGCATTTCAAATTGGCCGGCAGCTATTTTCGAAACGGCCGCATACGTCACTCCCGAGATGGAAAACCGGCTCCCGACAGGTACATCGAGCAGAACGCCTGCAGCCCCTGCAAACACGCCCTTCCTTACTGCGTAAGTCGCCTGATTTCGCGTCAGGCCAAACGGCTCGGTTAAATCATCCAGATGATCCTCTACAGCCGTTTGCGGAAATACAGAACGGAGTCCCATGTCCAATTCGACGTAAAGCTGGGCAAGCTCGGAAGCCGCAGGCGCCAAAGCATCATAGATCATACTCCCCTGGCGCTTGTCCACATCGTCCGGGATCCGATCCAACATGCGTCTCAAAATGACCGCGTAGCTTTGTGATTCATACATCGGCGTTACACCTCTTTCCTCATTTCAAAATTCCCATAGATCGTGATAACCGTAAACGTTACGATTGCGGAATCACCATTCAGACGAATCGTCAGATCTTCAATAGCTTTAATCCGATCATCTTGGAGCAACGCCTCTTGAATCCGCCGGTTAAGCTCAGTCCGAACAAAAACCGCACTCTTCCCAATAAGTGATTGCAGCTCGCAACCGTAGTCGGGCCCATAAATCAAATACGTAAATCGCTCTGTTTGCAAAATTTTATATACCGCTTGCCGTACCGCCTCCAACCCGTCCACACGCCCAATGATTCGCCCCGCAACCGGATCGAGCGCATAGGTTACAGAAGGCTCCTCAACTTGCTGCAGCACTTTATTGCCAACTCCCCCAGAAGGAATCATGCCGACACCACCCGATCCAAAATCAAAAACTGCTGACCGCCCTGCAAGCGAAGCAATATCAAATCATCCCCGGCCTCAAGGCCGCGACGAATAACCAGCGGTTCCGGCAGCGCCTCACTCTCTACCCGATATGCCGTCAGACTCTCAGGCACAATCAAAAAATCCTCATCGAGCGCGAATCGTTGATCAACGAACACCTCTAGAGGATCAATCCCTGTGACTTTTGCAAAAAGGAGCTGCAGCGGCTTCCCCGCCTCCGTCGCCCCAACGCCAACCTGTTTAATTAGGTTGTTCAGTTCCGCTATTTTTTTCATAGTCGTATATCCTCAATTCTAGTGACATGGTATGGTCGGCCCCGCTAAACTTATGCGTACATTCATCCACCAGAAAATAACTGTTCAGCCCTAGCTCCCCGATATTGATCGATACAGAACTGCCGGCCCGCACCCGAATTTCCCCAATGGCATCTATGGAGAAGGTGCGCGTTTCACGGTTTTTCAGCTCAATTAAGTTATTCAACATTTGCTTAATCTGCGCTTCGTTCAGCTTCTCATTAACCTTCTGATAAAATTGCAGCCGCCCCCACCTGGCGATATTCCCGAGATCCTGAGCGACATACAGGCTCCGCGATTTCGTCGTTTTATTGTCCTGAACGAGCTTGATGCGGTTGTACGTATCGGAATCAATGGATCGCTGCATGCTATAATCGAGCGCAAGACTCTCATCGCCGATGGAAAAATCCAATTTCCAATCCGCAATATCCCGCAGCGCCAACTCGCCGAAATCGTCGTAAAAAACGTAAGATCTCCCCGTTGCAACTGTCGTATCCGCCAAAGCATCGCAAATCATATCCAGCAGCTTGGTGCCGTCCTCCAGCCTTTGAGGGAACTTGTGAGCCGTATCGGCAAGCTTTCCGGTTTTTAGTTCCAAATCATCGGCAATCTTCTGAATGATCTCTGTGGCTGTCATATTTTTAAAAACATACGTCTCATTCCCCATCAAATACCGAACTTGATCGTAAGCGGTAATTTTGACGCCGTTGTCTCGGCCATCGTCGACGACAAAAATGTAGCCGTAGAACAGCGGCTGCTCGTTATACCGCAAGCGCACCACGTTGCCGGGCGCATACTTAAAAGCATCGCTTTCATAGATCCCTCCCTTCAAGAGGGTAAAATCCAACCGGGAAGCCTTGCCAACCCTGCTGGTTTTCACCGTCACCTCGGCAAAAGGAGGCTCCCACATCATTCCGTCCCGATTGTCAATCTCTAACGTTAACATGGCAGCACCTCAATGGGCAGGAAGCTTGATCAGCGTGCCCGCCTTTAATTTTCTGACATCCGCATCCGATAGCTTATTTAGCTTTTGGATATCCAAGTATCGTGAACTGTCCGGGTCCCCATTCGGAGTCTCATAAAACTTCTTAGACACATCCAACAGCGTCTCTCCGTCTTTCAGCATGTACGTTTCCGGCCTGATGCGATCATCGGGCCGACGCTTCTGCTGAGAAATCGCAACCGACTCACCGTTACTGTCTGTTTTGACCACCACTCTGCGCGCCGAGTAGAATACATACTCCTTCAGCGACAGCGAGTATTCCAGATCTCCAGAGCTCCCCGCATCCTCTTTCCAACTGAACTTTTCAATCGAAGCCGGAAAATTAATATCATTTCCTCGAAAATACTGCTCAACCAGATGCTGCTCATAATGCGCGCCATACACAAACCGGATCGGATGTTTGGTCGCCATCCATTTTTCAATCAACTTCACATAATACATCGGTTCATAGAGCTTCTCACTCGTCACGAACGGATACAACTTGGCTGGAAAAATGCCGCTAAACGACACCTCCCTCAGTTTCGGGCTCGTAATCACGTTGATTTCGCCCGCACGTGTTTCATTCGTCCCTCCGTTCGGTCCGATGATGTCGTACGTTTTGCCATTGCCGCTGGCCGTTAGCTCAATCGTTTCGGGGTTGACAGGAATTTGGAACCCTTCCTCGTTGTTGTTGAAGCTCAAGTGAATTTCATAACTCACGCGATCACCCCGCTCACGGAACTGGAGACTTCCACTTGCAACGCTTCCACAATCTGACCGAGCATATCCTCGACATCGCCCGTGTTATTGTTATGAATATCCCCTGTCAGCTGGACAGTCGGCGTGAGGGAGACGAAGTTTTGAATGCTCTTCATCTCGGCTAAGTCGCGCATGACCTTCAGATCCTCGCTGGAGATGTCTACGGTGTCGTCGATGGAACCGACCTCATTGACCCGGTTAATGATAGCGTTCTGGTTCATCCAGCCGTCGAGAGCCGACATATCCGGGCTCGGCATGCTGAACGAGAGATTTTTCATAAAATCTGTGCCGCCTTTATAGCCGTAGTCGAACTCGTTTTTGAGGTTTTTGTAGCCCATCTTGGCGCCGGAGAAGTCCACCTTCTGTTCCATCGGTTTGTCCATGCCGTCCAGCATCGCTTGCATGGAATCGCTTATCGCATGAACATTTGGCTCCTCAAACAACTTAGCCGGTTCAAGATTTGTGCCGAATTTACTATTCAAAAAATCCAGAAGCCAGTTAAAACCTTTCAAAGCAAGATTAATGGCTCCAATAATTCCTTTCATAAAACCGCCTGCAAATGTTTCTGCGTTCCGCAACATGTTAATCGCCGCTTGCGCCCAGGTGAGTGCCAATTCGTAGCATGCATTTTTCACGGAGAAGAAGGCATTAATCATGATTTCGGCAAAGCCAACTAAACCATTTGAAATACCTGCAATAACGTTCCAGATCACGCCAATGAGAACCATAAAACTCCCCGCTATGAACCCCACAACCTGCTCCGTCGTGACTCCACACTGCATCAAAATATACACAAGTGCCCCGACCGCAGCCATAATCAATAAAATCGGCCAGTTGATCGCAAGCCACGCGATGGCTTGGGCAATTAGCGGCGGCACTGCCATCCACAAGCTGACAACCAACCCAGCAATAACAGCAACAGCGATAGCTGTTAGAATATTACTAATTAATGGCCAATGTGTTTGAATCGCAGTCGACACAGCTAGAGCCGCTTCTACCAGCGCTTTAAAAATTAAAGCCGCTCCACGCAACCCCACGGACAAAGCGTCGAAATACGGTTGGAACTTACCACTTTGAAAGGCCGTATTCAAAAGCTGAATGAGCGGCATGAGCGCTGCCGTCGCCCCTTGACCCGCATCCGACATTGCGGATTGGATGCCGTTTTTCATCGTTTGGATCTGATTCATCGGGCTGCTCATTAATTTTTCATAGGCAGCCTGGCCCATGTTTTGCTTTTCCATCAATTGATCCAACGCTTTCATAGCACCTTCCACATCTCCGCTTTTCCCCAAATCTTCTAGCTTAGATTGGCTGATGGCCGCTTTGGAAATATGGAAGTCACTTTCCAAGGCTCCGGTATCGCCTGTCACCGCGTCTCTAACAGCCGAAGCTGCGCCTTCAAAATCTTCACCGCCCCCGAAAGCGTTAAGCCGTTGCGCCATTGTGTTCATTTTGGACAAGTGATTCGTATTTTGTGCAACCGGGAGAAAAGATAGTGTATTTTTCAAAGATTGATTGACGTCAGCGCCGGCTGCAATCGCTTCTTTTTTGAATTTAGCAAACATGGCAGAACCAACTTTGTCGTTGCCAGTTCGAGCCTGAAACATGTACAACAGATCTTGCTGTTCCATATTGGGAATAATCGTCTTCTCGGCAAGCTTGCCCCCGTTCGAGATCAGGAAGTTTGCTGCGCCTTTTGCCAGGCCTAGTATACCGCTGCCAGCTTTAGCAGCACCATCAGGTGCGGCTGCAGCCAGTTTATCGCCCGCAGCAGGTGCAGGCATCCCGCCTTTACCTCGGAAAAGTGATTTTACCCCGGCAAAGGCCCCTCCAAGAAGGCCCTTCACACCAGTGAGGGCTCCGCCTAGAAGACCTTTCACGCCAGTGACGACTCCCCCAAGAAGAGCTTTCATACCAGCGGCAACGCCTCCAAGAAGAGCCCCAACCACACCTTTTAGCGCCGAAAGGACTTTAAATATATTCAAAATAGGACCAACCAGCTTGGCAACCCTTAATAAAAAGGTAAGTAAGTTTAATGGAAAATTGATACGAATTTTCGATAGAAAAGTCCCTAACGTACTTGAAATACGAGAACGCAGGGATGTGGCCTGTGTCATCGTTTTGTCGGTATCAAGTGCAACTGCAGCTTTGCCTTTAGATGCTTTGAGCGCCTTACTGCCTGCAGTGCTGCCATCGCGGCCGAATTTAATGTTCCCAACCAGCACCGCCAATTTTTTTACAGTGCTCATAATCGTTTCAAGCAGCTTGTTGACTTTTGTCAAAAATGCCATCAACGCAACGGGAATATCCACTTGAATTTTTGACTGAAAATTCCCCATCATTGCCCCAATACGGGATTTTAGCCACCATGCTTGAACCATGGTTTTAGCCGTATCCAAGACAAGCGTGGCTTTGCTAAACAATTTAAGGCTATTACTAACCGTCGCCATCCGACACTCCTTTCCCGCAAACAAAACGCCTCCAAGAGGCGTTTTATTTCCGAGTCTTTTTGGATTCATCCGCCTCGCGTTTCGCAAATACCTGGAGCGAAGCGAACACGAAGGCCCGCTCGGTCCGAGGCAGCTGCAAAATTTCGTGAGGCAGCCTTCTTAGTTTAAACAAGGCGTAGTACAGGAGGACAGCGGTCGGGTCCGGCTCGCACCGTTCCCCGTCCGTGCCCCATCCTCCTTCGATTAGTTTTTTGCCTCGTCGACCAGATCGTTCATGTCTTTATCAAAGCCGTTGATTTCCTGCACCTTGAGCAGCAGGTTCGCATATTCGCCGGCGAGCAGCATTTTGCGGATCAGCGTTTCCGCGCCGAGCACGCTGTACGATTTTTGCAGGTCCGCATCCTTCAGATTCGGGAACTTGACGCAGGCCACTGCGAGCTTGGACAAGTAATCCGTCTGATCTACTTCTGCCACCTGCTGGCCGCCTTTGCTTTTGCTGCGCTTGGTAGCCGATTTGCGGATCGCGTCGTTGTCCTCCTCCGTTATGGAGCGAAGCACCCAAGCGACCGGTCTGCCCTCGCTATCCTTAAAGCGTTCGGAGACGACGAACTCCTCAGTCGTTTCCACCGCGACATTGCCAGCCAAAAATACACTCATTTCACTCATGCCAGTACCCTCCCTCTATGAATTAGCCTAATGTAGGCGCAGAAAATTCCGTCGGCATATCCCAATCGTCGAACGTAAAGGTCACTTCTTCTTCCATGGCCTCGGATTCAACGTCGAAAGCAGCGATCGTAATTTCGTCCAGGTTGATGTTTTTGACCGTCGTCACCTGCTGGCCGATCGAGGAGCTCGGATCTTCATTGGTCACCTGCACGTCAAAATACACGTCAACACCGTTCTTGGTGTATTCCAGCATCATTTTACGAAACAGCGAAGTGGTGTAATAAATCGTCATGCTGCCGGTTCCGCTGAAGCCGTTGGCTTTGTTTTGCGTGCCGCGTTTGCCGAGCGTCTTGATTTCTTTCTTGTTTTTCTTCACCTTCGCCTCGAATTTCTTGGCATAAAACATCAGTTCGACCGAACCGTTAATCGTGGCGTAAGCGCGAGCGGATTGCCCGGAAATGGTATCTTTCGCATAAAGGAAACTCATCTTAGTTCACCTGTACTTTCGTATAAATTTTTTCGATGGCATCAACCGGCTGTACGGATACTTCAACGAGTACGCTGTCTGCCGATTCGCCTTGACCAATGACAATGTCTGTTTGCGAATTGAAGTTTTGCACCGCACCGATCTCCTGCAGGGATTCCAAGTACTTCACATATTCGTTCTTCAAAAGGTTGCGACCATCGCTGTTGTTATCAAGTTTGCCGATATAAAAACGCTCGAAAATCCGCTTCAAATCGTTATTGATCGCATCCAGGACGCGAAGCACACGGTTTTTGGCGAACACGGTCCCCTTCGTCACAGTAAACGACGTCAAAGCATTAATATCCTGCTCCACGATCGCCTTGCCGTTGTTATGGGTGAACAAGAACTCGCCGGATTTCAACGCCGTTTCGATTTGGCTGTTCGTGTACCTCGGGTTCGCATCCACCGCATCGTCATACGCCTGGTAGGTGAGCGTTTCATTCACTTGCGCTGCGGCTGCGGCCCCTGCTACCCAAGCGGTGGCTGACACGGCATCAAGATGCGTTCCATCGCTCAAAACAACCCCGTTTTTGACGGAGATCACGCCTTCGTAATCCGCTGTTGGATAGTTCGCGAGGACAACCTGAATTTTCTTGCCCTCGTCATCCCGCAAACGCTTGGCAAATGCCGCATACGTCGCTTTCAGCGCCGCATCGCTCGACGGCAGCGCCATCGTCTGAAAATCGTAAACCTCAATCGCCGTCAAATAATCGACGTGGTCGGCATTCGTCACCGTACCGTCGGCTCCGCCGGTCAAGGCTGCGCCGGCTGTAGCGGTCAGATCGCCTTCCCCGCTCCAATCGATCCAGGCATTCGCCGCAAGCTCCGCAATGGTGCCTACGATCTGCTTGTCCACGACCTCCGAACCGAGCAGCGTCGTAACGTCAAACTTGGAAGGCGTATCGACGTTCGGCTGAATCGTCACTTTCAATTGGTTGCCGCGCTCCCCACCGTGCTTCGCTGTAGCCGTCAGGCCATCCACCGTAACAGCAGCTTTCGTTCCGCTGTTCAAGCAATAGAGCAGCAGCGTGCCGGCCCGCTTCAGCGCCTCTTTGACCAAGACGAGCTTGCTGTCCGTCACATCATAACCAAGCAGCGCCTTAACATTATCGCCTGCATGAATTTCAAGCACTTGCTTGGCCGGGCCCCAGCTCATCGCGAGCGCCATCGTCGCGATGCCGCGATCTCCCAGCGTGCCCAACGAACTGCTGCTTGCGAAATTAAAATATGCGCCCGGGCGCACCTTATTTTGAATTGTAAAAGTTCCACCTGCCATCTTACTGCACCGTCCTTTTCAAAAATGTTGTGATCATCTGTTCCACCTGTTGGTGGGTGTAGCTTTCGCCGTCTGCGAGCTGAGACTTCAGCACATCTTTCAGCGTCCCTGCCCACCGGGTCGAGCGCAATAGCTGCTCTTTCGTAAATACGGGCTCTCGTCCCGCTTCGAGTTCCTGGTTCATACGCGAACCTCCTGTTCAAGCTTCATCGTCTGAGGGTGCGCCGCTTTTTCTCGCATCACATGAACATCCGCCGTTACATAAAAGCGGAGGACATCCTCGGCGATTTCATACTTCATCGTGTGCAAGCGAAAGGGTTGCTCGCCTGCCCCTATGTTCCCAAGCGGTTCAAAAAGCTGCTCAGCCACGCCCCGGCAATCGGCCTTTTTCGTCAAGCTCTCCGGCTCCGGATAAAAGGAAATGCAAAACTGCATGACGCGCTTGCTCCTTCGATCCAAACCGCCGATTTGTTCGCTGCTCGTCAACGCGACGAACAGATGCGATTCCTGGCTTCCCGGCTCTTCGGTATAAACCGGAATACCAGCCACCGTCTCGCCGAGGCAAGCGGCAATGCCTGCCATAATCTGATCGACAATGATCGTTCATCACCTCCTTAGCGAACTTATGTTCTCATCTTACACTATATAGGGGCGAACGTGCGACAAACTAACTTTTTGTAAGTAGATTCTTTCTCACATGCTCAATCTTCTGCTCGGCTCGCTGGTAATGCGTACGCACAGTACGAATCGTAATGTTTAATTCCCGCGCGACCTGTTCCCAACTGAACTCAAATCCGATGTGCAAAATGTAGCACTGACGCTCTCTCTCCGAGAGCGCGGCCATGGCATCGTGCAGGCCGAACTCCTCTTGAGCCGTGAACTCCCGCTCAGAAGGCGCAATGGGGAAGCCTGTAAAGCTCTCAAACCAGCTGGGATCCCACACTTTGGTAAGCTCGTAGACCGAACGCCGCTCTACGCCCCTGCGGTTGCCCGGCGCTCGCCCTGTCCTTAGCCAGTGAATAACGTATTCACAGTCACTGATCATTTCGGCGAGCAGTTTTTGATCCTCTTGACGTTCGGCCTGGCCTTTCAAAGCCTTGAGATCTTGAACGGTTTTCATATATTGAAGCAGCAAATCATGCAGACTCAATGAAATCCACCTCCAGATTAGCTTGGCCATCATCCAGATCAGGGCCGTCATCCAACTTCTGAATGTTTTTCACATACACCCCGATTCCAGTTCTCGAAGCAAGTCCCTCCGCCGCAAAATAGAGCGACACCCGCCCATACATACCGGCATAAATGTCATTTGGATTCAATATAGGCTGGAAATCCCTGTCCACGATCCCTGGCTTTTCGCCGGGTCCGGCTGTCACCGTCAATACCCAGTGCCCCTTGTACACCTGATCTGTCATGGTATCGCCATCGCGAACAGGACTCGAAACTGTCAGGCAGTTCGTATCTTGCCAACGAACCCGTACACCTTCTTCAATCGCACTATGAACGGCTGCATCCATTTTCCGCTTCGTTGCCGCGTCTGTCTTGGGAATGAGCATCGTGATATGATTCGCTGTGTCTTTCTCCAGATTGCAGTTGCTGGCAGCATGCAGCTTGAGCTGCATGAATCTCACCTTTCCAGTTATCACTCTTTGCTTATCATGAATATTTAGCATTGCAGTCCCTCCGTTATTTTCGTCTTGTATTTCCGACGTGAACGCTAATACAATACACCAAACATACGTTCCCATATCTAAAAGGTACAATATTCACGACAGTTCTGTCCAAACTCATTCTGCGCGATTTTTACCCATTTTTACTGGAATCTCCCAATCTAGCTCTGCAACACCATATATTCCCTTAAAATAACTTGTATTTCCGTCTTTTCAGTCTTGCCCTCCCGACGTCCACTCGTTATACTAATTCAATAGTCGGAATAACCGACATGAAAGCGAGGATTCGATCATGTCCATAGGCGCCAACATCAAGCGTTTTCGCAAAGAACGGAAATTAACGCAAGTCGAACTGGCGGAGAAATCCAGTCTCTCTCGTTCGTATCTTGCCGATATAGAAGGAGATCGGTACAATCCAAGTGTAGAGACGCTCAAGTCCATTGCGGAAGCACTGAACATCCCCACGCATCATCTCCTGGATGAAGACAACGCTCCTCCGCCGGTATGGGCAACATCCAAGGACTTGCGGGATTTTAAAAAGATGCTGCTCGAAGATACGCCTGTCATGTTTGACGGGGTTCCGCTGGATCAAGAGGATAAAGACAAAGTGATGAAAGTGATGGAAGCGATTTTCTGGGATGCCAAGAAGAAAAACAAGAGGAAGCCTATCGAAGAGTAGTGGAGGACCTGAATGGACGAACTTATTAATAAGCTCATTCGCAAATATAAAACGAATAATCCATTCGAGCTGGCCAAATGCCTGAAAATCAACGTTATGTTCCACGATCTCGGCGACAACACCCGCGGGTTCTACACCAAGAAGCTGCGCCGACGCTATATTGTGATTCATAATCAATTGGATGAAAACTGGCAGCGTTTCGTCTGCGCGCATGAACTGGCCCATGACAGGCTGCATCCCGGCATCAGCCGCTTCTGGATTGATGAGTCTTCCTTCTTTGTCGCAGGCAAATTTGAAAGACAAGCCAATCGGTTTGCGATCCGACTGCTGACCGCGGGAGATTCTCCGCAGCAGGGCGAATCTTTGCAGAGCTTTTTCAACCGGCATAACCTTCCGGAGAGTATGGAGGCTTTTTATTAGCGCTTCTGAAGGCGAGGCTGTAATGCGACTTGGATCAGTCAGATGCGAAGCCATAAAAGGCAGATTCGGTCCGCCATCAAACCTGCAAATATGGGTACTGCTCAGGTACCTAGCATGGTGGGCATTCGAATTCCTGCGGAAAGGCTTGCCTACCCAATTGGCTCGAAGTAGGCACCTCTTGGCAGGGCTTGCCACTTGGTAGAATAACATCGCGGCAGGACCGGTGTGAGAAAAAGCTGTAACGGATGTCACAGCGCTTATTGCCCTGAAAAACGGGCAATTTTTATTCTAACGGTTGCCGCAGCGCTTATTTCGATGAAATCCGGTGAAATCAGGCCGAGTTCATAACAATAGGCTCGGTGGCAACCGTTACAGTTTGAAAATGCGGATTTTGAGCCAAATAGTCGCTGTGGCAACCATTAGCCCTAGCAACGTGCCTTCACCGTCCCCCACAAAGCCAGCATTTATTAAAAGCCTGCGCAAACAAAAAAATACGTGTCCGCGCGCCTTGAGCATACGAGCATCAAGGTCACGGCGGACACGTATTTACACATCATCAGGAAGATTGAGTACGAAACCTTGAATTTTCAAAGCTTAACCAATGCTTCCCTCCATCTCAAATTTGATCAAACGATTCATCTCAACCGCATACTCCATCGGCAGCTCTTTCGTGAACGGCTCGATGAAGCCCATAACGATCATTTGCGTCGCCTCGGCTTCGGTCAAACCACGGCTCATGAGGTAGAACAATTGATCCTCAGACACCTTGGAAACCGTTGCTTCATGCTCAAGCGTAATGTTATCGTTCATGATTTCGTTATACGGAATCGTATCCGATGTCGATTCGTTATCCAGAATCAGTGTGTCGCACTTAATGTTCGCTTTGGAGCCTTGGGAGTTGCGCCCGAAGGAAGCGAGACCGCGGTAGGTTACTTTACCGCCGTGCTTGGAGATCGATTTGGATACGATCGTGGATGTGGTATCCGGTGCAAGGTGCGTCATTTTCGCGCCCGCGTCTTGGTGCTGGCCTTTGCCCGCAACCGCGATGGAAAGCACCATACCTTTCGCTCCGCGGCCTTTCAGCACAACAGCCGGATATTTCATCGTCAGCTTGGAACCGATGTTGCCGTCGACCCATTCCATTGTTGCGCCTTCTTCAGCAACCGCACGTTTGGTAACAAGGTTGTAAATGTTTGGCGCCCAGTTTTGGATCGTCGTATAACGCGCACGGGAGTTCTTTAGGCACACAATTTCAACGACCGCGGAGTGCAAGGAGTTCGTGCTGTAGATTGGCGCTGTACAGCCTTCTACGTAGTGTACGAAGCTCTCTTCGTCGGTGATGATGAGCGTACGCTCGAATTGCCCCATGTTCTCGGAGTTGATGCGGAAGTAAGCCTGCAAAGGCACTTCGCATTTGACGCCTTTCGGCACGTAGATGAACGAGCCGCCGGACCATACGGCGCTGTTCAGCGCGGCGAATTTGTTATCGGACGGAGGAATAACCGTACCGAAGTATTGTCTGAAAAGCTCAGGGTACTCGCGCAAGGCAGAGTCGGTATCCATGAAGATAACCCCTTGATCTTCCAGCTCTTTTTGCATGCTGTGGTAAACGACTTCGGACTCGTACTGAGCGGAGACACCGGCCAAGAACTTCTGCTCTGCTTCCGGAATACCGAGCTTATCGAACGTTTCCTTAATTTCCGTAGGAACTTCCTCCCACGTTTTGCCTTGCTTCTCGGATGGACGCACGTAGTACTGAATGTCGTTAAAGTCCAGATCGTCCATGTTGCCGCCCCAACGCGGCATCGGCATTTTGAAGAATTGCTCCAAGGACTTCAAGCGGAACTCCAGCATCCATTCCGGCTCGCCCTTAATTCTTGAGATTTCTTCAACGATTTCACGAGTCAAACCTTTGCCCGATTGGAAAATGGCTTTGTGCTCATCCCGAAAACCATACTTATAATCTTCAAGATCCGGCATTTGTTTCGCCATGGTTGATTCCTCCTTCATGTGTAATGTTTATATGTGCTTCACGAAAAAAATGTGCTTAGTGTTCGGTTTTGTGCGTATGCTCGATCCCTTTGCGCAGCGCGTTCCAGGCCAGCGTAGCACATTTGATTCTCGCGGGGAATTTATTGACGCCTGACAGCGCCTCAATGTCCTCGTACTCGAATTCAACCGGCTCACCTTTCATCAGGCCTGAGAAATCCTCCGCCATTTTCAGCGCTTCTTCCAACGTCTTGCCTTTAACGGCATCCGTCATCATCGAAGCGGAAGACATGGAGATGGAGCAGCCTTCGCCGGTGAACTTCGCCAATTTGACAATCCCGTCTTCCACCTGCATTTGAAGCGAAATTTTATCGCCGCAGGTCGGATTGTTCAAGTCGATCGTTACGGCTTCATCCGATTCAAATTTCCCCCGGTTGCGAGGCGTTTTGTAGTGATCCATGATCACGCGACGGTACAAGTCATCCAATTGCATGGCCGAAGTACTCCTTTGTCTTTTGTAAGGCCATCACGAGACGGTCTATATCTTGTTCGGTGTTGTACAGGTAAAAACTTGCGCGCGCCGTTGAGCTGACTTCCAGCCATCTCATTAGCGGCTGGCAGCAGTGGTGGCCTGCACGAATGGCGATGCCTTCCGCATCCAGCACCGTAGCCACGTCGTGCGGATGCACGTCTCCGAGGTTGAAGGTCACGAGCCCGGCACGATTCGTCATCGGGCCGTACACCGTCAAATCTTCAAGTTGCGTCATGCGGTCCAGCGCATATTGCGTAAGCTGAACGTCATGCTGATACACGTTCTCAATCCCGACTTCCTGCAGGAAGTCGATGGCCGCGCCAAGCCCTACAGCGCCGGCGATAATCGGCGTGCCGCCCTCGAACTTCCAAGGCAGCTCTTTCCATGTGGAATTGTACAAATCCACATGGTCGATCATTTCGCCGCCGAACTCAACCGGCTCCATTTCCTCGAGCAGCGCCTTCTTCCCATACAATGCCCCGATTCCGGTCGGCGCACACATTTTATGGCCGGACAGCGCATAGAAATCGCAATCCAGATCCTGCACATCCACTTTCATGTGCGGTGTGCTTTGCGCACCGTCGACGACCATCTTCGCACCGTGTTTGTGGGCGATCTTCGCGATCTCCTTCACAGGATTCACGACGCCCAGCACGTTGGAAATATAGACAACCGAAACGATTTTGGTGCGATCCGTAATCGTGCTTTCCACATCCGCCAGTGCAATCGAGCCATCCGGCTGAAGCGGAATATATTTTAAGGTAGCGCCCGTCGCCTTAGCGGCTTGCTGCCAAGGAATCAGGTTGCTGTGGTGCTCCATCGGCGTAATGACGATCTCGTCGCCTTCTTTCAGCACCGACCGCGCATAGCTGGACGCTACAAGATTGATTGCCGTTGTCGTACCTCTGGTAAAAATAATTTCCTGCTCACCGGCTGCGCCGATAAATTTCGCCACTTTCGCTCTGGCGCCTTCGTACGCATCCGTTGCCCTGGAGCCGAGGGTATGAACACCGCGATGAACGTTAGCATTGTCCCATTCATAGTAATGCTTCAGTGCCTCGATCACCTGAATCGGCTTCTGGGAGGTAGCAGCGCTGTCCAAATATACCAGGGGATGACCATTCACTTCTTGCTTTAAAATGGGAAATAGTTCACGTATCTCGGCTGTATTCATTGTCCCAGCTTCCTCTCCACTAAGCTTTGCAGCTGATCTTCAACGCTTTTCACCGGAATCTCGGAGACAACTGGTGCCAAGAAGCCGTAAATGATCAGGCGTTGAGCCTCTTCCTTCGTAATCCCGCGCGACATCAGGTAGTGAACCTGCTCCGCATTCACTTGACCTACGCTGGCAGCGTGGCCGGCTTTTACATCATCTTCGTCGATCAGAAGAATCGGATTCGCGTCCCCGCGAGCTTTCGGGCTCAGCATGAGCACTTTCTCCGTTTGTTGGCCGTTGCAGCCTGTCGCGCCCTTCTCGATCTTCGTGATGCCGTTGATAATCGCCGTCGCGCCGTCACGCATAACCGCACGCGTAATCATATCGCTCGTAGACGCTTTGCCCCAGTGAACGGCGCGTGTCGTCAGGTTCAGCTTCTGCTCTTGCGTGCCGACACAGATTACTTTCGCATCGGAGTCGGAGCCTTTGCCGCGCAGAATCGACGTCGTATCGGACATCGAGTTGCCATAGTTCAGCTCGCCGACAACCCACGCGATCGCGGAGTCGTCTTCGAGAATCGCACGACGGTAAGTCAGGTCCGTCACGGACTCTTCCATACTGTGCACGGAGGAATAGCTTACGCGCGCGCCCGGTTTCGTGAACACTTCCACGACGCCGTTTTGCACGAGCGGAGCGCCGCCAAGCGCGGATACGAAGTTCTCGACAAAGCTGACGGAACTGAACTGCTCAGCTACGATCAAAATATGCGGCGCAAACGTCGCTTCCGCATCGTCCGCGATGAACAATGCTTGAAGCGGAGCTTCTATCACGACATTTTTCGGGACGTAGATGAATACGCCGCCGTTCCACAGTGCTGCATGCGTCGCCGTCACTTGATTTTCGTTCGCTTCAACGGCTTTCATGAAGTAAGGCTTCACGAGATCCGCATGCTCGCGTACCGCTGTTTCAAGATCGGTGAAGATCACGCCTTGCGCTTTCAGCGCTTCGGACACTTGTGTGAACACGATGCCGGAGTTGCGCTGCACGATCACGTTCTCCCCGCCAGCCAGCCCTTGGCTGACAGCCGGAAGTGCATCCACAGACGCCACAGGCGACTGGGCTTTATAGGAACCGTAGGAGGAAATGCTCCAGCGGTCAATTCTTGTTTTTTCAAGCGTTGGTAAGTCCAGCGAATTCGCCAGGGAGAGACCTTCGGAACGAAGTGTCGTCATCCATTCCGGTTCTTGTTTGCTTCTGGAAAGCTCAAGCACCGAGTTCGAATCGATGGATAGGGTCGTTTGATTGCTCATAATATCCTCCTGATTTCTACTTCGGCGTTGATTAATATTTCGGCGCTGTGGTGTTCATTGGAATTTTGAATTCTTCTTCGTCTTGACCAACCGTTTCGTCCACGATGCCGAGTTCTGCTTTCACCCAGTCATAGCCTTCCGCTTCCAGACGCTCTGCAAGCTCAGGACCGCCGGATTTAACGATGCGGCCTTGCATCATAACATGTACAAAATCAGGTTTAACGTAGTTAAGCAGACGTTGGTAGTGCGTGATGATCAAGAAACCGCGCTCTTCACTGCGCATAGCGTTAACGCCTTCCGCAACGATACGAAGCGCATCGATATCGAGACCGGAGTCGATTTCGTCCAAAATAACGATTTTCGGCTCAAGCAAGAGCATTTGAAGAATTTCATTACGTTTCTTCTCACCGCCGGAGAAACCTTCATTCAGGTAACGGTGCATGAACTCTGGGTTCATTTCAAGCTGCTTCATTTTCGCTTCCATTTGGCGGATGAACTTGATCAAAGAGATCTCATTGCCTTCGCCGCGGCGTACATTGATCGCACTGCGCAAGAAGTCAGCGTTCGTTACGCCCGTAATTTCACTTGGGTATTGCATAGCCAAGAACAGACCTGCGCGAGCGCGCTCGTCAACGGCCATTTCCAGCAAATCTTCGCCGTCGAGCGTTGCGGAACCTTCCGTCACTTCATATTTCGGGTGGCCCATCAAAGCGGATGCCAGCGTACTTTTACCTGTACCGTTCGGTCCCATGATCGCATGCACTTCGCCGCCCTTAACTTCAAGGGAAAGACCTTTCAAAATTTCCTTTCCTTCGACGTTCGCCTTCAGCCCGTCTATTGTAAAAATTGGGGAATTTGCCATTTCAATAAGCCTCCATAATGTTGAGTGTACTTTTAAAACAAATGACAACCATAATCTAAACTGATTATCACTGATTCTCATTAGAATAATTCTATTATAACTCACTACTGTAAATCAAGAAAGGGCATTTCCATGCAAAACGAGAGCGTTTTGTGAAAAAAACCATGGATTTTATGCTAAAACCCGTTTAATTTCGGCAATTTGCGCGGCAAATTGTTCGTCATTCAAGACAGGCTCCAGCCCATCGTCCCCAGGCGCCTCGCTTCCAAGCTGGATCCAGGATTTGCAGCCTATATAGGCCTGTTCGATCCCAATGGTGATCGGCTGCTTCAAACGATATACCCTTAAAAGCATAATATGCAGCGGATTTTTCCGTTTCCACTTCAATCGTTCTTCCGTGAAATTTTCCGTCCAAATGTGAAAGGGAAATAATTGGTTGAGCCGTTCCTGCTCCATGATCTCGATGTCCTCAATCAACCGGGCATAGCTTGTAATCGTAACTTGCGTATCTTCTGCCGACCAGCCCGCAAGCGTCTCGTCAATGACACCCCGGTACGCTTCCTTCAACAGTTCCCGGCGTTGGTGCTCATAGGTCGGATACAGCAGGAAATCATGCGACTGCACCTGGAAGTCCCGCGTCTCCTCAACAATCCCTCCTTTGCGCATAATAAAAATCTGCTCGCCAGACTCCAGCGCTTTGATCGCCGATGCCCATTCCTTAAGCGCCACTGCGTTCCCCATTGTCCCGACGCCTCCGTTCTCCTCATTAATCTATCTATTATAAATAATCTTGCCTTGTAAAACAAATCAGAGAGCGCTTACGAAGAAAAAAAAGAACAGCCTCGCTGCCGGCAAGACTGCTCTCCTCATTTATTTGACGATTCTGCGTAATACGTGCTCTGAATTCGGGCAAACTGTTCCTGATTTCCCTTCAGCGGATTCGGGTCCGCAGCCGGTCTTTGGGGTTCAGCCCCATACGCAACGAGCAAAAGCCCTGCCAAGCTCGCGGCAACGAGGATCACTTGCACCAATTTCATCATTAGCCCTTCCTCCGATTCTTCATCTATTGTTCTAGTTTACGGAAGATTCGTCAGAGGCATGTTCGGGCAAATTAAAATTCGTGTAAATTTTCCGTGAAATTTAACCGAGGAACGCTTGCAGCATCCAGCGATGCTTTTCCAAGCTCGTCTGAATGCCCAGCAGCATATCCGAAGTCGTCTCATCCCCGACTTGCTCGCAGGCTTTCATGCCGACTTTCAGTTCTTCCGTAACCGTTGTGAAATCGGCGATGATCGCCTCCACCATCTGATTGGCCGCCTCGCTGCCGGAAGCTTCCTTAATCGAAGCTGTTTCCAGATACGCTTTCATTGTGGCCGCAGGCTTCCCGCCAATCGTAAGCAAGCGCTCCGCCAGTTCATCGATATGCAGCGCAGCTTCGTTGTACAGTTCCTCAAATTTTACATGCAGCGTGAAAAACTGATTGCCTTTTACGTACCAGTGATAGTTGTGAAGCTTCACATAAAGCACGTTCCAGTTGGAAATTTGCTTGTTCAGGACAGTATGAATCGTTTGCGGGGAAACCGTTGTTGCCGTTGCCATCCTAATCCTCCTTCGAAAATAGCCTCAAACGCCAAGCTTGTACACCGTAGTTTAGGCTTTAGCCCGCGATTTTATGTAAAATATGAAACAATTGCATCCAGAGTATTTCAAGCTGCCGCAATATGCCTTATACTAGGAAAGGACTCATCAAAACAGAGTAATTTAGTTGGAATTAAATCCAATATTAATAGGAGGAAAATCAATGTCAAACTACCATCCGCTGACTGAAGCGCAAGCGATTGCGTATGCGCGCCAAATTCCGCAGTTGTTTCAGCCAGGCTCCGAACTGTCCAGCCAGGAAATCGGGGACGGCAACCTTAACCTCGTGTTCCGCATTACCGAAGCCGGGACGGGGAAAAGCATTATTATAAAACAGGCGCTGCCTTATGCCAAAGTTGTCGGCGAATCATGGCCGCTTACGCTCGACCGCGCCCGCATTGAAAGCGAAGCGCTGATGATTGAAGAAGCGCTGTGCCCGGACCTCGTACCGCATGTGTACGCGTACGACGCCGATTTGGCCCTGACGGTCATGGAAGACCTCAGCGATCACGTTATCATGCGCCGCGGCTTGATTGAGCGCAATCAGTATCCGCTTTTTGCCGAGCATATCGGACGCTTCCTGGCCCACACCCTGTTCTTCACTTCCGACCTTGGGAAAAATCAGCAGGAGAAAAAGCTGCAGCAAGGCCGCTTTATCAACCCGGAGCTGTGCAAAATTACCGAAGATTTGATTTTCGACGATCCGTACCGCAATTCGGACAATAATAACATTGAAGCCCACATCCGCGATGCCGCCGAGGCGCTGTGGAACGACAGCGAGCTTCATCTCGAAGTCGCGATTCTCCGCAATAAATTTCTGACGCAGTCTCAAGCGCTGCTGCACGGGGACTTGCATACGGGCTCGATTTTCATCAAACCGGATTCGACGAAAGTAATCGATCCTGAGTTTGCTTATTACGGTCCAATGGGCTTCGACATCGGCGCTGTACTGGCGAACTTGCTGCTGAACTACGCCAGTCAAGAGGGCTGGAGTCAGGATGAGGAAAGCCGCTCTGCGTACCGTGCTTACCTGATTCAAACCGTGAAGGACGTTTGGACGCATTTTGAAGCGAACTTCCGCGCGCTTTGGAACGAGCGGGGTGTTGACCGCGTATTTGCAACGCCTGGCTACCAGGATTATTTCGTAGCGAATTTGCTGCGCGACACTGTAGGCTTTACCGGTGCGAAAATGGTGCGCCGCGTCGTCGGCCTCGCCCATGTCGCCGACATTGATAAAATCGAAGACGCCGCTGCCAGAGAGCGCGCTCAGCGTTTGGCCCTGCGCATCGGCACCATTGCGATCCGCACGAACCGCCAAGTGAACAGCATCGATGAACTGATCGCCTTGGCGACGCAAGCTGTAGAAAGAGGTTTTGCCCTATGAGTTCTGCAGAAGCAACAGTAAACAACCAAAGCGCATTAGAATCCTTGCGCTGGAACGGCCAGCAGCTGGATCTGCTGGATCAACGCTTATTGCCGGAAGAGATCGTTTATCTTCCGCTTGAAACCCCTGTAGAGGTGTGGGAAGCGATCCGCCACCTCAAAGTGCGCGGTGCCCCGGCGATCGGCATCGCCGCCGCGTACGGCGTGTACCTCGGCATCCGCGGCGTGGATGGCGGCGTAGATGCGCTTCTGGCCGAAGTCCAGAAGCAGGCGGACTACCTGGCGACGTCGCGTCCGACGGCCGTCAACCTGTTCTGGGCGCTCGACCGCATGCGCGCGCGCGCCGTTGCACTCGCTGCCGAGGGCGTGAGCCCGGCGGCGTTCCAAGCGGCGCTTCTTGCAGAAGCGCAACAGATTCAGGCGGAGGACGTGGAGACCAACCGCCTGATCGGCGAACACGCGCTCGCGCTGTTCGAGGATGGCTTCGGCGTGCTGACGCACTGCAACGCCGGCGGTCTGGCCACCGCCAAGTATGGCACGGCGCTCGCGCCGTTCTACTTGGCGAAAGAAAAAGGGCTGAACATCAAAGTGTTCGCCGATGAGACCCGCCCCGTGCTGCAAGGCGCACGGCTCACTGCTTTTGAACTGCAGCAAGCGGGCGTGGACGTCACGCTGATCTGCGACAACATGGCCGGCGCGGTCATGGCCAAGGGCTGGGTGCAGGCGGTCATCGTCGGCACGGACCGCGTAGCGGCGAACGGCGACGTGGCCAACAAGATCGGCACGTACAGCGTCGCCGTGCTGGCGAAGGCCCACGGCATACCGTTCTACGTGGCGTGTCCGCTGTCCACGATCGACCTGAACACACCGACCGGCGGCGACATTCCGATCGAGGAGCGCCATGAAGACGAGATCACGCAGGGCTTCGGCAAACGCACGGCGCCGGAAGGCGTGAAGGTGTTCAACCCGGCGTTTGACGTGACGCCGAACGAGTATGTCACCGCGATCATCACGGAAAAAGGCATCGTGCAGGCGCCTTATACCGAGAACTTGCGCAAGCTGTTCGAATAATAAAAAAAGGGTGCCCCGGCCATTTCGATAATGGTGAGGGCATCCTTTTTTTGGCATTCGCTGTTGCAGCTAGGATCGTCAATGCTGCAGCTGATGCCCGCGATAAGCGTTCGGTGTGGTGCCGAACGCTTTTTTAAATACATAATGTAAATAATTGCTGGAGGTGAAGCCGCTGCGCTCGGCGATTTTCTCCAGCGTCAGCGTCGTTTGCAGCAGCTCGCTGCACACATATTTGAGACGAATCCGTTCCAGATATTCGCTGAACGAAATGCCGGCCTGCTCCTTGAAAATACGCTGCAGCTGCCGAGAGGAGATCTGCACGCGTTCCGCCACGCCTTCCAGCGTGAGCGGACGGCGGTAGTTGTCTTCAATGAATTGCACCGCCAATTGATAACGATAGCTTTTCATGTCCCGCGCAGGCAGGTTGACGCCTTGCCCATCCAACGTGTAGGCGCCTACGGTGCGCAGCAGCATCTGGACGATCGCTTGCTTAATCATCGTGTACTGCCCAAGCGCATTGCTGCGCCAGGCCTCATACGCCACCAGAAAATATTTCATCGCATCCTGCCGGTCCTGCGCAGGCATATGCGGCACATCGCGCAGCTGCTGAATGCAAGCATCCGCTTCCGCCCGCTCCCAGGCTTCGCCCCATTCTCGCATCGCAGCCTCAAGATTATCGCGCGGTTCCTCCAGCTTGACGATGTCCACATGCAGGCACAGCTCGCCCATCGCCTCATGCTCATCCGCTTCCTGCCGGTGGCTCACACCGGGAGCCGTGACATACAGCATGCCCTCCTGCAGCGGATACGTTGTGCCATCAAGGATGACCCTTCCTTTTCCACGCGGGATATAATGAATTTCAAACTCGGAGTGATGATGAAAATCGACCACCGCCCCGGGGGCAAACGAGGTCAAATGACATTTCAGTATCGTCAGACCGTACCCGCCCCAACGAAAGCTGAGATCAAGGCGATCGAGTGCCATCGGATTTTCAAGCATCGGTTCGAAATAAAAGGGCTGATTCATGCTGTTCACGGCTTCCTTTCCCTCTTGGGTCTCCCCGTTACGGTTGCAGCGAATCCAACCGCACCTGCCCTTTGCTTGCAGCGGATCGGTTGGACGCCTCCATCAATTTCGTTAAATCTACTGCCAGACGAAGGTTCTCCTCCGCTTTCGTGCCTTGCTGAATATGCGCGACCCACTGGTCAAAAGCCGACGGCTTCGCCGCAGGCATCGGAACTTCCGTCCACGCTGCGTTCGCATCCCGGTTTGATTTTAACAACACGCGCCCATCGTGCTCGGAATACAGGACACTGCCTTCCGTTCCATGAACTTCAACAACAAACGGAGAATGCGCGTTGACGAATCCGGCCTCTACGATGCCGACTGCGCCATTCGCATAGTGAAGCAATGCGACCGCATTATCTTCCACTTCACGCCCGGTTACATACCCGTATGAAGCGCTTACAGCGTCAGGAAGTCCGAGCAGCAATCTTGTCAGGTACATCGGATGACAGCCCAAATCGATCAGCGCTCCGCCGCCGCACTGCTCTGCATTGTAGAAGTGTGCCGGCAGCCAGCCATTCGGATTCGCTGTCGTCGAAATGCCGCCATTGTGGGACAACCGTGCCCGAACCAAGGTAAGTTGTCCTAGCTTCTCCTCTGCCAGCACATGCTGAATCGCTTGCGTCGAAGGGGAATTCAGCCTTGGCAGCGAGACAGTCAACGTAACACCCGCTTCCTCGACAGCCGCCAAAATCTCATTCACTTCGTGCAGCGTAGGCGCCACGACTTTTTCGGTAAAAATATGTTTGCCCGCCTTGGCAGCGGCGATCATGACATCGCGATGCAAATTGGTTGGCGTATCGACAACCACGGCTTCAATCTCTGGATTTGCCAGCAGTTCTTCCAAGCTAGCATAAAAGGGTACGCCGCGTTTTGCCGCCTCATCTTGGCCTCTATCCGGAAGTTCATCCCAGATCGCGGCAATTTCCGTGTTCGGGTGTTCATCCACTTGTTTTGCATAATCTTTCGCATGTACATGCCAGAAACTGAGCATAGCTATTTTCATCGCAATACCTCCAAATAAGTGACTTGGATTCATTGTATCACGGTGAAACCTAGTGTTAAATTTCGATTTAGCGACAGGTTGTTATGCAAAATTGCGACATCCTCCCTGTCGTATAATTTGAACTGTAAAGCAGATCCTTATATTCGTCAAGCATTTCAGATGACCCGCTAAACTTGATTATTCCAATTGGATTAGTTTAAAATCAAAGAATCATGGCAAGGCCAGGAGGGATTCATATGTTATTTTCACCCTATACGATCGGCGGACTTACGCTGAAAAATCGCATCGTCATGTCGCCTATGTGCATGTACGCTTCTGACGATTCGGGCGAAGTGAAGGACTGGCATTACGTCCATTACGCTTCAAGAGCCGTCGGCCAAGTCGGCCTCATCGTGCTCGAAGCAACCGCTGTTACCCCGGAGGGCCGCATTTCGGCTCGTGACCTGGGCATCTGGCAGGACGGCCAGATCGAAGGCTTGCGGCGAGTGGTCGAATCCGTTCACGGTTTCGGCGCGCACATCGGCATTCAACTGGCCCATGCCGGCCGCAAAGCGGTGCTCGACACGCCTGCACTGGCGCCGTCGCCCATCCCTTTCTCCGAATCGTCCAAAACGCCGAAAGAAGCTTCACTGGCAGACATTCAAGCTGCCGTTCAAGCTTTCTCCGATGCGGCGGAACGCGCCAAGCAAGCCGGTTTCGACGTCATTGAGCTTCATGCCGCTCACGGCTACTTGATCAACGAGTTTCTGTCGCCGCACTCGAATCATCGGCAAGACGCATACGGCGGCGACGCTGAACGCCGTTTCCGCTTTCTGCGCGAGACGGTGGAAGCCGTTCAAGCTCGCTGGAACGGTCCTTTATTCGTGCGCATATCGGCGAATGAATATGTCGAAGGCGGGCTCACGCCGGAGGACTATATTTATATAGCCCTGCAATTGAAAGCGCTCGGCGTGCATCTCATTGACGTGAGCTCCGGCGGCAATGCGCCGGTTGCGCCTGACGTCTACCCCGGCTATCAAGTGCCGTTCGCCGAGAAGCTTCGGCACGAAGCCAATCTCCCGGTCGGCGCCGTCGGCCTCATTACCAGCGCGCAGCAGGCAGAAGAAATTTTGCAGAACGGGCGCGCCGACCTGATCTTCCTTGGACGCGCCCTTCTGCGCGATCCGTACTGGGCCCGGACAGCCGCTCGCGAGCTGCAGGCCGAGCTTGCGCCGCCGCCGTCATACAGTCGGGGCTGGTAAAACGAAAATACCCTCGCTGGAACGGTGTCGTTCCTGCGAGGGTATTGTTATTTGGCGACGGGGACCGTCCGGAAATATTCTTCCAGCGTGACATTCTTCGTCTGAATTTCTTTGGCTATATCGTTTCCGACATAGCGTATATGCCAAGGCTCGTACTGGTAGCCGGTAATGGCTTCTTTGCCTTTGGGATAACGAATAATAAAACCGTACTCGTACGCATGCTTCTCGAGCCACACGGCCTCTTTCGTCCCGCCGAAGCAGTCCTCCGCCGCGCACTTGCCATTGCTGCCTGTCACATCGATCGCCAGACCTGTTTCATGCTCGCTGGTGCCTGGCACCGCACTGTACGTTTTCGCCTTTTCTTCCCCGTCCATGCTCACATATCGTTCAAATACGGATTTCTGCGTTGCATAAGACCGGTAGGCCGATACGCCTGCGAGATGGATGCCGTCTTTCTCAGCGCCCGCAAACAGCTTCTCAATGGCTGTCGCCGCGACCTGGCGCATTTTGCGCTTCTCGATTTTCTCATTGAACGTGAAAGGGACGTTCGGATAGACAAGGTCATTCGGCTCATAGCTCGATGGCAAGGCGTTTTGCTTGTTGACGAGCACAGTCACGCTAGCCGGATTCGCGACCACCTGAACCGCATCACCCTTCGTCCCGGCAGGCGTTGGCGTTGCCGCCGGTTTCCCGCTGGGACTGGCTCCCGGCTTTATGGAAGCCGCAGGCGTGTTCGTTGCCTGGGAGGTCGGTGTGGCACTCACCTGGCCGCCCCCATTCGGCGAAGACGTAGGCTGCGTTGTCCCTGCGGTTGTCGGCGTAGGCGTTGGGCTTGCCGCTTCCTTCTTATCGCCGCAGCCGGTCAGCGCTACGACGGACGCCGCTATTAAAATGGATATGGATACCTTCATTTTCGTGTTCATACTTCTCGGTTTGCCCCCTAAACGTTGTAAAAACTTTTCAAAAGAATAGACACGGTTCGAGCCGAAAAAGTTTCATAGCTCCACCCAAACAACAAAAAAGACTGCCTTTAGGTAAGCCCCTAAACGCAGCCTTTTCATATTTTAATCGGAATAACGGGGTGATGACAAGTTTTACGCCGAGCGTCGGGCTAAGCGACGACTACTTCTGGCTTGCCGCGATGGCCTGCTCCAGATCGTAAATAATATCTTGAATCGCTTCGGTGCCGACCGACAAACGAATAAGACCTGGCGTTACGCCGGCAGACGCTTGCTCCTGCTCGCTCAGTTGGGAATGCGTGGTGCTCGCCGGATGAATGATCAGGGACTTCGAGTCGCCTACGTTCGCCAAGTGCGAGAAAAGCTCGACGGCATGGATCAGTTTCTTGCCAGCCTCGACACCGCCTTTAATGCCAAAGCTCAGAATCGCGCCTTGCCCTTTCGGCAAGTACGTTTGCGCTTTCTTGAAGGAAGCGTGGCTTTCCAAGCCTGGATAGCTCACCCACTCCACAGCTTCGTGTGCTTCCAGGTATTTCGCTACCTCGAGCGCATTGGCGCTATGGCGTTCCATCCGCAGATGCAACGTTTCCAAGCCTTGCAGCAGCAGGAACGCGCTGTTCGGGGACAAAGACGCACCCAGATCGCGCAGTAATTGAACGCGGGCTTTAATGATGTACGCGATCGGTCCGACGGCTTGCGTATAGACCACACCGTTGTAGCTTGGGTCCGGTGTCGTCAGACCCGGGAATTTGCCGGAAGCCGCCCAATCGAACTTCCCGCCGTCCACGATGACGCCGCCAATGGTTGTGCCATGTCCGCCGATGAACTTCGTTGCCGAATGCACGACGATGTCCGCACCATGCTCGATCGGACGGAGCAAATACGGGCTTGGGAATGTGTTGTCGACGATCAGCGGAATGCCGTTCTCATGTGCAATCGCAGCCACCGCGGCAATGTCCAGAATATCTCCGCTCGGATTGCCGATAGACTCCGCATACAGCGCTTTCGTTTTCTCCGTAATGGCAGCGCGGAAGTTCTCAGGGTTGCTGGCGTCGACGAACTTTACTTTAATGCCTAATTTCGGCAGCGTGTTGGCAAACAGATTATAGGTACCGCCGTATAGCGCGGATGCCGCTACAATCTCATCGCCCGCTTCGGCGATATTGATAATGGAAAACGTAATGGCAGCTTGTCCGGAAGCTACTGCTAGTGCCGCAGGCGCGCCTTCCAGCGCGGCAATGCGCTTCTCGAACACATCCGTCGTTGGATTCATGATCCGTGTGTAAATGTTGCCGAATTCTTTGAGGGCGAACAAATTTGCGGCATGCTCCGTGTCATTAAAAACATAAGACGTTGTTTGATAAATCGGGACAGCACGGGATTTTGTAACAGGGTCGACCTCTTGTCCAGCGTGAATAGCCAACGTTTCCGGTGAAAACTTACGTTCAGAATTTGACATGAGCATGCCTCCTAGGGTATGTATAATAGTAGATGGTTTGCAGGAAAAAATGTAAATTATTCCTACAGGAATAGTATGATATAATTCTACTGGAAGATGCTGCTAGAAGTCAATGATAGATTTTCAGTTTGTCTCCTGTATACACCAAAGACTGCGCTAGCGAGCGCAGTCTTTTTCAATACTCAACTATAGTACTTTCGATAAAAACGCCTTCGTCCGCTCCTGCGTCGGATGCTCGAACAATTGCACGGGCTTCCCAACTTCCACGATGACGCCTTGCTCCATGAACATGACGCGATCGCCGACTTCGCGGGCAAATCCCATTTCATGCGTAACCACAACCATGGTCATGCCTTCCTGCGCCAGCTGCTTCATGACCGCGAGCACCTCGCCGACCATCTCTGGATCGAGGGCCGATGTCGGCTCGTCGAACAGCATGATTTTCGGCTCCATCGCGAGTGCGCGAGCAATCGCCACACGCTGTGCCTGGCCTCCGGATAAGGAGTCCGGCATGGCGTTCGCTTTGTCTGCCAGCCCTACCTTGGCCAGAAGCTCCAGCGCTTTGGCCCGTGCTTTTTCTTCCGTCCATTTTCTAACCTTGATCGGGGCCAGCATAATGTTATCGACCACGCTCATATGAGGAAACAGGTGAAACCGCTGGAACACCATGCCGAGATCCGCCCGGATTTCATGAATGTTGCGGCTGCCGATGATCGACTGGCCCTCGATGAGGATCGTTCCGTCGTCCGGCACTTCCAGCAGGTTCAGACAGCGCAGAAACGTCGATTTGCCCGAACCGGAAGGTCCGATCACGACAAGCACTTCCTTGCGCTCCACATCCGCGCTGATGTTGCGAAGCACCACATTGTCTCCGAACGCTTTTTGCAGATTTCGTACTTCAATCATCGCAGACACCCTACATCCTCCTCTCCAAATAGCCAAGCAGCTTGCTTAAGGAATATGTCAAAATAAAATAAATCAACGCCGCCGTCAGATACGGCTCCCACACTTTAAAGTATTGGCTGCGCATCGCATTCGACCAATACATCAGCTCAGGCGCCGCAATAATCGCAAATAAAGAGGAATCCTTAATGAGCACGATAAATTCATTCCCGAAGGGCGGAATCATCCGTTTCATCGCTTGCGGCAAAATAACGCTCTTCATCGTCTGCACATGCGTCATCCCCAGTGAATACGCCGCTTCCGTCTGCCCTTTGTCAATCGATTGAATGCCAGCGCGGAAAATCTCCGCCATGTACGCCGCCGAGTTCAGCGACAACGCCGTAATCGAAGCGACGATGGCATTCGTCTCGCCAAGAAATAACGGCACGACACCAAAGTGTACGAGTAAAATTTGTACCAACAGCGGTGTGCCGCGGAAGAAATTCACATAGATGCTGGACGGCCAGCGCAAGTAGCCGCGGCTGGACATTTTGCCTAAGCCGACAGCTAATCCCAGCACCGAGCCGAACAGAATGGAAAGAATCGAGATGCCGATTGTCCAGAGCGTCCCCTTCAGCAGCAACGGTAAATAATCAATGATAATATCGAAACGAAAATCCATTCAACTCTTCCTTTCCTCTCATTAGAACCGTTTGACATGTCTTTCCTTCTCAGGTCCCTATCATGAACAAAAGCATGCGCACAGTGCTGCGCATGCTCCAGGTTCCATTATTTTTGTTCAAGTAGTTTCTTAGTATCCGGCTCTTGGCCAAACCATTTTTTATACACCGTTGTATACGTGCCGTTTTCGATAATTTTCTTGATCGCCGGGTCAATCTTCGCTTTCAGCTCGCTGCCTTTAGGAAGCAGGATACCGTAATATTCAGACTCGAAATTTTTCGGATCGGAAATGGCAACCAATTTTTTGTTCGGATTATTTTTTACATATTCACGAACGATGGCAACGTCTGCGACGACCGCGTCTACACCGTTATTTTCAAGCTCCATCAGCGCCAGCGTGTTGTTATCCATCCGCTTAAGCGACTTGTTGTCCGCGCCCATGATGCCCGACATCAGCGTGTCTGCTGTGGTGGAAATCTGAACAGCCACCTTTTTGTCTTTCAGGTCGGCGGCGCTTTTCACAGGGCTGCCTTCTTTGACTAAAATCATGTTAATCGACTCAAAATAAGGAATCGAGTAATCGTAAGATTCCTTCCGCTTATCCGTAATCGAAACGCTGGAAATACCGCCTTGATATTCTTTCCCTTGCTCAACACTCGTCAGCATGGTGTCCCAACCGGTGTTGACAACTTCGTAAGAAATGCCGGCCTCTTTCATGACGGCATCAAGAAACTCGATGTCAAAGCCTGTCATTTTGCCTTTATCCATGTACTCCATCGGCGCGTAGGCCGCATCGGTTGCAAATTTGATCTTAGCGCTTCCGCCGTCTTTGGATCCACAAGCTGTTAACGCAACCAGCATCATCGCTGCTAGTGCAAAAATACTAAACTTTTTCACTCATCTTCCCCCGTTCTAGTTCATAGCCGAATCATATATTAACACTTGGTCAATAAATTGACAACAGCTATGTTAGCAGGAAGTTGATGGAAGGTGAGCTTTTCTGACATTTTTGTTACCATGCACAATGCGAAAGGGGCAAATTCGTCCTGCCCACCAAAGCAAAAACACCGGGATCTCCTGATCGCCGGTGTCGCATACTTATCGCGCTATGTGTTGTTCACTCACATCATTCTCAGAATGGCTTCCCTACCCGTCATCCCTGCCACAATACCTAGATCTTCCGCCGTATAGGTCACGGACTCGAGCGGCGCATCAAGCAGCTCCTGAATCGTCCGAACACCGGTCGCCCGAGCAGCAATAATGTTGCGGTCCCGCAACCGTTCATTGAGCAGCGCCACATCCAGCGCACCGCACATAATATAGCCTTTATCCGTTGTCACAACCAGCAGCGTCGTTTTCGGCAACTTGACTTCTATTGCGATTGCTGTATGTCCTTCAAGGAGAATGGGTTCTACGCGCATCATGCTCTGCACAGCTCCTCTTCGCAGTCTTACGGTAGTATATGCGAGGGCTGCTAGTACGGTGTGGTAAGAGTGGGAATGTTTTTTTCAAGGCAAAATTTTTCCCTCTATCCGGGCAATCCGAACTACTTTTGCCGCGAAGATCGTGATATAGTAAGAAGACGAGTCATTTCATTTAGGACCAGGAGGCTATATGAGTCAGGGGAACTCCAATTCGAAAGCGAAGAACGGACACTTGTTCACCGTAGAAATATTGATTGAAGATGCGACTAACGGACTAGCCATGGAGAAACTCCTTCATCTTCTGAACGTGGACACCGTCAAAGACTACCAGATCCTCAAGGGTATCGACCTTGGGAAGCTCATCGCGCTGAACACGAATGCTGGCAAACAGGCATCCTCACAAGCTGCCGGCAAGACCGCACCCCCCGCGGCCAAACCACCGAGTGCAGACTCCGCTCATGACATCATGCATCAGCTGGAAAGCTTTAAAGCGAACAATACCTTGATTCGCCTGACTGTCGTTAAAGCCCAGGGCATCAAGCTCAATCTGCCCTGCCGCATCCTCAACTTCGACCGTGACAACCAGAATGTCACTGTATATCATGTGGACGAGAAAAAAGTGTATCTGTTCAAGCTGAATGAGATTGACGATTATGTCGCTTTCGATCAAAAATAAGCGAAGGCTCCCGAGGCTAACTCACGCCGGGGAGCCTTTTTGTTATTCTATGGGGGCCGAAGCGGCCGCTGTCATGCCCTCGCTCATCATCAGCTCGAGCGCTTCTCCCGCAATCGGCGGACTGAACCAGTAGCCCTGCACTTCGTAGCAGCGGTTCTGGTACAGGAACTTGAGCTGGTCTTCCGTTTCCACACCTTCCGCAATCACCTTCAAATTCAAATGATGCGTCATCGCAATGATCGTCGCGACGATCGCCGCGTCATTCGGGTCTTCCATGATGTCCCTTACGAACGAACGGTCAATTTTGAGTTTGTCGATCGGGAATTTTTTCAAGTAGTAGAGTGAGCTGTATCCAGTACCGAAGTCGTCGATACTAACGCCAACGCCTAACTCTTTGAGTTCCAGCAGCGATTGAATGGCATGATCTACATCCATCGTCATGCTCTCCGTAATTTCGAGCTCCAGATACTGCGGATCGAGCTTCGTCTGCTCCAGCACATGGCTGATTTTTCCCTTCAGGTTATGCTGGAAAAATTGGCGCATCGATAAATTCACCGAGATGGCAATCGGCGGATAGCCCATGTCCTGCCACAATTTGTTCTGTCGGCATGCCGCCTTCAGCACCCATTCCCCGATCGGCACGATGAGTCCCGACTCCTCTGCAAAAGGAATGAATTGACTCGGCGAGATTAATCCGCGCTCCGGATGATCCCAGCGAATCAGTGCTTCGGCCCCGACAATGCGTCCGGACTGAATCTCAACCTGCGGCTGAAAATGAAGAATAAATTCATCGTTCGCAAGCGCGCGGCGCAGCTCATTTTCCAGCCTGAGGCGGTTGATGGACGTCAACTTCATATCGCTGTTGAAAATCTGATAGTCGTTCCTGCCTTTTTCCTTCGCTCTCGCAAGCGCAATGTCCGCGTACTTCATCAGCATTTCGGCGTCCTCGTCTTCATCGCCTGCAATCGCCACCCCGATGCTTGCCGTCACATGAAGCTCATACTGCTCGAGCAGGAACGGTGCTGCCAACACGCGATTAATACCTGCAATGACAGCGATGACATCGCCCGCATCCGCGACATTCGTATAATAGAAAGCGAACTCATCGCCTTCGGTACGCGCCAGAAAATCGCTCTCGGTCACACAATGCGTAAATCGTTCGGCCAGCTGCAGAAGCAGCATATTGCCGTAGTCGTAACCGAAGCTGTCGTTCACCAATTTGAACTGATCAATATCCAGGTAAAAGACAGCAAGCTTTTGCCCGGATTTTTTGCACATCGTCAGACATTCGTTAAGCTGATCTTTAAACAGGCGCCGGTTGGGCAAGCCCGTCATATCGTCATAGTAAGCCATGTAGCGAATTTGCTCGTCGCCGCGCTTGCGCTCCGTGACATCTTGACCGATCAGAATAAACCCTTGTCCATCCGGCGCAATAGCAACGGGGACAGCCGTCACCTTCATGTCGATGCGGTAGCCGCTTTTATGCAAGACGGACGTCTCGAAGTTCACCGTCATGCCCATATTCGCATCGAGCAATCTTACATCATGCGCAATCTGCTCCTTCGTCATGATGGTCGTCATATCAATCGCAGAAAGTTCCTCCAGGGTATACCCTAACAGGGACTCCGCCGCTCTATTCATGCGCACGAAACGCTGCCCTTTCTTATAGAAGAGAATTGCGTTCGGATTATGCTCAAACAAGGAGTAGAGAATGTGGAACTGCTCCCTCTCATCGGCCACGCCTGTTTGAATTGCATCCGGTTCCGTTTGACGTCTTCGCAGCCCGTAGATCACTAGCAGCGATGCCAGTAAACAAAACCAGGGAGCAAACGGCTTTAGGTAAAGGCAGACACCTACGGCAGCGACCACATAGAAGCCAATATAAAGCCGGTTTTTCACGAATTAGCCTCCTTATTGCTGCCTATCGAATACCGCTAGGAAGCGTTATCATCGTCTTCATTCTACAAAGAGGCGGAATTTTCCTGCTGCCTTGTCGGAAATAGAAAAAAAGAGGCGGAATTCTCCACCTCTTTCGTCAATATTCTCGGTTGCTATTTCAACGCGGCAATCGCGAGCAGCACCCAACCGACCAAAAAGCTTACACCGCCCAGTGGAGTAATCGGACCGAACACTTTCAGGCCCGTTAGGCTTAATGCATATAGACTGCCCGAGAACAAAATGATACCGATGAAAATCGCCCATCCGGACGCGCTCACGAGAGAGGTATGAGGCAAACGATCTGCCAGCAAAGCGATGACAAGCAGCGCCACTGCATGAATCATATGGTAGTGCACCCCGGTTTGAAACACATCGATTTTATCGGGAATGCGATCTTTCAATATATGTGCACCAAACGCCCCTAACGCAACGGATAGAAACGCATTAATAGCGCCAATCAGCATAAACAATCTCATCTCAGCTTACTTCCTTCCTGACCTCCGCTACACGGCGCCAATATCGTGCTGCCCCACAATCAATTGGATCGGCTCCAGATATACGCGTGTCACGGTTGGCTGTTCAATTAGATTAATTTCAATATCTACAACTTTATAACGAGTCGTCTTGCCTTCCCGTTTATCAAAGACCACTTCAAATTGACGCAGGCCCAGTTGGTGGGTAAATACAGACGAACCAATGGCAACGGCATTGACATCATACTCACCGTGCTCGAAAACAACCTCCGACAAAATCTCCTCGTTCATATCGACGATCGTGACATACTGACTGAATTGATACAACATCAGGACTTTTTCCCCTTTCATATGGCTGGAATTAACTGTCCTAATAAATTCGCCAAAATTTGTCGATATTCCTGCTAGGTTCGCACGAAATCTATGGCTTTATACCCAATCTAGAAAATAAATCACAATCGGAATCGTAATCATGCTGAACAACGTCGAGGTAAACACCGCCTGTGAAGAGAATTCCGCTTCATTTTCATACTCAATCGCCAACAGCACCGAGCTAAGCGATGTCGGCACGGCACATGACAGAATCAGCGCCTTAGCCGTCAATCCATAGAGCCCGAGCAGCCAGACGACGAAAAATCCGAGCAGCGGCGCCACAGCCAGCCGCAATAAATTGGAGAGCAGCACGTTCGAGAAATGAAATTCCCATTTCATCGCGCCAAGCTGCACACCCAGCGTAAGCAATGCGGTTGCCATAAACGCATTCGCGATATAGCTAATCGGCAAATGGATCGACTCCGGCACCGGCACATGGAAGTAGCGCAGCAGCATCGCCAGCGGAATGATATAAATAACCGGCAGCGACAGAATCGTTCGCATTGTCGCCTTCCAGCTCGCCTTGTGCGCATTCAGCGCATAAATGCCATATGTATTCGGGATTAGCGTCTGCATAATCATAATGATAATTTGAATGGACAGTGTATACGCGTTTCCGGCAAAAACCGTCTGATTGAGCGGCAATGCATAGTTAGCACTGTTGTAGAAAATAACGCTGTTGCGCATCGCAACCCGCATTCCGCGCTGGTGCTTCTGCACGCGAACGACGATTTCAATAATCGCAAACAGCAGCGAAAAGAAAATGACAAAAAATAAGAGCACCTGCATGAGAACGGACAGGCTCATTTCGGATTCATACAGCTTTGTAAAAACGATAGCCGGTGAGAACACATAAAAATTCAGCTTCGATAACGTACGAATATCGATTTTGAATGCGCGGTAGATCGTCGCCCCAATCGCGATCATAATGCTGATCGGCACGATGTTGTTAATTAGAATATAGATGAAGTAATTCATTCGCTGTTCGTCTCCGTTCCCCGCATTGCCCTGTTGTCTACGCTACATCGTGGCATTTACGCTTGAAATGATACGCTGAAGCTGCTGATTGAAGCTCACAATTTCTTCTTCCGAAAGCCCGCTCGCCGCGAACAGCGTCTGCGGAATGCAAATGGCACGATCGTACAGCGCGCGGCCTGTCTCGGTTAGCAGGATATTCACGACCCGCTCGTCCTCCTGCGACCGCCTCCGCACCAACAACTGCTGTGCTTCCATGCGCTTCAGCATCGGCGTCAGCGTTCCGGAATCCAGGTCCAGCTTCTCGCTGAGCTCCTTGACGGTGCTTTCTTCCTGATCCCATAAGACCAGCAGCACGAGATATTGCGGGTACGTAATCCCCAGCTCTTCCAGAAGAGGACGATACATCCGCGTAATCGCTCTCGAACTTGCATATAGACTGAAGCAAAGCTGATTTTCCAACTTCAAAAATTCACTACTGCTCATCGTCAAATTCCTTTCATCTATCATTTTGCAAACAATCGATTCGCTTCCAATTTAAACAATTATCCCATGGATGTCAACCTGCCAAAAAAGCGAAAAGAGCGCCGCATCGGCACCCTTCCGCTCATTTTCACTGCAACGCTACTTGATATTCGCACTCTTCACATACGCGAGCCATTGCTTTTTGTACTCAGCCTGGATTTTATCAAGACCGGCTACTTTCGCCTTCTCCATGAAGGTTCTCAGACCGCCCTCCACGTCAGCGACAAGCCCTGCTTCCAGCGGGTAGAGATACTGCTTCTCCACTTGCTCCAGCGCAGCCCGCTCAGCCTGATAGCTCGTATAGTCCTCTGCAAAGCCGGTAAATTTGTCCGGCGATGCGATTTTGTCCAGATCGGAGAAAATTTGTTTCACGCCGTCATACCCTTTATCGAACAGCATGAATTCGGGATTGCGCCATGCCCAACTCTGCATGCCTTCGCGTGGGAAGCCATTCGAATTACTGTCGCCGATCATTTGGTAGTAACCGTTATCCACTTCATAGTTTTTGCCCAAAATCCCATACTGTGTCAGTTGGTTATACGTCTTGTCCGTCACCATCTTCTCATAGAAAGCCAGCGCCCGCTCGGCATTATTGCTGCTCTTCGGAATCGCAAAGCCGTTATGGATCGGATGCACAGGCTCAGCATGACCTTTGATGAGTGGCGCCGGGTAGTACTCCAGCTTCCAATCTGGGTGCGTGGAGGCAATCTTCAGCTTCTGGTCGTTGAAGCGCGTCGGATTGTCGCCGAGGTTCGCCGCTGCTTTACCACTTGTAATCAGATCGGTCATCGCGTCCTTCGTGTTGAGCACGTTTTTGGAAATGTAGCCGGCGTCCTGCCATTTTTTCAACGTCTTCAGCTCGGCCAAATGTTCGGGAGAACCCCAGTACGCAGTCACTTCCGACGGGTTTTTGTACGGGATTTGCATGCCATACGGCAGCGAGCCTACGGGGTCGATCGTCAGGTTCTTATACTGATCGGAAAGACTGCCTTTCACATCGCTGTTCGCAGCGAGGGGAATCATGTCCGGCTCGTTCTTCTTGATGCCGGCCAGATATGCCTCGAAGTTTGCCAAGGAATCCGGCTTCGGCAGATTGTATTTCTGGCGCAGGTCCTCCCGCCAGATGAAACCCGTCGTCACATATTCCTTATAGGTGGCGGGGACGGTGTAGATTTTGCCATCGATCTTCACGGCTTCCCACATGTCCTTTGGCACGAAGCTGTTCAGTTTCGGTGCCGCTTTCGGCAGCAGATCGTCGAGCGGAAGGAAGGCGCCTTTTTTCGCATAAGCCTGATACTGCGTCCAGTCTGCGGTGAAGATCAAGTCGACCGCTTGACCGGAAGAGAGGAGCAGCTTATATTTTTGATCCCAGTCGGTCCAGGTGGTGAAGTTGAATTTGACGGTTGCATTCAAATCCTTGAGTGCAAGTTTGTTGATCTCATCCTCAATCACCGGCAAATCCTTCGGCGCCGGTCCCAGCATGTAGAACTGCAGCTCCACTTTCTTCGAGATGTCAAGGCCCGCAGGCGCAGCCGGTGTTGTCTGGGCGGCGGAAACTTCAGGCGCTTTGCTCGCAGCGGCACTCGGCGATGGACCGTCCGTGGATGTCGTCGAGCTGCACCCGGCAAGCAGTGAGCCGACGAGCGCAACGGCGATGGAAGCGCCGTACGATTTTTTAAAATGATGTTTCATACAAATCCTCCCTTTATTCATTATATATGGGTTTCGAACAAACCTCTATGTTAGCTGTCGGACTTCCTCCGATTCAGTTCTAACCTTTCACTGCGCCAATCGTTAATCCTTTGACAAAGAAACGCTGGACGAACGGATACAGAAACAGAATCGGCCCCGTTACAATGATAGCCATCGCCAATTTGGTCGACTCCGTCGGAATCTCCTGACTCATCGTCGCGCCGGTACTGACGCCAAGCTGCGAGATGGCCGCTGCCGTATTGATAATGTTGTATAAGAAATATTGCAGCTCGTATTTGTTCTGATCATTGATGAAAAGCGACGTCGAGAACCAGCTATTCCAATAATGAAGGGCGAGAAACAACCCTACCGTCGCAATTCCCGGCAGCGCGAGCGGCAGCACGATCCGATAGTAAATCGTAAAATCGTTCGCTCCGTCGATCTTCGCCGACTCCGACAGCTCATCCGGGATGGAAGCGGAGATAAAGCTGCGCATGAGCAGCACCAGAAACGGCGTCATCAGCCCCGGGAAAATGAGCGCCATGTACGAATCGGTGAATTTTAAATATTTCGTAATCAAAATATACCAAGGCACCAAACCGCCGCCGAACAGCGTCGTGAAGTAAATATAGAAGGAAGCCACGTTCCGATACTTAAAATCTTTCCGCTGCAGCACATACCCCGCCATGGTCATCATGAACAGCCCCAGCACCGTCCCCGTGACGGTCACGAACGTCGTGACGCCGTAGGCGCGCAGCACCTTTTCCGGAAACGTCAGCACCGCTTTATAAGCCGTCAGGGAAATTACCTGCGGAATCAAATGATACCCGTGCTTGATAATCGACTCATTCTCGGTCAAAGACCCCGATATGATCAGAATGAACGGGAACAGACAGAGCACGGAAAGCGCAATAATAATGAGATAAGCCAATAAATGAAAAGAAATGACATCAACGCCTCTGGCTCGCACCCGAATTCACCTCCTAGAATAAAGCGTATTCTTCATTTGATTTTCGAATCAGATAGTTCACAGTCATAATCAGCACGAAGCCGAAAATCGATTGAAACAGCCCTGCCGCCGTCGCCATACCGATGTCGAACGTCACTTTGAGCGAACGGAATACGTACGTATCGAGGATATCTGTTGTGTTGTATAAAATGCCGTTATTCCCAATAAGCTGATAAAAGAGGTCAAACTGTCCCTTCATAATACTGCCAAGCGCGAACAACAGCAGAATGACAAAAGTCGGCTTCAGCATCGGCACCGTGATGTACCAGACGCGTTGAAAAATATTGGCCCCGTCGATCTTCGCCGCTTCATAATACTCGTCGCTGATGCCCGTGATCGTCGCGAGGTAAATGACCATCGTGTAGCCGAGATTTTTCCATACATAAAAAATGACGAGAAGAAAAATCCATGCCGTTGGCGTATTGTAAATATCGATCGGGTTTCTATCCAAAGATTTCAGCGTCGTGTTCACAAAACCGGTATCGTAGTTGAACATGTTGTAAGCGATTGCATTCAGCAATACAAAGGATATGAAATATGGCAAAAACATGAGCGATTGCGTAATCTTTTTAAACAGCTTGCCGTGAATTTCACTGAGCAGAATCGCCACAAAGATCGCCGCCGCATTCAAGCAGACGATAAAGGCCAGATTGTAAGCCACCGTATTGCGAGTCAGCGTCCATAGCGTACCGGACTTCCATAAGAACTGAAAGTTGTGCAGCCCAACGAAAGGACTTCCGAATAGGCCGCCGTCGAAGTCAAAACGGGTAAAGGCAAAGTAGATGCCGATCATTGGCACGTATGAATTAATAAAGAAGAATAATAAGGTCGGCGCCAACATGAGAAACATCATTTTGTTTTTGTTCAATTCGTACAAGAAGCCTTTCTTGCGATGCATCGTCTTCCCCCTCCTGCTTGCTCTGTTATTAAGATGGTGTGTGAGCGATCGTCATATTCGCATTATAAGCGGCGATTTACGGTCTCCGATACTGAAAATCCGCTCAGAAAACTGAAAGAATCCCATCTCAGCTTGCCTGCTGCAGTATGAACAATTCCTACTTTCATGGACTTTCCTGACTTTTCACACGGTTTCCTATTCCAGAGAGCCGCTCCATCCATTGCAAGCGTTTTCGAGATACGCTATACTTTTCCTACACATGGAGGAGGGGTGCCTGGATGCTTCGTATGAAGGAGAGCAAAGTGATGTACCGCAACATTCTTCTAACTACGGTCATGACCATCGTGATTACGCTGCTCGTATCCTCTACGATTCTTTACGTTAACTTTGACAATATTGCGCTCAAGCAAGTGTATGCATCGGACTCCGACAGTCTCCAGCAGACCAGCACGCGCATTCAATCGATCACCGGCACCGCCGCCTCGCTTTCCTTCCAGATCTACCGCGATTTCGTCATCAGCAAGCTGCTGTTCTACGATAAGCCCGACATCTTCGATATTCAAGGCAGTATGGCCCAGTTGAATAATTACCGCCTTGCTATGCCGTTCATTGACTCCATTTATGTTTACAATGGTGCTTCGCAGTTGTTTTATGTGAGTTCGAACAACTTTCAGAGCGGCATTCAAACGCGTGAGCAGCTTGGCGACCCAGGCATGGTTGAAATTTTGGATCATTTTCAAGCCTATACGCCTTTCATTCCGATTCCTAGAACGTTCAACACAGCCGCAGATCAACCTTCACAGCCCCCAGAGCCCGTCGGCATTTACTCGTATCTCTGCTACGATGCCATTAATCTGGATAATTCCTTGAATTCCGCCGTTATCGTCAACATTTCCGAATCTTTCTTCAATAAAACCTTGCAAAACCAGCCGAACAGCCGCTCCAGTAAGGAATTTATTATTAATAAGGAAGGGACGCTGCTTTCTACGAATGGCAGTGATGCGATTGCTACCCGCTATGCGGAGAAAAGCTACATTCAGCTCATCCTGGCCAACGCCGGATCGCCGGGCTATCTGGTCGCCGACGTCGATAGCGTAAAGTCGCTCATCTCCTATACCGCACCGGATCCGCTCGGTTGGCGATACATCCGTGTCACACCTTACTCGGTGATTACCGAGAAAATTACGAGCATGCGTACCAAAACGATTTACATCTCGCTTAGCATTTTGCTGGCCGGGCTCCTCATGTCGCTGTTCACCTCCAAACGGCTTTACGATCCGATCGATAACGTCATTCGTAGTTTGAAACTGCTGGAGAACGAGCGAAGGGATAATCAACAAATTTTACGGCAAAATTTCTTGAGAAATATGTTGACCGGCCGGGACGTGTACCACCCCGCCGCCTTGCAAAAGAAGCTCAGCTACTTCGGCTCCAGTATCGATATCGCCAACCCAGCCATGCTGCTCATGGTAAAAATCGACCGCTTTGAGGAAACGCGCACAACGTACAAAGATCAAATTACCCTGATGCGCTATGCGATGATGAATATCGGGTGGGAAGTGTTCAGCCCAAGCTTCCATACGGAGGCCATCGATATGGAGGAAGATCATATTCTGCTGCTTCTCTCTGCGAAAGAACGTGATTTTTACATGGAGGAAAACGAACTTACCTCACTACTGGAACAGCTTCGTACCTTGATTGCCGATTACATTAAGCTTTCTGTGTCCTTGACGAACAGTCCGTTACAGCAGAATGCGCAAGATTGCTTTGACCTGTACCATCAACTGCTGGAAGCGTCCTACCACCGCTTGTTCCGGGGACCTGGCTGCATAATCCACTCCGATGAGATCCTGGCCTATCAAGACAAGGAGTACCAATTCCCGACGCAAAAAGAAAAACAGCTCGTCGAGCGCCTGATGACCGGAGACAGCGCAGGAGCCGAGGCGGTCTACAGCGAAATTATACAGGAAACAGCTTTGTATCCTTACTCTGTCGTGCATCTGGCCATTTCACATTTGACGCTGACCGTCAATAATGTGCTGACCACGATGAACCGCAACAATGCAGTCTCTATGCCGTTTTATCTGAACACATCCATTGCTTCGCTGTCCCGCTTCGAAACGATTGCCGAGGTCGACAATCAGTTCTTTCAAGTGTTCCGGCAATTGGAACAGAAGCTCGACGAGAAGAAAAACTCGAAGCATCTCGAGCTGATCAAAAAAATGAACGACATCATCGAGCGCGACTATGCGAACCCGAATCTGTCGCTTCAATCGATCGCCGATGAGCTGTCCATGTCGCCGGTTTACATTTCCCGCTTGTACAAACAGAACACCTTGGTCCCGCTCACTGATTACATTCAGGATGTCAGGCTGAGCAAATCCAAGGAGCTGCTCCTGCAGACCAACTTATCTGTCGCCGACATCGCCGAAAAAACCGGTTTTACGAGCGACTCCTATTTCTACCGTCTGTTTAAGAAATATCACAGCATTACACCGAATGATTTCCGCAAAAAATTCACGCCTCAAAGCGCGCTTTTGACGAACCTAATGGACGGGGGCATTGCCCTGCAGAAAGGGATGGAGAAACAATGAAAACTTGGTTAACGAAGCATGAGATGAGCTTGGGGCGGGTATTCAAGGCTGTCACGGAGAGGGTACGTCAGTACCCTGCTCCGCTTGATCAGCTAGGGCTGTCGTATGCAGCCAAATTCGACGTTGGTCAAGAAGGCAGCTCGAAGAACTATGTCTGCTACTTACTGCCTTATTGGATGGAAGATGTAGGCGAATTACCGTCCGAAACGCAAGATAAGCTCGCGATCGCAAATATTTTCATCATGTTGTACTACTTCATTCAAGACGACATTATGGATTCTTCCAAAGGGGAGCATCGTGAGAAGCTGCCGCTGGCCAATCTGTTTCAACTGGACTATATGGCGATTTACCGTGAACTTTTCCCGGCCTCTTCCCCATTCTGGAACTATTTCGATACCTACGTCCAGGAATGGGCGGACAGTGTAACGAACGAAGGCAGCCGAGACGATTTCCACGGCGACAAACTGCGCATCGCACGCAAAGCAAGCCCAGTAAAGAACGCCAGCACAGGCACTTTGCTGCTGACTGGACAAGCTCATTTCATCCCTGAGGTTACGGCTGCTGTAGAGTTGGCGCTCGTTACGCTGCAGATGCTGGACGATTATGCAGATTGGGAGGAAGATTTGGAGGAGGGAAGCTATAACTGCTTGCTGGCTTCAATACGTAGGAAACTGGGGCTTATGCCGGCAGATGAACTTTCTGTGGAGGCAATCAAGCAGCAAATCTTTGTCCTTGACCACTTGGACGCCTATCATGAGGTAGCGGCAGCCCATCATGAAGAGCTCATTCATAAGCCTGCGCGCATGGAGCAGCTATATAAATTCCATCATTCTCTTGTTCACAATCTAGAAAATATTGCTCAGGAAATAAAAGAACAAAGAAAATTATTAATTTCAGGCGGATTTTTCCATTTTATGTCGAAATCTGTATAGAATTTTCTGTAATTTTTTCGGGAATCATGCTACTATTATCTTTGTAGGGAATTTTACCCAATAACTATAGTAGGAGTGATTGCCGATGTCATCAAACGAAGCATTGAAAGCACAAATTATCCAAAAAGCCTGGGAAGATGAAGCCTTCAAACAACAATTGCTGGCTAATCCAAAAGCGGCATTGAAGCAAGCGTTCAACATCACAATTCCGGATGACATCAAAGTGAACGCAGTTGAAGAGACTTCGACAGAGTTCGTGTTGGTTATTCCTACGAATCCTGCAAAGGTATTGGTTTTGGCAAATGGTGTAGAATCTCCGTGGTAAAATAACTTAAATTAATAGTAAAAAGGTGCTGCGCTAATTTGGCGCAGCACCTTTTTTATCTGTAATAGAAGGAAAACGAAGAATAACTTCTGTACCTTGTAGACGTTGACTTTTAAACTCCACCTGTCCTTTCATCATGTCGATTAAGCGAAATGTAACCATTAAACCAAGTCCGGTTCCTTTCGTTTTCGTAGAATAATAGGGTTCCCCCAGTTTGGCCAGTTGATTAGGCTCAATCCCTTCACCATTGTCTTTAATATGAATGAAGATTTCACCTCGTTTTTCATACGACCAGATATGAATTTGACCGTCTTCCTGAAATGCTTCAATACTGTTTTTTATAATGTTTATTAGCACTTGTTTAAATTTCGAAGAATTCCCCAGAATAAACAAATCATTGGGTACGCTCACCGAAATTTTCCCGCCATGCAAAGTCGCCAGAGGAACAATAATCCCCTCGATTTGGCTTACTTCTTTAGATACATTCAGTTCAGTAAGCTCATCCATCTGTGGCTTGGCAAATGTCAGGAAATCTGTAATAATAACCGCCGCGCGATCCAATTCCTCAATTGCAATGCCCATATATTCTTTGTTTTTCGAATCGGTAGATGCAGAAACAAGCTGTAAAAAACCTCGAGTCACTTGAAGTGGATTTCTCACTTCGTGTGCGACAGATGCCGCCAGTGAACTAATCATTTCCATTTTTTCAGAAAGTTGAAGCTGGTTGTTGTAAAACTCTAATTCCTTTGAATAATTTATCATATGTTCCTGATTTATCGCAAAGCGTCGGCCAAGGATAACAATTAAAGATAAAATAAAACCAATAATACCAAACTTCCAGAGGACAAATTGATATTTTTGATCTTTAATATAATAGAGTAATAAATCCAAAATTCCCGTAGCCGCTAAAGTAGCAAATCCCTCCGAAAAAATCACCGCTTCTTTATTCCCACGGATAACAAAAAAGAGTGATAAACCAATGATAATACTGAATTGAACAATCATAATAAAGCCCAGGATAGTAACAGAAAATAAAAAGTAATATTGATTTAACTTGTAGTGACTAAGATGATTAATTAACATAAAGCATATGATAAAACCAGAGTATACACTTTGAAAGATTCGAACCTTTCGCAACCAATTAATTTTACCGTTATCAAATACTTTTTCAAAGAAATACGTCAATGAAGGTAAAAATATCGCTAGGGATATGTCAAATGTATCTACAAACAGGCTGCCATAATTATTAAAATTGGCATACATAAATGGTGAATATGTGATAAAGATCGCCCCAAGCGTTAGTATTAATATGCTTAGTGAGATCCACGTTTCTTTTTGAATTCGATTTAAAAAAAGCGAACAAATCAGCATAATTACTGAGATAAATAAAAAAGCGCAACCTATGATGATATTTTGTAAGTCCTGAAAAATAAATGAGCGTGTTAGTTGATAAAAGTGATCAATTCTAATCTCGGAGTCAATTCCAAGACGGTCGAGTGATGTTTCTAATTTAATATAAACGACATGACCGCCATCTTCTGAGCTAACCGGAAACAAGCTTCTCTGAACATCATACGGATAATCAAATGTAACCTCACGAATAAGACGGTTATCCAGATATACGGAAAGATTTTGAGCATATATTTTCTTTATATACAGTCCGTAATCCTTGGGAATTGAGGGAGGCAATTGTATTCGAATCCAGGCAACGGCAATATCTTTAGGTTTTGTAGGTGCCGCTTCACCATTTTTAATACTTTTCCAATCATCCTCCCCTGATAACCCTCCAGTAATAACATCCTCGATAGTGTCAGTTGAACTGCCCCAATGTAACTGCCAAAAAGAAATCGGTTTCAAGTCATTAACCTCTGCGGCTTTCGTCTGGGGAATCAAGCTGATCTGACTTACCAGAAACACCATCCATACGACCAGAACATACAAACCGATCCGTCTCTTTCGAGTTCGCCCCATGCATTCACCTTCCCACCGTTACCTGTAAGTTATTTACAAAATTATAATTCGACGATTATCAGCACTTTCCTTCTCTCATTTAACATAATTAAGCAAAAGTAAACAATAGTAAACACCTTATATCCATATGCTAGACAATCTTAAAAAAGTGAAAGGAAGCACTTCTCTTAAACTCTCTTTTCCTAGAACGGGCTGCTATTGACTGGATAATATTTCCTAGTTTAATCATAACATTGGATACGATGATCTTCAAACTTAAAATCTCCTCTAAAACTAGCAATGCCATGGCATTGAGAAATAATGAAAAAAAAAGGACAAATCGGAACTTTCGTTCGATTGTCCTTTATCTTCTTTTTAGCTTCCTTGTCCCTAACTCTCCTTCTTCATCTCTGACTCATGCCAGGAGCTGAGCAGCCATTTCGCAAAGGCATTCACGAGCAGGAAGAAGATGATGCCGAGCACCGAGGCGGATAAGCCGCAGGCGAACAGGTACGGCGTTTTGAGGCGAGCGGCCGCGTACGTGATGGCGTAGCCGAGCCCGCCTTGGCCGCCGCCGATGCCGGCGATGTATTCACCCACGATCGCGCCGACAACGGAGAGCGTGCAGGAGATTTTGAGGCCGGCGACGATGTACGGCAAGGCTGCGGGAATGCGCAGCTTGAGCATCGTCTGGAAGCCGCTCGCATTGTAGAGGTAGAACAGGTTGCTCATGTTCTGATCCGTAGAGTTGAGCCCGATCAAGGTGTTGGACAGCATCGGGAAGAAGCCGATCAGGAACGTAATAATGACAATGGCGTTCATGCCTGCATCAAACCAGATCACGATAAGCGGAGCGACAGCAACGATCGGGATCGTTTGTAAAATGATGGCGTACGGATAGACGGCCTTCTCGATCCATTTGGAGCTGGCGAGCATGATCGCGCCGGCAATGCCGAGGATGATGCTGAGCACGAAGCCAAGTACAGCTTCAAAGGTGGTCGTCCGCACCGACACCCAGAGCCCGGCTCTATTTTCATAAGCGGCTTTCACGATGTCGGATGGCTTGGGAACGAGGTACGCCGGTGCATGGGTCAACGCACATAGCAATTCCCAACCGCCGATAAAGACGATAAATGCAACCAACGGCGGCACAAGCTGCCTCAAGAGCAGAAGGAATCGACGGCCAGGCGAGACCCCATCCTCCATGCGCTTGGTCCAGGCCACACGCTCGCGTGCAGGAAAGATTTCATCAGGTAACATTTGCAAGTAATTAGAGTCAACAGCCATAGCACTTGTCTCCCTTCGCTTTACAATTCACAAATAATTTTGCCCGGATTCAGCAGACCTCTCGGGTCGTTCACCCGCTTCTTGCGTTCCATACTACCGACTTCGCCGCGCCCGCCCTGATCGAGCACCCACGTATGCGGATCAAAAATACGGACACCGATGGATTCGCAGAATCCGATGATCTCGTACAATCGTTCCTCTGTCGTAAACTTCACGACCGGCAACGCTGTCGGCGTCACCGCACCACCGCTGCGCACCCATTCAAAATGCAGAAACAATTCATCGCCATACTCCGCTTTCAGCAGTTCGATCTGCTCCAGGTACCGATCGATCTGGAAGCCCGCCTGCAAATAGGTCATCGTCTCATCGGTTTTCATCGCCCACAATGTCGTATGGTTCCAGGTGAAGTCGGAGACGCCAATCGTTTTGCGGTAATTCTTTGCTTCTATAATATGTCCCAAGCTTCCGCCAAAAGCCTGCGCGTGTTCTTCCACCAAAGCGAGCGTTTCCTCGGCAAACTCCAGCATGACCGCCGCCTGTCCCTCCTGAATCACTTTGGCAAAAGGGATGAAGTACGAAGGAATCGGCCATTCCATCGGTGCGACCAGCCTTTTCAGAATGCGCTCGTCCCGGGCCAACGCTTCCCCAAAGCGCATCGAGCGCTCGAAAGTCGGAAACTGGGCAATCGCCTGCGTCCATTCGGTGCGCGGAGCCAGCGGAATGGTTACTTCGGTCATAATTCCTGTCGTACCGTAATTATGAATATAGTTGAAGAGTTCACCGCCTTGAATCACGAGGCGCTGCGGCTCCTCCTCCATCGTATAAATGACAGCTTCCAGCACATTGCCATCCCATAGATTTCCGTAGGTGATCGACCCGATCCCGCCGGATCCGCCGCTGACGAATCCGCCGACCGTCGCTTTCACGTACGTGCTGGGGTATATGCGCAGCTCCTGCCCGACTTCACGCGCTTTCCGATCGATGACGCCGAGCTTGACGCCGCATTGCAAGCGGGCATAGCCGGGGCCAATCTCGATAATCTCATCCATTCGGCTGAGATCCATCAGAATGCCGCCTTGCAGCGGGACCGCCTGCCCGTAGTTGCCGGTTCCGGCACCGCGCACGGTCACCGGAATGCGGTGAGCGTAGCCGAAGGCCAGCACTTCGGCCACTTCCGCTTCCGTCCTCGGAAGAACGACTGCATCAGCAGCCTTCACCCCTTGCAGTAACCGGTTCAGCACCGGTGAATACCAGTAATAATCTTTGGACAGCTTTTCCCTTATATCGGAATCGATTGCGACGATGTCTGAACCAAACTGATCTTCGATTTCATGCAGCCAAGTCGTTTGTGTGGACATTGCGGGTTCACCTCTCCTTTTAATGCTCTAAGGCGTCGTTCACTTCTCGTACCAGATCGTTGAACTGCGTCGTCGTGCGGAACGTTTCGTCCCGTGGGAACGGCACCGGAATTTCCACTCTGGCGGCAATTTTGCCGGGGCGGGGGGTCATAACCATGACGCTGGTCGATAGGAAGACGGACTCAAACACGTTGTGGGTGATAAACAGCACCGTCATCGATTTGTCCTGCTGCCAAATGTTCAGCAGCTCCAATTGCAGCGTTTGGCGAGTAATTTCATCGAGGGCGCCGAACGGCTCATCCATGAGCAGCAGCTTCGGCCGTGAGATCAGAGCGCGCGCAATCGACACGCGCATCTTCATGCCGCCGGAAAGCTCCCGGGGCAGCACTTTCATGTAATCTTTCAGTCCCACTAGCTCGAGCACGCGCTCTGCTTCAGCTTGCTGCATTTTCTTATCGACTCCGCGCAGCTCGAGCGGAAGTTTGACGTTCGATTCTACCGTCGACCACGGCAGCAAGGTGTGATCCTGGAACACAAACGCGATGTCACTCTGCTTGCGCGCTTCCTTCGGCGTCGTGCCGAAGACGTCGAGTGTGCCTTTGCTCGGCTTGGAGAGACCGGTCATGATTTTAAAAATCGTCGATTTCCCGCAGCCTGAAGGGCCTACGAAGCAAAGAAACTCGCCTTCCTGAATGTTCAAATTCACATCCTGCAAGGCGATTGTGCCGTTAGGATACGTTTTCGAAAGATTCGCCATGCTGACAAAGGTTGAAGGTGTTGCAATCGGGCTGGACACAGCAAGCAATGGGGCATTCTTCGACATGTTCGTCATCTCCTAAACGATAAAATTGACTTAAAGAGCTTTATTGAGAAAGAGACTGTCCACGAGCGGCAAAGCGCCGGGGATCGAACAGTTCTTCTGCATTCGAAGTCGGAAAGGCTTATTTTTTGCTAAAATGGAACTGCCTCAGCGCTTCCGCCACATCCGCCACGCGTTCGCCCAACCGTGCCGCCATCAACAGCTCTCTGGGATCGGGGGACAGCGAGCTGTCCGGCCCTGCCAGCGTCGAGGCGCCATAAGGCGAGCAGCCGATGGCGTCAGCCGTTAAATACTCCGGATTCTCGGAGTAAGGAAGTCCAACAAAGATCATGCCGAAATGAAATAACGGTACCATGGCTGTCAGAAGCGATGCCTCATGTCCGGTATGAATGGATGCCGTAGAATTGAACAAGCCGACCGGCTTGCCTTCCAATGCGCCTTCGATGCACAGATCGCCAGCCATTTCGAGGAATAGCTTGACTTGCGCAGGCATTGTCCCATAGTAGGTCGGAAAGCCCAGCAACACACCATCCGACCAACGCAAATCGTCATTCGTCGCGATCGGGATCTCCTGCTGCAGCGCAAGGGTCGCTTCATATTTGGTATAACGATCGGTCAAACGAAATTGTTTGGAAAGCGCTGCGCCCTCGTCGGCTTCACGGTTCTCGGTGCGCGCTCCATCCGGTTTCACAACACGGTTGCCTGCCGCCAACAGCTCCGGAATGCGAACCATGCGCACTTCATGGGCGCCGGATTGGCTCGCACCGTCCGCTACGGCCTGAGCCATTTGAAACACATGACCAAAAGCGCTGTAGTAAAGCACCAACAGGTTCGCCATTTCCCGTTCACCCTTTCACGGCTGCTTTCTTTGTAAAAGAAACTTGCTCTGCCGAGGCTTGCCAATAGTGCGTCAGCGCCTCATGCCGCCATTCAGCTTTGCTTCCCGGCGTTCGCACGAATCGGCCTTGGTTGTACACCCATCTCCGATCGGGAAGCAGCGTGAACAGCTCTTCTACTGTCGTACCATCCAAAATAACAAAGCTGGCGGGAACGCCCTCTTGTATGCCGTATTGCGGCAAGCCAAGCACCTTCGCAGGCGCTTCCGTAATCATACGCAGCAGCGTGCGAAGATCGGCAGGTCTGCCCATATGCGCCGCATAGGAGCCAATCAAAGCAATTTGTAACAAATCCCCTCGCCCGAAAGGGTGGAAAGGATCGTGAATATTGTCCGAAGCGACCGCAATGGGAATACCTGCTTCCCAGATTTGCTTGAGACGCGTCACCCCGCGCCGCACCGGAAACGAATCGTGTCTGCCTTGCAGATACAGATTCACAGCCGGCAAGGATACCGCTTTGAGCTTCGCTTCGGCCATGCTTTCGATAACGGACGAAGCTTCCGCATCTGTCATTGAAGCAAGCGCGCACAAGTGATCAACGGCAACTCGGCCCTGATAGCCGGTTTGGATCGTTCGCTGCGCGACATAGAGCGCTGTTTTCATCGCCGGATTGTCGGTTTCGTCACAGTGGAGATCGATCGGCACGTCATATTTTTCCGCCAGATTAAAAATCCAATCAATATCCGCTTGCGGGGTCTCAGACAGATGCGGTGCCCCGCCAATCCCGTCCACGCCCATGCGGAGCGCTTCGTGGATGGCTTCTGTGTCCAGCGACCTAAAGTTGAGCGGGCACATCGGAAACAGCTGCAAGCTGATGTATGGCGCTAGCGCTTCTTTGGCCTCAAGTGCCGCTTCCACCGTACGGATCGCGACATCCCGCGAGTGCTTCAAGTTGAAATCGAGATGCGTGCGGATGTGCGTCGTGCCGAAGGACAGCGCTTGAAGAGCCGAGCGAATGATGCGGGCCTTAATCTCCTCCTTGGAGAAGGTCGGAGCCGCCTGCGAATAGTTGCGAACGGCTTCTTCGAGCGTGCCGCTTTGATTTTCCACCGTGGTCAAGGAAAACGATTTATCCAAATGCATATGTGCGTCGACCAACCCGGGGAGCATCATGCGCCCCTCCAGATCAATCGTCGGCACTCCGTCAACCCCGCCATGCATCTCCGGCGTCCACGCTTCCAGCTTTGTACTACCCTGTAGGCCGGCAGCATGGGCTTCCTGCTGTTCAATAAGCGTCCACTCCCCATCCCGAATGGAGAGACGATAAAATTTCTCTTCATTATATAGGGGCAATCGTACGTTACAGAAATTGATGTTGGTCATCGAAGTTACAGAAGCCAATGCCGCCACCTCCCAAGTGGTAAAATGTCGTAATTTTCAGTCTTTATTTTTTAGGCAAGAACTGTGTTGTGAACACTTTGTCGATCGGCTCTGCCGTTTTGAGGACGCCTACGTCGACCAACTGCTTTTGCACTTCTTCCCAGCGCTCTTTCGTCATGATGCCCGTACCTTTCGTTGCGGCATCACCGCCGAAGACGAAGTCCATTTCTTTCGTAGAGCTGTATTTCATCATATCCAGTCCCATGTCAGGGTTCTTTTGTTGAATAGCCGGGTTAATTTCTTCGGCATGATCTTTGTAATAATCCCAACCCTTCACGGTCGCTTCCACGAACGCTTTGACTTGATCCGGGTGTTCTTGAATCATTTTCTCGGTCGTGAAGTACACGCCGGCGTAAATGTTGTAACCGGAATCCGCGTTCAGGAGGACACCGTATTCGACTTTTTGTTGATCCAGTGTGAACGGCTCGGAAGTAACGTAGCCTTGGGTCAGGGACGACTTGTCATTCACGAAGTTGACCAGTTGACCTGTGTATTTAAGCTCCTGCGCATCATCCAGCTTGTATTTCTTCTTCATAAACTGCCAGAAGCTTGCGGTCGAGGCGACATAGACTTTTTTGCCATGAAGGTCGGAGAAGTCCTTGATGCCGGAATCCTTATGGTAGATCAGCGCTTGGGGGCTCTTCTGCATCGACGTCGCAATCGCTACGATCGGAATGCCTTCCTGTCTCGCCACCAAAATATCGTCGCCGTTCGCCATCCCGAACTGCGCTTTACCCGACGCCACGATCTGTGTGGCGGATACTTGCGGGCCACCCGGCATGAGCGTCATGTCAAAGCCTGCATCCTTGTAAAAGCCTTTGGCCAGAGCCGCAAAGTTGCCGCCGTGCTCCGGTTCGGCGAACCAGTTCAGCACCGTTGTCGCTGCAACCGGTGTTTTGGCCGCCGGAGCCGTCGAAGCTGCCGGTGAAGCTCCCGCTGCTGCAGACGGTGCTGCCGCCGATGGGGCCGGCGAAGAGGAAGTCGTGGAGCTGCCGCATGCGGCCAGAAGACCTGAAATCATAAGCACACTGAGAGAGACAACTGCCGGGCGTTTCACGCCAAATGCTTGGGAATCTTGGAATCGTTTCATCTTAAACTTCCCCTCCGATTGTGGTTTTCTCTACGATCTTGAACATCCTCTATAAGGCCGTTTAACCTTGAGTCAAATATACGTTTGCAAACCTGCCATCGTCAACGAAGAGGCTGACGTTTTGTATTTTCACACAATAAACGATCGTCTTTTTATAGTTTTTCCATGATTGTTCGGTCTTTACTCTTTACAATTCAATAAAAATCCGAATATTACCCAATGCGTTTAGATCGTACCCACTACGACACCAAGCTCCCTCAAGTACCTGCGATATGCGATGGAGAAGCGATCGACGCGGTGATTTAACTCCACTTGCAAATCCAGTGGCAGCAGCTCCGGCTTTTGCGTTTCAATCACTTTGGCATCCTGATCAAACACAATATCCTGAAAATGTTTGAAGTTCGCATCGTCCACGTCATAGGCATAATTGCGCGATACGAGCATGAACACGACGCACTCCTCAGCCGCAACCGGGAGCACCGTCAGCATAATCCACAGCGCCTGCCCGTTGCTCGGGTCCGCTTTCGTCAGCCGTCCTGAAAGGGGACGGTAAATCTCCTTGCGGTAGACGTACGTCGTACCTTCTTTTTTATCTGAGCCAGAGTGTGCCACAGGTTGAAAAATCGGAATATTTTCAATATAAATCCGGTCTGCTTCCTTTATTACCTCATAATCCGGCAGTTCCGCATAGTCGGGATGCCCCAGCAAATCCTGATGCACGAACATGAGGTGGGCAAAATCCGTAAAGTTCTCGATCACGCGCGTCCCCGCTGCTTGCACCTTGTACGGTCCGCATGGAATCGGGTGATACTCGGGGTTCGCGAACTCCTCAAAATGCGGAATCGGCCCACTCGGCTCCCCAAGGCATACCCAGATAAAGCCGTATTTCTCCTCGCAGGCGTACGTCATAGCTTTAGCTCTAGGTGGAATGCGCTCCCCTTGCGGTTGTGCAGGAATACAAACACATTGACCGGAAGAATCGTACTGCCAGCCGTGATACGGACACACAAGAATATCGTTCTTCACCCAGCCTCGGGACAGCATCGCCCCACGATGAACGCATAAATCCTGCATCGCATGAACACCCTTACTTGAACGGTAGATCGCCACGCGCTCGCCTAAAATAATGACTCCTGCCGGCTGATCCTTCAGCTCTGAAGCCAAATAAACCGCATGCCAATCGTTCTCCAAAACAGGATCGTGCAATCTTTCTAATGCCATCTTCATCATCCTCCATGAATGAAAGTTGGTGCTGCCATTTTAATCGTGGTTTGCAAAAATCGGATAAGTCCCCGCCAGCTTGCTGCGGAGGGCGTCCACGCGCGCCTGCGCCCGGCGCAAAACGTCTTGCTCGTCGATCCACGTGCTTTTGCCGTGTTCCACGACCACTTGCCCGCCGACGATCACAAGATCGACATCGTTGCCGTTCGCATTATAGACGAGCGCCGAAGAAGCTCTATGAACAGGGCTGATATGTGCCTTCATCATATCGACAGTCACGAGGTCCGCTTTTTTCCCCGGCTCCAGGGTGCCAAGGTCCTGGCTGCGCCCAACTGCTTTGGCGCCGTTCACCGTCGCCATCCGGAGCACCTCCATCGGCGGCAGCAGCGTCGCGTCCAGCTCATTCACCTTGTGCAGGCACGCCGTGAATTTGAGCACTTCCAAGTTGTCCTGGCAATTGTTGGAGCCGGGACCGTCCGTGCCCAGGGCGACATTGATGCCCATGCGCAGCATTTCCGGGACGCGCGCTACGCCCGAAGCGAGGTACATATTCGAGACGGGACAGTGCATGACCGAGGCTCCTTTGTCCCGAATCAGCTCCAGCTCACCGTCGTCGAGCCATACGCCGTGCACAACCTGGGTCTGCTCACCGAGCAAGCCGACATCGTCCAGCAGCTCCAGGTTGCGCCGGCCGTAACGCGCCATCGTATTCTCGATCTGCTCACTCGTCTCGGCGACGTGAACGTGTGAGATCAGCCCGCGGTCCCGGCTGAATACTGCCGCCTTTTCCAGATAACCCCGCGAGCAGCCATACAAATTGAGCGGCCCGAGGGCAATACGGATACGGCCCTGCGCAGCGCCTTCCCACTCATCGAGCAGTCGGTCGGTCGCGCAGAAAATCTGTTCTTCCGTTTCACGGAGACGAACCTCGCCGGCCATATCCGATCCCCCACGGGCCAAATGCCCGCGAATGCCCGAATCGACCATGGCTTGCAGCACGCTGGCGTCATTTTCCGGGAACGTGTGAATGTAGTGGTGATCCATGATGTACGTCGCGCCGGACTTCAAATTCTCGATGCACCCGATTAGTGCTGCCAGATAGAAGTCCTCCGGCTCCATCGCCAGGCTCATCGGCCAAATAATTTCCCGCAGCCACTGCGCAAGCGGAGAATGATCCGAAACGCCGCGCATGAACGTCTGGAAAAGGTGCGTATGCCCGTTGATGATGCCGGGGATGACGACTTTGCCTGAGACGTCGTAGGAGTTAACGGCTTCCCGGAGCAACTGTTCCTGTCTGTCGCTCCCGGTCCACTCGCCGACTTCGAGAATCGTGTCGTGCTCCATGTAGACATAGCCTGGTTTAAACATCTCGTTAGCGGCATTCATAGTCAGGACGGTGCCATTGTAAATGAGTTTCGTGGATATAGGGATCACCTCTTCTGTGTAATATAAACTAACGCAAAGTCAGGTGTTCAAATTTTGTGTCATGTAATTTAACATGATTATAAATTCATGTTTATCAAGCGTCAACACTTTTGTTAATCTATTTTTTCATTATAATTACGTTTCATTCATTTAAACTCTATGTTATATTAACAATATAATTTCAAGAAGGATGAGTTGCTATTGCGTATCCAAGCGTCTTATTAACATAAGGAGTGATATTCATGTTAGATTTACATCATCTCGATCCGATTGATCAAGAGATCATCAAACGATTGCATGAGAACAGCCGCATCTCCTATGCGAGAATCGGTGAAATACTGAACCTATCACGGGTTGCAATACAGAAGCGTGTTGAAAACCTCATCGAGGACGGCATCATCGAAAATTTCACGATTCGGTTGAATGCGACGAAGCTGGGCAAAGTGGTGAGCGCTTTTTTTGAAGTGGAAGTCGAGCCTCGCCATGCGGAGGCCGTCGGCAACACACTCGCCGAAGACCCCAATGTGGTCAGCATTTACCAGATGACCGGCATGAGTTCGCTGCATATGCACGCCTTGCTGCGTGACGAGGCGGCATTGGAGCAGTTTTTGTATCAGAATATCTACAAGTTGGATGGCGTTGTGCGGGTGAATACCCAAATGGTGATTAAGCGATTTAAACAGGGGACGGGGTTGGAGTTGTAGGGGACTAAAATTGCCCTGCTGGGCATCAGCCAAACAGGGCTTCTTCGTTCCATCTTCGATTACGGTGGCAACCAAGGGGAAAAATCCTGGACGGGTGCTATTTTTCGCTAATATTCGCTGAGCCTTGTTACATCCGTTGGTTCTCCCCTTGATAAATGCTTGTAAAAAAACTCTCCAATATACAGAATTACCAAAGGATACAACAGATACAAGTAAACGTCCCACCATAACTGACTTATCAAGATTCCACTTCGCTTCAAAAGTACGGTAAGAATGATGAGTATGGTTTCTAGACAGACATATTTTATCCATCGATATTTCCAACAGGCCACAAGCAGTAAGGTGGTAATGAATACAACGAATAGATAGTAAACGATACCAAAAGCACTGGTGTCATATGCAGGATCACTAAACCATCCAGGCCGGTACACTCTGCTATAGAATAACATAAAAGGCAAGAACTGGGCGGTTCCTGAAAAAGGGCCCAAACCTAAAAAAAGCAAGAAAGCGCGTGAGACGCCTTTTCGATCCTTGCTCATCCAGGGATATATCTTTTTTATCAACGGGAAGTATACCAGGAGACCCAATGAGGTATATGCAGTCCGCCACCAATATTGAATGTAGATATGCAGCTCAACGAAAAGCCACTCTATCCCTGCTAGCAGAGCGATAAACACGACGATCCAGAACCAGCTAAGTTGAAATACCGAAAGGATCAGAGCAAGTGTTGGTACCGAGATTAAATTAGACGTTATTGCTCCTAGATGGCTGTCGTAATAACGATTGCAAAGCATGTTCGGGCGGTACTCGTAGCTCCCGTTGAATATATAAATGACGGCTTCTATGAGATATAAGATCTCAACGCCAATAAAAAACTGCATATAGGTGTGGACGCTTCGTTTTTTATAAAATACGATGACCAACAAAACAATACAAATAAAGCTTAGTCCTAGGTACCAATATGAATTCGTGCTCACGTCAGCCCCCTACATGATGGAATCGTTCCCATTATTATTTCAACTTCTACGGAACAAATATTCAGAGAGGGCATGTGTAAAGACGCCTTTGTGTGTTACTCATCTAGACGTATAATCTTCTTGCAAAAGTTGGATACTTAGAGAAACGTCTATAGGAGGGATTTCCATGAATACCCATGCTTTGATGTGGGGGATGCTAATTATTCCGTGGCTATCGTTATTTATCATGAAGCCGGCATCCATCCGCAGATTTATGCCAGTTGCTATTATTGGGGCACTCCTCGTGACTATCGTGTTTGAAATCGCGCATGCGTTCCGATGGTGGACCATCTTCGATAAGGCGATCATTGTTCCATGGGGGTATATTACCAACACTGCCTATGTTTATGGCTTCTTTTTAATTGGAACGCTTTGGATTTTCAAACTCACTTATCATAAGTTTTGGCTCTTTCTGCTGACCAATTTGGTGATCGACGGGATGTTTCAATTTGGAATGGATCCCTTGTTCGAACGGGCCGGGTTTTACCGATTTGAGCATATCACCCATTGGCAGGTCTTCTTCATCATGATTAGTATTGCTCTACTGTTATATTTGTATCAAATGTGGCAAGAAGGCTCGATCAGTCATGAGGTCAAGGAAAAAGACGATCCGTATGAGCTGCAATTCTCCCGCCGCCAAAAAGCAAGATGATTTTAATCAGGTGTTACGACATTGTACCTTATCCAAAAAACCTCGGCATCATTCGCGAAGGCTTCCGCACTTCCGATGACACCGAGGTTATTCTATTCCCATAGCTGCAAGGCTGCGCCTATCATGCCACCCCAATTACCGCGATAAGCCGGCTCAATCCGCACGCCGGCCCACATCGCCGGCATCGTGCGGCGCTCCGCCTCCGCCCGCAGCTCGGCGAAGAAGTGTTCACCGGCTTCCGCGACGCCGCCGCCGATCACGACCACTTGTGGATTCCACATGTGAATGAGCGAAGCGATGGCCGCGCCAAGCGCAGCCATCGACTCCTGCATGAGCGCCGCCGCGAGCGGCTCGCCGGCGTGCCAACGCGCGAATACTTCCCGCGCGTCAATAAGTGCATCCGCTTGCCCTTCCGCGGCAAGCCTCTCACGCATCCGCCTCGCAATCGAAGTGCCCGAGGCGTACTGCTCCAGGCACCCCCTCCCGCCGCAGAGGCAGGGAGGGCCGTGCAAGTCGACGGCGAGGTGGCCGAGCTCGCCGGCACCGCCCCAGGCGCCGTGCACGAGGCGGCCGCCCGTCACGAGCGCGCCGCCGACGCCGGTGCCCAACGCGAGGCAGATGAAGTCGTTGACGCCTCGCGCAGCGCCGAGGCGCTTCTCCGTCAACGCGAGCACGTTGACGTCGTTGTCCACGCGCACCGGCAGCGGGAACTGCGCCTCCAGCAATCGGCGCAGAGGCGTCCCGGCATAGCCGGGGAGCAAATCCGAGGCGGAGCGCACCGCGCCCTCCGCCCAATCAATTTGGCCGGCGGTGCCAACGCCGATGCCGCGCAGCGCCAGCGGAGGCAGCGAACCGCTCGCGCCGCCGAGCACTTCTCGGATCGCAAGGACAATGCGATCCTCCGTCCTTGCGCTGCCGGCCAGCGTCGGCACGCTCACGGTGTGCAGCACCTCGCCGCGTTCATCCACGATGCCCGCGTTGATCTTCGTACCTCCGACATCAACGCCGACGGCGTACGGAGCATCCGGTTCTAAGCGATACATCCCGCCCCCTCCTTTACCCATAACGCTTCAGCGCCTCAACATACCTCGCCGTAATGAGCTGCGGCCGTGTGATCGCGCTGCCGACGACGACATAAGAAGCTCCGCTGTCCAGTGCTTGAGCCGCATCTTCCGGCGTCCAGATCCGCCCTTCGGCGACAACCGGCACCTGGACGCGATCCGCCAGCCCCCGCACCAGTTCAAAATCAGGCGCCTCCTGCTGCACACTATACGGCGTATACCCCGACAACGTCGTGCCGATAAAGTCCACGCCGAGCGCTTCCGCCGCCAGCCCTTCCTCCAGCGTCGAAATATCCGCCATGACGGCGACGCCACGCTCATGCGCATAGACAATTAAGGGCTTCACGGTGTCGAGCCGCCCTTCCCGATCCGTGATATCGAGGGCCACGATATCTGCGCCGGCTGTAACGATCGCCTGCACTTCTGTTAGCGTCGGCGTAATAAATACGGCGCTGCCGGGGATGTCTCTTTTGATGAGGCCGATGACGGGTACATCCACCTCTTTCTTGATGCGCACAATATCCGCTGCGCCGTTCGTGCGAATGCCGATCGCCCCCGATTGCACGGCCGCTCTTGCCATTTTCGCCATCGTATCGCCGCCGTGCAGTGGCTCATGATCGAGCGCCTGACACGATACGATCAGCCCTTGCTGTGGAAACAATCCATTCAGCTTCATCCCGCTCTCCTCCTGCCTCTCTGCCTTATTCCGTTGCTAATGCAATCAAATCCTCGATTTTGCGGTTCAAAGCTTCGATCCGTTCCGCATCATTGTCGGTTACAGGCAACAACGGTAATCTAGGCCCTCCGATGTCATAGCCACGCAGCTTCAGAATTGCCTTGCATGCCCCGTAAAGCGATGGGAAGGAGAGCAAGTCTACGATGCATTCGTTCACGAGGAACTGCCACTTTTGTGCTTCCGCCATGTTGCCTTGCTGGTAGCACTTCTCGATTTTCAGAAAAAGCTCCGGCATCACGCCATATGTGCCGCCGATCCCTCCATCCGCGCCGATGCTGCGTCCAGCCAAATACTGCTCGTCCGGGCCGTTCAGCACGAGAAAATCCGGACCGCCCGCCGCCTTGAACTGCTGCAGCTCGAAGGTGCTTTCGGCAGAAATTTTGACGCCGATCACTTTATCCTGCTCCGCCATCTTTGTCAGGAGACTCGTTGACAGGTGAAAACCCGTCGTCTGAGGGATGTGATAAATGATGAACGGCAAGTTTGTCGCGTCGATAATCGCCTGCCAATGCGCTTCAACGCTTTGCGGGGACAGCCGGTAATAAATCGCCGGCACCGCAGAAACCGCATGGGCGCCAACTGCTGCCGCATGGATCGCCAGCGCCACGCTGTCCTGCGTTGCCGGTGCACCAACATGGGCAATGACCGTCAGCTCGCTGCCGACTTCCGCCATAACCGCTTCCAGCACAAGCTTCCGCTCTTCCACCGACTGCAACATCCCTTCGCCCGAGCTGCCGCCAACATAAAGACCTTGGACACCAGACTGCGCATAATAGCGCGCCAAGCGTCGAATCGCCTCGGTATTGATGGCCCCCTGTTCGTTGTAAACCGCATAGAAAGCGACGGTAATGCCTTTAAATCGAGCTATATCATAGGTTGTCATCTCGTAAAACCTCCGATTTTATTGGAAATACTTATAAGTCTACGTATAAAAGCTACCTTGCACCGCCCACCTACCGCCGTTCCTCAACTGAACTGGAATTTCTCCCGAACATTTTTGCATTTTCGCCTAAACCGGGGTAATGAACTGGATTTCCTCCAGTATATTCGCCCATTCAGCGGCCTTTCTTCAAAAACGACTGAAATAAACTGGAGCTTTTCCAGTTCAGCTCACATCGAAGCCGTATACAGGCAAAATGAGCTGGAGGTTTTCCATTACATGGACACGCCAAGCGGCACGTGAAGTCGCGCTGATGGGATCATCAGGTAGTGTAGGAGCCAATTCTCTGGGAAGAAGGAGATGCGACTCAAACTCACCCCCTACCCCTTCACCGCACCCATCGTAATCCCTTGCGTAAACGCCTTCTGGAACGTTAGAAAAATCGCAATCATCGGCACAGAGGCTAACGCTGCTCCCGCCATCATAATGCCGTAGTTCGTCGTAAATTCTCCCTGCATCGTCGCAATGCCAAGCGGCAAGGTCATCATGGGGGTGGACCGCGTCATAATTAGCTGCGAGAAATAATCGTTCCACGACGCGATGAAGGTGAAAATCGCAAGCGCGCCCAGCGCAGGCTTCAGCAGCGGTATGATGATCGTCGAGAACAGCCGGACCTCGGAGCAGCCGTCGATTTTGGCCGCCTCTATCAGCTCTCCCGGAATCGTCTGCGCAAATTGCTTCATTAGAAATACGCCAAATGGCCAACCGATCGCCGGCAAAATCAACCCCCGGTACGTATTCACCCAGCCGAAATCGGTGAGCATCGTGAACAGCGGCACCAGAATGACCTGCTTCGGCAGCGCCATGGCGGCGATGAACAGGGTGAAGATCATCGCACGACCGGGAAATCTCTTCTTCGCCAGCACGTACCCCGCCGATGCGGAAACCAGACATACCGCGATCATTTCCATGAGCGCGATGAAGAAGGAGTTGAACGTCCAGCGCCACACCGGATTTTTAAACAGGTCCGACCAGTTCTGCAGCGTCGGCTTGATCGGGAACCATTCCGGCGGAATTTGCGTCGCTACAGTTTGAATTTTAAATGCCCCGGTCACAATCCAGTAAAACGGAAATATAAAAAACAACGTCGATCCAATCAACAACAGCGTAGACAAGCCGTTAAACAGTCGATGCCCGGCGCTTCGTTTCATGCTGCCCCCTCCTAGTACTCAACATCGCTGCCAAAAAATTTGAATTGAATGAGTGAAATAATTCCGATAATAATCGCCAGAACGACGCCCATCGCCGATGCGCTGCCAAAATGCCCAAGCATAAACGCCTGCTCGTACACGCCATACATGACCGTCGATGTGCTGTAGACCGGCCCGCCGGATGTCAGGAGCTGGATCAGCGCAAAACACTGGAACGTGTTAATCGTCGTAATGACGATAATGTACAGGTTCGTCGGCATCAGCATCGGCCAGGTGATTTTGATAAAAATTTGCCATGGCGTCGCACGGTCAATCTCTGCCGCTTCTCGGTAGGAGGTCGGAATGTTGCCAAGCGAAGCTACATATAAAATGATCGGCTGCCCGACAGACGTCGTAATCAGCACGGCAATAATCGCAAGCAAGGCAGTCCGCTGGTCGCCAAGCCAGGAGACCGGCTCTAGCCCGACCAAGCTTCCCAAATAGTTGAGGATTCCGTAGTTGGGATGATAGATCCAGCCCCAGACGACCGTGATGCTGACGACGGACGAGACGGCCGGCAAATAGAAGACGCCGCGGAAAAAGGAGCGCGCCCATTCTTTTTTACGATAAATCGAAACCGCTACAAAAATGGAAAACAGGATGACGATCGGGACGGTAATCACGACCAAAAGCAACGTATTGCGCATCGATTTGAGAAACGTCGTGTTATGAATCAGCGCGGTATAGTTGTCGAGGCCCACAAAGGAAAACGTGCGCAGCGAGTAGTCAAAAAAGCTGATATAGATGCCCTTCAGCATCGGATATGCGACAAAAAGCAGAAAGAATCCAAGCGCTGGCAGTAAAAAAAGATAACTCATCAGCCAATCGCGGCGTATGAAGCTTCGGGTTTTACGGGCCGCTGCCTCCATCTTCTTCCCCTCCTCTTTCGTGATGTAGTAAGAAGAGTAGAGCACCTCAGCACTCTACTCCGTGCGGAACATGGGTGGTTATTTGGCTGCTGCCTGTTCTTTTTTCGCTTTGGCGATGGCTTCGTTCGCTTTCGCCGCAAAGGTGTCGAGCGCTTCCTTGCCGGTTGCCCCGCCTGTCAGCGCACGCTGCAGCTCTGGGAACCAGAACGTGCGGATTTCGGCATAGCCATCGGCAATCGTTGGCGCATCCGTAATAAATTCACGCGCCGCTTCCGCGTACTTATACTCAGGATCATTGTACAGACCTGTTACCGACGTACGGGCAGACAAGCCGCCGGTTTGAATCAGATTTTTCTTCCCATATTCCGGGTCATTGGCAATGAAGTCGATCAGCTTCTTGGATGCCGCAATTTTATCCGCGTTGCCATTGTTGAAGATCGCCATGCCGCCAAGGTACGGCTCCAGCTTCGGTTTCGAACCATCCATCGTCGGGAATGGCAGCAGGATGTCCTCGAATTGCGTCTTTTTCAGCGGTACGTTTTGCGCTTTAAGTACAGCCGAGTAGTTGAGGGTAAACGCCAGCTTGCCTTGCAGGAACAGATCGTTCACGTCCGCCGCCGCCAAGGAAGCAGGACCTGCCACGCTCAGCTTGTCTTTCGTCGCTTGCACGACCCAATCCAGCGCTTTCGCCGCATTGTCCGTGTTGATGGCCACTTTGGAGTTGTCTTCGCTGAGGAAGCGGGAAACGCCCATGTTCGCCAAGTAAGCCCGGGTGCCTTGGTCGCCTGCGGAGCTTTTCGCGAAGAACGCGGACGGAATCACGTCCGGAGCCTTCTCTTTCACCGCTTTAAGTGCTTTCTCGTATTCGGCCACCGTCCACGTCCGGTCAGGGCGATTCAATGGTAGAAGGTCGAGTGCGCCGATTTTCTCGAACACCGTTTTATTAACCGCCATCATGAACGGCGCCGTATTGATCGGATACATGTAGATCTGATCGCCAACCATGGATTGCTTCCAGATCGCCGGCGTAATGTCTTTCTTCACTTCGTCCGAGACCATATCGTTCAGCGGCGCAAGCAGTTTCTTTTTGCCCCAGTCGATAATCCGGCCCGGCGCATCATAAATGACATCCGGCGCGGAGTTAGAGGCGATGGCCACATTCAGCTTTTGCGGGCCGCCTTCAAACGTAATCATCTCGAGGTTAACTTTAATCTCTGGATATTTCTTGTTAAACGCAGCGATAATCTGTTTCTCGTATTTCCCCACTTCGCCGTCCAACGGCTGAAAGTTGGGGAAATTCCACCACGTGATTTCAACCGGCTTCGACGGCACCGTGGTTGCGGCTGTCCCGGTCGTGGTTGCTGGAGCGGATGGCGCAGGGCTTGACGTATTCGTTGAAGCGTTGGAGCAAGCAGCGAGCTGCGACCCGACCAGCGCGAGACCGATCAGCGTCATAAGACCTTTTTTCATCGTTTTCATTGAAGCACCCCCATCATATTTGGCAGAACGAATTCGGGCTTGAATCCGCTTTCGACTCGTTCATGAAACTAGCATAAGCGATTGAGGAGGCTGCGGAGAATCCCCGTGTTTTGACCTTTATGGTCGTATTCTGACCTGTTGTTGTAGACGTCCATGGGTTCCGCCTCTTCCCTTCTTTTTAGTGATATAATGGCTTTACACAAAAATAGACACGTTTGCGACAAGGGGGAACGGCATGTTTACACTGCTCATCGTGGAGGACGAACCGCTGATTCGTACCGGGCTGCAGCATTATTTTGACTGGCAAGCGCTTGGCGTAACCCGGATCCTGGATGCGGACAATGGTGGAATCGGCCTGCAAACGGCGCTGCGCGAGCGCCCGGATCTCATTATCACCGACATTCGCATGCCGGAGATGGACGGGCTGCAGATGCTGGAAAAGCTTCGCTCAGCGCTTCCCGATACCCTTTTTATTATTTTGACCGGGTTTAACGATTTTGACTATGCCCAGCGGGCAATTCGCCTTGGAGGGGTACACGATTTCTTACTTAAGCCGCTTGAGTATGAGGAAAGCTTGGCGACCTTGATGAACGCGATTGGGACATTGAATACGCGGCGCCAAGCGCGCGAGGAGCGCGAACAGCTTGTCCGGCAAGCGAATACAGGCTTAGGCCATTCGATGGTCAAGGCACTACTGGACGAGGAGATCGCCGTATGGGAAATGGGCTTGCAGGAACTGCTTGGCGGGTTAGACGAACGGCCCGTGCAGTTTCAGCCATTCGCACTTACGTGGCTGCCGGCGGATGGCGCGTCGTTCTCGCGGAAATGGTTTCGCGAGGAAGCGGACAAGCTGACGGAGACTGCGCTGGCGGCACTATACGGCGCAGGCCCGACTGCTGCCAGCCGCGTCCTTCTCTATGCGGATGGCCGGAAAGCTTATGCCGTCGCCGTGTTAGATGCGGGGGCGCAGATGTCCGGCGACGCCGCTCGGGATCTGACGCTGCCTGCTGGCTGGTTTGTCGCCTGCGGGCAGCCGGCAACCGGCGCCGCTTCCCTTCCACAGGCGCTGCACGACGCCGACAGCCTGCTGTACCGGCGCTTCTGCCACCCGGAGCGGCGGCTGTTCCTGGCGGGAAGCGAGCAGAGTGCAGTCCCATCGGGTCGGCTGCTCCTCGCGAACGAAGATCGGCAACGGCTCCTCGACGCGATGCAAGGCGGGCAGCCAGAGTGCTTGCAGACACTGATGCAGCGGCTTGCCCAGGAGCTGCGGGATCAGCTGGCTCAGGCCACGATGGACCAGGGCTTCGCCTACGTGCAGGAAATCATCGCCGTCGCGATCCGATTTGCCCATCTCCACGCTATTCCTGTGGAGGGCATCTACAGCGAGAAGCTGCTCAAGCTGACGTGCGTGGACGATTTTGCGACGCTGGAAGGGCTTTTCGATTGGCTGGCTGCTTGGATGGTTCATGTAAGCGCTGTCTACCAAGCCAACAACTCGTCCGCGCAGCCGCTTGATACGCAGATTTTTGAACATATCGAAGCGTATATTAAGGCGCATATCGACCAGGACATCACGCTGCAAATGGTCGCCGACCGCTTTTTCTATAACCCGTCTTATTTGAGCCGTATTTTTAAACGTCGGTTGAATAAAAATTACATGCGCTTCGTCACCGAAATTCGCATCGGGTATGCGATGGAGTGCCTCAAGCAGCCGGACTATCTCGTGACGGATGTCTGTACGATGTGCGGGTACAAGAGCTACAAGCATTTTGTGAAAACGTTCCGCGCGATCACCGGGAAGACACCGACCGATTTCCGAAAAAAGTGGGGGTGGTGACCCGTGAACCTCTCACGCCTGCTTACACAGCCTTTTCGCCTGAAGCATGTCAATCGGCAGATTTTTGTGCTCATGATTCTCATTATAACCGTACCGCTCCTGATCATCTCGGTAATCATTTATTTCTTCTCCATCCAGGCAGTGAAAAATGAATACCAAAGCAGCTCCAGCCTGATCCTGAACAATCTGTCGTTCAATATCGACCAGTACCTGCAATCGATCGAAAAAGCGACGCTCACCGCCCAAATGGATGGCGGCCTGCAAAGCGCGCTGGAGCATTGGGTCGCAGGCGCGGAGGATAGTCCGGGCGATCGTCTGCTGCCCTACAGCACGACGATTGAACAGTTCGTCAGTTCGATTGAAATGACGATCAAAAACGTGGACAGCGTACAAATCTACGCGGGCTCGCGCGTGTTCTATTCGGCGAATTTTAATCGGGCCGATTATGATGTGAAGGATTTTACGCAGGAGGACTGGTACATCCAGACCCAGCAAAGCAAGGGCGGCATCGTGCTGTTCGGCACGCATAAGCCGTTTCACCGCGTGAACGCCAAGGCGCCCGTCATTTCCATCGCGCGGGTGATCAATAAAGTCGGCAGCAAGCAGCCGCTCGGCGTGATGCTGATCGACATTCGGCTCGATTCGCTGCGTGAGATTTTGAAGCTGTCGGAGACGAGTAAGCGCAGCTTTACGATTGTCGACAGCCATGGGGGGAGCATTTACAACTCCGAGAGCGCTGCAGGTGGGGAGGCATCGCCGATTGGACTTGAGGCGCCGAAGCTGGAAGCCGTGCTGGCGCAGGAGACGGGCAGCTTCTACGCTTGGTTTAACGGCGCGAATGCTTATGTCAATTTCGTCACGTCGCCCTACTCCGGCTGGAAAGTGATTCAATCGATTTCCGAGAAGGAGATGACGAAGCAGGCGGAGGTTTTGATCAAAATCATTTTGGCGCTGGCGATTTTGTCGCTAGGCACCGCGATTTTATTTATGTTCATCCTCTCGGCCAGGGTGACCAAGCCTATTATTTTGTTAAGCCGCAAAGTCAAAATGGTCGGTCTCGGCAACTTCGACGTCGACATTTCCTCGGACCGGCAGGACGAATTCGGCGTGCTCTATCAAGGCATCCGCAAGATGATGGGGGATCTGCAAAACTACATCGAGCGCTCCTCGATGGCGAAGGCGCAGCAGAAAGTCGCGCAGTTCGGCGCGCTGAAAAGCCAGATCAATCCACATTTTCTCGCCAATGTGCTGGAAACGATCCAGATGAAGGCCATTCTTGGCGGGCAGCGGGACGTCGGGGAAATGGTCGGCATTCTCGGCCGGCTGTTTCGCATTCATATCCAGACGGGCAAAGAAACCGTCATGCTGCAGGAAGAACTGATCCACACCCGGCTGTATGTCAAAATCCAGCAGATGCGCTTCGGCGAGAAAATCGCTTACCGCGAGCAGTTGGCCGAAGGCACGGAAGAGCTGCGCGTGCTGCATTTCTCCTTGCAGCCGCTTATCGAGAACGCCTTCGTGCACGGCCTGGAGCGCAGCAGCGAGCCGGGGCTGCTCGAAGTCGTGTCGCTTCGCGACGGTGACGATCTGCTGCTGCTCGTCCGGGATAACGGCGTCGGCATGGACGCCGCTAGGTTGCAACAGCTGCGCGCGCGGCTGTCGCAGCCTAGCGATACGCTGGATGAGACGCATATCGGCATGAAAAACGTGCATGACCGCATCGTGTTCTATTTTGGCGAGGCGTACGGCCTTGAGATCGAAAGTGTCCTTGGCGAAGGGACAACTGTCAAGATTAGGATCCCCGCGACGGCGCAAAGTACGCTACAATGAAGAAACAGAGATTAATGAGATCAGGGCCTACCCTACAAAGGAGAGCACATGCTGGGACTCGCGATTTTACTTGCTTTTAATTTGATCGGCATCGGGTTGCAGACAAGCCTGCACATTCCGCTGCCTGGGAATGTCATTGGATTAATCTTGTTTACGATTGCATTATTTACGAAGCTGATCAAGCTCGAATGGGTGGAACAGACGGCGAACTGGTTCACCGGGCATATGATGCTGTTCTTCCTGCCGTTCGTAGTCGGCACGATGGCGTTTTTCCCGTTGATCGGTGCAAACTGGCTGTCCATCGGTGCCGGCGTCATCGGCAGCACGGCGCTTGTTCTGATCGTCACAGGCTTCGTGACTTCGAAGCTGCAGCGCGGTGCGGATACGGGCGCAGGGACTGGCGGGAAGCGCGGTCGGCGGGATGAGCTGGTGCAGACGCTGGACGGAGAAATGCGCAGTACTACTGCGGGCAGAACTACTCCGCTGGACGGAGGGATGTCATGAGCGCATCATCTTGGCTCACGAACCCGATGTTCGGCCTCGCGCTGAGCGTCCTCACCTATACGGCGGCGCAGGCGATTCATCGGCGGTGGCGGTTTTTGCACCCGCTCTTTGTCTGCTCCTGCTTCATCATCGCTGTGCTCCTCAGCTTCCGCATCCCCTATTCCGCCTACAAGGTCGGCGGGGACGTGCTGACGCTGCTGCTCGGACCGGCGACCGTCGCGCTCGGCGTGCCGCTGTATAAACATTTCGCTTTGATTAAGCGAAATGTGGTTGCGATCCTCGTCTCAGTGACCCTTGGGTCCCTGACGAGTATCTTGTGCAGCGCCGCCCTCGTCGGGCTGCTCGGCGGCAGCCGCGAGATTTTGCTCAGCCTGCTGCCGAAGTCAGTCTCCTCGCCAATCGCGCTGGAAATCTCCCGCCATCTCGGCGGCCTGCCGGAGCTGACCGCCGTGCTCACGGTGCTGACCGGCCTCTGGGGCAGTATGATCGGCCGACGCCTGCTGCAGGCGATGGGCTGCGGCGACGCCCTCTCCATCGGCATCGCCGTCGGAACCGCTGCGCACGGCATCGGCACCGCACGGCTGCTCAAGGATTCCGAGACGGAGGGCAGCATGAGCGGCTTCGCGATGGGCGCAGCGGGGATTATGACGTCGATTTTGTTTATTCCGATTTATTTATGGTTGGGGTAGCCGCAAAATTACAGACTCCGGCCGCCCAGTACCTGCATTTTGTACAATTAATTAAACGCCAAAATTGGAATAGGCCTTCAGTTACTGTAAATTGTACATGTAAATCTGCCGATTTACTTACAATCAGCCCAAAATCCGGATTTCCACCGAAATTAACTGTAGGTTTTGCAGGTACTCCTTCAATTTGGAGGAGCTTTGAGCGAATTTGATGTAGTTTTGCAGGTAACCAACTGCAGCGAGCGTGCGTACCGGCAGCTTATCTTCGCCAACAAAAAACCAGCCCCCGCGTCCCAACGGACACAAAGGCTGGTTTTCTATTTTTCCGCGCTACAGCTTCAAGCGATACACCGCTTTATTCTCAAGTCCGCGAATCATCGGCGTCCACGGCTCGGATTCCGGCGTCGTCAGCAGTGCGTCCTCCACCATCTGCAGCTTCGCGTCCATCGAGTCGATGTAATGGAGCGCGACGGCCTCCGGCAGCTGCGGCAGCACCGGGCTTCCCCACTCCGGCAAGTTGTGATGGGACAGCACGATGTGCTGAAGGCCGATCACGACATCTGACTGCAGGTCAATGCCGTGATAGATGGCGGCTTCGGTAATCCAACTCGATACCATGGAAATGTGCCCGAGCAGCTTGCCCTGCACGCTGTAATCCGAGACGATGCCGAGCTGGGCGACCATCTCATCCGGCTTGGCAATATCATGAAGAATAATGCCCGCTTTGATCAAATCCGGGTTCAAAAACGGCCGCTGCCCGCAAATAAACTCGCCGATTTCCAGCATTCTGACGATATGATAAGCGAGTCCCGCATAGTAGGCGTGATGGTGCGATTTGGCCGCCGGGGAGTGCTCCAGCTTATCGCCGACCTTCACAACGCAGAACGAGACGATGTTGCGAATTGTCGGGTTCTCGATGCTATCCAGCACGCGATGAATCGTTTGAATCAAGTCATACGGCGAGATCGGCGCCGAGCGAATAAAATCCGTCAGCTTTACGCCATCTTCAGGCGTCGCTTTGCGGATTTTGCCGATTTTGATCTGGAGCCGTTCGCGGTACAATTGCACCAATCCCTGCACCTTGACCAGCGTCATCGGGAAAAACGTCTCTTTGTCGGTGATGCTCGCATCCCACAGCTTAGCGGGAATTTGGCCGCTGGCGTCACAGAGGACAATGTCCAGAAAATCTTTGGCCGGCGTTGTGTTGGTTTGCTTAATTTCCAATTCCTTGATGAGATAGAACCCGACAAATTCATCGGGCGCTTGCAGCTGTTTAATTAACGTCATTTAAGTTCCTCCACCATTCATTAGGAACATTATACTACGTCTTGCCGCTATCACACCACATACTCCCGAAATACCTCGTTGTAGTAGACAAACTTGCTGCCAGGGTACTTGAATCCAAGAAACATGCCCGAAAAGTCAATTCGCACCGAAGTCAAATAAGGGCTGCGTACTGTACTCCGTACCAATTGACGCAGACGTGCTTCGTTCTTGCTGTTAATCGCGTCCACAATCTCCTGTGCGTAAACCGGATTCACCGCAATTTCCCTGTACATGGGAATGACCGATTTCGCGATCGCGCGATGGATAGCAGAATTAAACGTACGCTGCGTCAGCCCAGGCTGGATCGTCGTACCATTCGTGATGACGAGCAGCGGCTTCGGCAGTGGAATATCGATAAAATAGCCTACACTATTGGAAGCGAGCGCATAAATCGGTCTGCGGCCGATCGCTTTGCGCAGCAGTTTTTGCATCTCAGCGATGTCCGTTTCACGCACGGCTTTCGCCCATTGCACAGCGTACCTTGCATCACAAGCCACTTTTTCGTAAAAAGGCAGCATCCACCTCGCCAGCTTCCGCACTGCAAATGCGCGCTGTCTGATCGGCTTTGCCTTGGCTGTCTTTCCTTTTTTCATCGCTCACCCGCTCCCTAAACATCACAATTGCTTACTACTACTTAGCCTATTGCCGCGTTAGGAATTGGTGTGGGCTGGCCATAATTTTCGACGACGAGCATCGGGATGAGCGACTCGGAACAATTCGTTGGGCAGTCTTCGATAAGCAAACACCCCCTCTCCCACAAGGGAGAAGGGGTGCAACCATCATACGCTATTTCCAAGCCGCCACCGACAGCGGCGAAACCGTCCACACGCTTGAGGTGCCGCTCAAGCCCACACGCCCGACCAGGAACGCGTTCGGATCTGTCCACGTCAAGATCGGCGTCTTGCTGCGATCAGTGAAAACCGAGATCGACGCGCCGCGCAGCTTGACGGTCACATGCACCGTTTCCTGCGGGGCGAGCTTCCAGGAGCCGGACGCTGCTTCCATGCTATTTTCATAACTGTTCCGCTTCAAGCTTACTTTGTCCATCCCAAAAGCAAGCGCATAGCCCATGTAACCGTCCTTCACCTGGTCTTTGTGATCGGACTCATTCGTCGTACGAAGCAGTACGGTTGCCATGGCGCCGGACACTTGATTGAGCGTCAAGTCAAAGCTGACGGTGTAGTCGCTCCAACCCCACATGCCGCCGAAGCGGTTTACAAGGCCGACTGCGTTCGGTTTGACCGCCAATTGCTCCGGCACGGCTTGAGTGAGATTCGCCTCGAGGTCGCTCAGCGCGATTTCACCTTTGCCCCGACTTATCGTCAGCCAGCCCGTCCCTTGCTTCAACGCAAAGGTGCCGAGCGGCACTTTGCTCCAGGTGGCGTCCCCGGCAAACAATGCTTTATCCAGCTTGATTTCCTTGGACGTCCCGTCGACCTCTACCCGCAGCGTCGCGCCGGCAGATAACTGAGAGACACGCGCGGCGAGCAGGTAGCTTCCTTCTTCGCGCACATTGACCGGAAAAGACACACTGTCGCCCGCATCAGAGAGCAGCACGGCATCACTGCCGTCCGGCGCTATGCCGGGACGAACCGCAGCTTGGCCGCTCATCGTGCCATGCACCGCGTCCATTGTCCCCGGCAGCGGCTTGATCGCTTCGCGGTCGCTGCTGCCGTTCGCTTCGCCCGAGAAGGCCGTGAAATGTAGCTCCGGTTGCAAGCCCGTTGTCCACTGGTAGCCGATGCGCCCCGGGATGCCAATCAAATCGCCCTGCTCGATTTGGAGCAAGTTGTCCCAATACAGCTTCGTCCCCGTGCTGTCCGATTCGACGCGAACGGTATGCAGCTTCGTCAGATCAGTCCCCGCTGGCAGCGGCTTGGTTGCCAGTTCCGTCTCTTTCCCATCAGCCCTAGCCATAAGCGTAAGCTCCTTGGCATCTGGGCGAATACGAGCTACGCGATAATTCCGACTATCCGCATAAGCAAACACAACATCAAACGTCGAAGCTGCTCCATCTGCAGCACCGGTCACGAAATTAAACTCCCCCGTATACCGGTCGCCCGTCCCGGTTCGTGCGAGCCACCCTTGTCTCTGTCCATCTTCATGAATTCGCTCCCACTGCTCAGTCGATGGCAATGCCCCGGGAATGTCCTGGAAAACCGGCATTTTCGGCGCTTCCTGCGGCACGCCGTGCGTCGGTCCGAGGACGGACATCTTATCTCCATTGAAAACAAGCCGGTCGATATTCATCTTGCGCATGGGAGGGCCCTCCGCAGATCGGCCAACCAAGTTGTGATAGACGATATAATATGCGTCCAGATCCGGCCCAAGCACAGTCGCGCTGTGACCAAGTCCGTTAAAATCATCTGCCGTCGAAATCAGAATCGGGTTGTTTCCAGGAATCTTATAAGTCCCTACTGGAGATTCATGATTGACGCCGTAGTTAACGCGATACCCTTTACTAAACACATGGTTCCCGGTATACGTAATAAAGTAGCGCCCGTTCCGCTTAATAATCATGGAGCCTTCAGTCCAATGGCCCAGCGAGGTAGCGCTCAACTGCTTGTCAGGCCCAATTGTATACGGGTCGGACATGCTGCTCGCCATAATCCCCCCGTTCTTCGCATGGGTAAAATACCACCGGGCATCGTCGTCGATAAAAACCGAACCATCGATCGTAAAGCCGAGGTTATCCGTTTTGTTCACAAACGGGCCGGTCGGCTTGTCGCTTTGCAGCACATAGTGACCCTTGCCCGCCGGTGACGTATACATGTAAAACGACCCGTTCCAATAGACAACCTCCGGTGCATAAGCACTTTCGGTAATCGGCTCCTCCGTTACTAATCCTTCATACTTCCAATGGACCAAATCGTCGGAGCTCCAAGCCTTGATCCCAATGCGTTTATCTTTCGTACTGCAATATAGATAATATTTACCGTCAAAGCGAAGAATGTAAGGATCGCCAATGCCGTAATCCTCCCATTCTCCCTCAAGCGTAAACGGATTCTGATACGTAGTCCCAAGCGTAACTTCCATGTGCCTCACCTCCTCCTTCTTCCCGAGCAGCGGAATCTGCCAAATACCTGCGATCAGCAGCATTATGCAGCAAGCAGCGACAAGAAGCCACCTCGCCTTCGGGTTGAGCATCGCCTCATTATTCATGATTTGCGATGACTTCCAATGCATAGACAGAAGAAGGACGCAGCAAGCACGTCACGACAGAACGCTCCACCGATACTTCATGAACGCGGCTAATGACATCTTCGGGATGCTCGGCAGCGTTATAGCTTTCAAAGTGATCGCCGGTAATTTCCGTAAGACGAGCTGTTCCCGATACAGCAAAATCGCCGAAGCTCACATCTGTTAGCTGCTCGTCCAAGCTGCGGTTTACGATAAAGACCGTCACCTTATTCCGATCCTTGTTGATACTCGCCACAACGTCCAGAATCGGCAGCTCGTCGAGCTTTGGTCCTGTCGCCGGTCCCTTCACTCCGAAGCTCGGACAATCCGTACTACTTTCCACCACATAACCCAATTCGCTGTTGGCGTAAGCCTGCATCACGTAGTACGTCGGAGAACCGTAAACTTTCAATGCATTTTCGGTTCTGTCAGCAGATTTGCCCCTGAACTGATCGGCATAGTAGTCGCCGACGCGGATACATCCGCCGAGCCAACCGTTAACAAGGTCCGAAAAGCTGCCGATTTCAACCAGATCACTGCTCCGGATAAATTCATTCAGGTTCGCCGCATTCGCTGCTGCAGCCTCCAGTGTATGTTCATTCGGCAGCCCTTTGCGAATCGTGTTCGGGTAATACATCGTGTTGTACTCCGTGATCGCCAGCTTCACATGCGCATAGCGCTCGGACGAACCGATCAACGCTCTGGCCTGACGCACGGTCTCGCGCGTCCATTCCGGATAAGAGACAATGGCCTTAAACCGTTCCTCCGCCGGCGTCTGGTGATTCATCCCGAAGCGCGGGCAGCCATGGTACAAATGCAGCGTCAAATAGTCCATGTGCTCGGCAGCACGCGCAAGAACCGTGGCGTTCCACCCCTCCGTCTTGTCGTCCCCGCAGGCGAGCAGGCGAATACTCGGATCAGCCGCCTTCATTGCTTCAGCAAATCGGACATAACGCTCGGCAAACTGTTCAGCGTTGCAATGCCCAACTTGCCACGGCCCCCACACTTCGTTGCCGATCTCCCAGTACGTTACGCCATAAGGTTCAGGGTGCCCGTTGGCCGCACGCAGACGCCCCATCGGCGTCGTCGCATCGCCGTTGCAGTATTCGATCCACTCGGCCGCTTCCTCCGGCGTGCCCGAGCCGTCGTTCACGCAGATAAGCGGTTCAACATTCAGCTCCCGGCAAAAAGCAATGAACTCGTCGGTGCCAAAATATTTGCTCGTCCAGCCTCCCCACGCCTCATTCACCAGGCATGGACGCTCATGAACCGGCCCAATTGCTTGCTGCCAATGGTAGGCCGAGATGTAGTTGCCCGCCAGCCGCATCATGCCGGCATTTAAGGAGCGGGTCATCTCCATCACTTCCCGGCGAACGTTGCCGGCGCTGCCCGATGGCAGCAAGGAAATATGATCCAGCCACAGCATGCCGGTGGACACGTGATCCAGCCAGCGCGGATGCTCAGCAGGGACATACAGTCGGAATTCCGCCTGCTCGCACGCCTGCTCCACCCGAAGGCGAACATCATACGCTCGCCAATCATGGCTTTCCAGATCGATGCGCACTTGCCCTAACAGCTCTCCCGTCCGCCGATTCACGATCTCCGCCAGCAGGTATTTGATGTCAATGGACGCTCTGGCATAGAGCGACAAAGCATAGCCTTGCTGATCCTGCTTGACGGCAACCGCCTGAGCAACCCCTGCATATGCACAATCGTCGCTGAACAAACGAATCATCTGACTGTGTCCCGAATGGTAAGCAGCCGCAGGCTCTAGACCATAGACGGTGCTCTTGCCATTCGTATAGGGACGCCAGCTTCCTGACAATCCCCGATAAGCGACGTCCTCGCTTTCAAAATCCATATCTCTCAGCGGATACGCCAGCATCGCTTCCATATGATCCCGAATATCTTCGACGAAATGACCGAACAGATAGGGATTGATAGCTGTCGTACGACTTGTTTTCGCATTCACCTGAATTGTTGCTTTGGATTGCACCATGATGTTAACGCATCCTTCCACTTGTTATCCTTTCAAAGAACCGATCATAACGCCCTTCACAAAATGCCGCTGAACAAATGGATACATGACCAAGACTGGCAAGCTGGAAATAATGATGACGACGTACTTAATACTTTCCGCCAGCAGTACTTTGTTTTCTATGCCCACATTGCTGTCGGAAGCATCGGCCTGACTCACCATTAAGACCTCGCGCAGTACAAGCTGAAGCGGGTACAGGTCTTTGGTGCGAATGTAAATTAACGCGTTGAAATACGAATTCCAGTGGCCGACTGCGTAGAACAGCACCATTACCGCAAGAATCGGCTTCGACAACGGAAGAATGACGTGCGTTAACAGCTTCCAGTTGGAACAGCCGTCGATATTGGCTGCTTCCTGAATTTCCCACGGAATGTTGGATTGAAAATACGTTCGCATCACAATTAAATTATAGGTGGCAATCGCGCCAGGAATGACAAGCGCCCACATCGTGTCCACCATGCCTAAGTTTTTCACGAGAAGATACGATGGAATCAATCCCCCGCTGAAAAACATCGTTAGCGTAATGAAGAACATAATAATGCCCCGTCCAGGCAAATCGGGTCTGGAGAGCGGGTAAGCAGCCAGTGTCGTCATGAACAGGTTAATCAACGTACCGACCAATGTATAAAGGATCGTATTGCCATAGCTGTTCCAAATCTGTTCATTGTGAAATACGTTCCGGTAAGCATCCAAGGTAACCTGCTTAGGCAACAGCAACACGTCGCCGTTTAATACAAGCGCAGGATCACTGAAAGAGGCGCTCACAATAAAGACGAGCGGATACAGCACCACCACCACGATGAGCGCCGCCAATACGTTCACGACAAGATCGAATATTTTTTCATCGGATGCGCGCTTTTGAAGCGTTCCACTAGTCATTCAAGATTCCCCCTTTACCATAAGCTGGTCTCCGCCTTCTTGCGGGCAAAGCGATTCACCAAGAGCAGCAGCGCAAGATTGATCAGCGAGTTGAATAAGCCAATCGCCGCCGTGTAGCTGTATTCGCCTTTCAAAATACCTGCCGAGTACACGAAGGTTGAAATGACATCGCTGGATTCCAGATTCAAGTTATTTTGCATAAGCAGAATTTTCTCGAATCCGACATTCATGAAATGCCCGACATCGAGGATGAGCAAAATCACGATAACCGGTAAAATCCCGGGCAAAGAGACATGCCAAATACGCCGCAGCCGGGACGCACCGTCCATTTTAGCGGCTTCATACAACTGCGGATTAACTCCGCTCAAGGCTGCAATGTAGATAATCGATTGCCAACCCATATTTTGCCAAATGTTGGATGAGATAAAAATCGTCTTGAACCATCCCGCAGAATCCATGAATCGAATCGGCTCCCCGCCAAACGCCTCAATAATCGAATTGATCGGGCCGCCACGCGGAGACAGGAATACCATAATCATCCCGACCATCACGACAATAGAGATAAAATGCGGGATATAGGTAATATTTTGCACAACTTTACTATACGTTTTGTTACGGATTTCCGTCACCAACAGCGCTAACGCAACTGGAATCGGGAAAGCGAACAGCAGGGAGAATAAATTAATCGAAACCGTGTTCCATAAGAGCCGCCAGAAATAGTAAGAGTCAACGAACCGTTTAAAATGGTCGAGACCGACCCATGCGCTCCCACTGATGCCCTTCGCAGGACTGAAGTTTTTGAACGCAATCTGAAGCCCGTAGAGTGGGCCGTAATTAAACACTAAATACCAAACAATCGGGAGCAGCAGCATCAAATACAAATCGTACCGACTGCTCACCGCTTTCCAAAGGCGCGAGCGCCTCGACCGAGATCGAGACGCCGTGCCTGCTGCATGTACCGTACTGTTCATGTGCAGTCCTCCAGCCGTGATGCCTGATTATTTTTTCTGTTTCATTTTGTCGTAAGCATCTTGGTAGAGCTTCTGCAATTCGTCAATTTTCATTTTCTTGAGCGTCGATTGGAATTCGCCCCATTTATCGAAGCTGAGAGCACCTGCAATAAATTTCGTGGTTTGTTCTTCGTAATATTTATCAATATCGTTACGCAAAATGTTGATTTGCTGGGCTGTTTGCTCGTCGAACAATGGCGCTGCAAAAATCTTCGGCATGTATGGATCAAGTTTCTTTTGGGCTTCCTGAACCTGTGGCGGATTGATGAAAGAAGCTACCTTTTCGCTGATCAGGTGAGGAGCCCCACCGCCGGCATAAGGGGTGATTTTGGATTGATTGCCTGTTGCCAAGAAAGCATCGGTATAATAAGGAATACCATTGCGCAATTCATAATTATCGCCTTGGCGGCCAAATCGCAGCAAAGTCGAACCTTCGTCACTGTAGAAATAATCGATCCAACGCATCGTAGCTTCCGGATTTTTATTCACCGAAGTGATGGCAAACGCACCGAAATCCCTTGGCACTGGAGCTGATAATTGCAGTCTGTCGCCATGCGGTCCTTTGACCGGGGAAATACCAATATATTGATCGTTAACTTTCGTACCCAACATCGGATTGTTCGTCTGATCAAAGAAGAAGCCAGTATTTCCTGTAGCTTGCTTAGCTATATATTGAGCTTCTTTCTGCGAAAATACTTCCTGATCCAGCAATTTCTCGGAATACAGTTTATTCAGGAACATCAGCATCTCTTTGTTCCGGTCGCTGCCCATCCAAATATTGACTTTGTCATTCTCAATGTTGATGTAATAACCGAGCTGTTTGTCCAAACCGAAGGATCCACCCATAATATCGGCGACAGGTATGCCTAGACCAGGGCCACCGCTTGCGCGAGCGGTCATCGGGATTTCGTCCTGTTTGCCGTTGCCGTTCGGATCTTTATCCCGGAACGCTTTCAGTACTTCGTACAGTTCGTCTGTCGTTTCCGGCTCTTTGAGATTTAATTTTTTCAGCCACGCTTGGTTCATCCAACGCTTGTCGGTTCTGGCGGAGTTTACAGTTACAATGCCGGGAATGGCATAAATATGGCCTTCAGGCGTTGTAATCGCCGGACGAATCTCAGGATAAGTTTCCATGAGTTTCTTCAAATTCGGTGCATACTTGTCGATCAGACCTTCTAGCGGAATCAATTGTCCGCCTGTGCCGTAGCGGATCGCTTCCAGCGGTGTAAGCCCCGAGCGATACATAACGTCCGGGAGTTCATTCGAAGCGAAGAGCAGGTTCTTTTTCTCAGCAAATCCGTCTGTCGGCGCTTCGATCCATTCCACTTGTACGTTGCTCAATTTCTCGTAGTCCTGGAACACCGGCATATCTTTGAACGGGCCGTTCGCAGGCGCAGTTCGCGTAAACATTTTCAGCTTAATCGGTTCCTTGACAATCGGAAATCCTGCTGTTGACACCTTATCTGTCGAGCCGCTTGGTGCTTTGTCTTTCGTTTCTTTACTTGGTGTATCCGAGCCGCATGCCGATAAGGTCAGGCTGGAAACGACCAGCGTTGAAAGAAGTACAGTCCCCCATTTTCTTTTCATTCGTTCTTCCTCCGATTCACAAGTATGTCCGCCTTAGCAAGAAAGCGTTTTCTAAGGGGTGATTTTATTATAAGTAATCGCTTACTTCCCGTGATTCAACATCTATGACATTCCATTCTACAATTTTGACTGTTTGAGGAGATCGATGTAGGCTTGCGGCGTCGTTCCTGTTATCGTTTTGAATACTTTGAAAAAGTACGTATAACTGACAAAGCCAACCTCACTGCTGATTTGCTTCAAAGCGAGAGCGCCCGCTTCCATATGCAGACAGCTCTTCTGAATGCGCAGCCGGTTCAAGTACTCTGTGAACGTCATCCCCGTCTCTTCTTTAAATAACCTGCTTAAATAAGAAGGATTCAAATTAAGCGCGCTTGCCACGCTATCCAGCGAAATATTGGCGGCGTAATGATCGGTAATATACTGCACGGCTTTCGCAATATGGCGCGAATAAGGCCCGCCGGCTTGCTGCTTTTTAATCACTTCCGTTACGCGCGTGTAATACGCTATCATCCACTCGCCAAGCTCCGGCACGGTGTGCAGACGCGCAATCTCATTGCGGGAAGGGATCAAACTGTGATCTTCCGGCGAAATATGGGCAAATTGCCGCTTCAAAGTCATTTCCATCAGGTGCAGCAATTCGCTCACCATCATTTGAACTTTGATCGCGTAGGCTGGCAGCGTGCGTACTTCCGCAAACATCAAGGTCAGAAGCTGCACGATTTTATCGAGATCGAGCTGCTCCACATAGAGACGAAGCTGCTTGCTTTCCTCATGAAACAGCGTTTCTCTCAACATCGGTGCTTGCAAGCCTTGAGCATACATGGCGTTCATTTCCTGATCCGCTGTTCTGTAACTTACGGCAACTTGACGAAGGCTTCCGCATAAAGATCCCACTGTAAAAATGCTGCGCAAATTCAAAAACTTCTCCAGCGTATGCGACAGCGCACTCATGGCCTGCTTCATTTGCGTCATGACGGCATGCTCACTCCGCTCTGCGAAAGAGAACAGCACGATGAACCGCCCCTCGCCCACATACCCGACCGTTCGCTTCTGAACGTCTCCAACGGCGAGCTGCATAACTTCGGTTGCTTTGTGTACTAAATCGTTTTTTTGAACATCGGTCAATCGTTCGGTCACCAGCAAGAACGGAACGATCTGCACGACGGCCGTTCCATAGGTAACCGCATCCGCGTACACACCGCTCTGGCGGACGAATTCCTGTAAGGCATCTCCTGTCTCGTGCCCCTCTCTGGCGACATTCGCGACATGCTCGCGAAGCATGACCGGGCTAAGACTTTCCATCATCCGCGTCTGCGCATTCCGCGCTTCATGCTCCCGCTCTTCGCTTTGCAGTTCCTGTACCGCTTTATTCAGCAGCGACACCAGTGCTTCTCCGTTGAGTCGATGCTTGAGCAAATAGTCCATCGCCCCATTCATCAGACAAGTGCGCACATAGTCGTAATCGTCAAAGGAGCTTAGCATGATCATTTTAACTTTGGCAAATCGCTTTTTGATCCGGCGGCACAGCTCCACGCCATCCATGATCGGCATGCTGACATCGATAATGGCAATGTGGGGGAGATGCTGCTCCATCATGGCGAGCGCCATTTCCCCATTCTGCGCTTCGCCGCAAATGACGAATCCATGCTCCTCCCACGAAAGCATGCTCTTCACATCATTGCGCGCCAACGCTTCATCATCTACAAGCAAAACTTCATACATGCTTTAACCCTCCTGTTCATGGGGTTCCAGTCTCGGAAACCGGATTTGCACGGTTGTATAAGCCTCCGGCTCGCTTTCGAGAAACACGCCGTACGGCTCGCCGAACAGCCGAACGATTCGCTCATGCACGTTGCGAACGCCCATGCCGCTGAAGCGTGTGTTTTTATGTTTTTCAAACAAAGCATCAATCTGCTCCTTGGTCATGCCTTTGCCGTTATCACGAACCTCAATGCGCAGTTCATTCGCTTCGGCATAAATGCGGATCTGCACCAAACCTTCGTGTGCCGATGAGGAAATGCCGTGAATAATCGCATTTTCCACGAGCGGTTGAAGCATCAATTTAAGCACGCGAAGCTGCAGCAGCGCTTCATCCTCGACTTCGATATGCAGGTGAATCGGTTCGACATATTTATATTTTTCAATCGTTACATAGCTCCGCACGTACTGCAATTCCTCTTGCAGGGTAAGAAATTCGTTCGAATGACCGAGGACACCGCGCATCAGCTCGACCAGCGATTCGGACACCTCGACAATATTCGGAACCCCGTTCAGCTTGGCCAAATATTTGACCGTATTCAAGGTGTTGTACAGAAAATGCGGACGGATCTGCGCCTGCAGCACGGCGAGCTCCGCTTCGCGCTTTTCTTTTTCCTTCTTTACGACATCATCGAGTAAGCGCTTTAATTCGTTGATCATGCTTTTGAAAACGAGATGCAGCTGCCCAATCTCATCCTTGGAGTGAATTTCGGCCGTCGTTAGCGTCATATTCCCTTCCATCACATGCATCATCATCGAGCGCAGCCGGCGAATATTGCGGGTTATTCGTGAGGAAACCTGCTGCGTGGCAATGACAATAATGATAAAAACAACAATGGCAACCGTCGCGATGATATTGCGAATACGTGCCGTTTCGGTCAGCAGCGAGTTCATCGGCACGAGCGCCAGCGTCGACCACCCGGTATAGTCCGATTTTCGGATCACGACCAGATAGGAAGTTTGCTGAATAATCCGTTCCACAGAACCTTCCGTATCCCGAAACTCATTGGCCAATTTAAGAATGGTCTCCTGCGGAAGCGAGCTTGTACCCGGCTGGTAAATGAATTCATCCTTCCTGTCGAGCACATATAGCATGCTGTCCGGGGTCGGCTTGACATCAAAGATTTTCTTGATAAAATCATCGTTCAAATTAAACATGACCATCCCGATCAGACTCCGATTATACCGCAGTTCGCGCCCGGTTACGATCGAATCGTCAGTGCCTGTCTGGTGAAAATAAGCGTGGCCCGATCCGTTCTGAAGCAGATCGTTCATCATGGGAGTCCCCAGTACACTTCGATCTAGCCATGGGGAGCCGACGAAAAAAACTTTCTCGTTCAAGCCGATCACGGCTGCGCGCGAGATGTAGGGCTTGTAGGCGATCAAGGCGGATAGGAACTCTTCAATCCGCTTTTGCTCCTGAAACCACTCGTAGCTAGGTTCTTCCGTTGAACTCGTGAGCGTATCCAGCACTGTCTTATTTGTGGCGACAACGGTGTTCAGACGACTGACCTCTTCCAGCCGCAGATTAAGCGACTCATCGGCCTGCCGAATGCTTTCCGTCACGGACGTAATCGCATTGTTTTTGACCGTTTCCCGCATGTACAAGTAGACGATGCTCGTAACGGCGACGATGCCGATGAGCGTGACGAGACTGAAGGCGACGAAGATTTTGCCCTGAATGCTGAACGTAGGTGAAAATAACTTCTTAAGCGAGGCTAGCTTCATGGGAATCTCCTCTCCGGTTCGTAGAAAAAAGCATGAATCCCGCCCGGCCAGCGCGCTTGATTCATGCTTCTAATATTACTCACTGTACGGCGTTATGCAAAGCCCCTGCGCATCTTCTTTCGCTTGAAGCAGCACGATGCCGGGGCGCGTCCGAAACGGAGCCGTTCGATCGTTCCCGAACAGCGTCGCTTGCAGCCTGCCTTCCCGATCGATAAACATCGTGCCGTGCCCGCCATGAGGAACCGCCAGTCGTCTTGGCGTGTAAGGTCCGTAGATGTGATCGGCAACGGCATACATCAGATCGTACGTCCCGTCCACACGCTTGTCGCCGTGCCAGTCTGCAGCCCCCAGAATATACTTGCCCTGATATTTGACGATAAAAGCGCCCTCGTAGCCGACCCGCCGGCCATCCACAGGAACCAGCTTACGCGGATCTTCTGCAAAGCCGGTCATATCTTTCTTCATGCGGGCGATTTTGCCGTCCTGCCAGACAAAATACACCTCGCCGTCCTCGTCCTGAAATAAGGAAGAGTCAATGTCCGTGTTCGTCATCCGGCCCATATCGATGTACGGCCCTTCCGCGAGGCCCGATACGCTCTTGATGAGCCCCGTGCCGCCGCCCTTCAACGAATACGTGATCCAGAATGTATTATAGAGAAAAATCATCTCCGGAGCCCAGAGACACGGTTCTGCGTAAATATTGTTTTCCCAGGTGCCGTTCTCGGTCAAATCCCACACCTTCGCCAGATGGTGCCATTCCTTCAAATCGGAGGATTGCCACAGATGCAGCTGATCATTGCGATCCCAGAAGTCGCGACGGGGCTGATCCGACGTGCCCGTCATGTAGTACGTCCCGTCGGGGCCTACGCTGATATGCGGATCCCGAATCGGGAAATCCGCGACAGGCTGCAAGCGGCCGACTGCGCCTTTTTCCAGGATAATGCCGGGGCTCGGACGCAAAAAGCCGGGGCTCGCCGTCTCCATCGGCACAACAGCCGGCAAATGCTCGACCGGCGAGTAACTGCCGCAGCCGGTGAAGGCCGCGTAGAGCCCGCGATCGCGGTCCTCGAACAGCGTAAGCTGCCCGCCGTGCGGCAGCGCGAGGTATCTCCGGCTGTACGGCCCGTAGATGGAGCGGCTGACCGCGACGAACGTATCCACGCTGTCGCTGCCCATGCGGGCTAGCGGATCGGCGCAGGTCATGTAGTAGTACCCGTCCCGCTTGTACAGGAAAGCGCCGTAGGCGCCGACCTGCCGATTGCCGGTATAGGACGGATGATCCTCGCGCCCGGGCATTTTCCACGGCTGCACCTCTATCGCGCGCGGCTCCTCGGCCAGGCCGCTCATATCGCCCTCCATGCGGGCGATTCGACCGTTGCCGTAGACCCAGTAGACGGCGCCGTCATCGTCCTGGAACAACGAAGCATCCTGACCGTCTGCCGTCATCCGGCCCATATCCTCATATGGGCCTTCCGCCTTGGTGGTCGTGCTGCGCAAGAGACCTGTCCCGCCTTGCAAGACGCCGTAAGTCAGCCAGTAGGTGCTTTGCACATAATGCAGCTCCGGCGCGCAAATGCCGTGAGGGGCTTCTCCTTCTTTTTGCCAAGAACCGTCCTCTGGGAGGCTCCACACCTTGACCGGCTCTCCCCACGCCTGCAAATCGTGAGAAGCCCAGACCTGTACCTGCGCACCGTCCAGTGTTCCGGTCAAATAATACAGGTGATCCGGGCCTGCGCACACGCTTGCGGCTTGCAAAGGTACGTCTAAGATGGCCTTTATCGTTACGGCTTCAGCCGAATAGCTTGTACACGCCGACCATTCCGTTTCAGGATGCGGAGGGTGCTGAATAAAATCGGACTTCATCGTCATTCTCCTTTTCACCGAGACAAGTTGAAAACGCTCTCCTCATTAGTATAACTCGCCTGGAACGCATGCTTAATAGAAATTCCGGATGAAAAGGTGAGGAAAACGGACATGATCTAAGGGGATTGTTTGCGGCTTTCCGGCGGCGACCTCCCCTTTTCCCTGTGCAATGCTCATGCTACAATGTAGAAAATTGCACGCCATACAAAGGAAGCGACAGCGCCATGAACCAGTTCAGCAAACACGGGCCCATCTATCATCTGCCGCCGATTGGAGAACCGCCTCCGCTCAGCGTTCAGTTCCTGGGCATCAATTACTGTGAACACGACTATCGAAACGTACGGGAGCTTGCCAGCATTACAGTCGTCGGATATGTACTTTCCGGACAAGGGAGTTTGCAGGTAAATGCGCAATCCTACACCGCAGGAGAAGGGGATGTTTTCATTTTGCCCGCCGGCTGCTCCCACGATGTTGCGCCAGATCCCCGGCACACAGGCCAGTGGAGCTACATATGGCTCAATGTGAGCGGCAGCTGGATTTTGAAGCTGCTGGACGCGTACCAGTTGACTGCGCAGCTTGTGACACCAGGGAACGGACTGGGCCCACTGTTCCACGAGGCCATTGAGGGCGCAGTGCACCGTTCTGTTAACGAGATGCAGGCCGAACTCCAGGTGATGCTCATGCGAATTATCGTCACACTCTCTAGCCTCCAGCGCCAAAGAGGCGCCTTGCTGTCACCCGCTGTTCAAGCGATTCAGCACTATTTGGACAACCATATCCTGCAGGGGTTCGATCCCCTTGAGCTCGCCGAACAAGTCGGCATGTCCGCGCGGCACATGAATCGCCTCTTTAGGAAGGAAATCGGCACGACCGTATACCAATACATCCTCGGCAAAAAAATGGAATCAGCCAAGCTCATGCTGCTGGACACCCCGCTGACGATCAGCGAGATCGGATACCGGCTCGGCTACAACGATCCGCACTATTTCTCTAATCTATTCCAGAGCAAAATCGGCGTGCGGCCAAGCGATTTTCGGAAGCGGCTGGAGGAGTCGCGTTAAACGGGGAGCCTGCAGAAACGACAGGTAATTCTGATAAAAAGGGCGGAATCGCAGGAGAAGCAACTTTCGATCCCAATCAGCACAAAAACCGACAAGTCTCCCGACCTGTCGGTTCCTCTTGCGCCGCTCCCTACTGGGCCGCCGCCGTTTTCAACGCCTGCTCCTCCAGCTTGGCTCGCATCTCTTCCTTGCGCTTCGCACGCTCCTCCGGCTTCAGCCGCGGGCAGGTGTAGCAGTAGTAACCGCCCTCCGTCCGGTGATACATGCAGCAGGAGGTTTTCATGCGAATCTGCTCATCCGGCTGCCCCGGCGCGGCGGGATAATCGACGGTGCAGAAGGTCACATCGAGCGGATTGCGCACACGTCCGAACGGCTCGCCGTCCAGCTCATGCAATGCAAACTTATAGTCTTCCCCAAACTTCTGCGCGATGCTTTCGTGATCGGGCATCTTCTGCAGCGCTTCGTGAAAATAGGGAAATTTCATCGGGAACAATCTCCACAGCTGCGTAATATCCATGTCCGCGGCCGCAGCAATCACTTCAACAATCGGTCTCATGACATTCCCGTACCAGTGGCGCAACTGCTGTTCCCGCCACAGACTGCGCTGACCGGAGAGCGGACCTTCCAGCTCGACGATTTCACTGAGGACATAGCGGAACTCCGCGTACCCCCGTTCATGCTGATAAATTTGCAGCGTCCATCGTTCCGGCGACAAATCAATCCGCGCATCATGCGCCAGCATATAATGAACGGCTGTATTCAGATTGCCCAGTCGGCCGGTCAAGTAAGCCGCAGCAGCTGCCGGCTCCAAAGCCTTCATAAGCGGTGCATAAGCAGCTATCGCTTCCTTCATTCCGTCTGCACGCACCAGGCGTCTGCCCTCGATTTCATACAACGGCGCTTCATGAGGCTCTGGCGTAATGCCAAAATGGCGAGCCAATAGCTCTATCATCTCTGTTTTCATTGTACTTCCCCTTTGCACTGTGCTACCAAAACCGATCTCCTGTCATAATCCCATTTTAGCACACTTGAGAACAATTATCATCCTCAATGGGAAGAAGATTTTGGGCAAAAAGAAAGGAGCCGGTCACGGACTTCCCGTGACACAACTCCTAACCGCGGCATATATATCCGCTAAGCTCCAGGAACGACGACCAGTCCGTTAAGCGCATCTGAACCGTCTTTATAGGAAAGTCCGGTAACCATCCACTTGCCGTCCTTCGATCCGACAGTCACCTTTACAGTACCCTCCCCAGCACTCCCCGTCGAGGTCTTCAATTGAAAGGTAACCTTATAGCTAACGCTGCCATCTTCGGCTTTAACGCTGTCCGACACCTGATAGCTGTCGATCCACGGGCTGGAAACACCCGTCACCCAATTAAGCTCTTCATACGTTTTGGCCGTTTGCTTCCGCAGTTCCGCGGAAAGCAGGGCGTATTGTGCGGCTCCGTTGCGGTTCTTCACTCCTTTGGCCCAAGCCTTCACCACTTCATCGGCAGATTCCGGGGCCAAGGCGGCTTGGAGCAAATCAATTTGCCGCTGCAGAGATGCGCGGTCGGGTTGATTGACAATAACCGTCTGTTCAGCTTCCTTCCACTGCACATCGGCCCCCAGCGCTTCGGATACCGCCCGGATCGGTACCATCGTGCTGCCGTCAATGATTTGAGGCGGCACTTCAGGGGTAATCACATTGCCGTTCACAATGAGCTTGAGCCCGCTTGCAGAATACGCAACTCCACTAAACATGGCTAACGCTACGACTGTAGTAAATAACACCGCCGATTTCTTTTTCATACGATACACCTCATTTCTATGACTGATTGGAAACGAACGATCTCACTCAAATAGACGAATCAGATCAAGGTAAGGTTTAGGCTCGATCAGCTTCACTCCCCTTCCATCCATGCCGCAGCCAAATCCATCGCCTTCTTAAAACGCATTCTCCCCTCTGTCATCAAAGCTTGCTTAGCTTTGTCATACTCCCCTTCGAGCATCCATTTGGCGTTCTGGTCCTTAATAATGTCAAACTGCTGCCAGGCTGCTTGGAGCTCCTTGCAGGTGCTGCGATCCTGCTCCGTCGTCACTTGATCCGCAAGCTGCTCAATACAGCGTGCCAATACCGCTTCATTGGCTACCTTTTGCCGGTTCCAGGCCTGAATGCTCTCGATCTCTCGCGACTCAATCATTGCGACCATGACGGCTCGAATGGCCATCGCCGCTTCTATCCATTGATCCACGCTCATCTGCAGCGGGTGACTATCCTCCGGAGGCGGCAGCCTGAATTGGGACACCGAAGACCGCAAAGTTAGACTTTGCAGCGCCGACTCTTGGATGTTCGCGTTAATATCCAGCAAATTTTGCTGCTGAATCTCAACCGAGGCCAGCACTTCTTCACTGCCCGCCGCAACTTGCTGAATCATCGCCGATGTTTGGTTGACAGAATCCGCAATCGATAAGGTGCTGCTCGTAATGCCGGCCAGGCTTTCGTCGACTTCTTTTATCTCACTAACGATTTGCCCGAGAAACGTCTCGACTTTCTGATAGTTGCCAACAGCCGTTTCCAAGGTATGTACCCCCGTTCCAATGGCAGCATCGATCTTGTGAATCGACACACCCAGCACTCCGGCGCTGTCCGCCACTGTACGGATTACTTCTTGAATGTCTGAAGTTCCCTGCTTCGTTTGAACGGCCAGCTTCGTAATTTCCTGTGCAACAACCGCGAATCCCTTTCCATGCTCGCCTGCACGCGCAGCTTCAATATTGGCATTCAGCGCAAGCAGTTGCGTCTGTGAGCTGATTTCTTCAATCACGCTTGTCATGGCAGCAATTTTCGCAATCGCCTGGTTAAGACGAATCATTCGCTCTTGCACTTGGATGCTTTCATCAGAAATGCAGCGCATATGCTCCACGGCGAACAGCATTTCGTTCGATCCCCTGACCACATCACTCGATAGTATTTCCGAGGAACGGACAATTTCTCCGTTTTTTCCGGTTACATCCTGTAAAAAATGGTGAATTCGCTTCATTTCATCCGCAATATCGAAGACATATCCAGAGGCATCCTGCATCCCGACAGCCATTTCACGCATGGTGCTCGTCACGCCTTCCACTTGTTCGGAAATCATCGCCGATCTCGCGCTCGTATCCTCCATCTTACGATGGAGCGCTCGGGAAGAATGATCGACCACACGCACTAATGATTTTAGACTTCGAATCGTTCGATTTACAATCGGTTGCAGACCGGACCTTGGATGAACGGATGCGCTGTATTTGCTTACTCGGAAGTCTCCGTCCGCCAATTGGCTCAGACTGCTTTCAATGTGATGATACTCGCCTGCATGCATGAGTTTAATCATAGGACAGACCTCCAGGAAGGGGATAAAAAAAAGCCACAGAACACCCCTCATAAACGGGGATGTCATGCGGCTCCTTTGCCGATATCGCAATATAAATCGGATAAATATTGGCTGTAGCTATCACGTCGTTGTGCTAGTGAGACTATTATAGATGACACCTGAAATGTCAATATACATAACATAAAATTCACATAGAAATCACCACATATCCCGTCGTCTCTTGAATATATTTAGTAACAAGCCTTATTTCCTCATGCCTGCATCGCGTCCCGCTTACCATAAACGTTTAAGGAGGTGTCCCCATGACAGAGCCCTTATTTATCGTTTCCAGAGAGGATTGGTCGCTGCATCGCAAAGGATACCAGGATCAAACTCGGCATCAAGAGAAGGTAAAGGAAGCCATTAAACAGAACCTCCCCGATCTGGTGACGGACGAGAGCATCATTATGTCGAATGGCAAACAAGTTGTGAAGGTGCCGATCAAAAGTCTGGATGAATACCGGTTTCGGTACAATTTTAACAAAGGGAAGCATGTTGGGCAGGGGGACGGCGAATCGCAGGTAGGAGATGTGCTGGGCACCGATCCGCAGCCGGCGCAAGGCCCCGGCAAAGGCGAAGGCGCAGGCGATCAGGCCGGCGAGGATTATTATGAAGCGGAAGTGAGCATGGAAGAACTGCAGGCCATGCTGTTCTCCGAGCTCGAGCTGCCGAATCTGCAGAAAAAAGAGAAGAAAAATATGACGACGACGGAAGTCATTTTTAACGATATTCGCAAAAAGGGCATCATGTCCAACATTGACAAGAAGCGGACGATTCTGGAGAATATGCGTCGCAACTCCCGCACTTCCTCGCCGGGCATTCATCACATTTCCCCGGACGATCTCCGGTTCAAGACGTGGGAAGAAGTCGAAAAGCCGCATTCCAATGCGCTGATCATTGCGATGATGGATACCTCGGGGTCCATGGGCTCTTTTGAAAAGTACATAGCCCGCAGCTTCTTCTTCTGGATGACCCGCTTCCTGCGCACCAAATACGAGAACGTCGAGATCGTCTTCATCGCCCACCATACGGAGGCGAAAGAGGTCACGGAAGAAGAATTTTTCACCAAAGGCGAAAGCGGCGGCACCATCTGCTCTTCGGCGTACCAGACGGCACTCGATATTATCGACAAGCGCTACCCCCCGTCGCAATTCAATATCTATCCGTTCCATTTCTCGGACGGCGACAACCTGACCTCGGACAACGAGCGCTGCGTCAAGCTTATTACCCAGCTCATGGAGCGCTGCAATATGTTCGGCTACGGCGAAGTCAACCAATATAACCGCAGCTCAACGCTGATGTCGGCCTTCCGCCACATTAACAATCCGAAGTTTATGCATTATGTCATTCGGGAAAAAGGCGAAGTCTACAAAGCGCTCAAAACTTTCTTTACCAAGCAGGAGAGCGTGCCTGCGAATTGAAAACACTCCCGTTAACTCCCCTTACCGATTCATGCTATAATGTGGACATGAATCGGTGAGAAGGGAGAGTGGAGGGCGTGCAGGTTGCCTTTCGAACAGCAGAAGACTTAAGCTCGGCCGTGGATGCCGTGTTTCGCGAAATCCCCGTGCTGCTGTATCACAAACTCGATGCTGTCGCCCCCTACCCCGGGTTCCAAAGCCATAATGGGATTGAAATGTATTATGTCGAGAGCGGTCAAGGCTTGTATTTGGTCGGGGACGAAACCTATAACCTGGAGCCCGGCACGCTTATGATCATCCGCCCTTTTACTTTGCACAAAGTGCTGCAAACCGATGCGAATTTCAATATATGCCGCAGTGTGCTCATGTGGAAAGAAGAATTTCTGTTGGAGAATTGGCCCTCTCAGGAGCCTTTCCCGTTAGCGCACATGCCGGCGGACTGCTGCCGTGTTGCTTTTGAACCGGGGCAGCAAAGCCGGATCAGCGGGATTTTAAGCCATATCAACAATGAATGGACCGAGAGGCAGCCTGGTTATTTGCCGGTGATCCGCTGCCTGATCCAAGAGCTGCTCCTGCTCGCCTATCGCCGCCATCAGCAGGCGGAGCAAGAGCTGACACTTCCTCCTGCCGCGCAGTTCCCGCAGGAAATTTCCTACCTGGTGCAGTTCATCTCCGGACATTTTCAAAGCGAGCTAACGCTGGAGGAACTGAGCAAGCTGGTGCATATGAATCCTTCCTATCTCAGCTCGCTGTTTCACAAGCATGTCGGACTTACGATCACTAAGTTCATTGCCGTCAAGCGTATTCATTACGCCAAGAAGCTGCTTCGGGAGACGGAGATGCCGATCGCGGACATTGCCTATCAATGCGGTTTTAACCACCCTACCTATTTCACCAAAACGTTTAAAAAGCAGGAGCCGATGTCGCCTGCGGCTTATCGCAAAGCCCATGGTTCCATTGGAAGAGCGTAACCATGTCCGGACATGTACCTGGAACAAGCCAAAGAACCCATGCTTCTCGCGCATGAGCTCTTTGGCTTGTTTCGGCTGCGGCTGCACCTAGCTGACTATCGCCGCCATACTTCCGGATTCAGCAGATTCTCCGGCCGTTCCCCGCGCAGCACCGCTGCCATATTGGCTGCCGCCTTCATCGCCATGGCTGACCGCGTCTGCACGGTGGCGCTGCCGATATGCGGCACCGCCACCACCTGCGGCATACTCAGGAAGGGATGGCCCTGCGGCAGCGGCTCTTGCTCGAACACGTCGAGCCCGGCCCCGGCAATCCGCTTCTCCTGGAGCGCCTCAATCAGCGCCCTCTCATCCACAACACCGCCTCGCGCCGTGTTGATCAGGATGGCATCCTTCTTCATCAGGCTGAGTTCCCGCGCCCCGATCATACCGGACGTCTCCGACGTCAGCGGTGCCTGCAGCAGCACGTAGTCGGAACGCTGCAGCAGCTCGTCCAGACTTACGTACGTCAGCCCTTGCTGCTCCTCATTCGAGATTCGCGTGCGATTGTTGTACAGTACCTTCATTTGAAAGCCGGCGGCTCGCCGAGCAATGGCCTGCCCGATTCGGCCCAGCCCAACAATGCCCAGCGTCGCGCCGAATACGTCCTTCCCCAGCATCAGGCTGGGAAGCCAGCCGTGCCACTGTCCGCTTTTGACATAGTGATCCGCTTCAGGAATACGCCGGGCCGTGGACATCAGCAGTCCGAAAGCCAAATCCGCCGTTGTCTCTGACAGCACATCCGGTGTGTTCGTCGCCGCAATGCCTCTGGCCGTCAGCGCGTCCAGGTCCAAATTGTCGTACCCGACTGCGATGTTGCACACCGCCTTGAGCTTCGGAGCCCGCTCCAGTTGGGTTGCGCGAATTTTGTTGCGGGAATAGGCCATCAGACCGTCGGCCCGCTCCAACCCTTGATAAAACTCCTCTTCCCCCAGCAGCTCCTCCACGTCCCTGTAATCGACATCCGCATCATCGCTCAAATAGCGGATAACCGCCTCTGCATTCGGAATCCGGCTGGGGATAAATACAATCGGTTTACCCATACGCTAGTCCTCCCTCGCTTCTATCCACGTGCTGCCTACCACTCCGCAATTGAGCCGTCTTTGTGCCGCCATACCGGATTGCGCCAGCGGTGGCCTTGCTCCGCCATTTGTTTGACATAGGTCTCGTTCACCGTAATGCCAAGCCCCGGCCCTTGCGGAATTTGCACGTAGCCGTCCTTATAGCTGAATACAGCCGCATCCTCCAGGTAATCCAGCAAATCGTTGCCCTGGTTATAATGAATCCCCAAGCTTTGCTCCTGAATGCAAGCGTTATAGGCCGTCGCGTCCACCTGCAGGCAAGCAGCGAGCGCAATCGGGCCCAGCGGACAGTGCGGCGCAAACGCCACGTCGTAAGCTTCCGCCATCGCCGCGATTTTCTTGCATTCCGTGATGCCTCCGGCATGGGACAGATCCGGCTGAATGATGTCGACATACCCGTCCGACAACAGTTGTTTAAAATCCCACCGCGAAAACATCCGCTCCCCCGTTGCGATCGGCGTGCTCGTATGATTGGCGATTTCCCGCAGCGCCTCATTGTTCTCAGGCAGCACCGGCTCTTCAATGAACATGAGCTTGAACGGCTCCAGCTCCTTGGCGAGCACCTTCGCCATCGGTTTATGTACGCGGCCATGGAAATCGACGCCGATGCCAAAATCCGTCCCCACCGCCTCCCGGATCGCGGCTACCCGCTCCAGCACGCTTTCAATTTTGGCATGGGAATCGATATATTGTAATTCTTCCGTCGCATTCATTTTAATCGCGGTAAAGCCCGCCTGCTTCTTCTCCAGCGCCGCCTGGCCCACATCGGCCGGACGGTCGCCTCCGATCCAGGAATAGACCCGCATGGATTCGCGGCAAGCTCCGCCCATCAGTTGGTGAATCGGCGCCCCGTGGTACTTTCCTTTGATATCCCACAAAGCCTGGTCAATACCCGCAATCGCGCTCATCAGGATCGGGCCACCCCGGTAAAAGCCGGAACGGTACATCATTTGCCAGTGGTCCTCGATGTTTAGCGGGTTTCTGCCGATCAAGCCGTCCATCATCTCCTCGACGGCGGCCTGCACCGTATGCGCCTTGCCTTCAATGACCGGTTCTCCCCAGCCAACAAGACCCTCATCCGTTTCTATTTTCACAAACAACCACCGCGGCGGTACAATATACGTTTCATATCCGGTAATTTTCATACAGCTTGCTCCCTTCGGGTTCACTGATTCATGTGGATGCAGAAAAAGCGTACCATACGACAAAGCCTAACTCCTGTACATATTTTAGCAGTTTGTTGTACGAAATTTAGATGTTTGGCACTTCCAACTCATATCCCCCTCCCCCGGCTCATACAATGTTACGAACCTGAATTTCGTCATCCTACAGCCACCCGGGGTCTGTATTCGGTCGATACATGGAATCTAAGGAGGGAACCGACTTGCACCAGGATGAGATCCAAGCATTAGAGCGGGCCATTGATGAAATTACCGAAATAGCCAAAGGCTTTGGGCTCGACTTTTATCCAATGCGCTACGAAATTTGTCCGGCGGAAATCATATACACTTTCGGGGCCTACGGCATGCCCACGCGGTACAGCCACTGGAGCTTCGGGAAAAATTTTCACCGGATGAAGACGCAATACGATTTTGGCCTTAGTAAAATTTATGAGCTCGTCATCAACTCCGACCCTTGTTACGCGTTCCTGCTCGATGGCAATTCCCTTATCCAAAATAAACTGATCGTCGCTCACGTGCTCGCGCACTGCGATTTCTTTAAGAACAATGCCCGGTTCGCCAAAACGAACCGCAACATGGTCGAAAGCATGTCGGCTACTGCCGAACGCATTCGCCAATACGAGCTGGAGCATGGCATCGATGAGGTCGAGCAATTTATCGACGCGGTGCTAGCGATTCAGGAGCACATCGACCCGGTGCTGACGCTGTCCTACCGGCAGGCGCGCAAGCGCCAGGAGCAGAACCGGCCGGCCGCGCCCCAGCAGCGGATCGAGAATACCTACGGCTACGAGGACCTCTGGGAGCTTGATAACCGAAACAAGCCGAAAGCCGGGCCGGATAAGGACGAAACCAAGCGCTTCCCGGCGCAGCCCGAGAAAGACCTGCTCCTGTTCATCGAGGAGCACGCGCCGTACTTGGAGAATTGGCAGCGCGATATTTTAACCATGCTGCGCGATGAAATGCTCTATTTTTGGCCGCAGATGGAAACCAAAATCATGAACGAAGGCTGGGCTTCCTATTGGCATCAGCGCATCCTGCGCGAGCTTGATCTCACCGAAGAGGAGACGATCGAATATTCCAAGCTCAACTCGTCCGTCGTCGTGCCATCCCGGCATACGCTCAACCCCTACTACCTCGGGATCAAAATTTTCGAAGACATCGAGAAGCGTTGGGACAATCCGACTGAGGAAGAGCAGCGTCTGTTCGGCCGCAAGCCGGGCCAGGGGCGGAGCAAAATTTTCGAAGTGCGCGAATACGAGTCGGACACCTCGTTCATCCGCAACTATTTGAATAAACCGCTCGTAGAAGAGCTGGATTTGTACGTGTTCGAGAAGAAAGGTCCAGAATGGAAGATAACGGATAAATCGTGGGAGAACGTGCGGGATCAACTGTTCAACTCGCGTGTCAACGGCGGCTTCCCTTACATTATGGTGGAGGACGGCGATTACCAGCGGAATGGCGAGCTGTATTTGAAGCACTCTTACGAAGGTGTGGAATTGGATCTCAAATATTTGGAGCGGACACTCCCCTATATTTACAAGCTCTGGGGCAAACCGGTGCATATGCACACGATCGTGGAGGATAAGCCGGTGCTGTTCACGTTTGACGGAAAGAAGCATCATCGGCGGTTTTTATAAGGAGACGGAGGGCATGGTCCGGGGGATCATGCTTTTTCTGCTATTTAAAGTTTCGCTTCATCGCGCCGTGTTTGAACGAAGTGATCACATATCGCTCACCGTTGTCCAACACCTTGTAAGACACAATGTAACGGTCAACTATACAGTAATAGGTGTCGCGGTACTCACGAGAGGGCATCAGCGTTCCCATTTGAACAATCTTGTGCTCCACCCGCCGAAGCAGATTTAATTTATAATTCGATCGTCTCTTGTTTACTGAAATGCTCGCTCTTGATCTGTCGGAATCGATTTCGCGCCGTTTCGGTCCACTGTACGATCAATTACAGCTCACCACGCTTTATAGCTTCAACCATCTCTTCTGTGGAATAGATTTTGCCCAATTTAAGATCTCTTTCGGAATCCTCAATCATTTGTCTGATTTCCGGATCGGAATCGAACTCATCAACCGGACTAAAAACTTCATATTCCAAGCCAGCAATACGGATGAATTCTTTGTGATTTTTCCAGTACGAATCGATAACTGTACCGTCTGGTGCTCTCAGGCTGAATTGCATAATTTTCGCCTCCTAAAATGTTTTCTTTTGAAACCATGACTTCTTAAGCATATTCTATGCTTTGAATTATACCACAATTGGTGCTGGTGCAGCATAATGAGCTGCATAAATGCCTATCATTACGGGAAGCTTTTGATCAACATGGTTGTCTGCAAAAAAATTCAGTTCCCCCTCTTGAACCTTACGTAACGTAATGAATTACAATAAACACAACAGCAGGGCATTACACAGGACATCAGGCAAAAAATCGATTCAAATAAATTCGAAATCAGAGGAGAAGCGATCATGAGAAAACTCGTATTATTTATGCATATGTCACTGGATGGGTATGCGTCAGATTCGAATGGGGGATTGGGTTGGATTCCGTACAATGAGGAATTTGAGAAATACGCCGAAGAGGTCGTAGCCGAAGTCGGTTCACCCGTTTACGGACGTACAACGTATCAGTTAATGGAAGGCTATTGGCCAACGGTGCTGGACGATCCAAATGCCTCGCAGCACGATTTGGAGCATGCTAAATGGGTGCAGGATGTTCAGAAAATCGTCATTTCCAGCACGTTGGACAAGGCGGAATGGAACAATACGATACTGATCAAGGACAATATCGCAGAGGAAATCAAGGCGCTCAAGGAGCAGCCTGGCCAAAATCTCGTTATCTTCGGCAGCCCGGGAGCTGCAAAAACGCTGCTCGAGCTCGGCCTGATCGACGAATTCCTGCTGACGATTTGTCCGGTCGTCCTGGGCAGCGGAAAATCCGTATTCGACGGCATTGAGAAAATCAAGCTCAAGCTGCTGTCCAGCCGAACGTTCAAGTCGGGCATTATCGCGACCCGCTATGCGTTGGAGAAGTAAGCCTGCGACCTCCATCACTTAACTCGGCGTAACTAACTGAACAAATAGTGCGTTCTTGTCCCTTTCCCCCTCCTCCCGTATACTGGCATCAAACACCGGTATGAGAGGATGAATGGACCATGAAGTATAGAAATTTAGGGCGCAGCGGGTTAAAAGTAAGTGAAATTTCCCTGGGCAGCTGGCTGACCTACGGCACCGCAGCCGAGCAAAAAGCCGCAGACGCCTGCGTAGCCAAAGCATTCGAAAGCGGCATCAACTTCTTTGATACCGCCAATGCGTATAACCGCGGTGAGGGCGAAAAAGCGATGGGCGCCGCGCTTCGCAGCTACGATCGCTCCTCCTACGTGCTGTCCACGAAGGTGTACTTCCCGATGGGCGACGGCCCGAACGATCGCGGCCTGTCCCGCAAGCACATCGTCGAGCAGTGCAACGCGAGCCTGAAACGGCTCGGCGTCGACTATATCGACGTCTACTTCTGCCACCGCTACGACGTGAACACGCCGCTGGAGGAAACACTCTGGGCGCTCGACGATCTCGTCGCGCAGGGCAAAATCCTCTACCCCGCTGTCAGCGAATGGACAGGCGCGCAAATTACCGAGGCGGCTGCGATCGCCGATCGTCTCCGCTTCCGGCCGCTAATTTCGAATCAGCCGATCTACAACATGTTCGAGCGCTACATCGAGCGCGAGGTACTGCCCGTATCGGAAAAGAAAGGCCTCGGCCAAGTCGTCTTCTCGCCTCTGGCGCAAGGCATTCTGACCGGCAAATACAAGCCCGGTCTAGAGCTGCCAACCGACAGCCGCGCGGCGAACAGCCGGGTGAACAGCGTCATCAAGAGCTACTTGAACGACGCTGTACTCGGTACCGTGCAGGACCTAAGCCAGCTCGCTCAGAACCTCGGCATCTCCGTCGCCCAGCTCGCCATCGCTTGGGTGCTGCGTCAACCGGGTGTCAGCACGGCGCTGATCGGGGCAACGAAGCCGGAGCAGATCGAAGAAAACGTCAATGCGATCGACGTTGAACTGAACGCCGATACTTTGGAACAGATTGAAGAGATTTTGAAACAAGTGGCGAGCTTCTCGCCGACGCGATAACGTCCATTCCCCAGAGCAGCTGCGTGAACCGTAGCTGCTTTTTCCGCTTCCTTTTCCCTCTCATGTGAGATAGACTAAGAATGGAGGGAGGAAACCTAACATGACTAAACCACTGATTGGCATTTTGCCACTCTACGACACAGAAAAAGAAAGCTACTGGATGCTCCCCGGGTATATGCAAGGCATCGAGGACGCCGGAGGCATCCCGGTCATGCTGCCGCTGACGACGTTGCTGCGTTAGCCCGATCGTTCGACGGCTTCCTGTTCACCGGCGGCCACGATGTGAACCCGCGGCTCTATGGAGAGAGACAAGAACCATTTTGCGGCGAATTGTGTGAAGAACGTGACGAGATGGAAGCTCGTATTTTTGAAGAAGTGCTCGCGCTGGACAAACCCGCTTTCGGCATCTGCCGCGGTCTGCAGTTGTTTAATGTCCTGCTCGGCGGCACACTCTATCAGGATTTGCCGACCCAGCGAACCGTGGAACGCACCGTGCTGCACAAACAATCTCCTCCCTATTGGGAGCCCGCTCACCAGGTTCATATTTCCCAAGGAACACTACTCTATGACATCATACAGCAAGGCTCCGTGCCGGTTAACAGTTACCACCACCAAGGCATCAAAGAACTCGCCGCTCCGTTGACAGCGGTCGCCGTCGCCGATGACGGACTGATCGAAGGTGTTACGTTACCTGACAAAAAATTCGTGTTAGCCGTCCAATGGCACCCCGAATTCAGCTATCCCACAAGCGATTTTAATTTTGCGCTGTTGAAGTCATTTGTGCGGCAGGCAAGCCGCTAATGTTAACAAAGCCTGCGTATCTCGCAGGCTTTGTCGTTTATTTTTCCACTCTCGGCTTGGTCGGATCGCAATTCGGTGCCTCCACCTGCGCGCTTTGGGAAAGCTTCAATAAATAGTAGCATTCCTCCCGGTACATATGATCCGGCACGAGCGGGTTCAATCTACTCAAGAGCTCCGAGCTTAGGTCAATCTCATCCAGTTCCTTCAGAAACGCCATAAAAATTATCATTTCTGCATTGACATCATCATGGAACCTCGCAAGAGCCGGGAATTCGCGCCTCATCGTCCGCGTAAATCCAGCCAACTCAATCGCTTTCAGGTAAAACCCTTGAAAATGTTTTTCAAACTGCTTGCTCTTCTTCAGTAGACGCTTCTCCACCGCATCAAGCTCCATGGCAATCGAAGCCGCATGGCCACCTGCATCCGGGAGCCACAGCAAGTCGTGGTGCAGCGCTTCATAGATCGGTACCGGTTTCCCTTCGAGCAGAGCTGTCAATATCCGCACATATTCCTCCAGCTCATTGACCATATGATTGATGAAGGTGGGGGTTAAGCCGATCTGAACTTTGCCCACCAGCATCCGGTCTAACAGACCGAGCTTGAATGTCCGCAAGCTGATCGTCAAGGCATACGCCTGTTGATTGATGGTGACCAGTACACCGCTCGACTCCGTGGTTCGGGCTTGCGCCAGAAGCTGATCAAATTGCGTAATAAATTGCTGTGCAATTTGAATGTCCGCGACTTCTTTAGGCGGCAGTGCGTTCTCAATAAACCGGGCATGATCCCCTAGAATTTGCAGCCAAAATCGATGCTCGAACCAGGCTGACGCCGTCATAGCTGACCATCACTCCTCTCCTATCCTCCTCCCAACTATATGAAGGACCGTCACCGTTCATGAAAAAAGCCGCTCATCAGCTGAGCGGCCTTCCCTTTATTCCCATTTAAACGTAAACGTCGAAATGACGAAACACACAACCAGCCAGATTGCCAGCATCCCGAGCTGCGGCCACAGCTCCCCGATGCCTGCGCCGACATTCATCACTTGGCGGAGCGCCGTACTCAGCTGCGTGATTGGAATGGACTTCACGATCGGCTGCAGAAACTCAGGCATGCTCGATACCGGAAAGAACACGCCGCCCAGGAACATAAGCGGGAACGACAGAATCCCCGCAATCGGCCCGGCGCTTTCCGGCGTTTTCGCGACACCGGCGATGATGAAGCCGAGGGACATGAACGTGAGCGTCCCCATCACGATGATCAGGAAGATCAGCCACCAGGCGCCGTTCATCTGCGTCCCGAATATCAGCGCGCCGACGAGCAGCACGATCAGCGACTGAATTACGCTGAGGATTAGACGCGCGGTGATCTGCGCCGCGATGAACGTCGAGGCGGTCAGCGGCGTGCTTTGCATCCGGCGGAGCACCCCGCGCTCACGCCAGGAGGCAATTTGACCTGCAACCCCGTTCAGGTTGTTCGACATAATCATCATCGCGAGGATACCCGGCACAAGGAAATCGATATAGCGCAGGTCGAGCGACTGCACACCCACTGGCTCAATCCCGACAATCGGCACGTAGTTGGTCAGCTTTTTGGACACGCCGTCCGCCACTTGCCCGACCACTTGGACGCCGATGCTGGAGCTCATTTGATTGGTCTGATCAAAATACACCTGCAAGAGATGCGCCTTGCTGCTATCTGCGCCCTTTTGCTCTACCGCTGTGCCATAGTTTTTGGGGATCACCACGACCAGCTTCTGATCGCCGTGCTTCAGCTCCTCAAGGCTTGAATCCAGATCGCCCGTTTTCTTCAGCTTCAGCGCGCTGTTGCCCAGCAAAGCCTCCACCATCACAGCGGAAGCGCTGCTGTTATCCTGATCGATCAGCGAGCCGCTTAAATCGACGTCAGTGCCTTTTCCCAGAAATGAGCCCAACATAATCATGAAAAACAACGGCATAAACAGAGTAAAAAACAACACCTGCCGATTTCGCACAAAAAAGCGCAGCTGACTCAGCGTCAATTGAAGATAAGCTTTCATTCTTCTTTCAAGCTCCTTCCCGTCATCGAAATGAACACGTCCTCCAGCGTCGCCGTACGCGTCTGCAAATCAGCGAGCTCCATACTGCCGGCCGCGCTTCTCTCGATGAGATCGATGAGCGAGGTTTGCAGGTTGTCGGTGTAGAGCACATACACATCCTTACGGATGTCTACGCCTTTGACCTCGCGAATGCTGTGCAGTTCCTCAAGCATACGTGTGCGGCCCTCTTCGCTCTCGTCTGCTCCCTGCAAGCGAAACTCTATTGCACTGTCGGACTGCAACCTTCGTACGAGCTCCCGCGGTGTATCCAATGCCACGACTTTTCCCTGATCCATCAAGCAGATCCGGTCGCAAAGCACATGTGCCTCCTCCATATAGTGCGTGGAGAGGACAATCGTCTTGCCGCGTTCTTTGAGGCGGAGAATGATGTCCCAGAGCGTGCGGCGCGCCTGTGGATCAAGGCCTGTCGTCGGCTCATCCAGGAAGATGACTTTCGGATCGTTAAGCAAGGCGAGCCCGATGGCCAGCCGCTGCTTCTGCCCGCCGGACAAGTGTTTGACCCGGCCTTTTCTTTTTTCCGTCAGCGTCATATCCTCAAGCAGCGGCTCAATCGGCACCGCATTCGGATAAAAGCTCGCGTACATCCGCATAATTTCCTCCACCGTCAACAGCTCGAACAGTGAGGTCGATTGCAGTTGAACGCCGATCACCTCTTTGACTTTGATCAACGCCTTCTGCGTATCGTAGCCAGCCACAATCGCACGCCCGCCGTCAGGCTTGCGCAGGCCTTCTATCATTTCCATCGTCGTCGTTTTGCCGGCGCCGTTGGGCCCAAGCAGTCCGAATACTTCCCCTTGAAAAACTTTGAAATTCACTCCGCGAACCGCTTGGAAAGAGCCATAGCTTTTTACCAACCCGTCCGCTTCAATGACAACCTGAGAGGAGTCCACAATGCCACACCCTTTGCTTCCAAAATTTATCATTTCTTAAGTGCTTCTCTATCATAACCGAATAGGCAGCGGTTTGCATCCTCCTACAGACGGTTTTATACCCATTTTTTTCCATATGTATGAACGACAGAAGTAGTGGCATTCCGACAACGCGAATCGACGCATAAATTGAGAAAGGTATGCTAATCTTAAGTCTCAAGCAACCCATAATAAACGAATACCTAAAGCGAAGGAGATGTGTTGAAGTGCGAATGAATATTCTATTTAACAAAAAACCGATCTCTGTCAACTTTGTCGGAACGGACCACAAATTAATTCCCTCATTGCTCAACGCTCTTCGATATAACAAATTTACGACGATGAATCTGGTGAACTCCCTGGAACGAGTCGATTTGTTCAGCTCCGAAGCTATTTTATATGCGACAGACGGCAATAAAGCACGGATTCCTATTTTTTAAAATGATAGCGATTACGCTCACAAACGACCATTCCCAGCGTGATAGATTCGCGAGGAATGGTTTTTTTCTTGCGTGCCCGGGTATAAATCCAGTACTCTTTTCATAGACTGATAGAAATGAACGCAATTCCAATCGCAGCCGATCTGCAGGATGGAGACGCCTATGTTCCCGATTGCTCCCCCTATGAAAAAGAAAACCCCCTCTCCGCGTCTATTGATTTTTTTGCTAGCTGCATGTGCTAGTTTTCTGTTGACGCTGATCTGGGGCCTGCACCTCCTTGACAATAAACCGCCGCTGCCTACAATTTCAAAATACAGCGTATTCGAGGCATCCAATGGGGTCAGGTTGCATACGATTCAGACGCTGCCGTCCAACATCGGCCTCAAGGCGATCGCGGCGAACGTGACGGATTTAATGGACAACGGCATTAATGGCGGGTTCTTCTGGCAGGGCTATTTGCTAAGCATCGCCGTTCAAAATGACAAGCCCGTGAAAGGCGCACCCGGCGACTACGGCTCCGGATGGTTCAATACCGACCGCAAGCGCGGCACACTCGTGTGGGACGAGTTCGCCGGGACGTTCAGCGTCCAAGTCGTGGAAAATGCCAGTGAGCTGCAAGTATCGGACCGCGCCCATTATTGGGCGCAGGGCGGCGTCAGCATGGGACTCGCCAATCCGCAGGGTTGGGCGGAGCAGGCGATCTCGGAAGAAATGCCGGTGATCGATGAGCCGCGCATGCGCTCCGGAATCGTGTACGACCGGTACAACCGGCTGTACCTGGTCGTTGCGCCGACGCCTTGCACCGGCGAGGCGTTCCGCTCCGCCGTAATGGAGCAAGTTGGAGACGGGGCGCTGGTGGACGGCCTTTTCCTCGACGGGGACGGCTCATCGCAGCTCAAGGTCAAGAACTTCCTGCTGCCGGGCGATCATCGGGAAGTGTATCAGATGATCTCGCTGCTGAAGTAGGAGGGCAGGGAGCGCCGCGCCGCGTGCATGACCTTCACGCGGCATGGTGAAGCGGTGCAGCGTGCAAGGCCTTCACTCGGCGGGGTGAAGCGGCGCAGTGTGCATCGCCTTCACGCGGCGGGGTGAAACGGCGCTGTGTGCAAGGCCTTCACGCGGCGGGGTGAAGCGCTAGTGGGTGAAAATAAAAGTGGTGAACCGCGTTTATTTCCAGATTTGAGCGCACTGAGCGGGAAATAGAAGCGGTGAACCACGCCTATTTGGCTAACTTCTCTCGAAAATGGGCCGTAAGCCAGAGGATAAGCGTGGTTGACCACGCTTATTTCTGTGCAGCCGAGCAGAGACTGCAAGTTAGAAGTGGTTAACCGCTCTTATTTGCGGGAAAAAGTGCTTGGAGGAGGCGGAGAAGGAGTTAGAGAAGGGGCGGTGGGGGTGTGGAGAAGGAGCTGAGAAGACTGACGGCGGAGGAGTGCTCTTCCAACAGCAACTGCAAAACTGCAGTTAATTCGGAGAAAAAGGGACGAAATGCTTAGAATCCTGTATTTCCTACAGGTAAATTTCAGATAAAATCGATTGTAATCGCTTTCAATTTGGCGAACGTTAAAATTTACTGCACTTTCTGCAGGATTTCATGCAATTGCACCTGAAATTCGGGAATTACCTGTATTTTTTGCAGGTTTGTCTGCCGGAGAGGGCAGAGAGGTAATTTGTTTGGTAATTTGATGCTACTTTGCGGGATTTTGGCGATGCTCGGGTGTGATTTCGACGTTGCTTCGGGATACTTACCCAGTCCTTTGGCTGTCGGCGCTTTCGGCGGGACTTGGGTGGTGATGGCGGTGCGTTGGAGGGCCTTGGGTGGCGCTGGTGGTGCGTTGGTGGGACTTGGCGGTTAGTTTGGGGGCACTTTCTCGGTATATTGGCCGGTACTTGGACACGTATAGAGAAGGAGCAAAGACAACCAGCTCAGCCGTCTTTGCTCCTCTTCACACATTAAAACGTCACATTGTCCGGATCCGGACCAATGCGTTTATTCAAATTAAGCGCATCGATCTGCGCCATATCCTCACTGCTCAGGGCGAAGTCGAAGATCTGCGCGTTCTCCAGAATGCGATGCGGGGTAATCGACTTCGGAATGACCACGACGCCGTTCTGGATGTCCCAACGCAGAATGACCTGCGCGGCGGATTTGCCGTACTTGCCGGCAATCTCCTTCAACACCGGATGGTCCAGCTTGCCCTGCATCAGCGGGCTCCATGCCTCCATCTGCACGCCGGTTTCACGGGCGTAGGCAAGCAGTTCTTTTTGCGCCAGCTCGGGATGCAGCTCCACCTGATTGACCGCCGGCACCACGCCGGTATCCTCGATCACCTGCTTCAAGTGGTGAATCTGGAAGTTGCTCACGCCAATCGCGCGCACATAGCCTTCTTGCTGCAAGTGAACAAGCGCTTTCCATGTCTCGCGGTAGGAAGGCGTGACCGCCCAGTGAATCAGATACAGGTCGATCATGTCCAAACCGAGTCGCTTGCGGCTTGCCTCAAACGCCTTCAACGTGGACTCATAGCCTTGATCGGCGTTCCACACCTTCGTCGTTACAAAAATATCGTCACGCGGCACGCCGCTGTCGCGCAGTCCCTGGCCGACGCCTTCTTCGTTGCCGTAGACAGCCGCTGTATCAATACTGCGGTAGCCGTATTCCAAGGCTGTGCGGACAGCCGAGATGACTTCCGGGCCTTCCTTCGTTTTCCAAACGCCGAGTCCGAGCCACGGCATATGAATGCCGTTATTCAGCTTGACGCCTTCCGTAAATACTTGCGTGGACATATCCGTTCAACCTCCCAACCAAATTTGAAAATCGCGAGCAAGCCCGCACTGCTTCACAGCGCGGACTCTCCACTTATCATAGCATGTTTTGGAAACGGAATGCCAATTGCGCGAAAGGCTACTCCTGATAGCGGTGAATCAGCTCCATTTTCAAATCCCACAGCATCTGGCTCAAATTCACCCGATACACCTCGGGATTTAGCTTCCGCAAATACTGCGGCCATACCGTCTGCAGCTGTTCAGCATGATACGCGCGAATTTCCTCAAGCGAAGGCTGTTCATACACCAGTTCCCCGCCGGCAAAAATCGGCCGAAGCAGCGGCACTGCTTCATAGTCCTCGATATATTTGAACCGGTACGGATGCACCGGATCAAACAGCTTGATTCGCCGCCCCTCGCGGATGTCCGTCTCTTCCTGCAAGGCCAAGTAATCCGCCTCTGCCTTGCCCGTCTTCTTATTCATAATCCGGTACACCTCCTTGTAGCCCGGATTCGATACCTTCTCGGGGTTGCCCGAAATCTTGATAACCGGCTCGAACCGGCCATCCTTCTCCCGGGCAACCAGCTTATACACCCCGCCCAGCGCCGGCTGGTCGGCGGCCGTAATCAACTGGGTGCCGACGCCCCAGCTGTCGATGCATGCGCCTTGGGCTTTCAGCCCCTCGATGATGTGTTCGTCCAAGTCATTGGACGCCACAATCTTCACCTCGGGAAAGCCCGCTTCATCCAGCAAGCGCCGCGCCTGCTGGGACAAATACGCCAAATCGCCGCTGTCGAGGCGAATAGCGGCCAGCTCTTTGCCGCGCTCGCGCATCTCGCGCGCCACGGTAATGGCGTTCGGCACGCCGCTGCGCAGCGTATCGTAGGTGTCCACAAGCAGCGTGACGTAGTCCGGCACGGCGGCGGCATAAGCACGGAACGCGTCGAGTTCCGTGTCGTGCGCCTGCACCCAAGCATGCGCGTGGGTGCCTTTTGTCGGGATGCCGAACAGCATCCCGGCTCGCAAGTTCGACGTCGCGTGGAACCCCGCGATGTAAGCGGCTCTGGCGCCCCAGATGGCGGCATCCGCCTCCTGGGCGCGCCGCGTGCCGAACTCCAGCAGCACATCGTGCGGAGCGACCTGCTTGATGCGTGAGGCTTTTGTCGCGATGAGCGTCTGGTAGTTCACGAAGTTGAGAATCGCCGTCTCAACAAGCTGCGCTTCAAAAATCGTGCCCACCACACGGACGATCGGCTCATTCGGGAACACGAGCGTGCCTTCCGGCGCGGCGTACAGATCCCCCTGAAAACGAAAGGCGCGCAGCGCGTCCAAGAAGTCCTCCCGGTACTGCTCCTCCTGCGTCCGCAAGTACGCGATCTCCGCCTCGCCGAAGCGCAGCTGCTGCAAATACGTGATCACGCGCTCGAGTCCCGCGAATACCGCGTAGCCGCTGCCGAACGGCAGCTTGCGAAAGATCACCTCGAATACCGCTCGCTTCGTATGCGTCCCTTGCAAAAAATAACCATACATCATGTTAATTTGATATTTATCCGTATGCAGCGTTAATGCGTGATCGTTCATCTCCATCATCCTCCTGCGTGTGATACGCCCTTAGCGTCATTTTACCCTTTTCTGACAACCTTAGCCCCGAGTGTTCCTTCAAAATGCCGCAGCGCCCACGCATGCCCGGCAGGATCGAACGAAGCGGCTGCATCCGCGTGAATCACAAGCCGGAAGCCTTGGTTATAAGCGTCGATGGCCGTATGCAGCACGCAAATGTCCGTGCACACCCCGACGAGATGCAGCTCTTCAATACCACGGGCTCGCAGCCGAAGCGCCAAATCTGTCCCGGCAAAAGCGCTGTAACGCGTTTTATCCATCCATACGATCCGCTCCCGGTCCGCTTCATACACCCGCTTAAGCTGGCCATACAACTCACGCCCAGCCGTCCCGCGAACATTATGCGGCGGAAACAGCGCCGTCTCGGGATGAAACGGATCATTCGCCTCGTGCAAATCTACCGCCATCACAACAAGCTCCCCCTCATCCACGAACAACTTCGTCAACTCACAGATCCGATCTTCAATTGCGATCGCCGGCTCCCCAACCGGCAGCTTGCCGTCTACAAAATCCACCGTATAATCAATGACCATCAAGGCTTTACGTGTCATGGGAAGATCTCCTTTTCCTTTTTATATTATCAAAACGACATTATCAATACTTAAAAAAAGAAGAAGCTCAGCTTCCTTTGTCGCTCCCTTTTGATAGTATCATTATGACACACTTAATTTTATCTGGCAAGGGGGGGACGCAATTTTTTTATGCACGCCGGGAATGTACCTCGAAACGCTCTATGTCCTTCACAAACGCAACCACCAGCAATGACCGCGAAAGCCGTTCAACTTTGTTCGGTATGAGATTCCGATTCGGGATACAAATTGGCGTAATTCAGAAGCATCGTCAAGAACCCCAGCACGACAAAGGAGAAAAAAGCTTTCAACTGCAACTCGAACACGTTGGGCACCGCGACAAACAGTGCGCCGACGCATACGCACACCCAGTTCTGCCACACCCGCTTCCCGGATTTCCCGAGGGCCAGCATCGAGCAGATGAACTGCAGGCTGCCGAGCACCAAGCAAATGAGCATGGCACTTGTTTCATGACGAAAATCGAACACCCAAGGGCTGACGGCGAACCAGAGTGCGAGGCATGCGGATAACACGTTTTTCAGATACATCCAGACCACCTCCCGAAAACATGGATGTTCTATTATATGCAACCGCTTACAGCTTGTGAACGGCAAAAGCCCCTTCCCCGCCCAACAGCGGAAAAAGAGGCTTATGCATACTTCTCACATCTTTTTCTATCTCCTGCTCATCCTATTGCTCAATGGTGACGTTCGCGCCATCGGTCTTCACAGCAGCCTTTAAAATGTCCGAAGCAAACTTCTGCGGCACATAGAGCGTGTCATTCTTAATCACAGGCGCTACACCCAGTTCAATCGGTGCCATGCGCGCATAGGAGTAGCTGTCTTTGCCTACACGCACAGATGTCCATTCTGCGCCTTTGCTTAGTTCGGCGGCATACGTATCCTGGTTCCATTTCACCGTATACCCGAGTCCCTCGGCCACTTTACGCAGCGGGATGAGCTGGACGCCCGATTCGTTCGAAGCCAAATCGGCAGCCCCCAATTGTACGGTCAGTTTCTTTTCGGAGGATTGCCCCGCCGGCTTCGGCTCTATCTTCAGATCGGCCGGCAGAGCGAATTTGAATTCCGGCGTTCCCGCCACCCCAGGCGCAATCTCATATTTTGAAAACACCACAACGGCTTCGTTACCCGCAACATAGAACGTTCGATTATCCCCAATGCCTTTATACTCATCCGGGAAGAAGTTTTCCGGGTGCTCGGCAATTTCTGCCTTTACCTTCGTATCGACTTTCGCTTTATAGTCTGCTCCCAACAAATCGTCAAGCTTGACTAGCCGCACTGTTGGCGAATTCAGGAAATTGTAAGCATCGACACGCGGCATGCCCGTATTTCCATAAGAAATATAGGTGTTTACCACGAGGGATACAACCCCCGCCGGCTGTCCGCTGCCGTCCGACTTCAACTCATAATTGATATACAAAATATAAGGTCGGTACGTGTAGCCATGGTCCTGTGCCGCTTGCGCGCCTTCATTGGCTTCTTTCTCCATGCTCGCAAGATCCTGCTTGGCTTTAGTCAAAATAATGTCGTTCAACTTCTCCTGGTATTGGGCATCTGCCAGCCCTGTGAATTGCGGCACCTTGATATCTGCGTTCAAATTCACATTGGACGTTGTCAGCTTCACTTCCTTGACCGCTGCCTGCCCAGGTGCTTGAATCCCTGCCGAAATTGGCTCCGCCTTCACGATCGGAGATGCCGTCACCGTCGGTGCCGACCCATCCGCAGCTTCCGCCGCAGCCGCAGCCGGCAGTACGGCACCTACAACACCTGCGAACAGGGCGCAGGAGATCATTCCCATTTTAAGCATCATAAAAGGTTTCTTTTTCATTAGACATACACTCCTTGTCGGTTCATGAATGAATGGTGCTTGCTGGTTGCCTTCACGAATATAAGACGCAGAAGCCTAATGAAAAAGTTTGTCGAATGCTATTTTTTTTGTACAGTGGGTTATGCGAGACGGAAGCCGTTTACAACGGCATTCAAATCCGTCGCGATTTCCGCCAAACTCTTCGCAGAGGACGTGATTTCTTCCGCAGACGCAAGCTGCTGCTGCGTGACAGCGGCGACGGATTGCGCGGTGCCCGACGTCATCTTCGCGACGTTCCCAACATGCGCCACGGTTGCGGCAACTTCTTCCGTGCTTGCCGCCATTTGCTGCGCTGCAGCGGCCGTTTCCTGAATCTTGCTGGCAACCTCTTGCGACGCCTGCACGATCTGATCAAACGCTTGCTCCGCCGTGCCTACCTCGGTCAACCCGTCCTGAACTTGGCTCAAACCGGTATTCATGACGGCGACAGCACGCTGCGTGTCCGTTTGAATACTCGTAATGAGCGCCGAAATGCTGCGGACGGAATCATCCGTCTGCGTCGACAGCTTGCGCACCTCGCCTGCTACGACGGCGAAACCTTTGCCGCTTTCCCCCGCCCGTGCCGCTTCAATCGCCGCATTCAGCGCAAGCAGATTCGTCTGAGCCGCGATATCGCCGATCAGTGTGGACATTTGGCTGATGCTTTGGGAATGCTTTTCCAACTCTTGAATAACCCCATTCGCTGCTTGGACCGCTTCGTTTACCGCTTGCATCTTGTTCACGACGCGTTCCATCGCATGTGTGCCGCGATCTGCAAGCTGCGACGCCGTCATGGACAATTCGGAGACATCCGCCGTCGTTTCGGCGATTCGGGAAATGCCCACCGCCATTTCTTCCATTGCTCTGCCGCATTCCTCGGAGCTTTGCGCCTGGACGTCAGCGCCGCTCGCAAATTCCTGCACAGAGACGGCTACGTGCTGGGAAGCGGATGTATTTTGCTCAGAGCTTGCAAAGAGCTGTTGGGAAGAGGCCGCCACGCTGTTCGAGGCGTTTAACATTTTTTCCACTGAAAGGCGCAGCTGGCCCACCATACGATTTACGGACCCGATCAGCGCGCCGATTTCGTCCTGATTTTTAACCGTAATGGTCTGCACAGTAAGATCCCCTTCTGCAATCCGATTCAGCGCTTGCGACGCTTTCCGCACGGGCACCACAATGAGGCGATCCACCAAATAACCGGCTGTTAGCATGATCAACAGAAGAATGACGACGACGACAATAGACGTCGCCACACTGGAACGATACAATTCGTTGCTCTCTTGAACGGCTTGCTGACCGCCCTCCTTGTTAAAATCCACCATTTCCGCCATCGTTTTTTGCGCGTTGCCGAACGCCGTTGACATCGCGGCCAAACTGTCCACCGCTTCCTTTACTTTCGTCGGGTCGGCCGACATCTTTTTATTGACCGCAAAGGCATCTTTAAACGCCGTCCAGTTCTGAGTCAACTGATCAAAATGCGCTTGATCGTCCCCATTTGCAATAGATTCCTTATACTTTCCTAATAATTGATCAATAATTTCGATCGTAGAAGCAATCTTGGTGTCAATCGGCTCTTGCTTCTTTACATCCGGTTCTAATTTTTTCTGGTAGTACAGCATCAAGAGATGCTCGGAGTTATAGTTGATTTCTTCAATCAGTTGAATCCCCATCATCCAGTCGTTGGCGACTTTCTCGTTCTGATTTTTCAGCGCGTGCATGCGGGTTAAGTCCGTGAGACACATGACGGCCAACATGAGCACAATGACGCCGAATACCACGCCAAATTTTAAACGTACACTTAGTTTCATTAGAAAAAATCCCCCTAGTTCCATCATGGTTTGGACGCTGCGATATACGCAGTTCATCTGTTGGATATATCTTAATGAAAACTCGTTAGATTTTTTATGTACTATTCTTTATAAATGTGTGAGTTTTCCTAATTCTTTTTGGATTAAGCCGGTTTTCGTCAGACCAACGATCCAAAAATTGCTGTTCGATTGAAAAAAACGCATTTTTGTGTCAAGATATGCGTAGCGTCTTTTTTTCAGGAGACGAGTAATTATTTGAGTTAGGTGGTTTTTCTATGACAGCATCCAGCGCACCATTTCGTATATTGTTGTACTATAAATTTGTTCGCGTTCACGATCACGAGGCGCTTGCCCGCGAGCATTTGGCGTTCTGCAAGAAGCTCGGCATCAAAGGCCGCATTCTGATTGCCCCGGAAGGCATCAACGGCACATTGTCCGGAACGATTGAGCAAACCGACGCCTACATGGCGATGATGCGGCAAATGCCGCTTTTCAAAGACATGGTTTATAAAATCGACGAGAGTCAGGACCATGCGTTTAAGAAACTGTTCGTCCGTCCGAAAAAAGAGCTCGTTACCTTCCGACTGGAAGAGGACGTGGATCCGAACCAATTAACGGGCACGCATTTGAAGCCGAAGGAATGGCATGAAATGCTTCAACGCGACGATGTGATCGTGCTCGACGGACGTAATTATTACGAATACGACATCGGCCATTTCCGCGGCGCGATTCGCCCGGAAGTCGAAACGACGCGCGAATTCCCGGAGTGGATCCGCACCAACATGGCCGACTTCAAGGACCGTCCGATTCTGACGTATTGCACCGGAGGCATCCGCTGCGAGAAATTGTCCGGCTTCCTGATTAACGAAGGCTTCAAGGATGTGTACCAGTTGGACGGCGGCATCGTCACCTACGGGAAAGATGACGAAGTGAAAGGGCGGTTGTTCGACGGCAAATGCTACGTCTTTGACGAGCGGATTTCCGTGCCGATCAACCGGACGGAGGAAGACGTGATCGTCGGCAAGTGCTACCATTGCGGCAAGCCGGAGGATCGCTACATCAACTGCGCGAACGATCTGTGCCACTTGAAGCACATCTGCTGCGAAGCGTGCGAGGAAGAGCATAACAGCTTCTGCTCCGCCGAGTGCGAAGAGAAAGCGTTGAGCGCGATGGAAGCGTAGGGCTTCTAATGTAAAAGCACCGCCCTTTATGGGGGCGGTGCTTTTGTTTAGGGCACGGGCTGGCGGCGCATGCCGATCAGTCAGCAAAGCCTGCAAAATCTGGTTAGTAGTGTGAGAACAAGACGTGGGATGATGAGAGCAGGATACTGGCGCTAACGGTTGCCACAGCGGCTATTTGGCCAAATATCCTTCTTTTCAAACGCTAACAGTTACAGCGGAGCCTATTCGCATGAAATCAGCCCACTTTCACCAGATCTTGACGAAATAAGAGCTGCGGCATCCGTTAGAATCAAAATCACCCGCTTTTCGGGACAATAAGCCCTGTCGCATCCGTTACAGCTTCTTCCTCTACCACTCTCACCGTGATGTTGTCCAAACAAACCTTTTTCACGGAACATTCCTGCATCATCGCAGGTATTCCTTAACAGACTGGGAGCAATGAGCCAGCTTGCCCCTACGCACCCTAACCCTGTACGTGCATTTGCCCCATCCACTCCCGCTCGTCCATCTCTCGTATCGCCAACCTCGCGCCAATAGCCCGAAAGCTGCCGACAACGTCCTCGTAGCCGCGCTCGATATGCTCGACTCCCGTGATCGAAGTCGTTCCCTCCGCCGCCAAACCGGCAAGCACAAGGCAGATGCCGGCGCGCACATCGGTCGCATGCACCCAGCCGCCTTGCAACGGAAGGCCGCCACGAATAAAGGCGCTTTCCTGCCTCACATCAATCTCGGCGCCGAGCCTGCGGAGCTGAGGCACATGGGCGAAGCGCTTCGGATATACGCGATCGGTCACGATGCTCTTGCCCTTCGCCTTCAGCAGCAGCGCCGTGAGCGGCTGCTGCAGATCCGTGGCAAAGCCCGGATACATTCCCGTGCGAACCCGCACCGCTTTCAGCTGACCTGTCCCGTAAGCGGTCATATGCGTTTCGCCGCATTCCACCTGCAGCCCGATCTCCTCCAGTTTGGCAATCGTGGCGCCAAGATGCTCCGGGATGACATCCGCCACGGTCACTTGCCCGCCATGCAGTCCCGCCGCCATCAGAAATGCTCCGGCAATGAGCCGATCCGGAATAACCGCATAGATGCCGCCGTTCAAGTACGACACGCCTTCGATCCGAATGTGATCCGTGCCTGCACCGTAAATACGCGCACCTAGCCGGTTCAGAAAAGCAGCCGTATCCACGACCTCCGGATCGACCGCACAATTGAACAGCCGCGTCTGTCCACTGGCCCTCACAGCCGTCAGCATCGCGTTTATCGTCGCCCCGGAGGTCAGCGTATCGAAAAAAATATCCGCACCCTTCAGCTCGGCCGCCTCGACAACATAGTAATCTTTATGTAACTCCACCTTGGCGCCGAGCGCCTGAAACACTTTCAAATGCTGATCGATCGGTCTAGTGACAAAATCGTCCCCGCCCGGGAACCCGATCGTCACTTTCCCGAATTTGGCGAGCAGCGCGCCTGCAAAATAGTAAGACGCCCGATAGCCGGACGCTTTGCCCGGATCGATGACAGCGCTGTGAATCCAGCGCGGGTCCACGACGACTTGTCCGTCTTCCCATTGCAGCTTCATGCCAATGTCACGCCCGATCTCCGCAATGAGGCGAATATCGTCAATCTGCGGAATCCCTTCCAGCGTCACGCAATCATCCGCCAGGCAAGCCGCGGCCAGCAAAGCGAGCGAGCTGTTCTTGGCCCCAGGGACGCGTACTTGCCCGCTCAAAGGGCCGGAATATTCAGTCTGTATATATTTCATCTCCTGGTTCCTACTTTCATCATGACGATTTCAGCGACGATTCAAGCACGTACCCGTTCCCGCGCACGGCGCTAATCAGAAAGGTGTCTTTCCCGAACTTTTTGCGGACTCTGTACACCAGCGCGTTCAATTCTTCCATCGTAACGTCAGGGACGCCTTGGGCAACGTTCGATCGCTCCGGCCATACGCCGGCTTTAATGTCTTCAAGCGGCACAAGGCTGTCCGCATGGTCATAAAGGAGACGGAGCAGCAGGTATTCTTTTTCAGACATCGGAATCCGCTTGCCCTCCACCACACACTCCCGCTTCTCCCAATGCACCGCCGTCTCGAGCTCAGGCACGTTCATTCTTCGTGTAATACTCAGCGGCTCAATTTCAAGCGTCTGCTCGGCAAACATATACGAAAAATGCAGCACGGTCATCCCGCCCGCAAGTCGAATGATGTCCGACGTATTTAGCGGATAAGGCACGTTCGGCGTAACCCGAACCCCATTAATCTCAGTCCCGTGTCGGCTGCCCAAATCGTACAGCACCGCACGCTCCCGCTCTCTGCGAATGACGACATGCTGTCGGGAAATAAAAGCATTGGTAAACGCTACGTCCGGCGTCAACTGATTGGAAATCCGGCCCACATGCGTTTCCTCTTCGCTAAGATTCACGCAGGTGCCCGGTTGATAAGGCTCGCCTCGAACCACATACAGGCATGCAAAGTTTTCCAGATGTCTTCCCTCCGTTTGCGTTGTCAGGGCTTGTCTTGATGAACATGATGTTTCACTACTCTTTATCATAGCTGAATCCAGCGCCTATTAAAATCATTTTACACTAACGAATGACTCACAGTTTCCTCATAGGGGCTACAGCTTACCCCAATATCCCACAAATAACAAAGAGGCCGCCCCGAGTTGCTCGCGCCAGGGACCGCCCCTCATCTCCGTTCATTCACATCAACTTTCAAGAAATCTGCTCCACAATCCGATCCAGCAGCGGGTACACCAACTCCTCCTCCAGCGTAAAATGCTTAAGCAGTAAGAGACAGGCGGTCAGCAGCTCCGAGGCCATGACATGCAAAAAATCTTCATCGATCGGCACCCGCATCGCATTGACCCCGTTGACATAGGATTGCACGACCCTTTTTGCCAAGTCATGATCCTGTTCCAGCACAATGATGGATCTTGCCACCGACAAGGCCATCGTCGGATGCAAATACGACTGCAAGCTGGGGAACAATTCCTGATCCTCCCATTCGGAGTGCTGCTCCAGCTCTTCGATAAGGCAAAGAATCGCATCCTGCAGCTTGATCAGCTTGCACATGCCAATTGAGCAATCGTCAAGGGAGAACAGGGCGGAAGCCGTCGCGCGAATCTCAGCCAGCTGCTCACGCATCTGCACATGCTCCTCCTTCAAACGCTGGGCCAGCTCCCGAAAATCCCGTTGTTGCACAAGCCCCGCCCGGTTCGTTTGAATGCTCAAACGGTCATTCATTCGACAACCTCCTTCTTTCATTTCGTCCAAATAACCGGCGTGTATCAGCTCTTCACGCATGCCTGTGCGCATGAAAAAGCTGCCCCAATTCCGCATTAACATTGTATGCGGGAGGGGGCAGCTCTCATGCGCATGAATCGCGCGTCAGCGTATGCGGCTTTCGGTTAAATGAAACTGATTCACGAGCAGCAGCAGCGACTCAGTAATGGCACCGACGTCGCTTGTCGTCTGACGCACGTGCGACATGTCCTGGACGAGCTCTTGCACGGTGCGCTCGACCTCGGCGGAGATTTGGCGGTTTTCCTTGCTGACGGCCGCTACTTTCTCCATCAGGGCGACGACTTCCTCGACGACCTGGGTTTTCATCGTATCGTGGGCGTTCGCCGCACTCAGGATTTCCGAAGCGGCCGCCACGATCTGCGTCCCCTCGGTCACAACCCGCGTGCCTTCCTCCATCGAAAGGAACGCTTCCTTCGCGTGACGCTCGATATGCTCGATCGTCTCATTGATTTCCTCTGTCGATTTCTTCGTCAAATCGGCCAATTTGCGGATCTCGCCGGCGACGACGGCGAAGCCTTTGCCATGCTCACCAACGCGCGCAGCCTCGATGGAAGCGTTCAAGGACAGCAAATTCGTCTGCGCCGAAATTTCCTCAATCACCTTGAGCAGCTTCGGAATTTCCTGCGTCGTCTGGAGGAACGTCTGGATCGTCTGATTCGTTTCCGCCACCTTCGCGGAAATATCCGTCATCTTCTCGCCGATCCGCTCTACTTCATCTTGCGCCACTGCTATTTGCGCCGATGCCTTCTCTTCCAATTCGCGCAGCGTTCCGCTCATGTTCTGCGTGACGTCTTTCGCGACGTCGATATCTTTCAGCTGACCGCGCAGCGAACGGATCATATCATGAATTTTCACACTCATGCGTCCTGTTGACTGTTCGGTATTGTCGGCAGACTCCGTCATATGCCCCTGGCTCAACTGAACCTCAGCCGCCGCCTGCTTTACCTGCAGCATAATGCCTTCCAAAGAATCGATCATGTTATTGATCCATTTGGCCAAATCGCGGGTCTCGTCCCCGGCGAACTCGTCCACCTTGAGGCGCTGCGTCAAATCGCCCTTGCCTTCCGCGTTAATGCGGATAAACTGGTTGATTTTCGCCAGATGCCGGGCAACCGGCTTGCTGCCTTTGCGCCGCATGAGGCTCGCCCCCACAAAGCCGAATACCAGACTGGCCGCTCCCAGGATGCCCGCTCCCACTAGCGTGGAGACAGCACCGCTGAGCAGCCAGAATCCGCAGACGCAAAGCACCGCATGAAAGAACACCAAGCTGAGGTGCAAGCGGAAAAGCTTCCAATCGATACTGCGAATCCGGTACACTTCCTCGAGGTCACCCTCACACATCATGCCCCACACATCCGGACAATGCGGCAATTGGAATGTAACCCCTTTGCCGATCACCGAAATGTGGCGGTAGTCCGAATAACCGGGGAACTCGACGAATAAATTACTGCCTTTTGCAATGGTCCCTGCAACGCCCGGATGCAGCTGCCCTGTCGCCGGATCTGTAAAAATCAGCTCCAATTCCGTGTGCGCCTTAACGCCGACGATGCCATAGTCCGTGCGTACGCCGTCTTTTAGGTTGTCACCGTGCGTAAACGTCAAATCTTCAAACCGGCTGCGCGACAGCGCCGTCCCCGGCACGATCTGCTTGTTCAGCCCAGGCTTCGCCATGAACAAATAGTTGTCGCCGGAATCGGGGTATACGTGCCCGGATTCGCGCTGGATCAGGTCCCCGAGCACATCGTTCGGCACGCGACCGATCACGGCGCCCTTCCACTCGCCTGCGACCATGATCGGCGAGATAAACGCCAGCGTCATCGCATCATGGAATGGCGACGTGCTTGGACCAATGGTTAGCGTAAGGGGATCGGAGAACGGTCCGAATAAGCATTTGCTCCCTTTTTTCGATGCTTCAAGTCCTTTCTCCAGCACGCTGCCGTATTCGTAAACTTTACCGACATGAGAGGCATAGGTGGAGAAAATGACAGCCGATCGTTCATTCAGCACAAAAACTTCCGAGAAGTCCACACCGCTCTTCATCGAAGCCGTAAGCAATCTGGCTGCAACGGACGCATCCTGAGGCCAGACCGCAGCACCCGCCGCATCGGCAAGCTGCCTTTGCAACCGATCGAGGTGAGACCAGTACGTCTCCACCCAGGTGCGTAAGATGTCTATACGTGTACTCGCAATGCCCTCAAAAATATGCTCGACATCCTCCTTGAGATGGCGATTCAGACGATACGACCACCAGAGCGGCAAACCTTTTCGAAAACCAAGCCAATCAAACATGCTCCAGCCCCCCATATTCACATAATATGTGACTTTCTATATGACTTTATTGTGACTTTATATAACATTCATCTTATTTTGACATTCTAATGCGCTTCACAACAGAAAGCAAGATAAATAACTGGAAGATTCATGACTTTTTCAACAATCTGCACGAATTATATAATCACACGTTCGAAATCATGTAAGTTATATTGACATAATTTTCTGAAAAATTTACAATGAAAGAAAATCCTTTGTTTTTCATATATTTATGTTATAAATCCTAACGCAATTGAGACATTAGATCAGAAAGGAGGCCTGGTTTCCGCATCCGGACCAAGCCTGACGAAGCTTCCGCATGCACGACAATGAAACCAGGGAGCTGCCATGTCCAAACCTGAGAATCTGGTCACAACCCCCTATGACCCCCGCCCTTTTTATGACGAAATGTTCATGAATGCGTACGCGGTCAGACCGCACTATCAGAATACGTTTCTCCAATTCATGTCCATGAAAACGGGCAACCTGAGCAAGCGCCAATCAGCCACCATGAAGCGGATGCTGGAAGAAGGCATCACCTTCACGCTGTATGCTCCGGATCAGACAGAGCCGCTGGAACGCACGATCCCTTTCGACCCGATTCCGCGGATTATCCCGCAGGAGGAGTGGCTTAAGCTGGAGCGGGGTCTCAAGCAGCGCGTCAAGGCGCTGAATTTATTTCTCAAAGACATCTACCACGAGCAGCATATCTTGAAGGACGGTGTCATCCCTCGAAAAATGGTGCTGTCCAACTGCTACTTCCGCCCGGAAATGATGCGGCTGTCGATTCCGAACGACGTGTACGTCACCGTGTCAGGCATTGATTTGATCCGCGATGAGCATGGCGAATATTTTGTACTGGAAGATAATCTTCGTTCGCCCTCCGGGTTTTCCTACTTATATAAAAGCCGTTCCATCATGACGCACTTATTCCCGGAGCTCGTCTTCAGCCACGCCATTCAAGACATTGAGCATAGTCTGAACGTCTTTCTATCGGCACTTCGCAAGCTTGCACCTTCCGGCAAATCCGATCCGGTCATCGGACTTCTGACACCGGGCTGCTACAATTCCGCTTACTTTGAGCATACGTTCCTCGCGCAACAGATGGGGATTGAGCTCGTGGAAGGCCATGACCTCGTGGTCATCGATCACAAAGTGTACATGCGCGGCATCAAAGGGCTGCGCCAAATCGACGTCTTGTATCGCCGCATTGACGATGATTTTCTCGATCCGCTCGCCTTCAATCCGAGCTCCTATCTGGGCGTTGCCGGCATTATGAACGCGTATCGCGCCGGGAACATCAATATCGTGAACGCGCCGGGCACAGGCGTCGCCGACGACAAGGCCATTTATGCCTACGTGCCGGACATGATCCGCTATTATTTGAACGAAGAACCGATTCTAAATAACGTACCGACTTACATCTTGTCCCGTCCGGAAGAGCGGGAGCATGTGCTGAACCATCTGGACCGTATGGTCGTCAAGGAAACGTCGCTGTCCGGCGGCTACGGCATGCTGATCGGCCCTTCGGCTTCGGATGAGGAAATCGCCGAGTTCCGCGCGAAGATCGTCGCGTATCCCGACCGTTACATCGCACAGCCGACGGTGCAGCTCTCCAGGGCGCCGGTCATGGTCGACGGCCAGATGGCAGCGCGGCACATCGACTTGAGAGCTTTTGTCATTGCGGGAGAAGACATTGAAGTGATTCCCGGCGGCCTGACGCGCGTAGCGCTCAAGGAAGGTTCGCTCGTGGTGAACTCGTCGCAAGGCGGCGGCTGCAAGGATACATGGGTTATTCGATAAGCATTTCGATATTTGAATGGAGGGTGAAGTGGACATGGTGATGATGGGGCGAACAGCGGAAGCTTTATTCTGGATCGGACGATATGCTGAACGGGCGGAGAATCATGCCAGACTGATCGATGTTTACTACCATATCCGCGAAGACAAGGAGGGCAGCGGCAGCGAAGCATGGGGACGGTTGATCGATACGATTGGCGACCGGGCCGCGTTTACCGAGCAGTACGGCAGCTTTTCCGAGCAGAACGTGCTCTACTACATTACACTCGATAAAAATAATGCCAACTCCCTGCTGGCCTGCACCAATCACGCCAGAACGAACTTGCGGAACATCCGGGAGAAAATGCCGTGCGAGCTGTGGGACATCCTGAACGGACTGTACCTGTGGATGCGGGAAAAAGACGTGCGCGACATTACGAACGACTCGCCGCATCTCTTTTACCGCTATGTCCGGGATTCGTTGTCCATGTTTCAAGGCGCCGCCACCTCCGTCATGCCGAGGCAGAACGAGTGGCACTTCGTGGAGGCCGGCCGCTACCTGGAGCGCGCGGAGAACTTGCTTCGCCTGCTGCAATCGCTGTGCGGCGAACTGGCCAAGGAGGAGATTCCGTCCTATCCGCTCATGCTCTCCGTGTTAAAATCCGTCAGCGGCTACGAATCGTACCGCAAAGCGTATGCCGATACCGTCAATTTAACGACGATCATGCAATTTCTTATGCTAAGCGAGACGTTCCCCCGTTCGGTCGCCTATGCCTTCCTTGCGCTGGAGCGCTCACTTAGCGGCATTCAACTGGAGGACATGACGCTGGATCACGAAGTCCGCAAAGTCGCCAAACTGGCGGGCAGGGTCACCGCCAACCTCGCCTGCATGGACGAAAGCGACACCCAGTCCGGCAAATTGGAGAGCGCCTTACAGGCGCTGCGGGACTCCTGCAACGTCATGGGGCTGCGGATGGCGAAAGTCTTTTTTCCCTCGCGAGAGGAGGTTATTGCATGAAGAAGCTGGAGATTACGCACATCACACGCTACACGTATTCCGATTTAGCGCAGGACAGTGTCAATGAAGTGCGCTTAACTCCCCTGACCGACAAGCGTCAATCCTGCTACCATCACGCGATTACGACCGAACCGGTTTCCGCGTTCTTCACGTATTCGGATTATTTTCATAATCAAGTTCACGCCTTCACCGTCAATAAAATCCATCGTGAGCTTACAATTAAAATGGTCTCGACCGTCGTCACGCGGGACAACGAATATGGGAAAGAGCCCATCGCCTCTTCCTATGATAGCAAAGCTGAGCGATTTGGCGACAGCTTTCAGAATGAATACGCCGAATATTTGCTGCCGACCGGCTATACAGCGTTAACACCTGAAGTGAAAGCTTACGCAGATGCCATCCCCGACGACGGGATGCCCATGCACAATCTGATTGCGGCCATCTGTGCCACGATTTACTTCGACTTTACGTACGACCCCTCCGCGACGTCCGTCCAGACGACAGCCCTGGAGACGCTCAAGCTGCGGCGCGGCGTCTGCCAGGACTACGCGCACCTCATGATCGCGATTTGCCGGGACAAAGGCATTCCCGCCCGCTATGTGAGCGGCTATCATTTTGTCGGCGACCTGCAGGGCGGCAATGCCGATTTTACGCAAGCCTCCCACGCCTGGGTGGAGTGCCTCATTCCCGGCGCCGGCTGGTTCGGCTTCGATCCGACCAACAATAACGAAGTCAACTGGCGGTACGTCAAGCTGGGGCACGGCCGGGACTACAACGATATCGTGCCGGTCAAAGGCATCTATCGCGGTTCAGGCTCGCAGGATCTGGACGTTTTTGTCGATGTGAAGCTCCTGGAGGCGTAGGCTACCACTTATTCTCAGACTTTCGCTGCCACTCAACATTTTTTGCAAATCGATCCGAGTCAATAAAAGGAATTCGAGTGCATATGTGGAATACTTACAAATACAGTCGAAATGAAGACGAATAAGCTGCGTGATAAATGCCAGGGAGGTAACCAAGTGAAATCGACAGGTATTGTGAGAAAAGTTGACGAACTAGGACGGATCGTTTTGCCCATCGAGTTGAGACGAACGCTTCATATCGAAATTGGCGACGCCATCGAAGTGTATGTGGATCCGGAGCGGATCACCCTCAAAAAGTACACCCCAGCCTGCGTATTCTGCGGGAATTTTGAGAATATGTCCTATTTCAAAGGCAAGCTAGTCTGCGGCACCTGTATGAATGAAATCGCTTAATTGCCGTTGCGCAAGGCGGCGATAGCTGGCCCTTCCTGAATGAAAAGAACCTCAGCCTCCACTTGTTGTGGAGCTGAGGTTCTTTGGTTTACGGGTTTATTACCTACTCCACCTCAACCTGAACTTGCGATGGACGATACACGGCAGTCAACTCGCCCGCAGCATCGGCCGCAAACATGACTGTGCGCTCCGCTTCCAGTTCGAAAGCATACCTACGGCCCGTCGCCGGGTCCTGCACCTCGATTTGCGTATCTACCCCATACTCGGATACGAAAATATAAAGCGCTCCTTGCGCAAAAGTCAGCTTGCGGCCATATACGCCCGGCAGATCGCCGCCGCGCAGCCAGGTGAGCTCCGCCCCGACGCCCGCTTCCTGCAGCGCATACGTATACAGCGCCTCAAGCGCGCCATCGCGTTCATTCAGCTCCACAGGCAGCGGGCACCAGATGAGCTGGCCCGCGCCAAGCACATGACACTGCACCGTGCCATGCTGCGAGCTCCACGCCCGCCGGCCAGGTTCCGGCAAATCCGCCGCAAGCGTCAGCTCCTTGTTCAGCTGCGCAATGCCCGCGCCGCCGAAGGACACCGGATAGACACGATCCTGCAGCACCATCGCCTCCTCCCGCACCACGTTGCTCAGCACCGTGTCGCCCACGATGTCCGCGAGCCGCGGCGACCACGCCCAGTATTCATTCAGGCCGAGCGGGCCTGTGAACAGCAGCGTGCCGCCGTGGGTGCGAACGTGCGCGAGCAGCTGCCCGAGCGCGGCATCGCTGAAATTGTGCGCGCTCGGCACGATGATCAGCTTCGGCTTTTGCTCCGCGAGCGCGTCCAAGTGGTACTCGCCGATCCCGCGAAACGGCACGTTCAGCGAGTACGCGAGCGTGCGCGTCAGCTTGGCGGTCGCTTCGCCCGCCAGCTTGCGCGTAGAGAAGTCGTTCGAGTACGGGAACACCGCGACGACTTCTTCCAACTGCCGATCCACGAACAACTCACGGATCGATCCCATAAAGGAGCCGAAATCGTAGGAGACGTCGGCCTCCGGTTTTTCCGTACCGTCGGCGCGCAGCGCTCCGATATGCGATTCATTCACATTATTCATATAAGAATTAATGTTCCAGATCCACTGCACAGCCCCCGCACCGCCGGTGGAGAAGGCATACGCATATTTGCGCTCCAAAATGTTGCGCAGTTCATGCTCCGACCGCTTTGCCCGGCCATCCGCCGTCTCCACATACATAATGCCGGTTTCCTGAATCAGGCTTGGTTTGTACGGCGATTTCGAGAAAATCCCGTCCCAGACAAGCTGGTCCATCAGCCACCACGTATGCACCGTCGTATAATCGACGCTGTCCGCGTAGAAGAACGGCGATGGACGCTGCGCCCCAAGCCCCTCGTCCTGTCCAACCGTCGCAAGCTGCGCCGGATTGATGCTCCGAATCGTAGCAATCAGCTCATCTGCCCAGCGATTATGCATTTCCATCGTGAACAACGTGTAATCGAGCCATGGACCGCCTTTTTTCTCCAACGTTTCCGTCGTGTTCATGTTCATTTCGGATACGTCCGGCAGCCGCACACTTGCAAAGCCAGGCAGCTCCTCCGGCGTCATATTCCAGCGCTCCTGCAGATAACGAATATCGCCGTGCCGCTCCTCAAGCCAAGCGACATACGCAGCTTGCTCATAACGATCATGTGCGGACTGCGGGCCTGCAAACGGCTTTTGCGGATTGAACATCGACGGCTCGTTGATCAAATCCCAATGCACATTCGTCGTTTCTTTGTGGCGGGAGACGACCGCGGAAATAAACCGTTTTTGCGCCTCCACGCTGCGCGGGTCGAGATACGGATTGACGCCCTCCCACGTCTCCGGGGTAAAGGCGAAGAAATTGAAAGTAACTTCGATGCTGTGCTTTTTACATGTCAAAATAAAAGCGTCAATCGCGCGAAGCACCTCTTCATACGGATGCCCGTCGACGAACATCACCTGCCGCCACGCCGACCAGATCCCCGTACGCAGCAGATTGATGCCGGCTTTAACCATTTGCGCAATGTCCCGATCCCACACCGATACGTTCGGCAGGAACAAAAACTTTCTCGCCACGTCGCTGGTCATGTACGTCATGCCGACGATCGGCAGCGGCTTGCCGTCCTTCCAGAAGTAATCCCGGTCGCAAGACATCGGTGTGCCTTCCCGCAGCAGCTCCGCGTCATAGCCCCAGAAGCCTTGACGAAACGTGCGCGTTTCGCCGAAGTTCGAAGTAGCGACGCATGTTGCGGTATAGTAACCGGCTTGCAGGTCTACAGGTACGATTACTTTGTAGTACGTCAGCTCGCGGGAGGCCGGCATGCTGAATTCCTTACGCCAGACCGGCACAGCTTCCCCCTCACGGTTCACCTCCACGTGAAATGTCCACGCGGTATTCGGCGATTGACGGCCGCCACGGCTCGCAAGCGTCTGCAATTGCACCGTCAGCGCCGCCCGGTCTCCCGGATCGTAGCAGGCATAATTCGGTTTGAACCAGATTTCCGTTACACCTCGGGATACATATTCAGCCAATTCACCCAACAGCGCTGCGCCTCCGCGAGCCCAGAACGCCTCATCCCCAAAGATATTGGCGAAAATCCACCGACCTCCCGCAAAATCCCCTTTCGTGTTCTCCAGCAGCACGACGGGCGCCGCCACTTCGCGGCCTTCACCAGAAACTCCCTTTAGCAGCGGCGTCATATGCGCATCCATCGGTCCGCTCGAACCGATCTGTCCCGGATGATCGTCGGCTCTCGTCACATGCAGCGCCAAGCCCACCGTGGGCTGCACCTCTACGAGATGTTCCCGGCCGATGAACAAGGCTAGATCGGGATTCGCTGCATAATATGCGATGGGCGTGCCGTCCACCGGCAGCATCTCGTGAATATTCAGCTGCTGATGATACGCCGTCTGCTCATTCTCCAACTGCCAGCCTCCAGCCTCCGCATAAACTGGAATACGGAAAGGTGCGCTGCCCAGGGTAACTAACCCTTTGCCTGTACGCGCATGCGCCATAATCGCAGACCAGGCCGCCTTCGGAAAATACCGCCCATGCAAATGAATCAGCGTATCCGCACCTTGCTGCAGCGCTTCCGCCAACTGATCAGCGTTCGTCAGCGTACCGATTTCGCTCAGCGCACGCAGCGCCTCATCTTGCGGGCGCTCCCCTTCGTATGGAAACGCGCTGTCGTAAAAAATCAATGTCGTGGTCATCGGAATTCCCTCCTGTAATTTTGCATATCACGAATTTGTTATTTTCGTTAGGCTAACAATTTTATTCGTGACCATAATTTACGCAAAAACGACGTTGCGGTCAATCACTTTTTTCTGCGAAAAGATTGACATTATATCGGATATACGAAACAATATAGAGTGTTTGGTTTGTTAGTCTATGTAAGGAGCTTTCATCCATGTCCAAAAAAGTATCCATGCAAGCCATCGCCGACCGCCTTGGTTTATCCAAATACACCGTCTCGCAAGCGTTGTCGGGCAAATCCGGCGTCAGCGAAGACAACCGCCGCCGCATTCAAGAGACTGCCAAAGCGATGGGCTATGTACTCCGGCCCAAAGCCCTTATGGCCGCCAATATCGCGCCACTGAGCGTTACACCGGATACAGCGAATGCCGAAGGTACCCGGCCCTACCTGCTCGTCTGGATTCACGCCGGCTATCAGCAGGATAATCCGTTCTGGGGCAAAGTGCTCGCCGGCATCGCACAAGCCAGTATCGACAACGGGTATGATCATCTGATCGTACCCGTCAGCCAGCACGATAAACAGCTGCAGGTTCCTGCTTATTTGAACAAAACGCGCTGCATCGGCCACTTGCTGGCCGGCACGTTTCCAACCGACAGCGTCGTCGCCTTGAAAATGACGGGACTGCCGCTCGTGCTCATCGACCATGAAGAGCCGCTCGTGGAGGTCGACTGCGTCGTGAACAACAATCTCGGCTCCGGCGCAATGGCTCTGGACCGTCTCCTCACGGCAGGCGCGAAGCGCATCGTCTTCATCGGCGACGATGCGTTCGCGCTCAGCTTCAAGGAGCGCTGGTGGGGCTGCCGCCTCGCCATGGAGGATCATCGGAGCAGCGCCGATGATCCGGAAAGTCTGTCGCTCAAGAAGTGGCAAGTGGCCTTTGGCCAGCCCCACATGGCGCACCAGCTTGAGCGCAAGCTCGGCGCCTTGTCCGGCGACGGGATGCCGGACGGCTTTATTTGCGCCAACGACCAGCTCGCTTTGGCGCTGATGCCGCTGCTGAAGCAGCGCGGGCTGAGCATCCCCGGCCAGGCGCGCGTGATCGGCCTCGATAACATCGAGGCGGCCGTGTATGCGCAGCCGCCGCTCAGTACGATCGAGCTCGGCAAGGAACCGCTCGGCATCCGCGCCGTCGAGACGCTGCTG